>CABUDI010000006.1 GCA_902490305.1 uncultured Collinsella sp.
GAAACGGCGGTCGACGAAACTGGAGAGGAGGTATTACGAGCTCCTGTGCGAATTGAAGGGAGCGCTCCCGCAAACTGCCTCTTGACAACTTATAGGAGCGTCGGTTTTGTTGCTAAAAAAGTCGGTCTGGTCGGCGGGGCTCAGTTTTTCACCGCACTTCCGAAAACCGCGGTCTCGCAATATGAAAAACGGCCTCCATAACTCTGGGTTAATGGATAAGTGTGGCCTTTCGCCGTATATCACTGTCCGTTTATGGAACCTATCTCCAACGAGTCGTAGCCAAATGGTTTAATGTTAGAAACACATAGTTGCTGGCGGGCCGCGGGTGACGTTTGCTTTGATATCGGAGGTACCAAGTATGTTTTGCACTCCGTTCAACAAGTATTGGTCTGGCTAACATGAGCCGCCGCGCTATCTCGATAACCCTTGCAGTGGTCTGCTTGGCTGTGCTCCTGGGCGCTACAGGGCTGTTTGCTATAAGCCGAGAAACGTCCTATATGCAGAAATGCGCTTCCGAAGGGTTTGCCGTTGACGGTTGCTATCGGGATGACAAAACGAGTCGGGAAATCCTGGCCTTTCTTGAAGAGGATAACCATCGGTGGCAACTGGTCGACAAAGACGGCAGCTGCGTTGACGGGCAGTTTAAGCGTACGGATGACCCTAACATCCTGATATTAAAGAAGGAAAACGGCGAAGAATTCGGCACGGTTCACGTTGCGTATATATCGCGCCGACGCAATCAGGGGCAGATTTACCTAATTAGAAATACTAAGGCGACCCGATTTTATCTTGTGAGCACCGATCCGGCGTTTACGGTGGAGTCTGGCGATGTCGATGCGGACGTCTGATTCACGGCAATAAAACAGCGAGCGGGGCGCGGGCGCGAACTGCACCCCACTATTTGCCCGTGTCCGTATCGCGTCTGCGCCTCGTCGTAACTTGCGTCTGTGTGAGCGCTCATCCCGCGCCGGCATCACTTCACGTCAAATTCCACGCGATCGAGTTCGGGCACATTGAGGTCGATGAGCTTGCGAGCGACGTGGCGGTCGTGCGCCCCGAGCGCCTCGCTTGTCGTCACATGGGCGACAATCTCGCGCTCGACGATGCCCCTCTCGTCGCCTTCGGTGGCCGAGGTCTCGACGGCGACGGTGTAATCCTTAAAGCCCGGCAGTACCGCGGCAAGCTCGCGCGTGGTTTCGGTGACGCCGTAGCCGTCCTGCACGCCGGCTCGCGCCGAGCCAATAGACCCCGCCGTCATAACGATGCAGGGGATGGCAAAGACTACCGTGCCCACAATGATGCGGCGGCGCACCTTGCGTGACAACTCGTCGACCTCGGCATTTTCCTCGGCAGTCACAATACCGTCGCCGTTCAGGTCGCGCTTGAGCGGCACGCGCAAAAGAAGTAGCACGGCTTCGGCAGCTAGTGCGATAAAGACCACGTTGATGCCAAACTCGTAGAGCGCCGAGAGAAACAGTGACCCGCTTGCGATGGCGATGCCATAGCCCGCCGCGCACAGGGGCGGCATGAGCGCGGTCGCCACGGCCACGCCGGCGATGAGCGTGGCGGGTTCCTGGTCGCGCGAGTTGCCCAGGCCACCCGCAAAGCCGCCCGCGAGCGCGACGGCAAGGTCCCACACAGTTGGTGTCGAGTTGTCGATGATGGCGGCCGTGGTGGTGCCAAGGGGCGAGAGCTTAAAGTACAACGTGGATGTGACCAGGCAAAAGGCCATCTGTAGAGCCAAGCCCGCGACGGCCTCGACGGTAATCTCGCGGTCGAGTGTGGCGATGCCGTATGCCATGGCAAGGACCGAGCCCATGAGCGGGCAGATGAGCATGGCGCCTACAATGGCGATATCCGAGTCGATATCGAGGCCGACGCTCGCGATGAGCATAGCGATGATGAGGATGCACAGGTGAGAGCCGGTCAGGCGCGCCCCGTTTACAAAGCGCTTGCGAATCACGTGATAGGGCGCGCGTCCCTCGCGAATGTTGAATGCCTGCTTTAGAAAGCGGCTTGCGTTCTTCATGGCCTCGCTGTGGGCGGGGCGGATGCCATGGCGCCGATGATGGCGCTCGCGCAGTCGCTTGAGCTGTTGTTTATCGAGTTCCATGTCCACCTCGTATTGCCGCAGGAACGCGGGTGCGTTCGCAGCATGTACTCTACACCGTGACGGGCGGGACGGTCATCTTGACATGGAACTTAGGCGAGCGGGCAAAGGAAGACATGCCACATGCGAGTACTGCCGAGGGTTTCGGCAGATACAAAAAAGCGCGGGGCCGGATGGTCTCCGACCCCGCGCTCTGCACGGGTGCGTTGTTGTTTGGTTTAGCCCAGCAGGCTCAAACCGACGGAGACAAACGCCAGGATAACGCCGACGATAGACTCGCCACCGAGCAGGCCGCTGGCGACAACCAGGCCCTGCTCCTGGAAGGCGGCATCCTTGGCGGCCTTCTCCTCGTCCGAAAGACCGGCCTCGGCGTCGCGGTGAGCGGCCCACTTGTCGTAGGCGAGCTTAACGCAGGAGCCCAGGAAGGCGGTAAGCGACATGTAGAACGGCAGGTACACGCCTAGACCGATCATCATGGCCGGAATGCCGAGCCAGTACATGACGATGCCGGCGATAAAGCCGCCAGCGAACCACGGCACGCTCGGGATGCCCGAGACCATGGTGGCGACCACACTTGCCTGCGCGGCAACGAAGCTCTTGTCGGGACCAAAGGCGTCCGGACCATAGGCGGTGACGAGCGCGACCATGACGGCGGCGGCGACCAGGGCGCCCACGATGC
The DNA here is from genome assembly GCA_902490305.1 of uncultured Collinsella sp. GTDB lineage: Bacteria > Actinomycetota > Coriobacteriia > Coriobacteriales > Coriobacteriaceae > Collinsella. The sequence continues at coordinate 2,790 of CABUDI010000006.1, forward strand.
CGCCGATGGCCTGACCGACCCACTGTGCGCGCGGGTTGGTGCCCAGCACGGCGCCGGCCTTAAAGTCGTTCATGACGTCGCCCGCAAGGCCGCACGCCACGGCTACGATGCCGGCGATAAAGAACAGCTTGACCTGAGCGATCTGTGCGAAGGCAGCCACGATGAGCATAACGATGAGGCCAAAGATCTCCATGGGGTCGATGCCCGTCTGGCCGCAGCTCTGTGCGCTCATGATGGTGGTGACAAAGGTGAACAGCGTCACGATGACGGCCGGAACGGGGCCAAGGTTAAGCACGATGGCGATGATCACGGCGATGGCGGCAGCGCCCAGGCCGATGATGCCGGCGTCGAGCTTAAGGGAGCCCGAGATAAGCGACTGCTCGTCGGTGTCGGTGGAGCTGTCGGCGGCAAGACCGCGGACGATACCGGCGACCTGCGGCAGGATGTCCTTGAGGACGACGGCGACGCCAAAGCCCATCATAAGGCCCATACCCAGGGACTTGACGATGCCCTGCGCAGTCACAACGTCGAACAGACCGGCAGCGGTGCCACCCACGATGATGCCAAAGTTGCCCAGCAGCGCGCCGGCAAACCAGAACGCGACGGGGGCGAAGCCCACGAGGAAGCCGACGGAGAGCAGCATGGGCGAGTTGTAGATGCCAAAGGTCACGCCGGGGATGTTGAGTGTGCATAGCATGCTGGGCACCACGCCCAGGGCGTCGCGCAGCACGCTATAGATGCCGGCGATGGCCATGGAACCAAAGAGCTGCTTGCCGGTCTTGCCGCCGGCCTCGGTTGCGCGCAGGGTCTGAGCTGCGGCGTTGCCGGTGGGGAACTCAAGCGCGGCGTCCACGATAAAGTGACGGTGGATGAGTGCCGTGGCCAGCAGGCCCAGGATGGTGCCGGCGAGTGCCACGATAAACATGTCGAGCCAGCTGATCTGGTCGGCATAGCCCAGCATCCAGGCGCCCGGGATGGTAAACGCCAGGCCGCCGGCGACCATGGCGCCTGCGGACATGATGGTGTGGGTGACGTTTGCCTCGTTGAGACTGGCGTTGCCCATGAGCTTAAGGAAGAACAGCGAGATGACGGCAGCGAAGACGATCGGCCAGGGGAGTGCGCCCATCTTGAGGGCGGTGTAAGCCGAGCTTGCCGTGATAATCACGCAGCCAAGGACGCCGATGACGACGCCGCGCAGCGTGAGTTGCCCGCGCATCGAGGCGCGGTTCGAGGGATTGCTCATATAGAACTCCTTTGCGTATATCCGCTTCCCCCGGGAGCGCCGCTACGGATACGGCGCGGGAAGTCGGGTTACCAAGGGCCGCCGCGTGAGCTCGCGCGCGACCGCGCACCAGTATAGCCGCAAGCTAGTCATTTTGGGATGACTGGTTTAGGTAGGCGATATACTGCTGGGCAGACGAAAGGAGCGCCGACGATGCTTAATGGGTGCGCATATATATTGACGGTCGACGTGGGCAACACGTTCATTCGCTTTGGCCTGTTTGCCGAGGATTCGGCCGCGGCGCAGGAATGCCCGCTTGCGACGTGCGAGATCACGACGCCGTCGAGCATTACGGCCGACGAAGCGCGCATGAGGCTCGCGCAGGTCATGGGCGCACTGGCAGCCGATGCGGGCATGCCGGGTGCACTCGTTCCCGCGGCCGCAGTGCTGAGCTGCGTGGTGCCGGCGCTCGAGCGCCCGTGGAAGGCGGCGCTTTCCCGCACCTGCACAGGACGCGTGCTCACCGTGGGGCCGGGCCTCAAGACCGGCATGCCCGTACGCTACGACGATCCGGCCGAGATCGGTCCCGACCGCATCGCCGACGCCGTGGCTGCCCGCGCTGTCTACGGCTCGCCGTGCATTGTGATTGACCTGGGCACCACGACCAATATCGAGGTCATCGACGCGCACGGCACCTTTGTCGGCGGCGTTATCGCGCCGGGGCTGGCGCTCGGTGCCCGTTCGCTCTCTGCCGCTGCGGCGCGCCTGCCTCAGGTTGAGCCCTCGGCGCCGACGCATGTCATCGGCCGCAACACGCGCGAGGCCATGCGCTCGGGCGTGGTTTTGGGCGAGGTGGCCCGCATCGATGGCATGCTCGACATGGTGCTCGCCGAGATGCGCGCGACCAAGGCCGCGGGGGAGGGCAGCGTGCCCATCGTCATTACCGGCGACGATGCCGAGGCGCTTGCGGCCCTTGTCGGTCATAGCCTGACGGTCGACGACGCGCTGACGCTTCGCGGCTTGGCCGAGCTCTACCACATCAATCAAAAGCCCCGTCGCGCGTAGTGATGAGGCGGTGGGACAAAAACGCCTCCACCTTTCACCTGCTACAATGGGTCAAACTATTGCGATTACGGAGGTGTCTGCCATGTCGGACGATCTTCATCAAACTTCGTCAGGCAAGCGCCTGGACGTCATTAGCTGGGACGAGTTCTTTATGAGCGTGGCCATCGCCGCGCAGCGCCGCAGCAAGGACCCCAACACGCAGGTGGGTGCGTGCATCGCCAACACCAACCACCGCATCCTTTCGGTGGGCTACAACGGTACACCCTCGGCGCTCAACGACGACTTTTTCCCGTGGGGTACGAGCGACGACCCGCTGCAGGACAAGCACAACTACGTGGTCCATGCCGAGGCAAACGCCGTGCTCAACTACCGTGGTTCGCTCAAGGACCTCGAGGGTTCCACGGTCTACGTCACGCTGTTCCCGTGCCACGACTGCGCCAAGATTTTGGCTCAGGTGGGCGTGGGCGAGGTCGTCTACCTGGACAACAAGTACGCCGACACCGATGACGGCCGTATCAGCCGCCGCATTCTCGACTCCTGTGGCATCAGCTACCGCCAGGTCATCGTCGATGTCCAGATTGGTACCGGGGGACAGGCTCGACAGTAATATGCGTTGTCGCTATCTGACGACGAACGCAGCTCAAAGAGCCCCGTCCCAAATTGACTGCTCGTGAAAGTCGTGTCCGCACGCATGGATGGCTCGTGAGCGGGTACATGGCTGTAGTAACATAGCCCCTGTCCGCGGGCGTGCCCGCGTTATTGTGAGAAAGGAGCCCCTGTGGCTGTTAACGAAGAGCTGCTTAAGAAGGTTCTTGAAGAGATTCGCCCCAACCTGCAGGCCGACGGCGGCGATATGGAGTATGTGGGCGTTGACGACGAGGGCGTCGTCAAACTGGAGCTGCAGGGCGCCTGTGCCGGTTGTCCCATGAGCGCCCTGACGCTTTCCATGGGCATCGAGCGTATCCTCAAGGAGCACGTGCCCGGCGTTACGCGTGTCGAGCAGGTCAATGCCTCCGGCGAGACCGATGACCTGTACGACGAGTACGCGCCGTTCTAAGATGCGAAAGCTGCGGACGGTACGCTCCGCATAGACGTTACGCCCAGATATGCGGCTGCGAGCACAAGGCCCGCGGCCGCATTTGTATGTAGGGAGCAGGGGATCGATATGCTCAACGACCTCTACCATATGCTTGACCCCGTTGCGATCTCGGCGGGCCCCATCACGATCTACTGGTACGGTCTGGCCTATGTGGTCGGCGCCCTGCTCACGGCGGTTGTTATGTACCGCACGCAGCGTCGTTGGGGCTTCGACATCACGATCGATGACCTGACGAGCGTCGTGGTCGGCGCGGTCTTTGGCCTCATCATCGGCGCGCGCCTGTTTTACGTCGTCTTTTACGGCGATGGCTACTATTGGACCCACCCGCTCGAAATCTTTGCCACCAACGAGGGCGGCATGAGCTTCCACGGCGGCCTGGTGGGCGGCATCTTGGGCGGCATCATCGTGTGCCGCATGTATAAGCTCGACGCCTGGACCATCGCCGACCTTGCTGTGATCGGTGCTCCACTGGCGCTGTGCCTGGGCCGTTGCGCCAATTTCGTGAACGGTGAGCTGTGGGGTAAACCGACCGATCTGCCTTGGGGTGTGGTCTTTGGCGGCACCGCGGGCGATATGCCGCGCCATCCCTCCCAGCTCTACGAGGCGTTTCTTGAGGGCGTCGTGCTCTTCTGTATTTTGCAGGTGCTCAGCCGCAAAAAGCCGCTGCTGCCCCAGGGTACGTTTATGGGCGTGTTCGTGATGGGGTACGGCATCGTCCGCTTTCTCGTTGAGTTTGTGCGCGTGCCCGATGCGCAGCTGGGCTATCTGCTGAGTGGCGTCATCACGATGGGTCAGCTGCTGAGTTTGCCGCTCGTGATCGCCGGTCTGGCGCTCATCATCTTCGCCCGACACCGCAATCAGCCCCAGCGCGTCTACCTGGACGCCCAACCAAGACCACCACAAAGGGGACAGGCACCTTTGTGGTGGTCTTGCCGAGTTTGATAGGTTTCTAGAAAGGCTTTCGGACTGTGAAGGATTCCGACCTCTCCACAACGGCTGCGCGCGACGCTGCCCGCATCGTCTGGTTTAAGCGCTACCCCGCCAAGCAGACACTCATCGCATTTTTGCTCGCGCTGTTGGCGACCACGGCGTTTTCCATCGATCCCGCCCCGGTGTCGAGCAACGCAGTCTTGGCGATTGACCCCAAAGCCTCGGGCATGCTGTACGTGTGCTACGAGGTGCTCCTCTCGTTTGCCGGCCATACCGACGCGGTCATGCTGCTTGCACTTGCCTGCCTGCTCACCTTGCCGTTTCGCTACGTATTCTTTGGCCGCGGCGACGCCTGGCGTCCCTCGGTGATCCTTCCGTCGCTGTTCTTTGCCGTCTGCATGGTGTTTGGCCGCAGCTACGACCTCACCGATTCGGCCGAGATCGTGCTCGGCGACAAGGCGCGCATCATCTGCGCCTGGATAGGCGGTGCGGGCTGGATGCTCTTGGCGGTCGTTGCCTTCTACCTTGCCTTTGAGTGTCTAGATTGGCTGAGCTCTCGGCGCATTCCGTTTTCCGAAGCGCACTTTGGCCGCGTATGGCGTGTGGCTCACGCCGTGCTCTCGGTCCATCCCTTTGCCGGGCCCTTCCTGGTGCTTATGGTCGCCTGGGCGCCCACGCTCATCGCTTCGCTGCCCGGCCTTTTTATGGGGGATACGGGTGCGCAGATTCGCCAGTGGTTCAACTACCCCAACGGTACGAGTGACTACCTGCGTCTGCTCAATCCCAACGTGTTGCTCAACGGGCATCATCCGGTCGTGCACACGGCTATCATCGGTTCGTGCGTCCAACTGGGGCTTTCACTGTTCAACAGCGCCAACGCAGGTCTTGTCATCTACACCTGCGCTCAGTTCGTCATTACGGCCGCCTGCATGGCCTATTCCATCTCGTCGTTGCGCAAGCTGGGCGTGAGCCTGCCGGTCCGCGGCGTGATCTTGCTGTTCTTTGTGTTTATGCCCATGTTCTCCAACTACGCGGCCCTGCTTACCAAAGATGTGCTGTTTGCCGATGCGTTTTTGGTTTTGCTGGTGCAGACCGTCAAGCTTGTGGCCTGTGGCCTGCCTCGTCGCGATGCGAATGTCGAGCGTGTGGGTGAGCCCGAGCCCGCGCTTTTTGCGCGTCACGACTGGCTGTTGCTTGCCCTGGGCGCCATGGGGTCGACGTTTTTGCGTAACGGCGGGCTGGTGTTTGTGCTGGCGGCATGCGTGATCGCGGCGGCGTTTTGCGCTTGGGACGTGCATGCGGATCTCCGTGCGGCCAAGCAGACGGGTACTGCACCCTCGATTCGCGTGCCGCGCTTGCGCTGGGTTGGCATCCTGGCGGTGCTTGCGCTCTGTCTTGTTTCCAACATGTACTTCACCAAGGTCTTTATGCCGGCGCACGACATTACGCCTAGCTCCAAGCGCGAGGTACTCTCGATTCCGTTCCAGCAGACGGCGCGCTTCGTCCAAAAGCACGACGGCCTTAATTCAGGCGTCAATCCTACGGTTAAAGAGGACGGCACCATCGTGGAAGCTCCCTGCGACGGTTTGGTGACCGAAGAGGAGCGTGCCGTGATCGATCGTGTACTCAAGTACGAAAACCTGGGCCGCCGGTACAACCCCGACAAGTCCGATGCCGTCAAGAACTGCTTTAACGAATATGCCTCGCAGGAGGACATCGCCGCCTATTTTGAGGTTTGGGCCCAGATGTTCAAAAAGGACCCCGAGTGCTATATCTCGGCGCTTATCAATAACTACTATGGCTACTTTTATCCGAGCGCCCGTGACGTATGGGTCTACAGCACGGCGCGCAGTGCCGAGATCATGGCTCGCCCCGACAATCTCAAGTACTTCGATTTCCATCCTCTCGATAGCAAGGTCGTGCGGTGGTGTGACCATCTGATCAACCTGTATCGCGTGGCGGTTCAACGCATCCCGTTTATCTCGCTTACCATGAGCTCTGCAACCTACGTGTGGATCATGATTGGCGTGGTGGTCTACCTGTTGCGTCGTCATTCGTGGAGGGCGCTTGCCATTTGGGTGCCGCTTTTGGGCGTGCTCGCCGTGTGCCTGATCGGTCCTTGCAACGGCTCCACCTACATGCGCTACCTGTACCCGGTTATCGCCTGCATGCCCTTTGCGATCGGCGCCACCATAGCCCGCAGCGAGCTTCTGTGGAACTAGCCAAACTGGTGCAAAGGGGACAGGTTGCTTTGCGTAGAAGGGTTGCGTCATCACGACGCCTTCATTTTGGGGTTTATCTCGCAGGCCCGTAGGTATATCATAACGACGTTTGTTTATATTGCCCGAGCATCTGCGCTGGGCTTTAGGTCGAAACCGATAGGAGACACGTATGTCCGGACACTCTAAGTGGGCCACAACCAAGCATCGTAAGGGCGCGCAGGACGCCAAGCGTTCCGCCCTCTTCTCCAAGCTCAGCCGCAACATCACCGTTGCTGCCCGTCTCGGCGGTGACCCGCTGCCCGAGAACAACGCCAGCCTCGCCGCTGCTGTTGCCAAGGCTAAGGCTCAGTCCATGCCTAAGGACAAGATCAAGTCCGCTATCGACAAGGCCTTCGGTTCGGGTGCCGATGCCGCCGTCTACGAGAACATCGTGTACGAGGGCTACGGTCCCGCCGGTGTCGCCGTCTACGTCGACTGCCTGACCGACAACCGCAACCGTACCGCCGCCGATGTCCGTTCCGCCTTCTCCCACGCTGGTGGCAACCTGGGCACCTCCGGCTCCGTCGCCTTCCAGTTTGAGCGCAAGGGGCAGATCGTCGTCGCCAAGGAGATCCTGGACGAGAACGCCAAGAAGGAGACCATGATCGCCAACGGTCCTGCCGGTGACGAGGATGAGTTCATGATGGCCATCGCCGAGGCCGGTGGCGAGGACTACGAGGACGCCGGCGAGGAGTGGATCGTCTGGACCGCTGCCAACGACGTTATGGCTGTCTCCAAGGCGCTCGAGGAGCAGGGCGTCCAGGTCAAGGGCTCCGAGACCACCATGGTCCCGACCACCCCGACCGAAGTTTCTGGCGCCGACGCCAAGAAGGTCCAGCGCCTCATCGACCGTCTTGAGGAGCTCGACGACGTCCAGGATGTTTACAGCACCATGGACATGACCGACGAGGTCATCGCTGCCCTCGAGGAGGAGTAGCGCCCGCACGGGTTAAGCCGTGCATATCTGGGCATAATGAAGCGAGCATGCAAGCCTCGTGGAATAGATGAGCCGGATCCGCGTGCGTAGAGCACCGGACCCGGCTCTTTTATAATGATGCGAACCGTTTTGCATTTCGAGAGCCGAGATTTGAAGGGAGCGCCACGTGCGCGTACTCAAACGAGCCCTAGCGATCGTGTATCTTGCCGCCACCATCGTGGCGCTGGGTACGCTTGTCTGCCAGTTTTGGGGGCCGTATACGTATCGCTTTATGCTGCTGATGCGCGACCCCATGCCGCGCATTGTCGTGACGGCATGCGGCGGAGTTGTGGCGATCGGCGTGCTGGTAAGCTTCTTCCGCCTGATGTTTGCTCGTCGCGAGCCGTCCTGTGTGCATCCGGCGGGAGAGCGCAATATCGAGGTTACCCTTGCGGCGCTTTCTTCGTGCGCTCGCACTGCGGCAGAGCGCGACGACCGCGTGATGGTCGAGCATGTCGAGGCCCGCGTCCAAGGTTCCGACGATTCGCACGTCCGATTTAAGGTCGAGGCTATCGCGCTTGACGATAAGGACGTGGCATCTTTGGCTACCGCGATGCAACAGCGCATCGAGGAAGCTTGCGACACCATGCTTGGCACGCCGGGCACGACCGCACGCGTTCGTTTTTTGCCGTCCAAGACTACCGTCCAGACCGTGGAGGTTTCCGGTGAGTGATACCAATCAAGATAAGACCGCTCGTACGCCGCGCCTGACGATTGACCAGAGCGCCACACCGGCGAGCGAACCTGTTGATTCCAAAGCAGAGGCAACCGAGTTGCAAGACGCGGCAGCCGCGGATTTTGACGAGGCTATGGGTCTCATCAAGGGTACGGGCGCTGCCATCTGGAGCTATGCTGTGCGTCATCCCAACACCACGCTCGGCGCCGTCGCTGGCTTTGTCCTCGCCGTGTTGGTGCTCACGCTCGGCCTGTGGGACACGCTCGTCATTGCATTCTTCGTGTTGATCGGCGCTGTGATCGGCCAAATTCGCGACGGCGAGAACGGGATCGTCAACTTCTTCGGCCGTCTGTTTAGCGGCCGCTAATATGTATTCGACTGTCGCATCTGCGGCAGGCATAAGGAGGAACCATGGCTTTTAATACGAAGGTCGATGTAGCCGATACCGAGCTCGAGGAGAACGAGGCGGTCGTCGCCGAAGCCGAGGATGTGACGCTCGAGGACGAGGCTCTTGTCGAGGTCGAGTCCGATGAGGATGAGGACGACGAAGAGGCGGACGAGTCCGAGGACTCGCTGACCTATTCCAACGGTGTGATCGAGAAGATCGTCGCCATGGCCACCCGCGAGGTGCCGCACGTCCTGGGCATGAAGGGTAACCTTATGCACTTTGTGCAGGAGCAGTTTGGTGCCGAGAATCTGACCAAGGGCGTGACGGTTGAGGTCACCGATGACAATCGCGTGGTCGTCAACATCTCCGTCATTATCGAGTACGGCGCCTATGCGCCCGCGATCTTCGACGATGTCAAGGCACGTGTCACCGAGCGCCTTGCCGCGATGACCGGCCTTGAGGTGGCGGGCGTCAACCTGCGCATCGAGGACGTCATCACCCCCGAGGAGTACGAGCACCGCACCAGCCAGCACGAGTAACCTTCCAAAAAGGGACAGGTTTGTTTTGGCAGGCTTTATCTGCGAAAACGTTAAACGGCCGACCGCGCAAGCAAAAGCGTGGCCGGCCGTTATTTGTATGCCCCCCGATGTGGGCATACCGCTCGTCTAACTAGGGGTTGCAATCGTCGCGTTCCGCGTTACCCTAATGGGCGCATTGTTTCCAAATTGTTAACGAGGGGTTGCCGTAATGGCCGACGAGCACGAAACAGAAAGCAAGGCATGGGCGATTGAGGCCGCCGCGGCAGAGGCGGCATCGCGTGCTGCCGAGGAGGTGCATCGTCCTCCCGTGGTGCCGATGGAGCGCGTGGTTGATCGCACCGATATCGAGCGCGGCGAGCGTGTCGGTCAAAAGCGCAGCCAGGAGCCGGGCTTCCCGCGCTTTTTTGCCGAGCTCAATCTGGGCCTGATTCTTACGGCCTTCGCCATCGTTGCGTTTAAAACCCCTAATCACTTTGCTTTTGGCGGCACCTCGGGCGTGTCGGTCATTCTGTCCACGCTGTTCCCGACCCTGCCCGTCGGCGTTTTTATGTGGATTATCAACGCGGTTCTCGTCGTCTTGGGCTTTATCTTTTTGGAGCGCAAGGCGATTCTTTGGAGCGTCTTCGCCTCCTTTGCTCTTTCTGCCTACGTTTCGCTGTTTGAGCTGTTCATCCCGACTGATGTTTCGATGACGGGCGATATGTGGCTCGACTTATGTTTTGCTGTCATTTTGCCGGCACTCGGCAGCGCCATCGTCTTTGACATTGGCGCCTCCACGGGCGGTACCGACATTCTCGCCATGATCCTTAAGCGCCGCACGACGCTCGAGATCGGACGCGCCCTGTTGCTGGTCGATATCGGCATCGTGACCATCGCGGCCTTTTTGTACGGTCCGCGCGTTGGCCTGTATTGCGTGCTCGGCCTGTTTGCCAAGACGCTCGTGGTCGACAAAGCCATCGAGAGCATTCACCTTCGTAAGGTCTGTACGGTCATTTGTTCCGAGCCGCGCAAAGTCGAGGAGTTTATCGTCAAGCATCTCAACCGTACGGCGACCATCAGCCGCGGCTACGGTGCTTTTTCGGGCAAGTGCGTGACGGTGATCATGAGCGTGCTGAGCCGTCGCGAAGCCGTGCAACTACGCCGCTATGCGCGCGAAGTCGATCCGGGTGCCTTTATCACGATCGTCGACAGCTCCGAGATCGTCGGCAAGGGCTTCCGCGGAACGAACTAGCACAGACATATTCAACGAACCGCCTGCTGGCGCCGCGTACCTTGCAAATCGGTCATCTTTGAGTATTTGACCCCACATTGGGCAATAATGATGCTAAAGACATCGTTTGCGATCCAAGTGATTCGTTCAAGATACGAAGGGATGATTCTATGTTCTGCTCGCAGTGTGGCGCCCCCATGGGCGATAACGACAAGTTCTGCGGCGTGTGTGGTGCTCCTAATGCCGGTGCCTCTGGCCCCGCTCCCCAGGGACAGCCTCAGCCCCAGCAGTTTGTTCCGCAACCGCCCGTGGCGAATGCGCCAAAGGGCTGTGTGGCTCAGGCGTTCCAAGATATGACCAAGACTCCGGGCGTGCTTCAGCGTGTATGCCAAATCGCGTTTTTGCCGGCGCTGATTTGCGTTGTGTCGGTGCTCGTGTTGTTTATTCCCGTTATTGGCGGCATTGCGGCTGCCATCGGCTTTTTGGCAGCTTGCATTGCGAGTGTGTGTGGTTCCGGCTTTGGTATCGAGTGGGGCCGTGATCTTTCGCTCAAGGTCGATGACGGCATGGACCGTCCACTCATGCGTTCCACGTCGTTTGGTCTCGGAGTCTTTTCGAGCGTTATTTCGGTCGTGCTCGAGGTTATCGCTGCCATTCCCGTTATCGGTGTAGTGCTTTCGCTGGTGGAGGGCGTGGTAATTGGCGCCGCGGGCTCGTATTCTTATTACGGCTCCTATGCACTCGAGGCTGCGCTGTTCGGTTCGCTCGGCCTGCTTGTCCTGGCGCTAATTGCCTCGGCGATTCTGGGTGTCTTCTTTAAGATGTTCGCCGACATCGCCGTGATGCACTTTGCGGTGACCGGGCGTGTCGAGAGCGCGTTTTCGCTCGATAAGGTCTGGGCGGCGTTTAAGCACAACAAGACCAAGCTGTTCTGTGCTTCGTTCCTTCCCGAGTTTTTGACGGGCCTGGTCGCCAACGTTGTCACATGGATCTTGACGGTCGTCTTTGGCGCCATTGCCTCTGTCGGTATGTATAGCTACTACTATCGTCCTACGGGTATTGAGGCAATTGTTACCGGCGGTGGCGTCACGCTCGCGCTGTTCTTGGTGCTGGTCGCTTTCGTCACCGTATTTCTTACGGTCTTTGGCAAGATGCTCAAGCACCGTGCCGTTGGCTATTGGGTTGCACGTTATGCAAGCGAGTGGGCCGACGAGGACAAGGACGACGTCCTGACTTTTGTATTGCCCTTCGAGAAGAAGTCCGCTCCCTCGGGTTACAGCGCTCCGGATGCCGAGCCCGCACCTGAGTCCGAGCCCAAGCCTGAGCCGGCACCTGCACCCGCTCCCGCGACCGAGCCTGAGCCGGCGCCCGAGCCTGAACCGGCGCCCGAGTCTGAGACGGCATCTGAGCTTGAGCCTGCGCCTGAGCCTGAGCCTGAGCCGGCACCTGCACCTGAGTCGGCGTCCGAGCCAAGCTCCGACGAGGAACCTCAGGACGAGTAGTCATGCCGTCTGCCATTTGGGGACGGGGTAGAAATAGTAGAAATAGCGCTTGAAGAATGAGCGGGGGCGGACGTGTCGAAACGTCCGCCCCCGCTTTGACATCGCGATGTGGCTATGACTGCGAGATGCCAGCGAATCGATTACTCGTCGTGCTTCTCCTCACGGCGTGCAGCAGCGCGTGCGTCGTGGATGCCCTTGATCGCGGCATGGCGAGCCGTTCGGGCATCATGGATGGCGTCGCGAGCCTCGGCGGTCGTCGCCTTGGCAGAGCGCAACTTGGCGGCCAGATCGGGGTTGGTTTCGGCGACCGCGGTAATCGCGGGGCCGTCGAGCTCCTCTTGCGTGGGCTCGGCCAAAAAGTCGATAGCATACTGGGCGGCCACCATGGAGCCCTTTGCCAGCACGGTCTCGTCGATCTTGTAGAAGCAGGAATGTTGGGCGTACGTGGCGCCAATCTTGGGGTTGCGCGTACCTACAAAGGCGAGCACGCCCGGTACGCGACGCAGGTACTCCGAAAAATCCTCGCCCGAAAGCGTGCCGCGATAATGGCCTTGGCCGGTGGGGCCCAGGCACTTGATTACGGCCTGACGGCAGCGCTCGCTCGAGGCGGCGTCGTTTTCGACCTTGTAGTTGGCGATGGTGTAGTCGGTGAGCTCTGCCTCGGCGCCCAAGGCGGCCGCGGTATGCTCCACGATGCGGCGCATAAGCTCCGGCATTTCCTCGTGGGTCGAATCTCCGTAGGTGCGCACCGTGCCGGCGAGGTAGGCCGTGCCGGCGATAACGTTGCGCGCGGTGCCGCCGTGCAGCTCGCCGACGGTGATGACGGCCGGCTCGTAGGGGCTGATTTCGCGCGAGACGATGGTCTGCAGGGCGTTAACGATCTCGGCGGCAACCATGACGGCGTCGTGGCCGCGCTGGGGCATGGCGCCATGGCACGAGGTGCCGCGGACGTCGATGCGGAACCAGTCGGTATTGGCCATGCGCGGACCGGGCTCGCAGCTCACGGTGCCGGCGTCGACCTCACTCCAGATGTGCGCGGCGTAGGCGCCATCGACGCCGTCGAGCACGCCCGTGCCGATCATGAGCTTGGCGCCTTGGCCGTTTTCCTCGCTGGGCTGGAAGACGATGCGGACTTCGCCGTGGATGTCGTCGGTCATATGGCGCAGGATTTGCAGCGTGCCGAGCATCATGGCGATATGGCAGTCGTGGCCGCAGGCGTGCATGCAGCCCTCGTTGACGCTGGCGAACTCCTCGCCGGTCTGCTCGGTGACGGGCAGGGCGTCGATGTCGGCGCGCAGCAGGATGCGGCGGCGTGGCGTGCCGTCCTCGCGATAGGCGTCGGGCGCGGTGCCGCGAAGGGTCGCCACAAGGCCCGTCTTAAGGGGACGCTCGTAGGGGATATTCATGGCATCGAGCTGGTTGGCGATGTCGGAGGTCGTGCGCTCCTCGGCGAGGCTCAGCTCCGGGTGCTTATGGAAGTGCCGGCGCTGCTTGATGATATAGGGTTCAAACTCGGTAGCGATATCTTTGATGGCTGCGGTGACGTCGTCAGCCGCGCGAGCCTCGGTCGCCGCCATAATCTGCTGTGCCTTGGTCTTCGTCATGGTCGATTTGCTCCTTGCTGGGTTGATCGCAAAATCGTACAGGCTCTCTCCAGTATGCCACCTGCCGCTAGGGCTGGTAAAGTTGCCGTTTGCCGCTTGGGGTTTTGTTGCAAGGGCGGGGGAGTACACTCGGGGGTGTTGAATTTCCTGCCAGAGATGGGGATGCCCATGCAACATATCGATCGGATTATCCGCTCCAAGAACGTCTTTACCGCGCAAGACGGCATCGATACCGCCCGCGAGCTGGCGATTGCCATCGCAGGCGACCATATCGTCGCAGTCGGTGCGCCCGATGACGTGATTGCCGCCGCGCCTGCCGCCACGTCGGTTATCGACTACGGCGAGCAGTTTGTCTGCCCCGGCTTTCATGACGCTCATCTGCACTTCTTCCATACCTCGGTCGGTTCCTCGCCGTACATGCTCATGGATATGGGCACGTCCGAGGCTGCGCTAGTGCAGCACGCGCTCGAGTTTTCCCGGGACCTGCCCGATGACGCTTGGGTTGTGACGCAGGGCTGGCGCGACTACCGTTGGGATCCGCCCGAGCATCCTACCAAGGCGTCGCTCGATGCGGCATTCCCCGATCGTCCCTGCGTTATGTATTCGGGCGACGGGCACACGCTTTGGCTCAACAGCCGCGCACTCGAGGCGCTCGGCGTCACACGCGACAGCGAGCCGCCAGCGGGCGGCAGTTACGACAAGGACGCAAACGGCGAGCTCACGGGCATTGCTCACGAGGCGGCTGCTATGCAGCTGCTGCCGCGCTGTCTTGAGTGGCTGGGGGAGGATCGCATTGCAAGCGCTTACGTCGATCAAATGAGGCGTATGGCCGAGCAGGGCATCACTTCGATCTGCGACATGTCGCTCATGCCCATGCCGGGCTGCGACTTTATCCGCGACGACGTCTACGACAAACTACAGGCAGCCGGCAAGTTGGGCATCCGAGCCCATCTGTTCCCCACGCTGCTGGATGACCAGTCGCGCTTGGAAGAGCTGCAGACCTGCTACGCGAACAACGCGCTGCTCTCGGCGCCAGGCTTTAAGCAGTTCTTCGACGGCGTGTCGAGCGAACACACGGCATATCTCACCGAGCCCTATACCAACCCGCGCTTCCCGGGCGATCAAGGCCGCCTGACGGTTCCTGCCGAGCGTATGCGCAAACTGGTCCTCGCTGCCGCGGAGCGCGGTCACACCGTGCGCATCCACGTCATCGGCGACGGTGCCATCCATGCCGCGCTCGATATCTTTGAGGAGGCCGCCGAACTGTACGGCTTGCCCCAGCACGGTTATAACACGCTCGAGCATCTGGAGAACCTCCTGCCCGAGGACATCGACCGCCTGCGCAAGCTCAACGTGGTTGCTTCGAGCCAGCCCTGCCACATTACACTCGACCCGGGTGGACCGGAGCGCGACCTGGGTCTGGAGCGCAGCCGCATCATGTGGCCGTTTGCGACCTATAAGCAGCGCGGCATCCGCCAAGCCTTCGGCACCGATAGCCCCATAACAGCTGTTACCAGCATGAACGTGCTCTACACGGCCATCACGCGCCAAGACCCTCGCAGCCACTGGCCCGAGGGCGGCTGGCTCCCCAGCGAGCGCATCGACGCGGCAACGGCCCTGCGCAACTACACTCTGGGCAGTGCCTATGCGGCAGGCGACGAGCAAAACCTCGGCAGCTTGGAGCCCGGCAAGTATGCCGACCTGGTAGTCCTGGACCAAAACCCGCTCACTGTCGATCCACAAGAGCTCCAGGCTACCAAGGTTCAGGCCACCTACCTGGCAGGCAACTTGATTTACGAGCGCTAATATTCATGTCGTACCGTTAAACGCGGCTCGCGCAGTCTATTTTGGGATGGCGCTCGAGCCGCGTTTGCGTTTTGGTGGGGATCCGCCATGAGCGTCCCTGCTCTGTTGGATTTGGGTGCGGGGCGGAGGTGCTGCTGCCCCGCGCTCAATTTGGACACCAGCAATGCTATCTCTTGGTGTTTTGCATACTTCCCATTACAGATTGCATAAATAGGCTGGGATGTCCTTCCTGATCCTGATGTACCCCCGCCCGTGCCGTGCAAAAAACGGAGTATTCAGCACCGCGAGCTCTGCCGGTGCCGCTGCGGCTGAGTAACGTTGCGGAGATTGACGTCATTTTGGGGTTCGGCGCGGCGCGAAGCATGCCTTTTTGTCCTGGCGGGGTTTGCCTGCCGACTCAAATCCCCGGTCGAAGGCGTCCTTGGAACCAATATGGTGTGTCCGGCGTGTATGCAGCCGTCCTGGCTTGCTGAATACTCCCAAAAATGCACGGCGCTCCCCAGGGGACCCGCGCGCAGCGAAAACCATGCCCATGTCGCTATCCGCATCGCCATTTTGCTGCACTGACTTTTCTGAATGCCGGGACCGAATTAGTTAACCTGCCTCCCGTGTGGCTCCGGAGGGGCGGGGCATAAGGTTTATCGCGAGTTCCGCACGAGCCGAAGGCCACTTAATGTGGCCTTCGTGCGAGCAGGACTGCCCGAGCAGGAAACCTTATGCCCCGCCCCTCCGGAGCCACACGGGGGCCACCGCTAAGTTATCCCCCGGCATTCAGAAAATCTAAGTGCCAAAAAATAAGATTTTTTGACTCCGTGTTGTATAACCCGCCATTCGTGGGTACCATTCAACGCGTACGCAAACAAAAAGGGTTAATTCGCGTGGCATAACCACGCGGCCCAAAAAGGAGGAGACAAGCATGTCGTCTTTGAAGCCGCTTGCAGATCGTGTTCTGGTCAAGCCCGACGAGGCCGAGCAGAAGACCGCTTCTGGTCTGTATATCGCCAGCAACGCTCAGGAGAAGCCGCAGCGCGGCACCATCGTTGCCGTTGGCGCCGGCAAGGTCAACGACAAGGGTGAGCGCATCCCCATGGACGTCAAGGTCGGTGACGTTGTCATCTACGGTAAGTTCGGTGGCAACGAGGTCAAGGTCGACGGCGAGAAGTATCTGCTGATGCGCGCCGACGACATCTACGCCGTCGTCGAGGCCTAGTCTCGTCAGAATCTCTGATTCGTCTTTGAACGCGCCCGCCGCATAGGACTCGGAAGCGGCGACGCGAGTCACATTTCTTTTGGAGGATTACCTACCATGGCAAAGAACATTACGTTCAACACCGATGCCCGCGCTAAGCTTGCCAAGGGCGTCAACACTCTGGCCGACGCCGTTACCGTCACCATGGGCCCCAAGGGCCGCTACGTTGCGCTGCAGCGCACGTTCGGTGCTCCGACCATCACCAACGACGGCGTTTCTGTCGCCAAGGAGATCGAGCTCGAGGACAACATCGAGAACATGGGCGCTCAGCTGGTGAAGGAGGTTGCCACCAAGACCAACGACACCGTGGGTGACGGCACCACCACCGCAACCCTGCTCGCTCAGGCCATCGTCAACGACGGTCTGCGCAACGTCGCCGCTGGCGCCAACCCGCTGGCCATCCGTCGCGGCATCGACAAGGCCGTCAACGCCGCCGTCGCCGAGATGAAGAAGCAGGCCAAGCCGGTCGAGACCAAGGAGCAGATCGCTTCCGTCGGTACCATCTCCGCCGGTGACCCCGAGGTCGGCGAGAAGATCGCCGAGGCCATGGAGGTCGTGGGCAAGGACGGCGTCATCACCGTCGAGGATTCCCAGACGTTCGACATCACCATCGACACCGTCGAGGGCATGCAGTTCGACAAGGGCTATGTCTCCGCTTACTTCGTCACGGACAACGACCGCATGGAGGCCGTGATGAAGGATCCGTACATCCTCATCACCGACCAGAAGATTTCCAGCGTCCAGGACATCATGCCCGTTCTCGAGGCTGTCCAGCGCGCTGGCCGTGGCCTGCTCATCATCGCTGAGGACATCGACGGCGAGGCCCTGCCTACCCTGGTCCTCAACAAGATCCGTGGCGCCCTCAACGTCTGCGCCGTCAAGGCCCCGGGCTACGGCGATCGCCGCAAGCGCATCCTCGAGGACATCGCCGTCCTCACCGGTGGCCAGGCTGCCCTGGACGAGCTGGGTGTGAAGGTCGCTGACATCACCGCCGATATGCTCGGTACTGCTAAGTCCGTCACCATCTCCAAGGACAACACCGTCGTCGTCGGCGGCGCTGGCTCCAAGGAGGCCATCGACGCCCGCATCGCTCAGATCAAGGGTGAGATGGAGAACACCACCTCTGACTTCGACCGTGAGAAGCTCCAGGAGCGCCTGGCAAAGCTCTCCGGTGGCGTTGCCGTCATCAAGGTCGGCGCTGCTACCGAGTCCGAGCTCAAGGAGATCAAGCACCGCGTCGAGGATGCCCTGCAGGCTACCCGCGCTGCTGTCGAGGAGGGCATTGTCGCTGGCGGCGGCGTCGCCTTCATGGACGCTGCTCCTGCGCTCGACGCTGTCGAGATCGACGACCCCGAGGAGAAGATCGGCGTCGATATCGTCAAGAAGGCTCTGACCGCTCCGGTCGCTACCATCGCCAAGAACGCTGGCTTTGAGGGCGCCGTCGTGGTCGACAAGGTTGCCGAGCTGCCCGCCGGCCAGGGTCTCAACTCTGCCAACGGCGAGTGGGGCGACATGATCGAGATGGGCGTCCTCGACCCCGTCAAGGTCAGCCGCGTCACCCTTCAGAACGCTGCTTCTGTCGCCAGCCTGATCCTCATCACCGAGGCCACCGTCTCCGATGTACCCAAGAACACTCAGCTTGAGGACGCTATCGCTGCTGCTACCGCTGGTCAGCAGGGCGGCGGTATGTACTAAGGCCGACAAGGTCTAGAACTCCCACCGGGAATCCGGGGGCGGGACGGGGTTTCTCTCCGGAACGTCCTCGGACATGCAAAGAGGCTCCGCATCGCGCTTCGCGCTGCGGAGCCTCTTTGCGTCCTGCGGAATGTTCCGGAGAGAAGCCCCGTCACGCCCCCGGATCCCCTGCGTTTACGGCCTTGAGGTCGGCGTGGGCGGAGATCGTGGCTGATGGGGATACGTGTCCCGGTCGCTGTTTCGCGGCTTTGCCGCGAAAGGCGCGTTACTTTGGGACGGGTGGGGAACGTGGTTGTTGCGGTAACTGGTCCCCGCCATAAATTACCCATGGCATACTTGCGCGAAAGCCTACTGGTGCTACACTTGCAATTGCTGTTTCAGGGCGGGGTGAAATTCCCCACTGGCGGTAAATCGGGCGGTGCCAAAGGGGCGCCGTGGTGCAGGCGAGACGCCTGCGGCCGAGCCGAGGAGTCCGCGACCCGTGTGTGCGTTGGTTCGCATGCCGGCTGAACTGGTGAGATTCCAGTACCAACGGTTAGAGTCCGGATGAAAGAGGCAGGTGATCTTATGTCTGAACAGTCGCAGCATATCCATTTTGAGAACACGAATAGGTGGAGCACCAAACAGCTCGTTACCATGGCGCTGATGTGCGCCTTGGGCGCCCTGTTTATGTATGTGCAGCTGCCCATCCTTCCTTCGGCGCCGTTTTTGACGTATGACCCGTCGCTGGTGCCGGCGATGGTGTGCGGTTTTGCGTATGGTCCTGGCGCTGGTACTGCTGTTGCCGCTATGGCGATTGTTATCCATGCGCTTACCACGGGCGATTGGGTCGGCGCACTTATGAACCTGGTGGCTACGCTGGGCTACATTCTGCCCGCGGCTATCGTGTACCAGAAGATGCATACCTATAAGGGTGCCGTGATTGGCCTAGTGTTCGGTGTCATTGCCGCTACGGCGCTGTCTATGGTCGCTAACCTTACCATTGGCGTATGGTTCTGGTATGGCTCGGTCGATGCGATCGCCCCGCTCATGATTCCTGCCGTACTGCCGTTCAACCTTATCAAGACCGTGCTTAACTCGGTGTTGACGCTGGCGGTGTATAAAGCAGTCTCCAACCTCATCACGCCTAAAAAGGACCAGGTCAAAGGCCGCGCATGATTGAGTGTCGGGGCGTTTCCTTTAGCTATGACGGTGCCGTGTCGGCACTCGACGGTGTCGATCTGAACATCGAGGACGGTGAGTTTTTCTGCATCCTCGGTGGCAATGGGTCGGGCAAGTCGACGTTTGCCAAGCATCTGAATGCGCTGTTGCAACCCGATGCGGGCACGGTACGCATCAACGGCATGGATGCGTCCGACCCCGAGCTGGTCTACGACATTCGTTCGACCGCGGGCATGGTATTCCAGAATCCCGACGACCAGCTGGTGGCAACGCTTGTCGAAGATGACGTTGCGTTCGGTCCCGAAAACCTTGGCGTGCCATCGGCGCAAATTGCGCAGCGCGTGCGCGAGGCGCTGAAGGGCGTGGGCCTGGTGGGCTTTGAGCGCCACGAGACCCATGCGCTTTCGGGCGGCCAAAAGCAGCGCGTGGCGCTTGCCGGCGTGCTTGCCATGGAACCGCGCGTGCTCATATTGGACGAGGCCTCCTCGATGCTCGATCCGCGTGGACGCAAGGGTCTCATGAAGGCTTGCCGCGCGTTGCACGATCGCGGCATGACCATCGTGATGATTACGCACTTTATGGAAGAAGCCGCCGAGGCAGATCGCATCGCGGTGTTTCAGGCGGGACGAGTTGCCATGTTGGGCACGCCCGAGGAGATTCTGACGCGGGCAGATGAGCTCGCGGAGCTCAACCTAGATATGCCGGCGTCGTGCCGTTTGGGCATGGCGCTTCGTGCGAAGGGCGTGCCCGTTCACGCGCAGGTGCGCGAGGTGGATATGGTCGCCGAGGTTGCGCAGACTTATGCCGAGCGAAGTGGGGCAGACATCGCGGGGCAGTCTTCCGTATCCCAGTTGGAAATCGCTGACGGCACTGTTCCGGTAGACAACGAGGACAACGCGTCGGAGCCCGTCATCGAGCTAGCCCGTGTTTCGTACAGTTATTCGCTCAGTCCGCGCGAGCGCCGCCGCTGGCATAAGCGCTCGGCCACTGCGGGCAAATCGAACAAACAGGCTCTCTGGGGAAACGACCCCAGCAGCCCGTGGGCACTGCGTGATGTATCGCTGACGGTGCGTCGCGGCGAGTTCCTGGGCTTGGCAGGTCATACCGGTTCGGGTAAG
The DNA here is from genome assembly GCA_902490305.1 of uncultured Collinsella sp. Taxonomy (GTDB): domain Bacteria; phylum Actinomycetota; class Coriobacteriia; order Coriobacteriales; family Coriobacteriaceae; genus Collinsella. The sequence continues at coordinate 23,291 of CABUDI010000006.1, forward strand.
TCGACGCTGGTCCAGCATTTCAACGGTTTGATTCGCCCCCAGGAGGGAAGCGTTTGCGCGCTGGGGCTCGATCTGTCAAACAAGAAAGACGCCGCCGCGGTTAAGGCCAAGGTCGGCGTGGTGTTTCAATATCCCGAGCGCCAGCTATTTGCTGAGACCGTGGCGCAGGACGTGGCGTTTGGCCCGCGCAACCTTGGTCTGCCGCAAGACGAGGTTGCGCGCCGTGTCGCATCATCGCTTACGCGCGTGGGCCTCGACCTCGCCGCGATAGGCGACAAGAGTCCCTTTGAGCTTTCGGGCGGTCAGCAACGGCGTGTGGCATTCGCCGGCGTGCTCGCCATGGAGCCCGAAGTCCTGGTGCTCGATGAGCCCATGGCGGGGCTCGATCCGGCGGCGCGCAGGGATTTCCTTGAGCTTATCGATCGACTTCACCTCGATGGCCTGACCGTTGTCATGGTTTCACATAGTATGGATGACCTGGCCAATTGCTGTGACCGCATCGTCGTAATGAACGAAGGCGCGGTGTTTGCCGAGGGCACGCCCGCTCAGGTTTTTGCGCATGCGGATGAGCTTAAATCAATCGGCTTGGGTGTTCCCGCTGCCCAGCGCATGGCGCTGGCGCTTGCGAAGGCAGGCGTGCCGCTGCGCTTTGACGGCCTCTATACGGTTGAGTCGCTGGCAGACGAGTTGGTGGACCTGCTAATCGGTCGCTCGGGCGGTCCTTCTAACGTCGCGGACATTGCTAAATCCAAGACGGTCGCGCGAGAGGAGGGCTGCTAATGGAGGCGTTTTCGTTTGGTAGCTACTATCCCGGCGATAGTGCGATCCACCGCCTGGACCCGCGAACTAAGTTGCTCTTGGGCTTTGTGTTTCTGATCACGACGCTCACAGTCAGCAGCTTCCGCGGACTGGCCCCGGTCGCAATCTTCGTTGTCCTGATCTATACCGTGTCCCGGGTGCCGTTGCGCCGGGTCCTATCATCGATGGCACCATTGCTGGCGATTGTTGTGGTGGTCGCAGTGCTCAACCTGTTTTCCGACCAGAGTGGGCGCATTCTGTGGCAGCTTGGCTTTTTGCGGATAAGCGAGGGTTCGCTGCATTCCGCCGCCTTTATGGCGTGCCGCCTGAGCTTGATGATGGCCGGCATGAGCGCCATTACACTCACCACGCCGACACTCGACCTCACCGCGGGCTTTGAACGTCTGCTCGCACCATTTGCGCGCGTGGGGCTCCCTGCGCACGAGCTCGGTATGATTATGGGTATCGCGCTGCGCTTTATGCCGCAGTTTGCCACCGAGATGAAGCAGACGGCCGATGCGCAAGCGAGCCGCGGTGCGCGCGTGACGGGAGGCCCGCTCGGCGGCGTGCGTATGCTCGGCAGTGTGGCGATTCCGCTGTTCACGGGCGTGTTCCGTCATGCCGAGACGCTTTCAGCCGCCATGGATGCCCGTTGCTATCATGGCGAGCAGGGCCGCACACGTCTGCATGCGCTTGCATTTGGCCGCAGCGATGCGTTGGCGGCGGTGGTGACGGCGTTGCTGCTCATCTGCGTCATCGTCATCAACCTTCAACTTGTTTAGGCGCGATTCGAGCGCAAGAAAGGGGTCCCTATGACCGACAACGACCGCACGGCTCAGCTTGAGCGCGCCTGTTCATATCTCAGGCGCATTCCGGCGTGGTATCTGGCCACGACCGATGTGGCCGACGGGCATCAGCCTCGCGTGAGGCCGTTTTCGTTTGCCATGGTCGATGACGGTAAGCTGTGGTTTTGCACATCGCGCGACAAGGATGTGTGGGCGGAGCTGAGTGCGAATCCCAAGTTTGAACTCTCGGGCTGGAAGCCGGGGGAGTGCTGGATCGTGTTGACCGGCGAGGCCGCACTTGAGGACGACGCAGTTGCGAGCGACAAGGTGCGTCAAGCGGGTTTTAAGCACATGGTGGGCATCGGTGAGGAACACGAGAGCGTCAACGACGGCCGCCTTGCTTTCTTTTCGGTCCGCAACATTGCCGCGCGCTTTTGTGATATCGACGGCAGCGAGGAGCGCCTGGAGCTCTAGCTCACACAAACCAGGCTCTCAAACTGGCTAGTACAGGAGGAAACGTGGACGGATTGAATACGGTGTTGGAGTATTTGACGTCGGTGCCGGCGTGGTATCTGGCGACAAGCGTGGACGGGCAGCCACATGTGCGTCCGTTCTCGTTTGCACAGATTCAGGACGGCAAGCTGTGGTTTGTGACGGCGCGCACCAAAGATGTGTGGCAAGAGCTTCTGCAAAACCAGCGCTTTGAGGCCACGAGTTGGTGGCCGGGCCATGGTTGGTTGATCCTGCGCGGGCGTGCGGGGCTGGAAGACCGGGCTTCGAGTGAAATGCGCGAGGCCGGTTGGAAGCATCTTGAGCGCCTGGGCGAGCACTATGAGGGGCCTAACGACCCCGCGCTCGTCTTCTTTAGCGTCGAGGATCCCGAGGCTTTTATCTGCAATCACGACAAATGGGTGCCGGTCGAGCTCTAGAAATTCGAAAACCACCTTTCGGATTCAAACCATAAATCTCCGCATACGGCGGGGCTCAAAATGCCGTGACGCCACCGGGCGTGTCAGGCATTTTGCGCCCCGTTTCTTTTTGTCAATTTTTACGAGTGAATGTGTCTGGTTTGTTTCAATGCATGAATATGCAAAAGATTTGCGTATATATGCATCTTTTGGTGCTAAAGTTTCAACCTACTTCATAACGACGGCTGCAGGATGCGCATTGGTGCATAAACCGCAGACAAGGAGTTAGATATGTCCCTCAAGGTTGGAATCGTCGGCGCGGCGGGATACGCTGGTGCCGAGCTCATTCGCCTCGTGCTCGGTCATCCCGAGTTTGAACTTGTCGCCATTACGTCCAATGCCGATGCTGGCCAGCCGCTGTCTGCGGTGTATCCGAGCTTTGCCGGCGTGAGCGACCTGGCATTCACCACACATGACAATCCCGAGCTCAAGACCTGCGACGCCGTCTTTTTGGCCGTGCCGCACACTGCCGCCATGGCTCAGGTGCCCGCGCTGCTTGCCGCTGGCGTCTCCTGCTTCGACCTTTCGGCCGACTATCGTCTGAGCGATGCCTCCGTTTTTGAGGTCTGGTATGCCGCCGAGCACACGAGCCCCGAGCTGCTCAAGACGCGCGCTTTCGGTTTGCCCGAGCTGTTCGGCCAAGACCTACAAACCGCTGCGTCCAGCTACGCCGCCGGTAAGCCCGTGCTTGTCGCCTGCGCCGGTTGTTATCCGACGGCGACGAGCCTTGCCGCCGCGCCGGCCGTGCGTGCCGATTGGGTTGCCCAGAGCGGCCCCGTGATCGTCGACGCCATCAGCGGTGTGACGGGCGCCGGCAAGTCCTGCAACGCCCGCACCCACTTTTGCAGTGCAGACGAAAACTTGGAGGCCTACGGCGTGGGCAAGCATCGTCATACGCCCGAGATCGAGCAGATTTTGGGCCTTGCCGGCCGCATCGTCTTTACTCCGCACCTGGCACCGCTCAAGCGCGGCCTGCTTTCCACGGTGACGATGCCGCTTGCACCGCAGGTTATCGACACCTTGACCCTCGAGGACGTCGTTACGTACTACCAGCAGTTCTATGCCGGCCGCACCTTTGTGCGCGTGCTCGATGCCGGCCAACAGCCCAAGACGGCCTCGGTCGTCGGTACCAATGCCGCTCAGATCGGCCTTGCGCTCAACAAGCGTGCCGGCGTGCTGGTCGCAACGGGCGCTATCGACAACCTGTGCAAGGGCGCTGCGGGCCAGGCGGTCCAGTGCGCCAACATTGTCTTTGGCTTTGACGAGCGACGAGGCCTGCCCACAGTGGCGTGCCCGGTATAGCACATTCGATTGTTAACGATTTGGTAGTCGGGCATCGAGCGGGGCGTCACCTTTACGCTGGTTTAGAGATTACGACCGGCATGGCGCGCCAACCGATGTCCGTTTTTTGTTACACATTAAGGAGTTACAGAGACGATGGATGCAGAGCACATCGATATGAAGATCCGTGCCGTCGACGGCGGCGTTACGGCCGCGGCTGGCTTTAAGGCCGCAGGCATTCACGCTGGTTTTCGCAAGAACCCCGAGCGTCTGGACTATGCGCTCGTCGTACCCGATAAGCCCTGCGCCGGCGCGGGCGTGTTTACGACCAACCGTTTTTGTGCGGCCCCCGTGCAGGTGAGCCGCGCCAACCTGGGCGGCGCTGACAAGGGCTACGGCATCATTGCCGGCGTTTCTGTCAACTCCGGCAACGCCAATGCCGCTACGGGCGAGACCGGCCTTGCCTGCGCTCGCGAGACCTGCAACATTGCCTCGCAGGTTATCGGCTGCGAGCCCCAGCAGGTCTTGGTCGCCTCCACGGGCGTGATCGGCCAGATCCTGCCGATCGATACGTTCGAGACGGCTATTCCGGCAGCCTACGAGGCTCTTTCCGCTCACGGCGGCGCCGATGCCGCCCGTGCCATCATGACGACCGACACGCACTCCAAGGAGTATGCCGTGTCCTACGTGAGCGAGGCCGGGGGTCATGCGGGCAATGCCTACACGGTGGGCGGCATGTGCAAGGGCTCGGGCATGATCATGCCCAACATGGCCACCATGATCGCGGTCATCACCACCGATGCTCCCGTTGAGCCTGCGGCACTTCACGCCCTGCTGCTCTCGACCGTCAAGCAGACCTTCAATAAGGTAACGGTCGACTCCGATACCTCGACCAACGACACCTGTATCATGTTGGCCTCCGGCGCTGCCGCCGCGGATGCGGAGCCTATCGCTGAGGGCGCTGCCGCCTTCGACGAGCTCGCTTTTGCCGTGCACGAGGTGTGTGAGAGCCTGGCGCGCAATATCGCCGCCGATGGTGAGGGCGCATCCAAGCTTGTTACGGTCAACGTTACCGGCGCCGTGAACGACGAGGAAGCCGATATCGCCGCCCGTGCCGTTGCCAACTCGCCGCTCGTTAAGACCTGCATCGCCGGCCACGACTGCAACTGGGGTCGCGTTGCTATGGCGCTTGGCAAGTGCGGCGTGAAGTTTAATCAGGAAGACGTTTCCATCGACATGATGGGCATGCCTGTCTGTCGCGACGGTCTGACTGTTCCCTTTGACGAGGACGAGGCTCTACGACGTTTCGAGGCGCCCGAGATCGTGATCTCGGCCGACCTGGGCGCAGGCGACGCGGCAACGACTGTGTGGACCTGCGACCTCACGCATGAATACATCTCCATCAACGGCGACTACCGTTCCTAGATTCCAGGCATGCTGCGCATCTTGCCGCGATTGCGGACGGCGGAGTACGGCGCGATAACGATACGAAAGACGAGGCAGATTATGAAATTCGCACGCGATTGTCGTTCGAGCGAATCCAACGAAGCAACCGCGCAGCTGCTGTTCGAAGCGCTGCCGTGGATTAAGAACCTGACCGGCAAGACGGTTGTTATCAAATATGGCGGAGCCGCCATGGTTGATGAGCAGCTGCGCCGCGACGTGATGAGCGACATCGTTTTGCTCAAGATCATCGGTATGCGTCCCGTCATCGTGCACGGCGGCGGCAAGGCTATCAACGAGGCGCTCAGCCACTACGACATCCCCGTCGAGTTTAAGAACGGCCAGCGCGTGACTACGCCTGCCACCATGGACATCGTGCGCGAGGTACTGGGCGGCAAGGTCAATCAGGAGCTGGTCGCGGCGCTCAACCACCACGGCAACCTGGCCGTGGGCGTGTCCGGCAGCGACGCCGGCACCCTTATCGCCGAGCCACTCGACCCAGAGCTCGGCCGCGTAGGCAAGGTCACGCACGTCAACACCGACTATATCGAGCGCCTGCTCGATAGCGAGTACATCCCCGTCATCGCTACCGTCGCGGCGGGGGAGGACGGCGGTTTCTTCAACATCAACGCCGACACCGCCGCCGGTGCCGTTGCCGCGGCGCTCCACGCGCATAAGGCGATCTTTTTGACCGATGTCGATGGCCTGTACAAGGACTTTAGCGACAAGGACTCGCTTATCTCCAACCTAACGCTCGACGAGGTTAACGAAATGCTCTACGGCGGCGAGGTCGATAAGGGCATGATTCCCAAGCTGCGTGCGGCCGTCGATGCGCTTACCGGCGGCGTATTTCGTGCCCACATCATTAACGGTACTACGCCGCATTCGCTGCTCCTGGAGCTGCTGACCGATGCCGGCGTCGGCACCGTGATCCATTCCACCGAGACGGCTTACGAGTTCGATACGCATCCGCATCCGCTTTCGACGTTTGCTGCGCGTCTGACCGAGAACCTTGACGAGGTCGAGAAGCTTCAGACGGTCTAGCTGACCCTCAGCCGCCCCATTCCTGCACCCATAGCCCCGCGCCGTCTGGCGCCCAACGAAAGGCATCTCATGTCACTTGCAGCTCAGCAATCGCTTGAATCCCATTACGTTATGCATACCTTTGGCCGCTCTCCGGTCGAGTTTGTCGAGGGTCACGGCATGAAGCTCACCGGCGACGATGGCCGTGAGTACCTCGACTTTCTTGCCGGCATCGGCGTGTGCAGCCTAGGTCATGGCGACCCGGCTGTGCTCTCGGCGCTCGAGGCACAGACCAAAAAGCTCATGCATGTCTCCAATTACTTCTACATTGAGCAGCGCGGACAGGTCGCGGCGCTGCTGTCCAAGCTTGCTAACGACGACGTAGATGGTGCGCGCGTGCTTGCCGATGCCATTGCCGCCGGCGATGAGACCACGGCAGCTGCTCTTGGTGCCCCGGCTGCGGATGAGCAGGTTTGGGAGACCTTCTTTGCCAACTCTGGCGCCGAGGCCAACGAGGGCTCGATGAAGCTCGCGCGCCTGTACGCCAAGCGTGCCGGTAATGGCGGCAACACCATCGTGTGCATGCGCGGCGGCTTCCACGGCCGTACGCTCGAGACCATTGCCGCCACCATGCAGGATTGGCTGCAGGACAGCTTCCGCCCGCTGCCGGGTGGCTTTGTGGCCTGCACGCCCAACGATGTCGATGAACTGCGTGCGATCTTTAAGCAGCTGGGCAGTGAAATATGCGCTGTAATGCTCGAACCGATCCAGGGTGAGAGTGGCGTGCACCCTATGACCGAGGAGTTTATGGCGGCAGCGCGCGACCTGGCACACGAAGTGGGCGCCGTGCTTATCGCCGACGAGGTCCAGTGCGGCATCTTCCGCTCCGGCAAGCCATTTGCGTTCCAAACCTATGACGTGGAGCCCGACATCATGAGCCTTGCCAAGGGCATTGCCGACGGCGTGCCCATGGGTGCCGTCGTGGCAAAGAAGGAGATTGCCGACGTGTTTAAGCCGGGCGACCATGGCTCGACCTTTGGCGGTAGCTGCTTGCCCATCGCGGCGTGTGCCGCGACGCTCTCCGCGCTTGTGCGTGGCGATTATGCCGAGCATGCTGCCAAGGTGGGCGCCTATATGGAGGCAAAGCTCGCCAAGCTCCCGCACGTGGTTGAGGTTCGTGGCCGCGGCCTGATGCTCGGATGCGACTTGGATGACGCTGCGGGCGATGCGCATGATATTGTTGCCCGCGCGCTGGCCGCCGGTGTCGTGATTAACGCTACGGGTGCCCATACGCTGCGTTTCTTGCCGCCGCTCGTCTGCGAGGAAGCCGACGTGGACAGCCTGATCGAGATCCTGTCGGGTGTCTTGGGCTAACGCGGTGCGATAATTCAATTTGGACCGGGTTCCGGACTGCGGAAGTGCCCTACGCGGCATGATTCAGCGGTCTGGAGCCCGTTTTGCCTTAGATTTGCTAAGGCAGGGAGACCTGCTGGTCAAAAAACATCAAATATGAGTACTGTTACCAGTTGAATCTCATATGAAACCGACTATCTAGGATTAGTTAGACCACACATGTTCAGTTATGTTAATGGGAAAACAGCTAGCAAAGGCTTCAAATCGCTGATTCAGGGCTAGATTTACCCAGTGAAACCCAAAAATCGCTGCTACAAAATTAGTAACAGTACTCATTTTTGCCATTTTTTGGCCACAGCCTTTGTGACAGACGTGCTGGCGGGTTCGAATCCCATGCGCCGGGCACAAAAAAGAAAGGCTCCCATTGCTGGGAGCCTATCAAATCAGTGGTGGGCGATGAGGGATGTCCGCGTGCGGCTCCGCCGCCCGCATCCGCTTCGTCGCTTCGCTCCTCGCGTGCTGCGCTGGAAAACGCTTCGCGTTTCCTCAGCTCCGCACCCTTGCGGGTTCGAATCCCATGAAATGGGCCCAAACAAAAACGGTCCCCTTTCGAGGACCGTTTCCAATTCAATGGTGGGCGATGAGGGATTCGAACCCCCAGCCTTGTGCGTGTAAAGCACCTGCGCTAACCGTTGCGCCAATCGCCCGTGCGGAGAGAGTATAGCAAAACAATCGCCTCATTCACCTCATATCCATTAAAGGTAACTCGCGCGTGTCACAGCGGAGCTGATTCAGTTGAGATTGCCTGAACATTCCGCCCCTCTTTACGCCCTCGGGTATACTCAAAAGCTACTGATTCGATTTGATGCCCAGCAACAGCAGAGGGGATAGTATATGTGCGGTTTTGTCGGTTTTGTCGGTGGGACGGATAACCAATCCGAGGTGCTCACCAAGATGATGGACCGCATCGTCCATCGCGGTCCCGACATGGGCGGTCAGTTTATCGACGGCCGCGTTGCCCTCGGCTTCCGCCGCCTGTCGATCCTCGACCTGACCGAGGCCGGCGCCCAACCTATGGCCAACGAGGACGGTAGCGTCGTCATTGTCTTCAACGGTGAGATCTACAACTTCCAAGAACTCCGTTCCGAGCTCGAAGCCAAGGGCTACAAGTTCCATTGCGGCGCCGACACCGAGAGCCTCCTGCACGGCTACGAGGAGTGGGGCGAGGCCGTCCTCGATCGCCTGCGCGGTATGTACGCCTTCGTCATCTGGGACAAAAAGAAGAACAAGCTTTTTGGCGCCCGCGACATCTTTGGCATCAAGCCCCTTTACTACTATCCCATGGCCGATGCGGGCGACGGCGCTCCGGGCGTGCTCTTTGGTTCCGAGATCAAGAGCTTCCTGGACTACCCGCACTTCCACAAGGCGGTCAACAAAAAGGCCCTGCGTCCGTACATGACGCTGCAGTATTCGGCAACCGAGGAGACCTTCTTCGAGGGTGTCTACAAGCTGCCGCCGGCGCACTACTTTACCGTCGATATCCCGACCGGCAAGATGAACATCGAGCGCTACTGGGATTGCGATTACTCTGCCGTCGAGAAGCCGTTCGAGGAGTACGTCGACGAGCTGGACGAGGTCGTGCACGAGAGCGTCGAGGCCCATCGCATCGCCGACGTCAAGGTCGCGTCGTTCCTCTCCGGTGGCGTCGACTCCAGCTACATCGCCGCTTGCCTCATGCCCGACAAGACCTTCTCGGTGGGCTTTGACTACAAGAACTTCAACGAGACCAACTACGCCAAGGAGCTTTCCGATAAGCTCGGCGTCGAAAACGTTCGCAAGATGATTACCGCCGACGAGTTCTTCGGTGCGCTCGAGGACATCCAGTATCACATGGACGAGCCGCAGTCCAACCTGTCTTCCGTGCCGCTGTGGTTCTTGGCCGAGATGGCCCGCAAGGACGTCACCGTGGTGCTTTCGGGCGAAGGCGCCGACGAACTCTTTGGCGGCTACGCCTACTACGAGGATACGGTCCCGGTCCGCAAGTACAAAAAGATGGTGCCGCTGCCCATCCGTCGCGCGCTCGGTAACCTGGCGTTGCATATGCCGTACTTCAAGGGACATAACTTCCTGGTCAAGGGTGCCGAGATCCCTGAGAAGTCGTTCCTGGGACAGGCTCTGGTATGGCCGGAGCGCGAGGTCGACGGCGTGCTCAAGCCCGAGTACAACACCGGCGATGGCGCCTTCGAGCTTGCCGCTCCCATCTATGCGCGCGTGAAGGGTCAGCCCGAGCTGGTCAAGAAGCAGTACCTGGACATGAACATGTGGCTCCCGGGCGACATTCTGCTCAAGGCCGACAAGATGTGCATGGCACACTCACTGGAGCTGCGCGTGCCCTTCCTGGACCGCAAAGTCATGGAGTTCGCCGAGCACATTCCCGACCGCTACCGCATCAACGAGAACGGCAACAAACAGGTACTCCGCCACGCTGCCAACAAGTCGCTGCCCGATGAGTGGGCCACCCGTCCCAAGGTGGGCTTCCCGGTGCCGATTGTCTACTGGCTGCGCGAGCAAAAGTGGTACGACTATGTCAAGGAGTACTTCACCGCGCCGTGGGCAAGCGAGTTCTTCAATACCGACGAGCTCATGCACCTGCTCGATCTGCACTTTGCGGGCAAGGGCGATTTCCAGCGCAAGATCTATACGCCGCTCGTGTTCCTAGTGTGGTACAAGCGCTTCTTTATCGACGAGGGCCAGCCTTCTGTTCAGGCTGCCTAGCCTCGGCTTACGAACGCCTGCGCGTAACGGCTCCTCCGGGAGCCGTTTTTGCGCGAGCACGTTTCAGTTACTATGAAAACCGTCCCTGCCAAATGGCTGAGAAAGGTGAAAGATGCACCATTCGGATTCCGCGACCGTGACCACGGTCGATACGCTTGCCAAGCTGCTCGATGTGTGCGGCGAGCTGCGCGCATCAGAGCAGGTTGACGAGCGTGCCGTGACCGGTTGCTCGTTTGATTCGCGCGCGGTCTCGGCAGGTGACGTATTCTTTTGCAAAGGTGCTGCCTTTAGACCTGCGTTTTTGAGCATGGCGCTCGATGCGGGCGCCGTCGCATTTGTGTGCGAGGAGTCGCTGGTCGAGTCTCTGGAGCCGCTGGCGCAGGAGAGCGGTGCTGCGATGCTGGTTGTTGATAGTGTTCGCACGGCCATGGCCCTGTTGCCGCCGGAGGTCTACGACCGTCCCGACCACGACGTCAAGATCGTGGGCATCACCGGCACCAAGGGAAAGACCACGGCCGCTTTTATGCTCCAGTCGATTATCAAAGCGGCGGGCGAGTCCTGCGGCATGATCGGCTCGGTGAGTACCGACGATGGCATCGAGTGCTACGAGAGCACCAATACTACGCCCGAGGCCCCCGAGATCTGGCACCATATCGCCAACTGCCGCACGTCCGGTCGCCAGTCCATGGTCATGGAGGTCTCGAGCCAGGCGCTCAAGTACCAACGCGTCGAGAATCTGCCGTTTGACGTGGCGTGCTTCCTCAACATCGGCCGCGACCACATCTCGCCGATCGAACACCCCACGTTTGAGGATTATTTTGAGAGCAAACTCAGGATCTTTGACCAGGCAAAGACCGCCGTGGTGAATCTGGGCACCGAAGAGGTCGACCGTGTGCTGGAGGCAGCGTCGACGGCCGAGCGCTTGGTGACCGTTGGCGTCGAGCATCCCGAGGCAAGCCTGTGGGCGAGCGACGTACGCATGGTCGGCTTTAGCATCGAGTTCAACTTGCATGGCCTGTGTGCCGACGAGTCCGAGGCGGGGGAGAAGGTCCTGTTGGGTATCGCGGGAGACTTTAACGTGGAGAACGCGCTGGTCGCTATCGCCGCTGCGCGCGAGATCGGCATCGGTATCGATGCTATCAAGAAGGGCCTCTCCAAACTGCGTGTGCCGGGCCGTATGGAGGTCGTGGAGTCGAAGGACGGCCGCGTGATCTGCGTCGTCGACTATGCGCACAACCAGCTTTCGTTCCGTTCGCTTTTCTCGTCGGTGAAGCGCGCGTTTCCCGCCAGCCCCGTCATTGCGCTGTTTGGCGCTGCCGGCGGCAAGGCGCAGGAGCGCCGCGAGCAGCTTCCGCGCGAGGCCGCACCATATTCCGACCTGATGATCTTTGCCAATGAGGACCCGGCTCACGAGGACCCGATGAAGGTCTGTCGCGAGCTTGCCGAGCATGTTCCCGACGATACGCCGAACAAGATCATCCTCGATCGCGAAGCCGCTGTGCATGCGGCGTTCAAGGCGGCGCGCGAGGAGTACATCAACCCCGATGCTCCCACCATTGTCTTGCTGCTGGCAAAGGGTGACGAGGAACTCATGCACGTGGGCGACGAGTTCGTGCCCATCGAGAGCGACCTTTCGCTGGCCAATCGCCTGATCGATGTTACCCAGTTTGACTAATGAACCATGATGGCGGCGGCGTCCTGAGTGCGCTGTCGCCATAAGCGTGTTCCCTCAATCAAAACATGCCGTCCAAGTCCAAACCCTTCTACGTAAACGGAGTAACCATGTCCCACAATACCCTGCCGACCGTCGCTGAGCTTTCGGGCGAGATGCGCGAGCGCTTGGCCAAGGTCAAGTACGTCTTTACCGACCTGGATGCCACGATGCTTGCACCCGGCTCGTGCGTGCTGCGCGACAACGACGGCAACCCCTCGACCAAACTCGTCGAGGCCGTCGTGGCGCTCGCTCGCGCTGGTATTCAGGTGGTTCCCACCTCTGGCCGCAACCGTACCATGATCCACGAGGACGCGCGCGTGCTCGGTCTCAACTCCTACATCGGCGAGATGGGCGGCCTGGTCATGTACGACCTCAAAGCCAACGATTGGGAGTATCTGACCGGCGACATGCCCTACGACCCCTCTTGCGGCCTCACGCCGCACCAGGTGATCGAGCAGACCGGCGTGTGCGAGAAGATCCTTGCCCGCTGGCCGCACAAGATCGAGTATCACAACGACATGTCGACCGGCTACAAGTACCGTGAGGTCACCGTCGGCATGCGCGGCGATGTGCCCGACGATGAGGTTCAGGCCATCCTGGACGAGGCCGGCTGCGGCCTGGTGTGGGCCTGCAACGGTCACCTGACGCATCTGTCCAAGCCGACGACGCTCGAGCTCGATCGCGTCGAGGACGGTCGCGCATTCAACATCAACCCCGCGGGCCTCAACAAAGGCGTCGCCATTGCGCGCTTCTGCGAGCACCTAGGGATCGAGCGCGAGGAGACGCTCGCGCTCGGCGATTCCGAGTCCGACTTCTACATGGCCGATCACGTGGGCACGTTCTGCCTGGTCGAGAATGGCCTGACGAGCGCCGGTGCCCCGGAGTTCTTGGACGCCTGCGACAATGCCTATATTACGCGCGGCAAGATTGTCGACGGTTGGGTGGCAACGGCCGAGCTGCTGGTCGCAGCCCGTTCGTAGCGCGACGCATCACGATTGGTCGCATTTTTCGAGAGAGAATCTGGTGAGGTAATGTCCGATATCGATAATATGGCCGGGGACACGCGTCCGATCGGCGTGTTCGACTCGGGCCTGGGCGGCTTGACGGTCGCGCGCGCGATCGCAACGGCACTTCCGCACGAGTCCGTCTACTATTTCGGTGACACTAAGCGCTGCCCTTATGGCACCCGCACCGAGGACGAGGTTCGCTCGTTTGCGCTGCAGGCGGGCCGCTGGCTATCGAGGCACGACGTTAAGATCATGGTCATCGCCTGCAACACGGCGACCGCCGCGGCCTTGCGTTTGGCTCAGCAAGTGCTCGACGTTCCCGTGATCGGCGTGATCGCCCCGGGCGCGCGCGCCGCCATCAACAGCACGCGTACGCGTCGCGTGGGCGTGCTCGCCACCAACCTCACCATTCGCTCGGGCGCCTACACGCGCGCCATCCAGGATTTGGATGCTGGTGTCGATGTGTATGGCTGCCCGGCTTCGAGCTTTGTCGAGGTCGTCGAGCACGAGCTCGCCTCGGGCGCGCATCTGCAGGAGCAGTGGCTCGAGAACGAGGATATTTTTGATACGCCAGCCGTTCGCGCGCTGGTTGGCGCCACAGTCGAGCCGCTGCACGATCGTGGCATCGATACCGTGGTACTCGGCTGCACGCATTTCCCGCTGCTCGTGGGACCTATTCGCCATGCGCTGGGGCCTGGGGTGCGCGTCGTGAGTTCCGCCGAGGAGACCACACGCGAGCTGACCGATATCCTCACGCGCCGCGAGCAGCTGGCGGGCGACGCCGCCGAGCCGCAGCATCGTTTTGCCACGACGGCCGATAACATTGCCGAGTTTGCGGTGGCGGGCAGCTTTATCTTTGGTCAGCCGCTCAAGAGCATCGAACATATCGATATCGATGAGCTGAAATAGATGCGAGGCAGCCGCCAAAGCCTTCGCCACATATTTTGCCGAAAGGATATTTCTATGGAGTACATGCAGGTCAACCGCGCCAACGGTCGCGCCGCCAACGAGTTGCGCACCGTTAAGCTCACCCGTGGCGTCATGAAGCACGCCCACGGCTCGTGTTTGGCCGAGTTCGGCGACACGCGCGTGCTGTGCGCCGCCACTATCGAGGAGGGCGTGCCGGGCTGGCGAAAGGGAGCTAAGGCCGGCTGGGTGACCGCGGAATACGCCATGCTGCCGGCGTCGACCGGCAAGCGCTGCAAGCGCGAGCACGCCAACCGCAAGGGTCGCTCCATGGAGATCGAGCGCCTCATTGGCCGCAGCCTGCGTACCGTCGTCAACATGAAGGCGCTCGGCGAGTGCACCGTCACCGTCGACTGCGATGTGATTCAGGCCGATGGCGGCACGCGTACAGCGAGCATCACCGGCGCCTGGGTGGCGCTGCACGACGCCCTCGCCATGTGGGTCGAGGCGGGCAAGATCGAGCGCATCCCGCTTACCGGCCAAGTGGCTGCCATCTCCATGGGCGTTGTCGACGGCAATACGCTGCTTGACCTCGATTATTCCGAGGACAGTCATGCCGAGGTCGACATGAACCTCGTCGCCACCGATACCGGTGAGATGATCGAGCTCCAGGGCACCGGCGAGCAGGCGCCCTTCGACCGCAAACGCCTCAACGCCCTGCTTGACCTGGGCGACAAGGGTGTCGCCGAGCTCATCGAGCTTCAGCGCCAAGCCATCGCCTAACCTGCCAAAAAGGGACAGGTTTATTTTGGTAGGTTTTATCTGCTGAAATGCTGCGTTGAAAGGTCCGATCGCCTGAGAGGGGAGGGGTCAAGTGCCCAAACGCCCCTCACGCGGCTTGCTATAGAGACAAGGAGGCCAGTCATGGCACTTGAGAAGATTGACATCGACACCCTCGACCCGGCGGCGACCATCGTCGTGGCAACGGGCAACGCCCATAAGCTCACCGAGATCGAGGCCATTTTGGGCAAGGTCATGCCCGAGGTGCGCTTTGTGGCGCTCGGCCAGCTGGGTGATTTTGAGGATCCCGAGGAAAACGGCACGACGTTTTTGGAGAACGCCATCATCAAGGCCCAAGCCGCGGTTGAGGAGACGGGCCTTATGGCCATTGCCGACGATTCGGGCTTGGTCGTCGACGCGCTGGACGGTGAGCCCGGTGTGTATAGCGCGCGCTATGCGGGCGTGCACGGCGACGATGCCGCCAACAACGCCAAGCTTCTCGTGAATCTGGAGGGCGTGGCCGACGAGGACCGCACTGCGCGCTTTATGAGCGTCGTCGCGCTCATCGACACGGACGGTTTGGTCACCTATGGCGAGGGCGCCTGCGAGGGCGTTATCGCGCACGAGGGCCGCGGCGATCACGGCTTTGGCTACGACCCGCTGTTCCTGCCGGTCGACACGCCGGGCAAGACCATGGCCGAGCTGACGGCTGACGAGAAGAACGCCATCAGCCATCGTTTCCACGCGCTCGAGCATCTGTCCGCCAAGCTGACGGGCGAGGAGTAGACCGTGCGTGCGGTGGTGCAGCGCGTGCTCAACGCCGGCGTGACGGTCGACGGCGAGTGCGTGGGCCGCATTGGACGCGGCTACCTGGTGCTGCTGGGTGTGGGCCATGGCGATACGCGTGCCGAGGCCGACAAGCTGTGGGGCAAGCTCCGCGGGCTGCGTATCAACGAGGACGAGAACGGCAAGACCAACTTGGCGCTTGCCGATGTCGACGGCGAGGTGCTCGTGGTGTCGCAGTTCACGCTGTTCGCCGACTGCCGCCACGGTCGCCGTCCGTCGTTTACGGATGCCGGCGCACCCGATGTTGCCAACGAGCTCTACGAGTACTTCCTGACGCTTGTGCACGAGGACGTTGAGCATGTGGCGCACGGTATCTTTGGCGCCGACATGAAGGTCGACCTGGTCAACGACGGCCCATTCACCATCGTCTTGGACACCGACAACCTTTAGGTTACGCGGTTTTACCAAACCGCGTAACAACTGGTCATGCGAGATTGTCGTCTGGTACGTATTTGGGACGGGGATTATTTAGCTACTTGCGTATGGCCACAACAGGGTGCTATAGTATTAGAGTTTTGTCTATCTTAGGGGTATTATCCCCTTTTTGAATTGCACCTTCTGGAGGCCCTGTTCATGGAAGAGATGGAAGTCAATCACGTCGACGACATCCACGAGAAGCTGACCGATATGGTGGGCGATCGCGTCAAGGTTAAGGCCAACATGGGCCGCACCCGCGTCGTCGAGCGCATGGGCACCATCAAGAGCGTCCACCCCGCCGTCTTTATCGTCGAGGTTGACGAGCGCCGCGGCCGCAAGTCGCGTCAGTCCTACCAGTATATCGATGTCCTCACCGGTCAGGTCGAGCTGTTCGACCCTGAGAGCGGCGAGCATATCTTTACCCCGCTCGGCAATCAGCTCGAGGAGCACTAACGGTGACCGATCGGTCCCTGACTCTTTCCGCGCCGGCAAAGATTAACCTCTACCTGGGGGTTCATACCGAGCGCGATGACCGCGGCTACCACAGGGTCGATTCCCTGATGGCAGCCGTCGGTCTTTCCGATACCGTGACGGTCACGCCGGCGCAGGCGCTGACTGTCCAGACGGTTCCAGCATCAGATTTTCCCATGCAAAAGAATACGGCGTATCGGGCTGCGGTTGCTATGGCCGAGCATTATGGTCGCGAGGCAAACATCTGCGTGACGATTGAGAAGCGCATTCCATTGTGTGCCGGCTTGGGCGGCCCCTCGACGGATGCGGCCGCGGTCATTGTCGCCTTGGCGGAGCTCTGGGGAATTGATCGCACCGACCCCGCGCTCGACGACATCGCGCGCGGCATTGGTGCTGACGTCCCGTTCTTTTTGCACGCGAGCCCTGCGTTCTACGTAGGTGGGGGAGACGTGCTGGCAACCGAGTACCCCGCACTACCCGCGACACCCGTTGTGCTGGTTAAGCCGCGCGAGGCAAGTGTTTCGACAATTGAAGCCTATCGACGTTTTGACGAGGCCGCGGTGCCTGCGGACAAGCCCGGCGCGATGGCTTCTGCCTTGCGTGCCGGTGATGCCGAGACGGCATATGCGCTCATCCATAACAACCTGGGTGTCATTTCCGCACAGATGGAGCCGCAGATTCAAACGGTTCTCGATTGGCTGCGTAAACAGGACGGCACCGTTGCTGTAGATGTGTGCGGATCGGGTGCCTGCTCGTTTGCCATTTGCGACACCGCCGCCACGGCCGAAAGGCTTGCCGACGCTGCCCAGCAAAACGGCTGGTGGTCCTGCGCGACGGAGCTCATTCCCAACACGGTTTGCGTCGAAGTGCCAAAGAAGTAAAAATTTCTCTAGCACACGACGGAAATCTTTGTTACTATAGTCGAGCTAACGGGTTGTGGCTCAGTTTGGTAGAGCACTGCGTTCGGGACGCAGGGGTCGCTGGTTCAAATCCAGTCAACCCGACCAGAGCATGAGGAGGGACCGCTTCTTGCGGTCC
This sequence comes from uncultured Collinsella sp., assembly GCA_902490305.1. Lineage (GTDB taxonomy): Bacteria > Actinomycetota > Coriobacteriia > Coriobacteriales > Coriobacteriaceae > Collinsella. The sequence goes on from CABUDI010000006.1 coordinate 40,896, forward strand.
CTTTTTTTAGCTAGTGTTGTGATACCGCGATACCCGCGGTATACTCATTCGAGCTTGTCTCGCTGTATTGTGGAGGTCTACATGTTTGGACTGAGGGCTCCTGAGCTCATCATTATTCTCGTCGTTGTCCTGATTATCTTCGGGCCCAAGAACCTGCCGAAGCTCGGCAAGTCCCTCGGCTCTACCGTCAAGAATATCCGTGAGGGTATGGAGGGCGACGATAAGGCCGAGACCAAGCAGGCCGAGGAGGTCGTGGTCGAGCAGTCCGAGGAGGACAAGGAGATCGCTGAGCTCGAGGCCAAGCTCGCTGCTGCCAAGAAGAAGCAGGCAGAGGACAGCGACGCGGACGCAGAGTAGTCCCATCCCTTTGGGGTGAGCACCTGACCGGCTTGCCCGCAGGCTAGCCGGTCTTTTTCGTTTTGTTGACAGTTGATTGTTTGATCAGAGTTGGGGAGATATCCGTATGGACGCAAGCCAGATCGTACTGACCGCTGAGGGCCGCCAGAAGCTCGTCGAGGAGCTCGCTTGGCGTGAGGGCGATTACGCCAAGGAGATCGTCGAGGACATCAAGGAAGCCCGCGCGTTCGGCGACCTTTCGGAGAACTCCGAGTACGACGCCGCTAAGGACAAGCAGGCCCAGAACGCCGCTCGTATTGCCGAGATCCAGGCCATCCTCGCCAACGCTCAGGTTGCTGCCACCACGGGCGACCTGACCGTCTCCATCGGTTCCACCGTTTCGCTGATTGATCCCAACGGCGAGGTCATGGAAGTCACGCTCGTTGGTACCACCGAGACCAACTCGCTCGAGCACAAGATTTCCAACGAGTCTCCGGTCGGCCATGCCATCATCGGTCACGGCGAGGGCGACTCCGTCGAGGTCGTTACGCCTTCCGGCAAGACTCGCGTCTACACCATCGCCAAGATCGCACGCTAGACCACGGTCCCGCGTAAAGGTATGTTTTCGCTCCCTGGGACCGAATCCTGGGGAGCGTTTTAGTTTGAGGAGCTAACTTATGGCAGAGAACCAGAACGCCGCCGATCAGGCATCGACGCTCAACGACGAGCGCGCCACCCGCCTGGCCAAGCGCGCCGCCCTGTTCGAGGCGGGCCAGAACCCCTATCCCGAGCACTCTGAGCTTGAGGACTACGTCGCCGATATCGAGGCTAAGTACGCCGAGCTTGCCGATGGCGAGGACACCGAGGACGTCGTGAAGATCGCCGGCCGCGTGGTCGCCAAGCGCGGTCAGGGCAAGATCATGTTCATCGTCGTGCGCGATGCGACTGCCGAGATTCAGCTGTTCTGCCGCATCAACGACATGGACGAGGCCGCCTGGAATACGCTCAAGGCCCTCGACCTGGGCGACATCCTGGGCGTGACCGGCGTGGTCGTGCGCACCCAGCGCGGCCAGCTTTCCGTTGCCCCTAAGAGCGCGACCCTGCTTTCCAAGGCCGTTCGTCCGCTGCCCGAGAAGTTCCACGGTCTTTCCGACAAGGAGACCCGCTATCGCCAGCGCTATGTCGATCTGATCGCCAACGACGACGTTCGCGAGACCTTCCGTAAGCGTTCGCAGATTCTCTCTACCTTCCGTCGCTTTATGGAGTCCGACGGTTACATGGAGGTCGAGACCCCCATCCTGCAGACCATCCAGGGCGGCGCTACCGCCAAGCCGTTCATTACCCACTTCAACGCGCTCGATCAGGAGTGCTACCTGCGTATTGCCACCGAGCTCCATCTCAAGCGCTGCATCGTCGGTGGTTTTGAGCGCGTGTTCGAGATCGGCCGCATCTTCCGTAACGAGGGCATGGACCTTACCCACAACCCCGAGTTCACCACGATGGAGGCCTACCGTGCCTTCTCAGACCTCGAGGGCATGAAGGCGCTCGCCCAGGGTGTCATTAAGGCGGCTAACAAGGCCATCGGCAACCCCGAGGTCATCGAGTACCAGGGCCAGACCATCGACCTTTCTGGTGAGTGGGCCAGCCGTCCCATGACCGACATCGTCTCCGACGTGCTCGGCAAGCAGGTCACCATCGACACGCCGGTCGAGGAGCTTGCTGCCGCCGCGCGCGAGAAGGGCCTGGAGATCAAGCCCGAGTGGACTGCCGGCAAGATCATCGCCGAGATTTACGATGAGCTGGGCGAGGACACCATCGTCAACCCGACCTTCGTGTGCGATTACCCCATCGAGGTCAGCCCGCTCGCTAAGCGTTTTGAGGACGACCCGCGTTTGACTCACCGCTTTGAGCTGGTCATCGCCGGCCACGAGTACGCCAACGCATTCTCCGAGCTCAACGACCCGGTCGACCAGGCTGAGCGCTTTGCTGCCCAGATGGCCGAGAAGGCCGGCGGCGACGATGAGGCTATGGAGTATGACGAGGACTACGTGCGCGCCCTCGAGTACGGTATGCCTCCCGCGGGCGGCATTGGCATTGGTATCGACCGCGTGGTCATGCTGCTTACTAACCAGGCTTCTATCCGCGACGTCCTGCTGTTCCCGCACATGAAGCCCGAGAAGGGTTTCCAGTCCGGTGCCGCTGCCGCCAAGGCTGCAGAGGCCGGCAACGCCGCGAGCCCATTCGTTAAGTCGCTTAAGCCCACGCTCGATTACTCCAAGATCGCCGTTGAGCCGCTGTTTGAGGAGTTCGTCGACTTTGATACCTTCTCCAAGAGCGATTTCCGCGCTGTGAAGGTCAAGGCATGCGAGGCCGTCAAGAAGTCCAAGAAGCTGCTGAACTTTACGCTCGACGACGGTACCGGTACCGACCGCACCATCCTCTCCGGTATTCACGCTTATTACGAGCCCGAGGACCTGGTCGGCAAGACCTTGCTCGCCATCACCAACCTGCCTCCGCGCAAGATGATGGGCATCCCCAGCTGCGGCATGCTCATCAGTGCCATCCACGAGGAGGATGGTGAGGAGCGCCTCAACCTGATCCAGCTCGACGCCTCCATCCCCGCCGGCGCAAAGATGTACTAATTGGTTCCGCCGTTCTACCGAACGGCGGACCAGCCGACGCTGCGCGACGCCCAGGGCGACAATTTGTCATTCAAAAGGCAAGGCATGACCAGAAGGTCTATGCCTTGCCTTTTTCATGCCAACTTGTTCGCCCTGGACGTCGCTCGCTGTCCGTCCTCTATCTGCGGCGTTGACTTGGTTGACACTTAGAACATCGATGTAGTCATTGGGGACGTTCTTAAACGACTACCCAACGGCTATTGTGCACATGGCTCGCATGACAGCCGTCTCTTTTATGTTTCCTTTAGCCGTTGCTGCCTAGGATGGGGGTTAGTCGGCAGGAAGGGAGCGTCTATATGGACGACGCGAGCGAGCGTGCAATCGAAGAGGACATGCTCGATCAGTTCAATTACTTTGACGATGAGGATGAGGAGCTAATCGATCGTCGCGAGCCGGCATCGCTTGACTCATTTGATCTGGTCGATGAAGAGCCCGACGAGGACGAGGGTGAATCAGTGGAGCCCCTACAGTCTTCGCGCCTTAACTCGCTGCTTTCGAGAGCCCCCATGCACCACGGCGTTCGTGCCGGCGCGCTCCATATGAAAACTGACTGGCACCAGATCGTGACGGCAGGCGATGAGCTTGCCGTCGATGCGCCGCTCACCGATAAATCATCCATCATCTGCCGCACCGGCATGCTTATGCTGGCAAGCGGAACGGGTGCCTGGCGCGTGCGCGATACCATGAATCGTGTTGCCGCCGTACTCGGTGTCACCATCCACGTTGACTTAAGTCTCCTGTCGTTTGAGTGTACTTGCATCGAAGATGGTCACTGCTTTAATGAGGTCGTCAGCTTGCCCACAACGGGCGTCAATACCCATCGCATTTGGATGATGGAGAGTTTCCTCAAGGAAATCGAGACCTATGGTCGTCGCTTCACGGTGCACGAGTATCACGAGATGCTCAAGACCGTTGAGAGTTCAAAACCTGATTACGCGCCTTGGCAACAGGGCCTTGCGGCGGCCTGCGCCTGTGGCGCCTTCGTTTTTTTGCTCGGCGGCGGCCCTATCGAGATGGCCTGCGCGTTCGTGGGCGCGGGTGTCGGCAACTTTGCCCGCTCCCATATTCTCAAGCAAGGCCTTGGTCAGTTCAGCGCGCTGACGACCGGCGTTGCGCTCGCTTGCGTTTCGTATCTGCTGGCATTGCTCGGCCTTGGCCAGGTCATACCGGGGGCAATGTCGCACCAAGAAGGCTATATCGGCGCCATGCTCTTTGTGATTCCCGGCTTTCCACTCATTACGGCAGGCCTCGACATCGCTAAGCTCGACATGCGAAGCGGTATCGAGCGCCTTTCATATGCCGTATCGATTATTGTGATGGCGACCCTCGTAGGTTGGATGGTTGCCGAGTGTGTTGGCCTGGCGCCGGACGACTTTGCCCCACTGGGCCTTTCGCCGCTTGCCCTTACGCTCCTGCGCGTGGTGATGAGCTTCGTTGGCGTATTCGGCTTCTCGGTGATGTTCAACAGCCCGGTAAAGATGGCCGCGGCAGCTGGGTTGATCGGCGCCGTGTCCAATACCCTGCGTCTGACCCTTGTCGATGCGCCGACGATGATTCCCTTCCTGGGCCTCAGCACGGGAATGCCTCCCGAGGCAGCAGCGTTTATCGGCGCGCTGGTATCGGGGCTGCTCGCAAGCTTGGCTGAAGTCAAGCTCACCTACCCGCGCATCGCCCTCACGGTGCCTTCGATTGTCATTATGGTGCCGGGCTTGTATCTGTATCGCTCGATGTATTACATGTGCACCTTCGACACGGTCAATATGCTCGGCTGGTTTGTGCGCGCAGTGCTCATCGTAGCGTTTCTGCCCGTTGGACTGGGTGTGGCGCGTACGCTCACCGACCCTCGCTGGCGCCACACCAGCTAATTGGTACAAGGGGGACAGGTTACTTTGCACCAAATGAGTTGCGGTGAAATAGGGACTGAATTGCTGCTTAAAGGGTCAAAACAGTCCGTATTCCACCGCAACTTATGGGGTCGGGGGGGGATTATTGGTGCCCTGCATCTCCATAAACTCAACGCTTACGAAGCGCGCGCCGTTCGTGTTAGGGTAGTTCCACCACATAAGTAGTCGCAGACGCACGTACCACGGGCGGGCGAGATGAAGTCCCAACAGCTCCATCTTGCCCGCCCGTTTTTGTTGCGTGGTGCCGCGGCGTAACACAGAAAGGACAATGCCCTTTATGCCTATCAACAAACGAGAGAGCCTGCTGTTCACCTTTATCATGTGCTTTTGCATGGTGCTCTGGATGAGCATCTACAACGTTGCCCTGCAGCATGGGGCCATCAACGGCGAGGTTGTTGCCGCCGCGTGGCTCGGCTTCCCCGTTGCCTACATTTTTGCCATGTGCTGCGACTGGTTTGTTGCCAGCCCCCTTGCCAAGGGTTTCGCCTTTAAATTCCTGGTCACGCCGGGCAAGAGTTCGCCGCTTGCCATGACGCTCGCCGTCAGCTCCTGCATGGTCGTTCCCATGGTCATCATCATGTCGCTGTACGGTGCCTGTGAGGGTCTGACGCACATGCCCGGCGGCATCCTTGCGAACCTGTATTCCGTGCCCGCGATCTGGATGATCAACATCCCGCATAATTTTGTGATGGCGCTGCCGTGGAACCTTTTGGTAGCCGGTCCGATTTCCCGCTTCGTCTTCCGTCGTGCCTTCCCTGTGGGGACGGTTTTCGAGGAGGAGCATGCCGAGCTCCTGGAGCAGGCTATGGCTCCTGAGTGCGAGTAGCTCGCTTAGGGATCTGCTGAGCGCGGGCGACTTGCTTGGTTGGAGCCCAAAGCGTGGATAGCTCTCTCGGCGACATCGCGGGCGTGAGCGGTGCGCATGACCGGAGGGCCCGTGCTGCTCCGTTGCCCGACGTGCTAGCGCGCAGAACAATCTGTTGGTGCATTCGGCGGCTGCTGAAGCGTTTCGGCAGCCGCTTTTTATACGGAGTTTAAATACAACAGTCTGTTGTATTACGTAGAGTGGTATATCTCTAGCGGGAAAAATGCGAGAGACGGAGCATTATGGCGTTGCTAGTAGGACTGGACGTAGGGTCGACGACGACCAAAGTTTACGCGATGCACGAGGATATGACCGAGGCGTGGTGGGGATATCGCCGCCACGGGGCGTGTCAGACAGCGAGCGTGCGCGCCATGCTCGGCGAGCTCGCCGAGCGCTTTCCCCATGAGTCGCTGCGCGTTGCGGTGACCGGCTCGGGTGCGCGCGATATCGCGACCGCGCTGGGCGCCTCGTACGTTCAGGAGGTGGTCGCCAACGCGCTCGCGATCAGCAGGTTCTATCCGCAGACGCGCTGCGCCATCGAGCTGGGCGGCCAAGACGCCAAGATGATCTTCTTCCGCACCAACGATAAGGGAGACATCGAGGTTGCCGACATGCGCATGAACGGCTCGTGCGCAGGCGGTACCGGTGCATTTATCGACGAGATGGCAAAGCTCATGGGGGTCGGCACCGAATCGGGCGAGTTCGAGCAGCTCGCAAGCCGGGGAACGACCGTCCACGAGGTCTCGGGCCGCTGCGGCGTGTACGCAAAGACCGATATCCAGCCGCTGCTCAACGAGGGCATTCCTACCACCGACCTGGCGCTTTCGGCGCTTCACGCGGTCGCCCGCCAAACGATCGGCGGTCTGGCCCAGGGTATCGACATCGAGCCGCCGGTAATCTTCGAGGGCGGTACGCTCGCCTACAACCCCACACTGGTCCGCGTGTTCCGGGAGCAACTGAATCTATCGGACGATCAGGTTATCGTCCCGCGCGATCCGCAGATCATGGTCGCGCGCGGTGCCGCCCTGTCGCTGACCGACATGTTCGCATCGTCCCAACCGATCGACCTTCCCGACGCTTTTGTCCGGCTGGATAAGCTCGAGACGGTCGCGCCCGCAAGCGGGGAGGGACGTCTTGCCCAGCCCTTTTTTGCCACACCTGCCGAGCAGGCGGATTTTACGGCACGCCATGGCAAAGAGACGCCGGCAAAGGGTCCGGATGCGTATGCGCCCGGAGAGACGGTGCGTGTGGCGCTCGGTATCGATTCGGGGAGCACGACGACCAAGTTCGCCCTGGTCGATGAGGCGGGTGAGCTTGTCGATTCGTTCTACGCGTCTAATAACGGCAGACCGCTCGACGTCGCCCAACAGGGTCTTGTCAGCTTGAAGAACCGCTGGGAGACAGCGGGAGTCACGCTTGCGATCGATGCCGTGGGCACCACGGGATACGGCGAGGAGCTTTTCGCGCGCGCGTTCCACGCCGACTACCATACGGTCGAGACGGTCGCGCACGCCCGCGCCGCGTGCGCATGCGTTCCCGATGCGACCTTCGTGCTCGACATCGGCGGACAGGATATGAAGGCCATCTGGCTCAACCACGGCGTGCTGACCGATATCGTCGTCAACGAGGCGTGCTCTGCGGGCTGCGGCTCGTTCCTCGAGGGTTTTGCCAAAAACCTCGGAATAGCCGTTGAGGATATCGCGACCGAGGCATTTTCGTCCAAAGCCCCCGCCGTTCTCGGCAGCCGCTGCACGGTGTTCATGAACAGCAGCGTCGTTTCCGAGCAGCGGCGCGGTAAGGGTCCGGGCGACATCATGGCCGGTCTCTGCCGTTCGATTATCGAGAACGTGTTCACCAAGGTCATTCGCGTTTCAAATCTCAACCGTCTGGGCGACAAAGTCGTCGTCCAGGGCGGCACGTTCCGAAACGACGCGGTGCTGCGCGCATTCGAGCAGTATCTGGGCAAACCCGTCACGCGTGCGCCCCACCCGGGGCTGATGGGCGCTATCGGTATCGCCCTGCTCGCGCGCGAGGAATGCCGCAAGGGCGACGCCGGCACGTCGTTTATCGGGCTCGATGCCGTGGAGCGCTTCGAGCATCGCGAGTTCGGCGGCGTTACCTGCCGTCGGTGCAACAACCGCTGCCAGCGCGCGGTCGTGGCATTTGGCGACGGCTCGCTTTACGTCACGGGCAATCGCTGCCCGCGCGGCGGCGCCATCTCATGGGATGAGCTCGTGCGCGAGGTTCCCGCGGCGGAGGAGCTGCGTCCGCAGGGTGCTTGCGAGGCACAGGCACCCGGCACGGGGCGCGACCGGACCGCGGCTGCCCCCAATCTCTTTGTCGACCGCGAGAAGCTGCTGTTCGAGTCGTACCCCACGGTTCCCGTCAGCGGGGGGCGCGATGTCACGATCGGCATTCCCCGTGTGCTCGAGTTCTGGGACACCATGCCGTTCTGGTCGACGTTCTTCAGCACGCTCGGCTTTAAGGTGCGCGTCTCGGGACGCAGCACCAAGGCGATGTACGAGCGCGGTCTGGCGCACGTCACATCCGACACCGTGTGCTTCCCGGCCAAGCTCGTCCACGGGCACATCCGCAATCTCGTCGACGCCGGCGTCGACCGCATCTTCATGCCCATCATCACGACGGTGCCCACCGAAAACACCGCCTCTACCAGCGAGTGGATGTGCGCCGTCGTAAAGGGATACCCCTACGTGATGCGCAATTCCGATAACCCGGAGGAGCGTTTCGGCGTTCCGTTCGATACGCCGCTGTTCCACTGGTACGACGAGGGCGACCGAAACCGCCAGCTCAAGGCGTGGTGCAAGGAGACCTTCGATATCGATGCCGACCTGGTTGCCAAGGCGACCGAGCAGGCGGACCGCGCGCAGGAGACGTTTGAGAACCAGCTGCAGCTGCGCGGCAGGCAGGTGCTCGAGAACGTGCACGAGGACGGCGGCTACGCGGTGGTGATCGCTTCGCGCCCGTACCACAACGACCCGCTGGTCAACCACGGGCTGCCCAAGCTCTTCTCTGAGCGCGGCATCCCCGTGCTGACGCCCGATGCGGTGCCGGGGGTCTGCAACGTCGATCTTTCCAACAGCCGCATCGACATCGTGAACAACTACCATGCGCGCATGCTGTCGTGCGCGGTCATCGTCGCATCGACGCCCGAGCTCGAGCTCGTGCAGATGGGCAGCTTCGGCTGCGGCCACGATGCGTATCTCACCGACGAGATCGCGCGCATGATGGGCGAGATGGGCTCCAAGGTTCCGATGATGATCAAGCTCGATGAGAGCGACGTCGCCGGTCCCATGGGCATTCGCGTGCGTTCGTTTATCGAGTCGGTCAACCGTCGTCGCGCGGAGGAGCGTGCCGAGGGCGCCCGGGTGCACGCGGTCCATCCGCTCGACGACCCGTATAAGGTCAAGTACACCAAGCGCGACCGGCACGACAAGATCGCGCTGGTCCCCAACACCTCCCATGCGTTCTGCAGGCTCATGACCGCGGCGATGCGCAATCAGGGCGTGCGCGCCGAGGCCCTTGATATCGGGCGCGAGGATGCCATCCGCCTGGGCAAACGCTATGTGCACAACGACATCTGCTTCCCCGCGCAAATCGTGATCGGCGAGGCGCTCGCGGCACTCGAGAGCGGTAAGTACGACCCGCACGACGTCGCCGTGGTGACTGGCAAGTATATCGGCGACTGCCGCCTGACGCACTACATGACCCTGCTGCGCCGCGCGCTCGACGACGCGGGATACGACTATGTCCCGGTGCTCACCAACGACGACGTCGATGCCCACAATGCGCATCCGGGCTTCAAGCTCGGCCTTGGCCCGAGCATCCAGATCGCCTACGGTCTTCCCATGATCGATGCCCTCGAGGCCATGCTTAGGCGCATCCGTCCCTACGAGCTCGAGAAGGGCGCGGCGGACGCTGCGTTCGACCGCGCGCTCGATGAGGTTATCGAGGGCATGGAGCGCTCCGGGCTGAGAGGCCAGGCGACGGGCTTCAAACGCGCGCTTGCGATCATGGACGCCGTTCCGTACGACCGCTCGAACCCGCATCCGACCGTTCTCATCGTGGGCGAGTACCTGCTCAATTTCCATCTCGGCGCCAACCACGAGATCGAGCGCTACCTCGAGGACAACGGGCTCGAGGTCATCGAGGCGCGCATGACCGACGTGATCCGCAAGACCTATTTCTACAAGCATGCGCAGTCGCGCGAGTTCCACGTCGACCTGTCGCTGCCCGAAAAGGCCTGGTACGCCACGGCGGACAACCTGTTCGAGCTCGCGCACGACCGTTGCGACCGCCTGGGCGCGGCGAGCCCGCTCTACGAGCCGCCGACGCGCATGCCCGAGCTCGTGCGCGCGAGCGATAAGATCCTGCACCATACGTTCGATGCGGGCGAGGGCGTGCTGATTCCGGCGGAGATCCTCGAGCACGCCAAGCGCGGCTGCCGCAACTTCGTGATCCTGCAGCCGTTCGGGTGTCTGCCCAACCATGTCGTGGGGCGCGGGCTCATCCATGCGCTCAAGGAGCAGTATCCCACGGCGCAGTTCCTGCCGCTCGACTACGATCCCGACGTGAGCTTCGCCAACGTGGAGAACCGTCTTCAGATGCTCATCATGAACGCCAAGGCGCAGGGGTGCGGTGAGGCGCATGGCGAGACCGCGTAAGGACGCCGATGCGCCCGATGCACGCACCCGAATCATCGAGGCGTTTTGGGAGCTCATCGAGAACAACAGCATCTTCGAGCTGTCGGTTGGCGAGGTGACCCGCGCCGCCCAGTGCAATCGCGGAACGTTTTACTACTATTTTCACGACTTCGATGAACTCGTCGCCATCGCCATAGCCCAGCTGCTGCAGGATAACGAGCTCATCACCGATGCCCTCTGGCATTTTTCGAGCGAGGGCGACCTTTCGGCGTTCGACCGGCGCGACGTCCGCTGCCTGCTGCGGCGCATCGTCATCACCATGAGGGCGGGTGCCGCCGAGCAGGTCGAGCAGGGCATCCATACGATCATCATCGACCGCGTGAGAGAGATCGTCCACCCCGACGGAGAAGAGCTCAAGGCAGATTCGAGCTTTGCGGTGGGCTTTCTGGTCTCGGGCATCATGGGCTTTGTGATGGCGGTCGGCTTTGCCCGGGAGGGCGGCGAGGAGATAGACCTCGAGCAGCTGGGGGACAGCGCGTGCGCGTACCTGAGGGCGGTCGCCATGCAGACGGTTGAAACGGTCGCGCAAGTCGAGGGCGTCGATACATCCGAGCTGCTCGAACGCGTCTCCAAGGAGGCCGATGCCTATCGCGCATCGCGTGCGACGAGTCCCGACGTGGTGAAAGACGTCTAGGGTTTCTCTTGCGGGGCGCCCGTCGCGCATCGCGCGGTGAGTCCCGCGATGCGGTCATAACCTGCATTCATGTGAGCCGGGTTTATAGATATTCCTCCAGCTGTTAACATATACTCCATATGGGTAAAGAGACCAAAGCGCTGCCGCGGGGCGGCGCTTTGCGTTTGAAAAAACTAGCTCGTCTAAGAGGAACTAGCATGTTAGACCGTTTTACCGATCGTGCGCGTAAGGTCATGTCCATGGCCAAGCAAGAAGCGCTCGATCTTCATTCAAATAAGGTGGGCACCGAGCACCTGCTGCTCGCGCTTGCCAAGGAGGACGAGGGCATTGCCGCCGAGGCGCTGCGTTCGCTCGACATCTCCTATGATGACATCATGGATACTCTCAAAGAGGTCCAGACCACGGTTCCCGAGCCCAGTGAGGAGACCGAGGCGGCCAAGCTCGCCTTTACGCCGCTCGTCATTAGCGTGATGGAGCGTTCATTCCGCGTGGCGCGCGAGAACAACCAGACCTACGTGTCGACCGAGCACCTGCTCATCGGTATCGTCGAAGAGGGCAACGGCATGGCCATGGACATCCTCATGCGCCTGGGTGTGTCGTCCGCCTCCATCAAAAAGGCTATCGAGAAACTCACCGCCAAGGACCAGGACAAGAAGCGTCCGCTCGCCGGCGCCGGTGCTGGTCGTCCCGGTGCGGGCCTGCCGTTCTTTAGCGGCTCGGATACCTCTCAGCAAAGGGGGGGTGGCACCGATACGCTTAAGCAGTTCGCGACCAACCTCACGCAGAAGGCGCGCGACGGCGAGCTCGACCCTGTAATTGGTCGCGAAAAGGAAGTCCAGCGTATGATGGAAATTCTTTCGCGCCGCACCAAGAACAACCCGCTCATTCTGGGCGACCCCGGCGTGGGCAAGACGGCCATCGTCGAGGGCCTGGCTCAGCAGATTGCAGCCGGCAACGTGCCCGAGAACCTCATGAACCAGAATATCTGGACGCTCGACCTGCCGGGCCTCGTGGCGGGCGCCAAGTATCGCGGCGAGTTTGAGGAGCGCCTCAAGAACGTGATCCAGGAGGCCACCGAAGCTGACGACGTCATCCTGTTTATTGACGAGATGCACACCATCATCGGTGCCGGCTCTGCCGAGGGCTCCATCGACGCGAGCTCCATGCTCAAGCCCGTTCTCGCACGCGGTGCTTTCCAGATCATCGGTGCCACCACGGCCGAGGAGTTCCGCAAGTACCTCACCAAGGACCCGGCCTTCGAGCGTCGCTTCCAGACCATCGATGTCGAGGAGCCGAGCGTCGAGGACACGGTCAAGATCCTGACCGCGCTCAAGCCGCGCTACGAGGAGCACCACCATGTGCGCTATACGCAGGGTGCTATCGAGGCCGCCGCGAACCTCTCCGACCGCTACATCCAGGATCGCTTCCTGCCCGATAAGGCCATCGACCTCATTGACGAGGCCGGCGCCCGCGCCCGCATCGCCGCCAACCGCGCGCCCGAGCCGGTGCGCGAGGCCGAGCATCGCGTGGAGGAGCTTAAGGCCGCCGCGCAGGAGGCCACCGAGAGCGACGACATGAACAAGGCCGCCGAGATCACCGAGCAGCAAAAGGCTGCCGAGATTGAGCTCGCCGAGGCCAAGGCTGCCTGGACGGCCGAGCTCGACGCCAGCCCGCTCACCATCGATGTCTCCCAGATTGCCGACATCGTGTCCGTGACCTCGGGCGTGCCGGTGTCCTCGCTCACCGAGAGCGAGAGCCGCCGCCTGCTGCAGGCCGAAAGCGTGCTCAAGACGCGCATCATCGGTCAGGACGAGGCCGTCGAGGCCGTTGCCAAGGCCGTGCGCCGCAGCCGCTCGCCGCTCAAGGACCCGCGTCGCCCCGGCGGCAGCTTTATCTTCCTGGGCCCCACCGGCACGGGCAAAACCGAGCTCGCCAAGACGCTCGCCGAGTATCTCTTTGGCAGCAAGGACGCGCTCATCAGCTTCGATATGTCGGAGTTTGGCAGTGAGTTCGAGGTCTCCAAGCTCATCGGTAGCCCCCCGGGTTATGTGGGCCACGACGAGGGCGGCCAGCTCACCAAGGCTGTTCGCCGTCACCCGTACTCGGTCGTGCTGTTCGACGAGATCGAGAAGGCGCACCCCGACATCTTCAATATCCTGCTGCAGGTGTTGGAGGAGGGCCGTCTGACCGATAGCCAGGGCAAGACGGTCGACTTCCGCAATACGGTGATCATCATGACGTCAAACGTGGGCGCCCGCGAGATCGCGCAGGATGCGAGCGTTGGCTTTGGCACCACCGGCGAGCAGAGTCTCACGTCGAGCGAGATCAAGGGCCGTGCGATGGGCGAGCTCAAGCGCCTGTTCCGCCCCGAGCTGCTCAACCGTATCGACGATATTGTGGTGTTCCAGAAGCTCTCGGGCGAGAACCTGACCAAGATTGCGCACCTGCTGGTGGACGATCTGCGCCAGCGCCTGATCGCAAACGGCATGAACATCAAGCTTACCGATGCGGCCTACGACAAGATTGTGGCGGAGGGTACCGACCTCACCAACGGCGCGCGTCCTCTGCGTCGTGCCATCCAAAAGCTCATCGAGGATCCGCTGTCCGAGGAGCTGCTGGCCGGTGAGTGGGGCGAGGGCGATACCGTCCTGTGCGACGTGGTCGACGGCAAGTTTGTCTTTAGCCACGGCACGGGTGAGATTCCGGCGCCGCGTCCGGCGGGTGCACTCGGGGGCGATACCGCTCCGGCGGCGCCGCACACCGGAAACGCCGCGCCTGTGAGCAGTGGCGTGAGCTCGGGCCCCGGCGGCATGATGCAAGCCGGTTCCGGCGCGCTGTAGGGCGTGGCGACAATTTGATACGCGCAATCGAGGCGCTCCGGAAAGGGCGCCTCGATTTGTAGAGCTGCGGTAACTGTGACCGTTACGCTATGCGGTCCACCGTTAGCCGATGATGCGAGGGCGCTCGGCGTTTTCGACTGGTTTATGCACGCAAAGTCTGGGAATATACAAGTCGCATGTCTTACTGTCTAACCAGTTGCGCCAAGGAGGCACCATGGACTACAAGATTACCGGCTACGAGCCCGCCCAGCTGTTCCATTTCTTTGAGGAGGTCAGCGCGATCCCCCGCGGGTCTGGCAACGAGAAGGGCATCAGCGATTTTCTGGTCGCGTTTGCCAAGGAGCGCGGCCTCGATGTGTACCAGGACGAGGTCTACAACGTCATCATTCGCAAGCCCGCATCTGCCGGTGCCGAGAATGCCCCGACCGTGATGCTGCAGGGCCACATCGATATGGTGTGCGACAAGTTGGGCTCCGTTGAGCACGACTTTACGACTGATGGTATCGACCTGGTCGTCAAGGACGGCGTCCTCACCGCTAACGGCACCACTCTGGGCGCCGACAACGGTATTGCCGTCGCTCTGATGCTCACTGTTCTCGATGACGATTCGATCATTCACCCCGCCCTCGAGTGCGTGTTCACCACCGACGAGGAGACTGGCCTGGTCGGCGCCGAGACGCTCGACAAGTCCCAGATTAGCGCCCGCACCATGATCAACCTTGACTCCGAGGAAGAGGGCGTTGCCACCGTCAGCTGTGCCGGCGGCGTCGTCGTTACCTACACCTGCCCGATCGTGCGCGAGCACAAGACCGGTAGCACCCTCACGCTCGACATCTCCGGCCTGCTGGGCGGTCACTCCGGCAGCGATATCCACCTGGAGCGCGGCAATGGTAACCTCATCATGGCCCGCATCATCGACCGCCTGATGGTCGCCGGCGAGCCCGCCATCGTTAGCTTTAACGGCGGCACCAAGGACAACGCCATCAACCGTGAGTGCAAGGCTGTTCTGGTCTACGTCGACCACGCTGCCGCCGAGGCCGCGGCCCAGATCGCAAGGGGCATCATCGCCGACGTCACCGCCGAGCTTGAGGTCTTCGACCCCGGCTTTACCTGCACCGTCGAGATTGCCGACGACGCCGAGGTCGAGGCCATGGACCAGAAGTCCGCGCTTGCCCTCATCCGCGCCCTGCGTCTTGCCCCCAACGGTGTGATCCGCCGCAACGTCGCCACCGACGGCTCCGTCGAGGTTTCCTCCAACATCGGTGTGGTCGCCACCTCTGACGACGAGGTCAAGATCATGCTGTCCCCGCGCTCCTCGATCACCTCGCTGCAGAACGAGTTCAAGGACCGTCTGCAGACGCTCGCCGATGTCCTGGGCTTCGACGCCAAGTTCGAGTTCGAGTATCCCGGCTGGAGCTATGCCGAGCATTCGCCGGTCCGCGACGTCTTCGTCGAGAGCTATCGCGAGCTCTTTGGTTCCGAGCTGCGCATCGAGTCCATTCACGCCGGCCTTGAGTGCGGCCTGTTTGCCGAGGCCCTGCACGGCCTGGACGCCATCGCCGTGGGCCCGACGCTCTCCGATGTCCACACCCCGGACGAGAGCATGGAGCTCGCTTCTGCCGAGCGCTTCTACGAGCTGCTCATCGACGTCCTCAAGCGCCTTGCTGCGTAAAGGTCGCGCTAGCAGCAGTTCGAGTCACGTGCTAGCGGATTGCAAATGACATTACGAGAGGGGGCATCTGAGCTTTTGCGACGGGTGCCCCCCTCTTTTGTTTGATAATTGCGAAATTACGGCCACCTAGTCCATTTCTGCCCTGATGAGGTCGAGGGTGCGCTGGCAGTTTTCGCGGACGGGGCCGAGCATATGCTCGCGCAGGTCCGCCATGCCGGGCAGGTCGGCGTATTCGTCCATGACCTCTTCCATGCAAATGGGCACCTCGTAGGCGAGGTCCATCATGGTTGCAAAGCAAAACTTCTCGGATAGCCCGGCATCGGTGAGCGTCGCCTCTAGCGCGGGGTCTCCCATACCGTGGTATCGGCGGATAGCGCCTGGACCGATGCGCCCCACACGATTTTCGCCGCCAACGCTCATGGCAAGGCGCGCTTTTCGCCGCATACGTTCGTATGCTAAGCCCGATGCGACATCGTACATGGGTGCGAGCGCCGCGTTTGTGCCTTTGCCTAGGATGAGCGAGTAGTTTTTAGCGTGTGCGTCAGGCGCTCCGATAATGGCGTTATAGAACAACATATAGGTAAAAAGCACAAGATTCATGTGGTGGGGGACTGTGTTAATCAGTCGTTCTTGGATGTCTCGTGTAGTTGGTCCTCCGTCGGCGGTGTATTTCTGGGTTGGCAATACACCGAGTGCCTGGCAAAAGTCCTCCTGATGCAGCCTTTCGATATTTCCGCTGCTATTGACCATTCTGTCGTACCGTTCAACGACGAGCGCAGCTTCGTCTTCAAATGTGCAATAGGAGACGTTGGCAGTTGGAATGCCAACACGCCGAGCTGTTTTCATGCAGACGAATTCGTTTAAGGCCTGATGTTTGAACCCAACGACACCATTTTTGAAGATATGGGTAGTGGGGGATGACCCTAGACATTCGCACCATTGTCCATCATGCCAAGCTAGTGCAAATTTGCCTTGGTTGCCGCCCAGGGACCAGCTTTCGTTGGAGCCCATCCATGTCTCTCTTTCGTCATCGCGAATTGCTTTGAGCTTGTGAGCGATTTGAGAATTGGTAAGCGGGCGGTATGCTGAGACCCTGCCGTGGGCGGCATCTAATTGATCGGCTCGACAAAACTGAACGGCCCCCGCGCAGTCAAGACCGATATGGCACAAGAGGGCGACGGGGTTGTTGGATGCAACGTCATGCTCGGCGGCAATAGCGCGACGCTGCTCTTGGCTGTCGGGCAAAAGGCCAAATAGGAACGGACGGACGATGTTATGGCCATATGTGCGATTGGAAAGCGGCATTGTTAACGATAGCGGTGCTCCGCGATAGGTTGGGGCGTATACAAAGCTGCAGAGTCCATGCTCGTCTTGCCGGAGAGTGCCGGCGATTTCGCCACAAATGAGGGTCGCAAGCTCCATTTCTGCCATTTATTTCACAACCTTACAGCCAAAGGAGAGGTCTGAAGTGCCGGAAAGGCCTTGCTCGGCTGCGATTTGGGCCAGCAAGGCACCATAGAAAGCTGGCGTTCCTTGTCGAGCGGGTCGTCTGCCTACGCTTGGCTTTGGCAGGGCATTCGAGTTCGCGATAGGGAGGTCCGCTATCGTCATCGGATGTTCGGAGGGCGATGCGATGGAGTCGTTATCGCTTTGCGCAAAGAGACCTATGCCGAGTGCGTTAAAGACGGTCAACAGCTTGTCGAGCCGAATGCCCGTGGCATCTCCCAGCTCGAGCGATGCGAGCAGGCGCTCCGAAACACCGGCCTTATTAGCGAGGGCGGCACGGGTGAGACCCTGAGTCTCGCGTGCCTGGCGCACGTAGATGCCAGCTTGGCGTGGTGTGGTGATGGGAAGGGTATCCACGGCTATCTCCTAACGTGCAGGCTTTTGCATCCTAGTATGACATGCAAAAGTCTGCATGAAAAGGCCTCATGCAAAACTCTGCATGAGGCCTTATACGGACGTTTAGTTTTGAAGGGTGTTTTACAGCACTAAAATCCCTAGGTGCTCCAGCAAAATCTTGAGGCCGATGAGGATGAGCACAACGCCGCCCACGATGGTGGCGGGCTTTTCGTAGCGCGCGCCAAAGGTGTGGCCGATCGCCACGCCGGCAACGGAGAAGATAAAGGTCGTGATGCCAATGAGCGACACGGCGGGGACGATGTCGACCGAAAGCGCGGCGAACGAGATGCCCACGGCCAGGGCGTCGATTGAGGTGGCGATGGCGAGGATCAGGTACTCGCCCAGGTCAATCTTCTCGGCATCCTTGCCGTCGCCTTCGTTCTCGTCCTCAGTAAAGGCTTCCCATAGCATCTTGCCGCCGATGAAGGCCAAAAGGATGAAGGCGATCCAATGGTCGATGGGTCCGATGATGCCCATGAACTGGCTGCCAAGCGCCCATCCGATTACGGGCATGCCGGCCTGAAAGCCGCCAAAGAACAGGCCGAGCACCACGGCGACTTTAAGGTTGATCTTTTTCATGCCGAGACCTTTGCAGATGGAAACGGCAAAGGCGTCCATCGAAAGGCCAACGGCGAGCAACACGAGCTCTGCGAGTCCCATAGTCTGGCTCCCTCTCTGCGGGCGGGCCCGCGTGTACCTCTTGAGGGAGTAATAAAAAAGACCCGTGACGTACGCGTTGCGCGCACAGCCACGAGTCTCGTTCATTAAGGCAAGCCAGGCCGCATCGGCCAGTGTGTTGACTTACCGCGCCACCGGAGGCGAATCCGGTCACGCGACTACTCCCTCATTTATGCGAATCCCGATGCTACCACATGAACAGCTCATTTGGGTTGGGCTCTCAGCTGTGTTCGCTCATTCTGTAAGCATCGGATTTCGCAAGCGCCGCAGGGACAAACCGTGAGAAACTATTTAGCGTTTATGGAGCGTATACGATGGGAGCGATGCCTTGGATAAGAACGAGCTGCAAAAGCGTATGGAACAGGCCATCCGCCTGACGGCACCTGGTCAGCCGATCCGCACCGCCCTCGACATGATCATCGCCGGTCACCTGGGCGCCCTTATCTGCGTCGGCGACACCGAAAACGTGCTCGCTGCCGGTAACGACGGCTTCCCGCTCAACATTTCGTTTACCTCGAACCGCCTGTTCGAGCTTTCCAAGATGGACGGCGCCATCGTTATCGATGGCGACCTCACCCAGATCCTGCGCGCCAACTTCCACCTCAATCCCGATCCCTCGCTTGCCACGAGTGAGACGGGCATGCGCCACCGCACCGCCGCTCGCATGTCGGTGCTCACCGACGCCATCGTGATCTCGGTTTCGGCTCGTCGTGCCGTCGTCAACGTGTACGTCCACGGTAAGAGCTACGAGATTCAGCCTGTCACCACCATCATGAGCTCGGTCAACCAGCTCGTTGCCACGCTCCAGACCACCCGTCAGTCGCTCGATCGCTCCCTGCTGCGCCTGACGGCCCTTGAGCTCGACGACTACGTTACGCTCGCCGACATTACCGGTATTTTCTCGAGCTTCGAGATCATGCAGCAGGCAAAGACCGAGCTTAAGGACTGCATCGTCAAGCTGGGCAACCAGGGCAAGCTCGTGCAGATGCAGCTCGAGCAGCTCGCGGGCTCCAGCATGGATACCGAATACGACTTGATGATTCGCGACTACGCGAGTGATTCCTCCGAGGCAAACGCCGAGAAGATCCGCGCAGAGCTTGCCCGTATGACACCTAAGGACCTGTCCGACCCACAGCATGTGGCTGCGGTTCTGGGTTACGACGACCTGGACGAGGACTCCGTCATGACGCCGCTGGGCCTGCGCACGCTTTCGCGCGTGTCCGTCGTGCGCGACGGCGTGGCCGAGAAGATCGTCGACGAGTATGGCTCGCTGCAGGAGCTCATGGACGACATCAGCGAGGATCCGGAGCGCCTGGGCGACTTTGGCGTTAACAACCCTGCCATTCTTGCGGACTCCCTGTACCGCATGAAGGGCACCAAACAGGGGAACGCATAATGGCGCCCGTATGCGCCGTGGTCGTTGCCGGCGGCAGCGGCCAGCGCTTTGGAAATCCCGGCGGCAAGCAGCTCGTTAACGTGGCGGGCCGTCCGCTCATGAGCTGGTCCATCCGCGCGTTTGATCGGAGCGACAAGGTCGGCCACATCGTCGTGGTTTGCCCTGCCGAGCGTCGTGCCGAGATGCGCCGCCTGGCCATCGACCCGTTTGACTATGACACGCCCATCAGCTTTGTCGATGCCGGCGATACCCGTCAGGATTCCACCCGTGCCGGCGTGCATGCGGTTCCGGCGGGTTTCGAATATGTTGCCATTCACGACGGCGCCCGTCCGCTCATTACCACCGAGGCCATCGACCATGCCATCGACGTGCTTATGGGCGACCGTGCCCTCGACGGTGTCGTGTGCGGACAGCCCGCGATCGACACGCTCAAGATCGTCGACGGCGACAATATCGTCGAGACGCCGCCGCGTGAGCTCTATTGGGCCGCGCAGACGCCGCAGATCTTTAGCGTCGATGCTATGAAGCGCGCTCACGCCGCTGCTATCGCCGAGGGTTTTATCGGTACCGACGATTCATCGTTGGTCGAGCGCCTGGGCGGGCGCGTCCGCTGTGTCCAGAGCCCGCGCGATAACCTTAAGGTGACGGTGCCCGAGGATCTGCGTCCCGTAATCGCGATTCTGCTCGGCCGCATGGCCGAGGGAGAGGACCTTCCCCATGTTCAGTAACCTGCGCATTGGCCACGGCTACGACGTCCACCGTTTGGTGGAGGGGCGTCGATGTATCATCGGCGGGGTCGACATTCCCTACGAGCGCGGCCTGCTGGGCCACTCGGATGCCGATGTGCTCGCGCACGCTTTGGCCGACGCCATTCTGGGCGCCTGCCGCGGGGGAGACATCGGCAAGCTATTCCCCGATACCGATCCCGCCTACGAGGGCGCCGATTCGATGGTACTGCTCGCTCGCGTGATGGACTACGCGCGCGAGCTGGGCTTTGAGTTTGTCGATGCCGATTGCACCATTGCCTGTCAGCAACCCAAGATCACCCCGCACCGCGATGCCATGCGTGCCAACCTCGCCCATGCCCTGGGCGCAGACGTCGAAAATGTAGGCGTCGCCGCCACTACGACCGAAAAGCTCGGTTGGGAAGGCCAGGGCGAGGGAATCGGCGCCTGGGCCGTCTGCCTGCTACAGAAAACCGTTAAGGAGTAACGAATGCGTATCTACAACAGCGCTACCCATAAAAAGGAAGAGTTCCAGCCCATCGAGTCCGGCAAGGTCCGCATGTACGTGTGCGGCCCCACGGTCTACGACAACATCCACATCGGCAACGCCCGCACGTTCATCAGCTTTGACGTGATTCGCCGCTGGCTCATCGCGAGCGGCTACGAGGTCACGTTCGCCCAGAACCTCACCGATGTCGATGACAAGATCATCAAGCGCGCCAACGAGCAGGGCCGCACTGCCGCCGAGGTCGCGACGGAGTTCTCCGACAAGTTCATCGGCGTCATGCGCGCCGCCAACGTGCTCGATCCCGATGTGCGCCCCCGCGCCACCAAAGAGATCGGCCCCATGATCGCCATGATCAAGACGCTTATCGAGCAGGGCCACGCTTACGCCGCCGATAACGGCGACGTGTACTTTGCCGTGCGCAGCGATCCTAACTACGGTCAGGTCTCGGGCCGCAATATCGACGACCTTATGGTTGGCGCGCGCATCGAGGAGAACGAGGACAAGAACGACCCGCTCGACTTTGCCCTGTGGAAGGCCGCCAAGCCCGGCGAGCCCAGCTGGCCGAGCCCCTGGGGCGAGGGCCGTCCCGGTTGGCACACCGAGTGCGCCGCCATGGTGCATCGCTACCTGGGCACTCCGATCGACATCCACGGCGGCGGCTCCGACCTTGCCTTCCCGCATCACGAGAACGAGTGCGCCCAGGCCACCTGCGCCTGGCACCAGGGCTTCTCCAACACCTGGATGCACACGGGCATGCTGCTGGTAGACGGCGAGAAGATGTCCAAGTCGCTCGGCAACTTCTTTACGCTGGCCGAGGTTCTCGAGCAGCACTCCGCTGCCGCCCTGCGCCTGCTGATGCTGCAGACGAGCTATCGCTCGCCGCTCGATTTTTCTTGGGAGCGCCTGGAGGGTGCCGAGAACTCGCTCACGCGTATCGCCGGTACGGTCGAGAACCTGCGCTGGGCCGCGAACCATGCGACGGCCGATGCCGATGCGGCTGCCGCCGAGGCGTTTGCCGCCAAGGCCGCCGAGACCCGTGCCACCTTTAAGGAGTGCATGGACGACGACTTTAACACCGCTGGTGCCATGGGTGCCGTCTTTGGCTTTGTGACCGAGTGCAACCAGTACCTGGAGCAGGCGGGCGACGCTGCCGACACGGCCGCCGCGCTTGCCGCCGCCGACACGCTGGCCGAGCTGCTCGATACGCTTGGCGTTGAGCTCCCCGAGCCCAAGGTCGAGCTGCCGCTGGGCCTGCTGGGCGTTGCCGCCGGTTTGGTCGCCTATACGGGCGACGACGTGGACGAGGCCGCTGCCAAGATTCTCGAGGCCCGCGCCGAAGCCCGCGCCGCCAAGAACTGGGATCTGGCCGACGCCATCCGCGACCAGCTCAAGGACCTGGGCCTCACCATTGAGGATACGGCCGCCGGCACCCGTATCAAATCTCTCTAATCCCCGCGGGTTTCCCAAGCACCCGACCTTGCCGTTCAAACCGTCGCTCGCGTACTCAAGTACGCGTCGCTCCTCTTTCACGGCAATCTCGGGCACTTGGAAAACCCGTACCGACCGCTTGAGCTATTCGTCTTAAGCGGTCGCTTCTTTTGTCCTGTTTGAAAATTATTTAAAGGAGGCCGTTTTATGGCCGACAATCGCAAGCGTGTACCGCGTGGAGGCAAGCAGGCTGCTTCTGGCTCGCGTCCGATTCGCCGCAACGACCGCGCTGCCGCTCCCAAGGGCCAGCGCGAGCGCTCACAGGCTGCTCGCCCGCAGCGCGAGCGTAGCCGCGATAACGTCCAGGTTCCCAAGGGCGAGTTTATCGAAGGTCGCCGTGCTGCCGCCGAGGCGCTGCGTACCGGCTTTCCCGTCAAGTGCGCGCTCATTGCCGAGGGCGGGGAGCGCGATGCCGCCCTGTCTCGTCTGGTCGATGACCTCAACGCCGCGGGCGTCCGCATTAAGTTCGTTCCACGCGCGCAGCTCGATGCGCTGTCGAGCCATGGCGCTCACCAGGGCATTGCGCTCGAGGTTGGCAACTTCCCCTATGCCGATGTCGCCGATATTCTCGACCGCGCGGGCGACGGTCCGGCGCTCGTCATCGTGCTCGACCATGTGACCGACGACGGTAACTTTGGCGCCATTGTGCGTTCCGCCGAGGTCGTGGGCGCCGCGGGCGTCATCATTGCCAACAAGCGCGCCGCCGGCGTGACCGTGGGCAGCTACAAGACTTCAGCCGGCGCCGTCATGCATCTGCCTATCGCGCAGGTGCCCAACATCGCCCGTGCGCTCGACGATCTTAAGGCCGCTGGCTTTTGGGTGGGCGGTGCCTCCGAGCACGCCGAAGGCAGTTGCTGGGATGCTCCCTTCGAGGGCCGCGTGGCGCTCGTCATGGGCTCCGAGGGCGACGGCATCTCGCGCCTGTTGCTCGAGAAATGCGACTTTTTGACCAAGCTTCCCCAGCGCGGCATGACCGAGAGCCTCAATGTTGCCCAGGCGACCACGGCGCTGTGCTTTGAGTGGCTGCGCCGCAACGCCGGCGAGCTCATGGGGGAGGAGTAGCGCATGTCCAAAAAGAACCGCGCCAAGTCCAAGGCCAAGCGCTTTGGCGAGGGCTCGGCCAAGCCGATTGTTTCGGCCGCGACCTATGGCGTGGGCGGCAATGCGTTTGCGCAGGCCATCGCCGATCCGGTCTCGACGGTGCACTCCAACAAGCCCGAGCTGCTGGTGGTCGACGGCTACAACGTGATCCACTGTACGCCGCGCTACGAAAAGCTCGTCTACGACCATTCCGACGATCCGTATTCCAGCGACGTTCACGATATGGCGCGCACCGCTCTCATCAACGACGTTGCCGCGTTTGCCCAGGGCCGCTACGAGGCCGTGATCGTGTTTGACGGCGCGGGCAACATCTCCAGCGAGCGCCCCAACCTGCCGGCCCGCGGCGTGCGCATCGAGTTTTCGCCAACGGGCGTCTCTGCCGATACCGTGGTACAGAAGCTCTGCATCGAGGCACGCGAGGAAGGCCGCGCGTGCTCCGTGGTATCGAGCGACGGCACGATCCAGGCCGTCGTCATGGGGAAGGGCGTTACGCGCATCTCGAGCCGTATGCTGGTGGACGAGATCAAACAGATCGATAACGACGTTCACGAGGCAGAGGAAGCTCCGCAGATCAAGATGACCTTGGGCAGCCGCCTGAGCCCCGAGGCACTGGCCAAGCTCAAGGCCCTGCGCGGGAGGTAGGGGAGTTGGCGGGGCAATGCTGCCTTGCTAACCCCATTCAGCGATGTCGATCATTCTTTCGAGGCGCCACGTTAGCGCCTCTTTTAGATAAGGCAGTCTCGCTGCTAGGGCATCGTTTTTAGACAGAATCTCGATTGCCTCGTCAACGAAGCCTTCGAGTTTGTCGCCGTCAAACCAGCCCATGTCCTCGACGAGCAACATTTGTTTGGCGGGGCTTGAATGAAACTGCGCGCTGGTAAAACTGTGCTCTCCTGCCCGAAGCTCCTCAAGAGAGATGTTGCACCAGAGCGATGACCCCGAATCGAAGATGGGTGCTGGTCTGCAGACCAGTGAGTTGACGTTTCGCACGAGGCCGAAGTTGCGCCAATGACGATCGTAGTTGGCGATGATGTCGTCACACACGATCATGCGGTCAAGGGCATCCTTGACGCCTGTCACCCCGAGCTCCTCGCAGTTTGCTACGTATCGCTCGTAGTCGGTTAGTCGTTCATCTGCGTTTGCGTGCTGGTTTACATAGAACGCAGGGACATACTCTTCTTCATCAGTTAAGAAGACATCGCATATGCTCAGGGCGGAAGTGCCCGTGCCCTCGAGCGAGTAAGGCACATAATCGCAGGTGTTTAGGATGCGACGGTGGAGCGTGGTCGCCACCAGCTCGTTATAAGGTTCCTGGTTCAGGTGCGCTCCTGCCTTATGCAGAATTCGACGCCCGCCCTCGCATGTCCAGTACTTTTGAAGATTGCCGTCCGAGGTGTTGTCGGGCTTTGCGGCAGCCGCTTTTCCCTCTGGGGCGAAGGGTGCAATGGTTAGCGAGACGTCATCAAAGGCATTATTGAAGAAATTGATATCTTCCCACGCGAGACCGGAGTCTTGGGGCCTAATCCAATACTGGTCGGATAAGGAGAGGCCGAGATTTCGCTGTACGAGTTCATCGGGAACATCGACTGCGGCTTCTGCAAGCAGGGAGGCTAGCCCAATGCGTGCGAGCGGGATACCGCGGCCGCGCCACCAGATGCGGAAGGAGTCGAGCGATATGGGGCTATTAGGGCCAAATACTCCAATAGGGGCGTGGGCGTAATCGATGTCGGCACCGATGTGGGTAAAGTCTTTTCGCGATGTACTGTAGACCAGCTGAGCGACTTCGTACGTGCGGTTCATGAGGGTGAACGCGATCTCGCTCTTACCGTGGCCGCGGCGGGGACGTCCCCCCGTTTTGGTCACAGAGCGGAGTCGCGTGTCGACGCTGTCTTTGTCGATGAGCCATACACCAGAAGCCTTGCGGGCCTCAAGTGCTCCGTTTTTTATGAGCTCCTGCACCCTGCGCGGAGTGATGCCGAGCAGCTCGGCGGCTTCTTTGGTAGTAAGCATCGCGAAACCCTTCGCCAGAACGAATAGTTTTATATATAGCAATTGTAATTAAAACTATTCGTTCTGGCGAATGGTTTTAAGATTGAGGGCGCACTGACAGAAATGAACGGGCCTGGTACGCGTTGTTGCTGGATTTTGCATATTTGTATAACGCCGTGCGGCCTGTTGCGCCCCGTCCGCAATTCCTTTATTCTTAACTCGCTTCGCGTGAAAGCGCCAAGTGTGCCAGTGTGGCGCAACGGTAGCGCAACTGATTTGTAATCAGTGGGTTGCAGGTTCGATTCCTGTCACTGGCTCCATGAGAGTTTCGGGCTCTGTTTCCTTGTGGGACAGGGCCCGTTTCTATTTATGTCGATAAGTCAGCGTGTTTGGCGCCAACCAAGCTTCAGGTTTGTCTCGATCCGTAACACGAGTGGGCTGAAGACCCTCCTTATAGTTACAGATCGAAACATTGCCAAGGGAAGGCCGATAACATCTCGATCCGTAACACGAAGAGGCTGAAAACCGTTCTTACTGTTACAGAATGAGACGTAAGCGGGGGTTTCTGCGAAACATCTCGATCTGTAACAGATAGGGGAGGAATAACCCTCTTACTGTTACAGGTCGAGACATAGGCCGGGGCGAGGTTGGTCATCGTCATCGAGCGTGGATTATCGGACACACGAGCGTGGAAAATCTTCCGCCTAGTGAATGAGCGTGGATAATATGCCACTTTGGATTCGATGGCACGGCAAAGTGGGAGATTATCCACGCTCGATTTCAAACGGAAGAAAATCCACGCTCGATTTTGCCTGGGAAGAGCAATCTTCTGTCTGGGCAGCCCCGATCTCGACCTATATATAGGTGCAAATAAGCTGGTATCGAAGTTCGATACTGAAGGTGTACTCCACTACAGCAAAGTGTTACCTTGGGAAACGTCACCTCAGTATCCAAAACCACTGTCCTTCATATCCAAACTCAATAAAACCGCAGGTCACAACTATATAGATACGCCCGGCACCGTGTATCTAGAGGTTTTCGTTGACAGCCCCCAAGGTGGCATCGTATTATCTTCTTCGTTCGCGGGGGCGGCGGTCCAAAAGACCAAAGGACCTGCGGATACTTGAACGATTGGGAGTTTGCCCGAGTGGTTAATGGGGACGGGCTGTAAACCCGTTGGCTCTGCCTACATAGGTTCGAATCCTATAGCTCCCACCCGTCAAGTGCCTGTATAGCTCAGTCGGTAGAGCACTTCGTTGGTAACGAAGAGGTCACCAGTTCAAGTCTGGTTGCAGGCTCCATCCGGCGGTGTAGCTCAGTTGGTTAGAGCACACGGTTCATACCCGTGGCGTCACTGGTTCGAATCCAGTCACCGCTACCATAGGTAACACGGTGGCTTCTCAATAGTATGTTGAGAGGCCACTATGGTATAAAGGCAAAGTCCCGTCCGGGGACGACCTGTTAAGAGGAGGGCTTTATGGCCAAAGAGAAGTTTGAGCGCACTAAGCCGCATGTTAACATCGGCACCATTGGTCACGTCGACCACGGCAAGACCACGCTGACCGCTGCCATCACCAAGGTTCTCTCCGAGACCGAGGGCTGCAAGGCTGACTTCACTGCGTTCGAGAACATCGACAAGGCTCCCGAGGAGCG
Organism: uncultured Collinsella sp.; assembly: GCA_902490305.1. GTDB lineage: Bacteria > Actinomycetota > Coriobacteriia > Coriobacteriales > Coriobacteriaceae > Collinsella. The sequence goes on from CABUDI010000006.1 coordinate 67,989, forward strand.
CGAGCGCGGCATTACGATTTCCGTCTCCCACGTTGAGTACGAGACCGCTGCCCGTCACTACGCTCACGTTGACTGCCCGGGCCACGCTGACTACGTCAAGAACATGATCTCCGGCGCTGCTCAGATGGACGGCGCTATCCTGGTCATCGCCGCTACCGACGGCCCCATGGCTCAGACCCGCGAGCACATCCTGCTCGCCCGTCAGGTCGGCGTTCCCTACATCGTCGTCTTCCTGAACAAGTGCGACATGGTCGACGATGACGAGCTCATCGACCTCGTCGAGATGGAGACCCGTGAGCTCCTCTCCGAGTACGATTTCCCCGGCGACGACATCCCCGTCATCCGTGGCTCCGCTCTGGGCGCTCTCGAGGGCGACGCCAAGTGGATGGACGCCATTCGCGAGCTCATGAAGGCCGTCGACGAGTACATCCCGACGCCTGCTCGTAACAACGACCTCCCGTTCCTGATGGCCGTTGAGGACGTTATGACCATCTCCGGCCGTGGTACCGTTGCTACTGGCCGTGTCGAGCGCGGTGAGCTCAAGCTCAACGAGCCCGTCGAGATCGTCGGCATCAAGGATACCCAGAACACCGTCGTTACCGGTATCGAGATGTTCCGTAAGTCCATGGACTTCTGCGAGGCTGGCGACAACGTCGGTCTGCTGCTCCGCGGCATCAAGCGTGAGGACATCGAGCGCGGCCAGGTTCTCTGCAAGCCCGGTTCGGTTACCCCGCACACCAAGTTCACCGGCGAGATCTACGTTCTGACCAAGGAGGAGGGCGGCCGTCACACCCCGTTCTTCGATGGTTATCGTCCTCAGTTCTACTTCCGTACCACCGACGTTACCGGTACGGTCAAGCTCCCCGAGGGCACCGAGATGGCTATGCCTGGTGACCACATCACCATCGAGGGCGACCTCATCCACCCGATCGCCATGGAGGAGGGCCTGCGCTTCGCTATCCGCGAGGGTGGCCACACCGTCGGTTCGGGCATCGTCTCCACGATCATTGAGTAAATTAGCTCTTTGATATAGCTGACTTAGAGAACCCGGCACTTATATGGGTGCCGGGTTCTTTTCTGCAATGGATATTGAGCCGTTGCTGGTGTCGAGAGGATCGATAATGGTCCTGGATGCACCGTCGATTAGCTCTCGATGGCTTCATTGATGTGTTCCAAATATGAATGGATCCACCGAGAACCAATTGACTCGAGGTTTTCATTGACAGCACTTACGTGGAGCTGATAAAGTAACAACTCGTGCCCGTACGGGGCGGAAATGAAAGGTTCAGGATACATGCGTACTCTAGTTACTCTTGCGTGCACTGAGTGCAAGCGCCGCAACTATACGACCACCAAGAACAAGTCGACCATGCCTGATCGTATGGAGATCAAGAAGTATTGCCCCTGGTGCCGTCACCACACGCTGCACAAAGAGACTCGCTAGTCTCTAGTCACATACGCCAGTAGTTCAATTGGTAGAGCATCGGTCTCCAAAACCGAGTGTTGAGGGTTCGAGTCCTTCCTGGCGTGCCAGTCATTATTCCGTAAGCTCCCACTTGGGGGCTTACGGTTTACTCATGTATAAGCGCATTGCGCGGAGGTAACCCAAATGGCCAACAAGAAGAACAAGAAGAAGGCTCAGCAGCCGGCACCTGCCAACAAAGCTGCCGCCAACTCCAAGGTTGAGGCCAAGAAGGCCGTTGCCAAGAAGAACGAGAAGGCTGCGAAGTCCAAGAAGAACGAGAAGCCTGGTTTCTTCGCCCGCACCAAGAAGTATTTCGCTTCGGTCAAGTCCGAGATGAAGCGTGTCACGTGGCCCGATAAGAAGGAGCTCGTGAACTACTCGGTTGTTGTTTGCGCTTCTCTGATCGTCGTCGGCGTCGTCATCGCTCTGCTCGATGCTGGCTTTGGCGAGGCTCTTGCTCTGTTCTCTGGATTGAGGGGCTAAACCATGTCTAAGCGTTGGTACGTCGTTCACACTTACTCTGGATACGAGAACCGCGTTAAGTCCGATCTCGAGCATCGCATCGAGACTATGGGCATGCAGGACCGTATCTTTGATATCGAGATTCCTATGGAGCGCGTCACCGAGATTAAAGAGGGTGGCAAGCGTGAGACCAAGGATTCCAAGATCTTCCCGGGTTATGTCCTGGTCCGCATGGAGATGGATGACGATGCTTGGACGTGTGTTCGTAACACGCCTGGCGTCACCGGTTTCCTAGGCGGCAACGGCAAGCCCGCTCCGCTTTCCCGCGACGAGTACAACAAGATGACTCGTCGTCCCGGTAAGGGCGATTCGCCCAAGCGCACCTCGGTTGATATTGAGGTCGGTACGTCCGTCCGCGTCACCGATGGCCCGCTTACCGACTTTGATGGCAAGGTCTCCGAGGTTAACACCGAGGCTGGCAAGCTCAAGGTCACGCTGATGATCTTTGGCCGCGAGACGCCGGTCGAGCTTGACTTTAACCAGGTCGCTGTCATCGCTTAAGTTTTCGTCCGTTCGCGCGAGCGTGCTTCTTCTGTGACTGCTCATCTCAGGAGTGCTTCTAACACGTGCGTGCTTACGATATAGCAAGTACTTCACACTCGTGATTCGAAAGGAATGACCATGGCTGAGAAGAAGGTTGCCAACGTCATTAAGCTCCAGATTCCTGCTGGTGCAGCAAACCCCGCTCCTCCCGTCGGCCCCGCCCTGGGCGCTGCTGGCGTGAACATCATGCAGTTCTGCCAGGCCTTTAACGCCGAGACGCAGGACAAGAAGGGTGACATCATCCCCGTTGAGATCTCTGTCTACGAGGACAAGTCCTTCTCCTTCATCACCAAGACCCCGCCGGCGGCTCACCTTATCAAGAAGGAGCTGAACCTCAAGTCTGGTTCCGCTAAGCCCCAGGCTGACAAGGTTGGTCAGCTCTCCCAGGAGCAGCTCACCAAGATCGCCGAGATCAAGATGCCGGACCTCAATGCCAACGACATTGACGCCGCCAAGAAGATCATCGCCGGTACCGCCCGTTCCATGGGCGTCACCATCGCTGAGTAGCGATTTCTTATGGTAACGGCGGGTGCTCCGACCGGGGCGCCCGTTAAATGTGTGCAATAGGGCACACGATACGATGTGGGAGGGCTCACGCCCGTTTAACCACAGGAGGTAATGCACATGGCTAAGCATGGTAAGAGCTATAACGCCGCTGCCGAGAAGATCGACCGCGCCACGCTCTACACCCCCCTTCAGGCTGCCAAGCTCATCAAGGAGCTCGACACCGCCAAGTTCGACGAGACCGTCGAGGCTCACTTCCGTCTGGGCATCGATACTCGTAAGGCTGACCAGAACATCCGCGGTTCCATCTCCCTGCCCCACGGCACCGGCAAGACCGTTCGTGTTGCCGTCTTCGCCGAGGGCGAGAAGGCCCGTGAGGCTGAGGCTGCCGGCGCCGACATCATCGGTTCCGACGAGCTCGTCGCCCAGATTCAGAAGGGCGAGATCAACTTCGACGCCGCTATCGCTACGCCGAACATGATGGCCAAGGTTGGCCGCATCGGTAAGATCCTTGGTCCCCGTGGCCTCATGCCGAACCCCAAGCTCGGCACCGTGACCATGGACGTCGCCAAGATGGTCTCCGAGCTCAAGGCTGGCCGCGTTGAGTACCGCGCCGACCGCTACGGCATCTGCCACGTGCCCCTGGGCAAGAAGTCCTTCTCTGAGCAGCAGCTCGTCGAGAACTACGCTGCCCTGTACACCGAGATTCTGCGCGTCAAGCCCTCTTCTGCTAAGGGCAAGTACGTCAAGTCCATCTCCGTGTCTTCCACCATGGGCCCTGGCGTCAAGGTCGATCCCGCTGTCCAGCGTGACTTCCTGGCTGAGTAACTGCTAGTTACTGCCTGAGTACAGCAAGCATTGCTAAAGAAACCCGGTTCTGCCTTGTGCAGGACCGGGTTTCTTGCTATCGCGTCAAAACCACCATAAAGGGGACAGTGTCCCCTTTATGGTGGTTACCAGGGTGTTCTGGCTGTTGAAGACTCGATGGCTTCGTGGCGTTTGAGCTCGCGGCGCATGGTTTGTGAGTTGAGCCAAGCTGCTTGCCAGCCGCGGATGGGGTAGTGCGTCTGGTCGAGCTCAAACTGCGTATAGCCGCAGGCGTTGATGATCGTCGTTCCACACACATGCTGCCGCTTGCGCTGAAAATCGTAACCGTAGCTTTGGTGTACATGCCCATGCACCATGTAGTCGGCCCCCCAGGACTCAAGCGCCGTGTTAAAGCACTCAAACCCTCGATGCGGCAGATCGTCCAGATCACCCATACCGGCGGCGGGTGCATGGGTAAGCAGAATGTCGCACCCGCCGACCATCCTAACCTTACGCGACAGCTTACGCATGCGCTTGGACATCTCGCGTTCGGTGTACATGTTAGCGCCGTCGCGATAACGCATGGACCCGCCAAGGCCCGCAATGCGAATCCCTCGGTACGTGTACACGCTGTCTTCCACGCAGATACATCCGCCCGGTGCATGACGTGCGTAGCGATCATCGTGATTGCCGCGCACGTAGATGAGCGGCTTGTTGATGACCGTAACCAAAAACTCAAGATAGTCCGGGTCCAGATCGCCGGCGGACAAAATCAGGTCGACTCCCTCAAAGCGTTCCTTGCGAAAGCACTCCCAAAGGCATCGTTCTTCGGTATCGGCTATGGCAAGGATTTTCATAGGGCAGGGACTTTCGGCTCATCGTCGAGCTGCGGAATGGTGCCTACCACGTTATCCGCCAGCCAATTCATCTCGACAATCTGCGTGCTCGGCAGCGGAGGGAAGCCTTCGATCTGTACCACGCCGTTCTGGCTGTGGAGCTCGCCGCCAAAGGGGTTGATGGATCCCTCGACAATGCCGTTGCGGAGCAACTGCACGAGTTTGCGCGTCTGGTAGGGTAGGCCCGGAGCGTAACGGATGTCGATAACGCCGGAGCTCATGCCGTACCAGTAGTTGACGGCGCGCACTTGGTTGTCATCGCTGGTCTCGTCCCACGTGCCGTGCAGAAGGCTGCGAACGATGAGCTCGTAGTAACGGCCCCAGTTCCATACCGGCATGGCGATGCCGGTAACCTTGCCATCGACCAGGCGGTGGAGTCCGTAGGCCGTAGGGTCTTCGAGCGACTTTGACATGTCAGCGCCGGTCATGACGCTCACGCCTTCGCGGCACATGGCCTCGGCAAGACCGCCGGCGGGCACATCGCCCCAGGTGAGGATAATTTGCGCGCGGGGGTCGAGCAGCGAGGCACCGATGGCAAAGGCATTGATCTCGCTGAGCGCGCCGGATGCGAAGACCGACGCGTGGTAGCCGATGCGATGGTTGTCCGCCATGCTGGCGGCAAGGGCGCCCAGCAGAAACTTTGCCTCGTACATCTTTCCAAAATACGAGCGTACGCTTTGGTGGGGAAGGCCGATAGAGCAGTTGAGGAATCGCACCTGGGGATACTCAACGGCAGCCCTGAGCGTATTTTCCATTAGGCGGTGCGAGGTCGAGAAGATGACGTTTGCTCCATGTTTGACAGCCGTTTCCACGGCGGCGTAGAACACATCCGGATCGTGACAGTCCTCAAACGCCTCGGTGCGCACGATACCGCCAAAGTGCTCATCGAGATACTGACGTCCTTGGTCGTGCAGACTGTCCCAGCTCGACGTCGCACAGGGGAACTCATGGATAAAGGCGATACGCAGGGGGTTGGCCGCGGAATAGACAGTCTTGCCCATAAAGAAGTTGAGCACGCCGGAGGTGGACTTGGCGGGCGACTCCTCCTCATCGACGCTCGGCGCTTCGACAAGATCGACCTTGTCCTCGTCATTTTTGCCGGCAATGACCAGCTCGCGCCAAATCTTGCACAGGCGGTTTACGACGATATCCGTTGGCGTATCCAGCAGACGGTCCTGGTTGTACACATTGAGGTACACGAGCATGGCGTCGGCAGGCGTAATGTCCAGGTGGTCGCCGCCTGCGCGAAGGTAGGCGCGCTTAAAGAGCAGGAAGGTGTGGCGCAGGTAGTCGACCTTTTTCTGCGGCCATTTTTCGATAAGGTTCTGACCGAGCATCTTGGCGAGCGTTTCGTAGCTTCCCTCACGCGAGAACTCGATCTCGTATAGGGGGCAGACGCGCCAAAACGCGCAGAACTCACCGTACAGGCGGCTTTCGACGGAATCCCATGTGCCGGGGTAAAGACGGGTGACCTTGGCCGAAATCGTCGGGGCGTCTAGGAATTTGAGGACACTGACGCGTTTGTTGCCTTCCTGGACATAGAACCGATGCATAAACTCGGTGACGATGATGGGGTCGCGATAGCCCTCGGTTACCTGGATGTCGTAGAGGTTGGACCACTTGCGGGCGAACTCGGTGTTAAACGGAAGCAGGGGCATAAAGTTACACGAAAAGGCGGACTGACGGCCTTTGGTGACCGTGCCGACGACCATTTCGAGCGGAATATCCCTTAGGCCGACATTCTCTCGCTGACCTAAGGGGAGCTGAGCAACCAAGCTATCGAGGTCCGTAAGGTATGGGTGCTCGCTTTGGCTGATGGCGCGACGGCGTCCCTGCTCGCCGCGCTTGCGTGCTTGACGATAGGCCTCTTCCATGGTGTCTACTCCCTTAGTCGTTTAAACAACGATATGAACCATGGTACCACGAATGAAAACCACTACAAAGATGCCTGTCCCCTTTGCGGTGGTTTAGGCGATGATGGGGGCGATGGCGCGGATGCAGGCGTCGGCTGCCGTGAAAGTAGTGCTGTCGTCGCTGACGATAAAGATGATCTTTCCTTTGATGCCAAAGTCGCCGATTTCGCTAAAGAGTACGTAGGGCTCTTTGTCAAAACCCGAGATGGGAAGCACGGCGGTCTTGGTGGCGCTGGTCAGCTCGTCTGCCAGTGCGTCGAGCGAGGCCCACTTGGACGTGTCCTTTACGGCAACGGGCACAGCCACACGCCCAAAGGGCATGAGGTGCATGAGCGTGTTCTTGGAGATATTTGAGTTGGGGACGATGATGGTCTGCCCACAGGCATCCTCAATCGTTGTATGGCGCCAAGTGATGTCTTGGACAACGCCGGATACGCCGCCGACTTCGATATTGTCGCCGGGCTTGATGATGCCCATAAACGTCACCTGCATGCCGCCGATAAGGTTTGACAGCGTGTCCTGAAAGCCCAGCGAGATGGCGATGCCGCCGACGCCAAGAGCGGCGACGAGGGCGTTTGCGTTAATGCCAAAGCAGTTGTCGAGGATAAAGCTGCCGCCGATCATCCAGATGACGGCACGCGCGATGTTGATGAAGATACTCGATGCCGGAAGCGGGTTATCGTCTCGGTTAAGCAGGTGGTTCAGGGTCTTGGATACGACCTTGGCGGCGACGGCGGTGCCTATCGCCAAGATGACGGCCCAGATGATGTCGTGGACCCACCGTTGCTCAAAGAAATGAAGAATCGGCTCAAACAATTCCATGTAGAGAAAACCTCCTAATGATCGTTCAACCATGATACCCACCAAGAAGCCCGTCCGATCAAATTCGGACGGGCTTCTGTGCTCGATATAAGGTTTACGCGGCGGGGCTGTAAGGCCCGGCGGTGTAGCTTAGCGTCGACGCTTCCAGCTAATGCCGAGCATGATGACGATGATGCCGCCGATAAGGCGCGCGCCAACTACTGCCAGCGTGCGGTCTCCCGTTGCGGCGAGCTTACCGGTCGTCGTCTTGGTGATGACCTTCGTGGTCGTCGTGTCCGTCTTAGGCGAGGGCTTAGGCATCGGGGCCGGTGTGGGCGTGGGGTCCACGGCAGCGGAGCCGAAGCTGATGGTGCCCGCGAGCGAGGCCATCTTGCTCTCCCAGCTGTTCTGCCCGATCAGCGCCCTTAGCGCTGACTCGCAGGTACCCCACTCGGTGTGCTTGGTGGCGTTTGCGAAGGTGGGGAAGTCGGTCGTGTTGGTGATGATGTAGTTGTTGGTGGCGACGGTATAGGCCTTGGCGGGGTCGAGCGTGCTGCCGTCCTTGGTAAGTGTGGCACTCACAATGCGCTTGCCTTCGGGCTGCGTCCAATCAATCGTCACGTTGATGCCGCCAAAGGAGAGAACGCTGCCAGAGTCATCGCGCCACTTGTACTTGTCTTGCGCCTCCTGCTCGGTGTGACCGGCCGCCACATAAGCCTGCTGAAGCTCGTAGCTGTCGTTGCAATCATCGCTGATCTGCAGCGAGTGCTCGAGCGCTGCGAGGAAGTCCGCGCCGGTCATGGTCCAGGTCTCCACGGTGTTGGCGTAGGGCGAGACGGCGATGACGTTGCCGGCGGTCACGTTGCCCGCCGCGATGCCGCCGCGGATGCCGCCAGCGTTTTCGATAGCGAGGTCCGCGCCCGTCAGGGCAAGATAGGAGCCGCAAATCACGTGGCCGATGGTCTGGGCCTTGGTGGTGTCGCCCTCCTTGCTGGGGCGGAAATCGGTGGTGCGCACCATTTCCCAACCATGCGTGCCTGCGGCGTCCTCGCCGTAGAAATAGTTGGTGGTGGATGTGCCGAGCACCTTGTTCGATTCGTTTTCAAAGGCCTCGTCGAGCGGCTTGATCTTGTTGCGGACGTCTTCAAGGCGGCTTTGGTAGTCGGAACCCTTGTCGGGGTCTGCCAAAAGGTCGTTGACGTTCTTGGCGGTGTAGAGCTTCTCGTCGCTGCCGTCTGTAGGGATCGTGACCGTGTCATCGTCGGTCGTCTCGGTGCCATTCGTGTCGTATTTGTACGGAATGGAAAGCAGCCCCACCTCGGCAAAGGCGCTGCCTGCCTCGACAACGTGGATCGTCTTGCCGTCGGCTCCCGTCACCTTCTCGTTAAGGTTGATGTGCTCGTGGCCTGCGATAAGGGCATCGACGCCACGGAGCCGTGTGGCAAAGGTCTTTGCGTCGAGCGTGTGCGCGATACACACAACAACATCGCAGCCCTCCTTGCGCAGCTGCTCTGCCTCGGCATTGATGGCGTTCGCGGCACTCGAGAAGCTGGTGCCCGCGACCAGGTCCGCGCGCAGCGAGGAACCTAGCGACTCATCCATGGCTCCGACGACGCCGACCTTGATTTTGTAGTCGAATGTGGAGTGATCTTCGCTATCCTCCCAGGTGCGATCGAGTGTCTTGGTGATGCTCGAACTCCATACGCCGCTCGTAGACTTTGCGTTCGCGCAGAGCATGGCGAAGGGCGTGCCGGTGGTGCTGTAGCCGGTCATGGTGCGGAGTTTGTCCGCACCGTAGCTCCAGTCGTAGTTGCCCGGCGTGGTCGCGTCGTAGCCGTCTACATAGAAGGTGTCCATGAGCTCGGCGATGCTCTTGCCCTCGCTCATGGTGGCAAAGGACTGCCCGTGGAAGGTATCGCCCGCATCGAGCAAAAGATCGGGGGCGCTGCTTTGGGCGCTATAGAGAACCGCCAGTCCATCAAAGCCCACCGTGCCGGTGCCCTTGCTTTCGTTGTAACTGTACTTGTAGCTGCCGTGGATGTCGTTGGTGTGCATGACGGTCACCGAGCCATCAATAGCGGCGGGCAGGTTTCCTGCGAAAGCGAGGCTTGGGATGCCTGCGAGCGCGCCGGCAAACAACGCGGCGGCTAACGCAAGGCGGGGGAGTCTTTTCATGGCAGTTTCCTTAGTCCTTAGCCAGAATGTCTGGTTGAATATCGGATTATCGACATAATATGCGAAAACCGCCGCAAGGGCGTCTGTCCCTTTGCGGCGGTTTTGACGTTTGCGCAGGTAAAACCTGTCAAAATAAACCTGTCCCTTTTTGGTAGGTTTAGCTCAGCAGCATGCGGTCGTTGGCGAGCTCGCCGCCCGAGACCTCCTCGAACTTCTGCAGCAGGTCGGCGACGGTGAGCGACTTCTTCTCATCGCCCGCCACGTCGTAGATTACGTGGCCCTCGTGCATCATGATCAGGCGATTGCCCAGACGGATGGCGTCATTCATGTTATGCGTGACCATGAGCGTGGTCAGGTGGTGCTCGTCGACGATCTCTTCGGTCAGATTGAGCACCTTCGATGCCGTCTTGGGGTCGAGGGCCGCAGTGTGCTCGTCGAGCAGCAGCAGGCGCGGCCTGGTGAGCGTGGCCATCAGCAGGGTGAGTGCCTGGCGCTGGCCGCCCGAGAGCAGGCCGACCTTGGCGTTGAGACGCGTGTCCAGACCAAGGTCCAGGCGCTTGAGCAGCTCAACGTACTCATCTTTCTCGGCCTTGGTGACGCCCCACGAAAGGCCGCGACGCTGGCCGCGACGCTTGGCGAGGGCCAGGTTCTCGGCGATCTGCATGTCGGCAGCGGTACCGCGCATGGGGTCCTGAAACACGCGGCCCAGGTACTTGGCGCGCTGCGACTCGCTCAGGCGCGAGATGTCGGTGCCGTCGAGCTCAATAACGCCCGAATCGAGCGGGTACACGCCGGCGATCATGTTGAGCAGAGTGGACTTGCCGGCGCCGTTGCCGCCGATCACGGTTACAAAGTCGCCGTCATTCAGGGTGAGGTCGACGCCGGTGAGCGCGCGCTTCTCGGTGACGGTGCCCTTGTTAAAGGTCTTCTTGACGTGCGAGAGCTTAAGCATCTGCCTCATCCCCCTTCGTGTAGGAGCTGCGGAGCTTATAGCGCTCCCAAACCACGGGCACGCACAGGGCCACGGCGACGATCACGGCGGAGAGCAACTTCATGTCGTTGGCGTCCATGCCCAACTGCAGCACGATGGCGCGGATAAGGAAGTACACCACGGAGCCAAAGACGGCGGAGGCAAGACGGACGCTAAACTGCGTGAGGCCGCCGGGCAGCAGACGGCCGAGCACCTCACCGATAACAATGGCGGCAAGACCGATAACGATGGCACCGGTGCCCATACCAATGTCGGCATACTTCTGGCTCTGGCAGATGAGCGCGCCCGAAAGGCCGATGAGGGCGTTGGAGAGCACGAGGGCGATCATCTTGGTGGAGTTGGTGTTGACGCCCAGAGCGCGGATCATGTACTCGTTGTTGCCGGTGGCGCGCAGCGCCGAGCCGATCTCGGTGCCAAAGAACCAATACAGGATGGCAACGATAGCCACGGCGAGCAGGATGCCCAAGATGATGGCAACGGTGGACTGCGGCAGACCCGTCATGTTGCTGACGGCCGAGAACACGGTGCCCTTGGCAAGAATGGGCGTATTGGACTTGCCCATGATGCGCAGGTTGATGGACCACAGGCTGATCTGGGTGAGGATTCCGGCGAGGATCGCGGGAATCTCGAAGACGGTGGTCAAAATGCCCGTGACGGCGCCCGCGATGGCGCCGGCGCACATGCCGGCCAGCACGGCGAGCAGCGGGTCGACGTTGTTATTGACGATGAGCACAGCGCAGACGCAGCCGCCGAGGGCAAAGCTGCCGTCGCAGGTCATATCGGGAATGTCGAGCAGGCGGAACGTGATAAACACGCCAAGCACCATAATGCCCCAGAGGACGCCCTGCGAAACGGCGCCCTGCAATGCAATGAGCATGCTTCATACCTCCTAGGATGGGGTGGACACGTGATTCACCATAATAGCGGTAACAATGCATAGAAGAGCTGCGGACAGACGTTTTGTTTTACCTGAAACAAGCAGGGCGGACGCCGGTCTACAGCGCCCGCCCCTGTGGCTCAGATATTGAATAGCGCGGCTAAAGCGCGAGCACGGGCTCTAGACGCATGCCGCGTATGGCATTACGCGTCCAGAGCGGAAAGGTCGATGCCCAGGGCCTCGGCCATCTCGTCATTCTTGACGACGACCAGGTCCTTGCTCGAGAGGTGCTTGATAGGCATGTCCTCGGGCTTGGCCTCGCCCTTCAGGATCTTGACGGCCATCTCGCCCGCGGCATAGCCTAGGTCCTCGTAATTGATGGAGAGGGTGAACAGGCCGCCGGCCATGCACATACCCTCCTCGCCGGTCACGAAGGGAAGCTTGTTCTCCTTGCAGATCTGGCCGACCTGCGAGGCACCCGCGGCGATGGTGTTGTCGGTGGGGGAGTACAGCGCGTCGACCTTGCCCACGGCAGACTCGACGACGGACTGAATCTCGTTGGAGCTCGAGACGGTGAAGTCAGTGTACTCGAGGCCCAGCTTGTCGAGCTCCTTCTTGGCGGCCTTGATCTGGACGTCGGAGTTGGACTCGGCGGTGCAGTAGAGCAGGCCGACCTTTTTAACGTCGGGCAGGACCTTCTGCATCATCTCGAGCTGCTCGGCGACCGGGGTGAGGTCGGAAGCGCCCGTGACGTTGGTGCCGGGCTTGTCGTTGTCCTGGACCAGGCCGGAGGCGGCGTAGTCGGTGATGGCGCAGCCCACGATGGGGATATCGGCCGTGGCGCCGGCGGCAGCCTGCGCGGCGGGCGTGGCGATGGCATAAATCAGGTTGACGTTGTCGCCCACAAACTTGTCGGCAATGGACTTACACGTGGACTGGTCGTTCTGGGCGTTCTTCTGGTCGATCTTGACCTTAAGGCCGCTCTTCTTGATGGCCTTGACGAAGCCGGCGTTGGCGGCATCGAGCGCGGAGTGCTCGGTGAGCTGCAGAACGCCGATGGTGTAGTCGGAACCGGCGGCAGCGGAGCCGGAACCAGAGTTGCCGCCGCATCCGGCGAGCGGGGCGAGCGCGAGCAGGCCGGCGGAGACCAGAAGGCTCCTGCGGCTGATGGTGATGTCCTTCATATCATTACCCCCAGTATAAAAATGGCTGGAAACACTGCACTGGGACAAAGTGCAAGTGGATCTATAGTAGCGCTGATGTCCATTTTTACAACAGCCTGGCGGGTTTTTTAATACAGAATCGGATGGGCGGTACGGGTAGTCGAATGGGCGGCGGAGGGTCTTATGCGGCGGAGGAGGCGTCGTCCTCGTCCAAGGCGGCGAAGAGCTTCTTGCCGTCGAGCAGGCGCGTGCTGACGTTTCTCATTCGGCCAATCTCTACAGTACGCAACGTGTCATCGGCGCCTCGGGCGTCGTAGACCGTTCCCAGCAGATACGAGATGCCATCGCGCTGCCTGATGGCAAAGGGACGGAGTGTCATCCGTGCTGCTTCGGTTTCGCCACGTGTCGTGACGCTCGAAATATCAAAACTCACCGTGGTTCCGTGGTCGATGGCCTGCTCGACGAGCTCGCACGTGTCGATGCGCTTGATGGGCGTGCGTGTTGCCTTGGTAGCCTTGCTGCCTGCGCTTGGAGCGGGTTCGGGTGTATCGAGGTAGCCGCGAACGTCGGCGCTCGCCATGGCAACTAAGTGCTGCGCCATGCTCTTGCGGATAGCGATAGGCGTGGAGCGGTTGCGCATGACCATACCGTGGAGCCGGATGATCTCTTCATCGGTGAGCGGGCGGGTAAGAAGTTTGTAGCCCACGCCGCGTTTGTACTCAATTTCGTATCCGGCATGGCGAAGCGCGGAGATGGCGGTGTAGATGCTGCGCCGCGCCGCCGAGATGGGCATGCGGGCGGGGTCGTCGGGATGGGCGAGGCGCCGGATCAACTCATCGGAAAGCATGGCCTTGTCCTCGCCGGTGTTTTCGCTTAATAGTTGCAGGATGCGAACGGCGCGATAGGCTGCCATCGAGGCGGCGCCTCTAGTCGTGGTGTCGTAGGTTTCAACAGCGGCTTCGGTCATGGTGCCCACGTCCTTTCCGTTTTGGGTGGCGACGGTATGGAGCCTAGGACGCGGGGTTTTCCCAGGGGCGTAGGGCGCTCTGGGCGGTCGGTAGTCGTCGGCAAACGGCGGGTCGAGTTTTCAACAGCCCTGGTCAACTGACCAAAAACTTGCCAAAAGCTTGACGGATGCTGTTGAAAAAAGCGTCTCTCGACCGATGTCGAGAGACGCTTATGCGATGAGCGTTGGCGTGTGGCGACGCGAGCTAGCGTCCGACGATTAGAAGTCGGCGTTGCCCACGGTGCGCGGGTGCGGCAGGACGTCGCGGATGTTGCCCACGCCGGTCAGATACATGACCAAGCGCTCGAAGCCCAGACCGTAGCCGGCGTGCTTGCAGGAACCGTAGCGGCGCAGGTCAAGGTAGTACTTGTACTGCTCGGGATTCATGCCCAGGTCCTTGATGCGGGCCTCGAGCAGATCCAGGCGCTCCTCGCGCTGGGAGCCGCCGATAATCTCGCCGATACCGGGAACCAGGCAGTCGGCGGCGGCGACGGTCTTGCCGTCTTCGTTCATGCGCATGTAGAACGCCTTGATCTCGGCCGGGTAGTCGGTCACGAAGGTCGGGCGCTTAAAGTGCTCCTCGGTCAGGAAACGCTCGTGCTCGGTTTGCAGGTCGATGCCCCAGCTCACGGGATAGTCAAACTTGTGACCGGCGGCGACGGCCTGCTCTAGGATCTCGACGGCCTCGGTGTAGGTAACGCGGGCAAAGTCGGAGTTGGCGACATGGTCCAGGCGCTCGAGCAGACCCTTGTCCACAAACTTGTTGAGCATATTGAGCTCGTCGGGGCAGGTTGCCATGACGTCCTTAAGGACGTACTTGAGCATGGCCTCGGCGTTATCCATGTAGTCGTTAAGGTCGGCAAAGGCCATCTCGGGCTCGATCATCCAAAACTCGGCGGCGTGGCGCGTGGTGTTGGAGTTCTCGGCACGGAAGGTGGGGCCAAAGGTGTACACGTCGCCAAAGGCCATGGCAAAGTTCTCGGCATTGAGCTGGCCGGACACGGTGAGGCTTGCATGCTTGCCAAAGAAGTCCTGGCTCCAGTCGACCTCGCCGGACTCGGTGAGGGGCGGATTTTTGGGGTCGAGCGTGGTCACGCGGAACATCTCGCCGGCGCCCTCGCAGTCACTCGTGGTGATGATGGGGGTGTTGACGTAGACAAAGCCCTGCTCCTGGAAGAAGCGGTGGATGGCGGCAGCCGCGACAGAGCGGATGCGGAACACGGCGCGGAACAGGTTGGTGCGCGGACGCAGGTGCTGCTGGGTGCGCAGGAACTCGACGGTTGCGCGCTTCTTCTGCAGCGGGTAATCCGGGGCGCTGACGCCCTCGACCTCGATGGAGGTGGCAGAAAGCTCGAAAGGCTGGGGCGCATCGGGGGTCAGCTTGACGGTGCCGGTGCAAATGAGTGCGGCCGAGACGTTTTGATGGGCGATCTCGTCGTAGTTGTCGAGTGCCTCGCGGTTCATGACGACCTGCAGGTCGCGGAAGCAGCTGCCGTCGTTGAGCGTAACAAAGCCAAAGTTCTTCATGTCGCGGACGGACTTGACCCAGCCGGCGACGGTGACGGTCTGGCCGCCGAGCGACTCGGCATCGGCATAGAGCTGCGCGATTTTGGTGCGGTTCACGTATCCTCCCATAACGGTTGAATGATAGTTATCCATACAGTTCGATATTTTAGCAGCTCGGCTCATTTGGGCTATACAGATAAGGCATTGGCGGGATGGTTTTTCAAACGAAAAGCGCCCGCGGCCTAATGGTCGTGGGCGCTTGACGAGGTGCCTTTTGGCTGTGTGGCGCGGGGCCTGGCTACTTGGTCTTGGCAACCAGCAGCGGGTCGCCCAGCTTGACGAGCGGGTTGCCGCCGATAAGCGTTCCAGACTCGCCGACATGGTCGATGCTCTTAAGACGATCGAGCTCGGAGACGATGACGGTCACGATGTCCTCGTGACCAGCGGCCTTAATGGCCTCGCGGTCGAAGCTGATGAGCGGCTGGCCTGCCTTGACCACATCGCCCATCTCGACAAAGCGGGCAAAACCCTTGCCGTTCATTTCCACGGTGCCCAGGCCAACATGGATGAACACGCGCAGGCCGTCCTCGGTAATCATGCCGATGGAGTGGTTGGTGACAGTGATGGCACCGATGCGGCCGTTGGCGGGCGCATAGATGGTGCCGGTAATGGGCTCGATGCCATAGCCCTGGCCAAGCATGCCCGAGGCGATCGTCTCGTCGGGAACCTCGTTCAGGTTGACGAGCACGCCGTTGACGGGGGCATAGATGACGCCTTCGCGGGTAGCGAAGCTTGCTGCGGGCGGAACGGACGCCTCGCCGGTCGAGGTGAAGGTGGACTTAAGCGAATCGAGCAGACCCATAGTTGCCTCCAACTTAAATAGGCGCATATCGCGCGTTTGGTTTGCCGGAAACGTTTCACATGTGTTTCGCGGCTTGGTCAACGCCCCTATTCTACGCTGCTCAACGATACCTCTGAACTGGGATTATGTGATATATCAGTTGAAGGGAAACTTATTGCCGGAGTGTTTCTGCGCCACGGGTTCAAGTGGGGTACGCTTGAAGGCGAAAAACAAGGGCGCATAATTTGCGCGAAGGGAGCACATATGATTGTCGAGAACCATGCGCTGTGGGGCGAGGAGCCGACCGAGGATTATCCGGCGACGTTTACGTATTTGGGTGCCGAGCCGTTGCCCGATAAACCGAATGGCCGCCGCCCCGCGGTGATTATCTGTGGCGGAGGTGCGTTTACGCATATCGCTCCGCATGAGCAGGATCCTGTGGCGTTTGCGTTTTTGGATCACGGTTACCAGGCCTTTGTGCTCAACTATGTCACGAGTTCTACGGGTGACGTGAGCTTTCCGCATCCCCAGGCAGATCTTGCCAAGATGGTCGCCACGGTGCGCGCCAACGCCGACGAGTGGCATGTCGATCCTAAGCGCGTGTGCGTCGTGGGCTTTTCTGCTGGCGGCATGATTTGCGCCTCGCTGGCAACACAGTGGAAGACCGGCCCCTTTGCGGCACTTGCCGGGGCGCGTCCGGACGACATTCGTCCCGATGCCGTGGTGCTGGGCTATCCATTGCTCGACTTTGCCTATGTGCGCGACATGCAGACGCGCGATCCGCGCATTGACTTGCGTGTGCCCAAGACGGGTGGCAAGACGGGGCGCGATTTGCTCAACGACTACCTGTCGATGGTGACGGGCGGCGAGGCAACTGACGAGCATCTGGCCGACATCTGCCCCACCACGCATGTTTCGCGTCAGATGCCACCGACCTTTGTGTGGGGCGTGTCCGACGACAAGACGGCGCCGATCGCGCAGGTCTACCCGTTTGCGCAGCGCATGGCCGAGGAGGGCGTTGCATGCGAGATGCACGTCTTCGACCAGGGTGGTCATGGCCTTTCGCTCGGCAACGCCAACACCGCGGTCGACAACGAGGACAAGCAGGTTTCCGTCCGTCCCTGGATCCGCCTGGCCTTCCGCTTCCTCGAGCGCCATCTGTAAGAGTCCCGGCATCCAAGCTCTTCAATAACTTGCGGTGAAATAGTTCCTATCTGGGGCATCAACCAGCCCATCCAGGAACTATTCCACCGCAACTTCGTTTTTGATGCCCCGTCCGGAAACTGCGCCCCAGTTTTGCCTTTCAAGGTGGGACGCAGTTTCCCATAGGGCCTCGACTGGGAAAGCGCGTCCCGTTTCGAGCGGGGATTCCGGGATGCATTTTCCGTAAGAGGCCTGTTTGGGAAACCATATCCCGTTTCGAGCCGGAATTCTGGGATGTAGTTTCCCCGAGAGGCCTCATCGGGAAACTATGGCCCTGAACTCTCCTGCCTGTCCCCATTGCGCCAATTTGCTGATTGAACATCGTTGTGTGTTCGCGCTATCATGCATGGTTAAATTGGTTAGCCGTGGCAAACGGTTAGCCAAGGTGAACATAAATGCAACGCCCTGTGGGCGCCGGGGGAGGAACACGGACGTGAAGCTCGATACGCTCGAGATTGGAAAGGACGCCGTTGTCGCATCGGTGGCATCGGACGACCAGGCACTCCGACAGCATATTTTGGACATGGGCCTAACGCCGGGCACCGAAGTCACCATGATGAAGTACGCCCCCATGGGCGACCCGCTCGAGATTCGCCTGCGTGGCTACGAGTTGACGCTGCGCAAGGATGATGCCGCACGCATTGAGCTCGTGGATGTGCACGACACCGATACCGGTCCGCGCGCCAACGCCGCAATCGGAACGACGGAGCATCCGGCACTCGGCGAGGGGATGTATTCGCCCCGTGCGGCAAAAACGGCCGTGCCCGAGGGCGCACCGCTGCATTTTGCCCTCGCCGGCAACCAAAACTGCGGTAAGACCACGCTGTTCAACCAGCTTACGGGCTCCAACCAGCACGTCGGTAACTTTCCTGGCGTGACGGTCGACCGCAAGGACGGCACCATCCGTAACCATCCCGAGGCAAGCGTTACCGATCTGCCCGGCATTTACTCCCTGTCGCCGTACACGGGCGAAGAGATCGTCAGCCGCCAATTCATCTTGGACGAAAACCCCGACGCCATCATCGACATCATCGACGCCACCAACATCGAACGTAACCTGTACCTGACGCTGCAGCTTATGGAGCTCGACCGCCCCATGGTCATCGCGCTCAACATGATGGACGAGGTGACGGCCAACGGCGGCGCCGTGGACGTCAATCTGCTCGAGAGCCTGTTGGGCGTGCCTGTTGTTCCCATTAGCGCTGCCCGCAACGAGGGTATCGGCGAGCTGGTGGATCATGCCTTGCACGTGGCGCGGTTCCGCGAGCGCCCCGGTCGCCTGGACTTCTGTGCGCCCGATGGATCGGACGGCGGCGCACTGCATCGCTGCATCCACGGCATTGCCAACCTGATCGAGGACCATGCCGTGACGGCGCACATCCCGGTGCGCTTTGCGGCGACCAAGCTGGTTGAGGGCGACGAGCTGGTGACCGAGGCGCTTCACCTGGATCGCAACGAGCTCGACGCTATCGAGCACATCATTACCCAGATGGAGGGCGAGGCCGGCACCGACCGCCTGTCCGCGCTGGCCGATATGCGCTTTAGCTTTATCGGCGACGTGTGCGGGCGCTGCGTCGTCAAACCGCACGAAAGCCGCGAGCACGTGCGCTCCGTCAAGATCGACCGCATCCTGACGGGTCGCTACACGGCCATTCCGGCGTTCCTGGTGATCATGGGCCTCGTCTTTTGGCTGACGTTTGGCGTGATCGGCGCGGCGTTGCAGGGACTCATGGAGGACGGTATCGCTGCTATCATCGCCTCGGCCGATGCGGGCCTCAAGGCGTTCGGCACCAACGACGTGGTGCGCTCGCTGGCTGTCGACGGCGTGCTTACGGGCGTGGGCAGTGTGCTGACCTTCCTGCCGATTATCGTCGTGCTCTTCTTGTTCCTCTCCATTCTGGAAGACTCGGGCTACATGGCGCGCGTCGCCTTTGTCATGGATAAGGTGCTGCGTCGTTTTGGCCTGTCGGGCCGCAGCTTTGTACCCATGCTCGTCGGGTTTGGCTGCACCGTGCCGGCTATCATGTCGACCCGTACGCTCCCATCCGAGCACGACCGCAAGATGACGGTCATGCTCACGCCGTTTATGAGCTGCTCAGCCAAGCTGCCGGTTTACGGCTTGCTGTGCGGGGCGTTTTTCCCGCAGGCGACGGTTCCCGCCATGGTCTCGCTCTATCTGATCGGTATCGTGGTCGGCTGCGTCGCGGCTTTGGTGCTCAACCGCACGGCATTTAAGGGCGACCCGGTGCCGTTTATCATGGAGCTCCCCAATTACCGCCTGCCGAGCGTCAAGACGACGGTGATGCTGGCATGGGATAAGGCCAAGGACTTCATCACCAAGGCCTTTACCATTATCTTTGCCGCGACCGTGGTCATCTGGTTCCTTCAGACGTTCGACATCCGCTTTAACGTGGTCGCCGACCAGTCGCAAAGCCTGCTTGCCGGTCTGGGTAGCATCATCGCGCCGGTGTTGGCCCCGCTCGGCTTTGGCGACTGGCGCGCCTCGACGGCGCTCGTCACGGGGCTCATTGCCAAGGAGAGCGTCATCTCGACGTTCACGGTGCTTTTGGGCGCAACGTCGCCCGCGGCACTGTCAGCCATGTTTTCGCCGTTTACCGCCTACGTGTTCCTGGTCTTTACGCTGCTGTACCCGCCTTGCGTGGCGTCCATCGGCGCCGTCAAGAGCGAGTTGGGCGCACGCTATGCCGTGGCCGTATTCGCGTTTCAGGTGACGGTCGCCTGGGTCGTGGCGTTTGTCGTGCATTCGGCGGGCATGTTGCTGGGGTTGGCTTAGTTATGAATTGACGGCGCAACCTCTGTGTATCGAATTGTTTTCGGCCCCGCATCTGTTGCTGACGGATGCGGGGCCGTTGCTATATAATCGCCTCCGCTCAAAATGATTGGAGACGTTATATATGAGTCAGGCAAGGCAAGACGGCATCACGCTCAGGCAGTGGCTCCCGCTCGTCGGGCTCACCTGCTGTGCGTTCGTGTTCAACACGTCGGAGTTTATGCCCATCGGCCTTTTGACTGATATCGCCGCGTCGTTCTCGCTCACCGAGGCCCAGGCGGGCATCATGATCTCGGTCTATGCCTGGGGCGTCATGCTGCTGTCGTTGCCGCTCATGGTGTTCGCTTCGCGTTTCGAGTTCAAGCGGATGCTGCTGGGCGTGCTCGCCGTGTTCTCGCTGGGCCAGTTCCTGTCCGCCTTGGCACCGACCTATCCCATCTTAGTCTGCGCGCGCCTGGTGGTTGCCTGCGCGCACGCCGTGTTCTGGTCGGTCGCCTCGATCATGGCGTCGCGCCTGGTTGACACACGCCACGGGGCGCTCGCTATCAGCATGATCGCCACGGGCTCTTCCATCGCACAGATCTTTGGCCTGCCGCTCGGTCGCGCCATTGGCTTGGCCGTGGGCTGGCGCATGACGTTTGCCGTGGTCGGAGCGCTGTCTGCTGTCGCGGTCGTCTACCAGGCCACGGTGTTCCCTGCCATGCCAGCGGGCGAGCGTTTTACGCTCAAGCAGCTGCCCGAGCTGCTCAAGAACCCGTTCCTCATCGCGCTCTACGCAGTCACGGTCTTCATGGCGACCGGCTATTACGCAAGCTACAGCTATATCGAGCCCTTCCTGGCGCAGGTCGCGCACGTCGATGCGGGCGCCATCACCATGACGCTGACGGCGTTTGGCTGTTCCGGCTTGGTGGGCAGCTGGCTGTTCAGCCGCCTGTTCGACGGGCACCGTTTTCCGTTCCTTGCTATCACGCTCTCCGGCGTGCCGGTGGCCCTGCTGCTCATGGGGCCGGCCGCATCGTCGCTCGTGACAGTGCTTGCCGTCTGCGCACTGTGGGGCTGCTGCGCCACGGCCTTCAATGTGGCGTTCCAGGCCGAGCTCATCAAGCACACGCCGGCAGATTCGTCAGCCGTCGCCATGTCGATCTTCTCGGGCCTGTTTAACCTCGGTATTGGCACGGGCACCGCAATCGGCGGCGCCGTGGTTTCGGGTCCCGGTATCGCTTGGATCGGCTTCGCGGGCGGGGCGATTGCCGTCGTGGGCGTCATCCTCGCCATCACCGTGCTGTTTCCGGCCATCCGCCGCGCCAAGCCCGTCGCCTAATCACGTCCCCTCATCAGTTGCGGTGGAATAGTTCCTGTTTAAGGCTTCTGAAGGCCCAGACAGGAACTATTCCACCGCAACTTATGTTGGGGGAGAGGATACAAGCTGGGCATACAATGGATGTCGTTGTGTTGAGCTTACCGGGAGGTTGCTATGTGGGCATACGAGACGACGTTCTATCAGATCTATCCGCTGGGCTTTTGCGGGGCTCCGCGCGAAAACGCCGCACCCGTTGCCGAGGACGAGCTTGCCCAGGCCGTCAACGTTGCTCCTAACCCCGATGCTCCCATTATGAAAATCGCCAAGTGGGCCGACTACATGCAGGAACTCGGCGTTGGCGCTGTGCTCATCAACCCACCGCTCGAATCTGATAGCCACAGCTACGATACACGCAGCCTGCGCCATATCGACCGTCGCCTGGGTGGGGACGCCGACTTTGCCGCCGTATGCGACACGCTGCATGCCCATGGCATCCGCGTGGTGCTCGATGCCGTCTTCAACCACGTCGGCCGCGGTTTTTGGGCCTTCCGCGATGTGCAGGAGCGCAAGTGGGACTCGCCGTACAAGGACTGGTTCCACATTAGCTTTGACGGCGATTCCTGCTATGGCGATGGCTTTTGGTACGAGGGCTGGGAAGGCCATTTTGAGCTTGTGAAGCTCAACCTGCAAAATCCCGCTGTGGTCGATTACCTGCTCGAGTCCGTGCGCCGCTGGGCCGAGGTCTTTGGCGTCGACGGCCTGCGCCTGGACGTTGCCTATATGCTCGACCGCGACTTTATGCGCCGCCTGCACGCCTTTACCCGTGAGCTCAAGCCCGACTTTGTGCTGATCGGCGAGACGCTCCACGGCGACTACAACCAAATCGTCAACGACGAGATGCTCGACTCCTGCACCAACTACGAGTGCTACAAGGGCCTGTACTCCAGCTTTAACTCGGTCAACATGTTCGAGATCGCCCATTCGCTGCACCGCCAGTTTGGCGGCGATCCGTGGTGCATCTACCGCGGCAAACATCTGCTGTCGTTTGTCGACAACCACGATGTGCCGCGCCTGGCAAGTATCCTCACCGACAAGTCGTGTCTGCGTCCCGCCTACGGCATGCTCTTTGGCATGCCGGGCATCCCGTGCGTCTACTATGGCAGCGAGTGGGGAATTGCCGGCGAAAAGGGTGGCCCCGATGGCGACTGGGCGCTGCGACCTGCGCTCAATGAGCCTGCGCCCAACGAGCTGACGGCGTTCATCACGCAGCTTGCGCACCTTCGCTCGGCCGACGACGCGGCTGCCCGTGCTCTCAACTACGGTGCCTATCGCAACGTGGTGATCCAGAATAAGCAGCTGCTGTTCGAACGCGCTTGTGACGGTGCGACGGTGCTCGTGGCGGTGAACGCCGTGGACGAGCCTTACACCTTTGGCACCGGCGAGCTCAACGGCTCCTTTGTCGATCTGCTTGCCGACGATGCGCCCACGGTCGAGCTGACGGGCACCCTTGAGCTTGCACCCTACGAGGTGCGTTATCTGCTGAGGGCCTAGGCCATGGCAGCGTCTGACGAGGGCTATCAACATATTGAGCATGGGTTTGAGCCTGTGTTCGACCAGCACTCGCGCGTTTTGGTGCTGGGGTCGTTTCCCTCGGTGCTTTCGCGCGCCAATGCCTTTTATTACGGCAACCCTCAGAATCGCTTTTGGCGCGTGATGGCCGCGTGCCTCGGTGCGCCTGTTCCGCCCAACGAGGGCGATCCTTTGGCAAGCGGTGAGCCCGCGATGCTCGATGCCTCCATTGCCGCCAAGCGGGCCATGCTGCTGAACGGCGGCGTGGCCCTGTGGGATGCAATCGAGAGCTGCGACATTAAGGGCTCGAGCGACGCGAGCATCCGCAACGTTGTGCCGGCACATATCGAGCGCATTACCGATGCCGCGTCGATCGAGGTCGTTGTCTGTAACGGCGGTACGGCAGGGCGACTCTACAAACGCTACTTGCAAGATCGGACGGGGTTGCCTGCCGTCGTCCTGCCCTCGACAAGTCCTGCCAATGCCGCCTGGCGCCTGGAGCGGCTTGTTGAGCGGTGGAGCGGCGCCGCTGATTGGCAGGCTTTTTCGATTTAGCAGTTTGAGTGCTCGGCAAGATGCCTCATAACGGCGTGCCAGATCGGTGTGGGCAGTGCAGACGTGGCGCGCACCATGCCGTCGGTGTCGACGCCACCCGTTGCGGCACCACCGAGCTTTTGCGCGTGTTCGACGGAACATCCCATGCGAACGGCGCCCACGAGCTTGTCCATGGCCTCAGAAAACGGTCGCCGCAAGAGTCCCATGCGCGGGGAGCGACGAAGCGCCGCAATGCCGCTGCCGGCGCAGATGGCAACGCCGCCACACCACAATTGGCCATGGCGCTCACATGCCTTGTGCAGGCGAACGGCGGTCCCACGCGCCTGCTCAGTGCCCTCTTGTGCGGCTCGAATCGCGACATAGACGCGCGTTCCCGTACCGCCAAAGCGCTCAAGCGCCTGCTCGATGGCTGTCAACGTCTCATCGTCAGCCACATCTTCAATGGCCAGCACGATGCCATCGGCAACGCTGCCGGCGTCATTTGCCTTCAAGTCGACCGGGCGGGGGAGTGCGGTGCCGGAAAGTTGAGCATAGGCGGCGATGGCATTCTGCAGGTCCCAGAGCAAAAAATCAAGATCGGCGCTATTGGGAATACTGATATACGCAACGGTGTGCAGTGTTTTTGGTACGTCGCCGCGCGCGGTCGTCTCCATGCCATCTCCTTTCCGGCTCGTTTCCGTTTAGGTTACACCGTCTGGTGGCGCCCCGCCGCGCTATCCTAGTGCAACCCTTACGAAAGGAACGCCATGCGTCTGCCCATGAATACCTCGCTTGCCACGCTCAAGCCCTCCGGTATCCGCCGGATCAACGCGCTCGCCGCCCAGCACCCGGGGTGCATCGCGCTTGCGCTTGGCGAGCCCGATTTTCCCACGCCCGATGTGATTAGTGCCGAGGTGACCGCCGCACTGGACCGCGGTGACACGCACTATCCGCCCAACAACGGTCGCCCCGCCCTGCGTGAGGCGTTATCTGCCTACATGGGGGACGCGGGCCTTACGTTTTCGGCCGACGAGGTCATCCTGACCGACGGCGCGACCGAGGCCCTGTCGGCAACATTCATGGCCATGCTCAACCCCGGCGACGAGGTCATTATCCCCACGCCGGCCTTTGGCCTGTACGAGAGCATCGTCGTGGCCAACCACGCCAAAGCGGTCTTTTTGGATACGGAGCCTGCGCAATTTCAGATTGACGAGGATGCGCTTCGTGCTTGCGTGACGCCGGCGACCAAGGCCATCGTCATCTGCTCGCCCAACAACCCCACGGGCTGCATCCTCAACGCAGCATCGCTCGACGCCGTGGCACACGTGGCGGAGCAGACGGGCATCTACGTGATCTGCGACGACGTATACAACCGCCTGGTCTACGTGGACGGCTACGAGCGCTTTGCCCAGCGCCACCCGGAGCTTCGTGAGCAGACGGTAGTCATCGAGAGCTTCTCCAAGCCCTGGGCTATGACCGGCTGGCGCCTGGGCTGGCTCGCAGCGGCAACCCCCGTCATCGCCGAGATCGCAAAGGCCCACCAATACTTAGTATCGAGTGCTGTCTCCTTCGAAATGGACGCCGCAGCCCGAGCCCTCACCGTCGACCCAACCCCCATGCTAAAAGTCTACCGAGCCCGCCGCGAGCGCGTACTCGAAGCCTTAAACGCCATGGGCCTCGACGTAGTAGAGCCCGCAGGAGCCTTCTACACTTTCCCGAGCATCAAAAAGTTCGGCCTAACAAGTGAGGACTTCTGCATCAAAGCCATCAAAGAGGCAAACGTAGCCCTAGTCCCGGGAGACTGCTTCGGAACCGAAGGCCACATCCGCCTCAGCTACTGCGTTTCCGACAAAGATCTGGACGAAGGCCTAAATCGCCTGTCCACCTTCATTTCAACCTTATAGCCCAACGGGACGCAACACATCAGCCCACCGACCCAAGCATTATGAGTGGGGGCGTCAGCCAGCGAAAACCCGGGCTGCCCAAAGTCAACGCAGGCACGCGCCGCCGAAGGCCAGGCGCAAGGTTTTCGTAGATTCCGCACGAGCCGAAGAGCACTTAATGTGCTC
>CABUDI010000007.1 GCA_902490305.1 uncultured Collinsella sp.
AGATATGGCACCGTGGGGACACATGTATGTCAATCCTGGTCTAACAGAGCCAAAAGAAAAGCGCGGGGCCGCATGGCGACTCCGCGCTTTATTGTTCAGCTTTTGCAGCCTTGCCCTTACGCTACGAAGAAGTAGACGGGGAAGGCAAGGGCTGCGATCCACCCGTCCTGTGCGAAAAAGTGTTTACGAACGTTTGCGACTCGCCAGGGCGCCTGCGGCGATGGCGGCTGTTCCCGCAAGGGCGGCTGCCACGATGGCTGTGTTCGAGGTGTCGCCGGTTGCCGCGAGCTTGCCGACGGTCTTGGATCCCTTGGCTGCAACTGCAACGGTCTTGGTTGTCTTCGTGCCCTCGGACTTGGAACCCTCGGGCTTGGTCTTGCCGTGCTTTTCCTCGGGCTTGGTCTCCTCGGGAGGCACGATGACCGTGCTCTTGGCGACAGCGGCGTCATAGGGGGAGTCAATCGTGACATCGCCCGTGCCAATGGTCTGCCCCGCCTCGTAGACGATGCCGTCGCTGAGCTCTTCCTTGTTGCGATAGTCAATGACTTTGCCGCCTGCAGGCGTCTGGATGATGGCGTCCTTGATTTCGATGGTGCCGATCGCCTTGCCGTCCGCGCTCATGGCAAGGGCGAAGATAGCCGCCGTGTCTCCCTCGGCCGTGACCTTGCTGCGGACGATCGAGATGGTCGCGGGCGTGATGCCCTTCTCGGTCTGCGCGAAGATGCCGATGTTCAGGCCCTCGGACTCAGGGATGATTTCGTCGTTTTGGTCTCCACTGTAGTGGTCGGGGCCGTCGCCGCCGGTCTCGGCATAGCGGGCTATGGCCTTGACAACGGAGTCGCTGATGTAGATATGGCCACCCGCTTCGTCGGAGTAGAAATTACTGGTGGAGATTGCAACCGAGAACCTGCCTTCTGCGAGCGCATCCACAGTCGAGCCGTTCTTGATGACGATGTCGTCCTCATCGGTGAAGAGTGCGCTGGCTTCCCCGCCATCTGAGCTTGCGCGGACCGTCACGGTCGCGCCATCGAGCGTGATGCCCTTGTAGACATAGATGCCATACCCAACGCCACTTGCGTTGAGGGAAGCGTTCGTGACCGTGAGGCTGTTTTTACCGTCGATGGCGGCGTCTTCCTCGGAGCTTGCCTTGACCTGGCTGCCACCCGAGATCTCGATGTTGCCGTCGGCCCAAATCGCATTGTCTTTGATAGAGCTTGCCTCTACCTTGCCGCCGCCCTTTATGATGAGGTTCTCGTTAGCATCGATACCCTGATCCTCGGTGGCCTTGGCGGTGACGGTTCCGCTGTTGTCGATCGTGATGTTGCCGTCGGCCCTGATGCCATCCGAATCGCCCGTGGCGTTAACGTTTCCCGAGCCCTTGATGGTGACATCGCCCCCGGCATCGATGGCATCGTGCTCGGTGCTCGTGGCGTTGACAGTGCCAGCGCCGTCGATGTTGATGTTGCCGACGGAAGTGATGGCGTCACGAGAAGATGTCACGTTGAGCGTGCTGGACGCGTCGCCCTGAATATTAAGCTCGGCGTTCTCGTTCGCGCCATCCTTAACCTTGATGCCGCGGCCGTTGTCGTTAGTGACGGTGTTGTTGCCCTCGTAGCTCACGTTGAGCTTGCCCGCTGCCTCGATCGCGCCGCCGTTATAGCCGTTGAGCTTCATGTCGTCGGCGCCGTCCCAGCTCCAGGTGCCGGCGGCGTCGCCCGCCGCGGCGCCGGCGTTGTATTGGGTGCCGCCGACGTCCACCCACTCGGCCGCGAGCGAGACGCTCGGCATGAGCAGCGAACTTACCGTGAGCGCGCATACGGCGCCTACAACGATGCGGCGTGTCACGCGGCGCCAGCTGCCGTGTGCGAGCAGCGTGCGACGGCGCACGTCGGGCTCGACAAAATGGGCTCCAGAGGTTTTGTCATTGCGCTTGGGGGTCGTGAACAAGGCGGCCATGGTTACTCCCATCCTCATAGGGCCTATGCGATTACGCCCAGCATATCTGCAGGATGTAGCCGGCGGTAGTGCCGTTTGGAGAGCAAAACGTCCAAAACTTGCGAAGCAATACATCGCGCGTCCGTGTGGCGCCTGGCTTTGCTGTTTGGTATTGCAAATCTTGCGCCTACGCTACAAAGAAGTAGACGAGGAAGGCAAGTGCTGCGATCCACATGAGCGGCTTGATCTTGGAGGCCTCGCCCTTAAAGAGCGCGACGATCACGTAGGCGATAAAGCCCAGGCCAATGCCGGCAGAGATGGAGTAAGTGAAGGGCACGCCGGCGACAATCATGAACGCCGGGAAACCTTGCGACACGTCGGACCAGTCGATCTCGGAGGCCTCGCTCATCATGAGGTAGCCGACGTAGACCAGAGCACCGCAGGTGGCGGCGCTGGAAACGATGGTGACGATGGGGGAGAAGAACGCGGCGAGGATGAACAGCACGCCGGTGGTGACGGAGGTGAGACCCGTGCGGCCACCGTCGGCAGCGCCGGACGTGGACTCGACGAAAGTGGTGATGGAGGAGACGCCCATAAAGCCACCGGCAGCAGCGGCCACGGAGTCGACGACCAGGATGGGACGGATGTCCTCGACATTGCCGTCCTCGGTCAGGAACTCGCCCTGCTTGGCGACGGCCATCGCGGTGCCCATGGTGTCGAAGAAGTCACTCATGAGCAGCGAGAAGGCCACGACGAGCAGCATCGGGTCGGTCAGAACCTTCACGATGGCCATGTTGCCATCGGCGGTGCTGGCAAACGGGGCGCCAAAGGTCGAGAAGTCGAGCGGTGCGATGAGGCCCTCGGGCGCATGAGTGACGCCCAGCGGGATACCGGCGATAACGGCGACGATGATGCCGATGAGCAGCGAGCCCGGCACGTTGCGGGAAGCCAGGGCGACCGTCACGACGATGGAGATGATGCCGACGATAAAGGTGGGGGAGGTGATGTCGCCCAGGCCGACAAGCGTACCGGCGCCAGCGGTGATGATGCCGGCGTCGCACAGGCCGATCATGGCGATAAACAGGCCCAGACCCACCGAGATGGCGTGGCGCAGGACCACGGGGATGGCGTCCATGATGGCCTCGCGCAGGCCGCACAGGACGAGCAGCAAGATGACGATGCCCTCGAGGAAGATAACGCTCATGGCCACGTGCCAGTCGCCGCCGCACATGGTGGTGGCGATGCCCGCGATCATGGCGTTGATGCCCAGGCCCGACGCGCAGGCGAGCGGGCGGTTTGCGAAGATGCCCATGCAGATGGTCATGATGCCGGCGCCCAGGCAGGTGGCGCAGGCGAGCGCTCCCGCATCGATGCCAGCGCCCGAGAGTACCGCGGGGTTGACGGCGATGATGTAGGCCATCGCCAGGAATGTTGTCAGTCCAGCGCGAAGTTCGGTCCCGATTGTGGACTTGCGCTCACTGACGTGAAATAGTTCGTCCATGCATACCCTTTCCTTGTTCGGCCCCGAGTTTAGGCCGATTGACACGAACTCACCCACTATATCGCCTTTGTGAAGTTGGTGTTCCTCACATGTTGATGTTCGGCGGTTTGTAACGGACGGGCGGTATCTTTCGCATGAAATTGTGTAGGTACCGTATACTTAAGCGGTTACAACGACCCCTATGGAGGAACGTATGATTAAAGAGCTCTGCCGCGACGAGGCTATCCTGTCTCAGCGTTGCGAGGTTGCGACTGTCGAGGACGAATCGGTCGCTCAGGATCTGATTGATACCATCAAGTCGCTCGATGATGCCGGCTGCTTGGCCGCCAATCAGATTGGCGTTACCAAGAAGGTCTGCGTCTACCTGGACGATGCCGGCGAGCCCCACGTGCTCTACAACCCCCGTCTGGTGTTTGGCCTGGGCGCCAGCAAGATGGAGGAGAGCTGCCTGACGCACGAGGAGGTCACCAAGTCCACGCGCTACATCAAGTGCAAGGTTGCCTTTGACCAGATCGTCGACGGCAAGATGAAGGAGTGCCGCCGCGACTACGCGGGCTTTGAGGCGCAGATGGTCCAGCATATGATCGACCACTGTCTTGGAAAGTTGGTCTAAGGGGACCAAAGCACCGCACTTCGTCTCTTTTGGTCCGGGCGTGACATTGTTGTCATGTCCGGGCTTTTGTGTTTAGCGCCTTTTTGTTTGGTGACAATAACCTTAGCAGGACCGTAAAGCTAGGAGGCGCTATGTGCACGAGCATTCGATTTACCGATAATTCTGGCCACATGTATCTGGGCCGCAACCTCGACTGGAGCTTTGACTACGGCCAACAGGTTCGCGTGATGCCGCGCGGGTTCCACATTCCGTATTCGTTTATCGACGATGCGTCGGCGGCACACGCGGTAATCGGCATGTGCATCGATTACAAGAACTATCCCATGTTTTTCGACTGTGGTAACGATGCGGGTCTGGCTGTGGCGGGGCTCAACTTTCCCGGCTATGCCGAGTATGCCGAGGGCCCTGTCGACGGCAAGAACAATATCGCGGCCTATGAGTTTCCCCTGTGGGTGGCAGCGACGTTCTCGACGGTCGATGAGGTCGAGGCCGCGCTGCGCGACACGGTGATTGTCGCCAAATCCGCCGGAGAGGGGCTGGGCGTGTCGCTGCTCCATTGGATTATCGGCGACAGCCAGCGCAGCATCGTGGTCGAGATGATGGCTGACGGCCTGCATGTATACGACGATCCGGTCGACACCCTTGCCAACCAGCCGACCTTCCCGTGGCACATGGAAAACCTGCGCACCTATATCACCGCCACAAGCGATTTTCCGCAGACGGCGACATGGCGTGGCGCCGAGCTTAAGCCCTATGGAGCCGGTGCCGGCATGCGCGGCATTCCGGGCGATTGCTATTCGCCGAGCCGTTTTGTAAAGGCGGCGTACCTCAATGCCAATTACCCGCAAAAGGAGAGCGAGACCGAAAACGTCGTTCGCATGTTCCGCTCGCTCGAGGGCGTGGTGATGATTGAGGGGGCGTCCAGGATGGGCGATGGCAAGTTCGAGAAGACTATCTATACCGGATGCTTTAGCGCGCGCACGGGCAATTATTACTACGCGATGTATGGGGATCCGTCGATTCGTTACGTGAGCCTGATGGATGCCGAGGGCGCGAGCCCCGATAGGCTCGTGGTTCCCGAGCCGCGTCGTTCGTAGCTCACTGGTCCGTTGCGACATAAAACGGCCTCGCACCTCTTATGAGATGCGAGGCCGTTGTCGTCAATGGCTGGTGGCGTGTTAGAAGTTGGCGTCGTTGAACTGGGTGCTCTCGAGTCCGTCGAGTTGCTGTTCGGGCGTATCGGCGACGCTCTCGAGCAGCTCGGTGGGATCGACGTTCATGCTCTTGCCGGCCTCGTTGCCGTTGACCAAGTCGTCCGAGAAGATGTCGACCTCCATTTCCTCGGCCTCTTCGATCTGAACCTCGAGCGGCACCTGGGTGCGCACAAGTTTGACGGCCGGGCGCATGCGGGCAAAGAGCGGTACGTACTCAATGATGATGGCCGAGTTCTCGAGACCGTACCAGCGTGCCGGGCTTCCGCAGGCGCGGCGGACGGCGTACTTGATGGCCATCACGCGGTGGTCATTGCGGTTGATGTCCGTTTCGGGGGCAAGCATCTTGCGCAGCATGCAAAAGCGGAAGTCACCTACGTTGCCGCGCGTCTCGTAGATGGAGTAGGTGTGATGTTGCGGCGGCAGCTCGCCCGATGCCATCGAGTCGCCGACGATCTGACGCAGATAGGCGTTGACGCGCTGGTTGACCTTAAAGCCCAGGTCCAGGCGCACGCGGAACAAAAAGTCCGTGCCAAAGGTCTCGACGGAATACTCGTGCGTATAGGGTTCGTCGGTAACGTGCACGTTGATGAACCAATATGCCTTGGCGCGCTTGGGGTGCTTGTCCAGGATGGAATAGAGCACGTCGCGGTCGAGTGTGAGCGGGTCGGGGCTGTTGGTGAGAAATACCAGATTGTCGGCGAGCACGGGATAGGTCTCGTCATTGCGCAGGCGATTGAGCTGGTCGATGTACTTGGAGACGGGCAGCAGAATCGTCTGCGTGCGCTCGATGGCGGTGCCGCGACGCCACACATACATAAGGCCAAACAGCAGTGCGGCCAAGAAGATCATCACATAGCCGCCGTCAAAGAACATGGTGAGGCACGAGGCGAAAAAGCACAGCTCAATGGCGCCGAAGAGCAGGGCGAAGACGCAGGCGCCCAGCTTGTGCTTGAGAATGCCGGCGATATAGCTCGTCAGCAGCGTGGTGGTCATAAGCATGGTCACGGTAATGGCGAGGCCGTAGGCACTCTCCATGCGCTCGGAGTTTTGGAACAGCAGCACGATGAAGATGCAGCCGATCCACATGATGTTATTGACGAGCGGAATATAGAGCTGGCCCTTGGTGTCGCTGGGGTAGTGGATGCGCAGGTGCGGCATAAGGTTGAGGCGCGTTGCCTCGGATACCAGCGAGAACGAGCCGGTGATGAGCGCCTGTGAGGCGATGATGGCCGCCACGGCCGAAAGCACGATGGCAAAGGGGCGTAGGGGCTCGGGGAGCATCATATAGAACGGGTTGACGATATCCATCGCGAGCATCTGGGGGTTGGAGTTATTGGCGAGTAGCCAAGCTCCCTGACCCAGATAGTTGAGGATAAGGGCCGCCTTAACAAATGGCCAGGATGCATAGATGTTTGCCTTGCCCACGTGGCCCATGTCCGAGTAGAGTGCCTCGGCACCGGTTGTCGACAGGAAGACAAAGCCGAGCACCATAATGCCCGAATGGTTGATGGGCGAGAACAGGAACATAATGCCGCGGATGGGGTTGAGCGCGCGCAAGATGGACAGGTTGCCGAGCATGTTGAACAGACCGGCGCCTGCCAGGAACAGGAACCACAGCGTCATGAGCGGGCCGAAGAGCTTGCCGATTGACGAGGTGCCGGCGCGCTGCATGGCAAATAGGCCGCAGATAATGATGATGGTGATGATGATGACGTTGGTCTGGCCGTCGCCCAGCAGCGCATGGCCCCATTCGATGGTGCGTAGACCCTCGATGGCTGTGGTGACCGTGACGGCGGGGGTGAGGATGCCGTCGGCGAGCAGCGCCGCGCCGCCGATCATGGCGGGCAGAATCAGCCATGGTGCCACCTTGCGTACGAGGCTGAACAGGGCGAAGATGCCGCCTTCGTTGTGGTTGTCGGCCTTCATGGCGATTACCACGTACTTGACCGTGGTCACGAGCGTCATGGTCCAGATGACGAGCGAAAGCGCGCCCAGGATCATGTCCTCGCTGACGGTACCGATGCCGCCGTTGTTGGCGACGATTGATTTCATGGTGTACATGGGGCTCGTGCCGATGTCGCCATAGACGACGCCGAGCGTTACGAGCAGCATGCCAGCGGAGAGGGGGATGGCTCCGTGCCCGCCTTGCCCGCGCTGGTCTTGGAGGTTTGCCTCCAGTTTGTTGTGTGCCACGAGGACTCCCTTAGACATCCGGTTATCTGTCTAGGACAAAAAACTTTATGCCGTCTTTATACATACAAGAGCAGTTTGGCACATCGGGTTATTTTAGACAATAATCCTCAGCTGGGGATTATTTATCTACGCAGGTAGCATTTCAAAGCAGGGGCTTTTAAGCACGTGCTGTCTGGGCGATGCCAGCCTTGGCGTTTGCGCGTTTGCCGGCGAGTTCGCAAAAAATCGCGCCGCCGATGATAAGCGCGGCGCCCATCAGGCGGACCGGTGTTATGGCTTCACCCAAAAGGGCGGCCGAGAACACGACCGCCGAAAGCGGCTCGAGGTAGCCGACGACGGCGACGGTCTGGACGGGCAGCTTGGCGACGGCGCTAAAGTAGAGCAGGCAACCAATGCCGGTGTTGACGACGCCGAGCATAGCGACGGCGCGCCAATCAATGCTGGCGGCGACGCCGGCGGACAGGAACGAGGGAGCGCCCTGCGTGATGAGCGTGAGGGCCAGCGCGGTCACAAAGGCGGCGCTCACCTGGAGCGTGGAGTTCTCGAGGCCTTCGATGTGTGGCGCACCCTTGCTAGCGATGACCATCAATGCGTAGCAGAAGGCCGAGACGATGCCGCAGGCAATACCCGCAATGGGCATATTGCCGCCTAGACCTTGCGCTGCAATGAGAAAGGCACCGCAGGCGACGGCGACAAAGCCGGCGATTTTGCCGCCGGTCAGCTTTTCGCCAAAAATGAGCGGGGAGAGGGCCATAACGATGATGGGGCCACAGTAATACAACAGCGAGGAGATACCAACGCCGATCGTCTGATAGGCGCGGAACAGGAAAATCCAGCTGGCGCCCAGCGCGGCGCCCGAGACGATGAGCGCTGCGGCCTCGCGGGGGCGAGACGGAGCCTGCAGGTTATGGCGCTTGGTTATGAAGAGGATGGCGGCAAGGGTGAGAGCGCCCAAAAACGTGCGCAACAGTACGATATCGGAGCTCGGCAGCGCGATGGCAGCGGCGATGATGCCGTTGGAGCCAAACAATAGCAATGCTGCTAAGTACGTAAACAATCCGTTGTTCATGTGCTGACATCCCCTCTATATCCGAGCATGTTCACTATGGGTGAACTGGCTTTAGAAGAAAAGCGAATATAATGCATGGCTGACATGACAAAATCTCATGCAAGGGTGGAGGACTGCCGTGGAAACGAATATTCAAAAGATGCAGGTGCTGCTCGAGACAGTGCGCGCCGGAAGCTTTACGCGCGCCGCCGAGCGCCTGAGCTATTCGCAATCGGGCGTGAGCCGCATGGTGGCCGATCTTGAGGCCGATTGGGGCTTTAAGGTGCTCGACCGCAGTCGCGAGGGCGTGGCTCTTTCTGCTGACGGGCGGCAGGTCATGCCGGCTGTCGAGGCGCTCTGCGAGGAATTCGTTCGCTTGCAGCGACGCGTGGATGAGATGCGTGGGCTCATGCGCGGCAAAATCTGCATCGGTACGTTTTCGAGCGTGGCGACCCACGTGCTGCCGTCGGTGATTGCTCGTTTTCGTGCCGATTATCCAGACATTGATTACGAGTTGCTGATGGGCGACTATTCAGAGATTGAACAATGGGTGGCAGAGGGCCGCTGCGATCTGGGCTTTATCCCGCATGAGCCCCGAGAAAATGGCATGACGTCGCGGTCTTTGGCGCGCGACGAGTTGATGGCGGTGGTGCCGACAGATTCGTTGCTTGCCACGGCGGAGTTCGTCTCTCTTGCCGATTTAGCCAACGAGCAGTTTATTCTGCTGGAACGGGGTACCGATGATGAGATTACGCCGCTATTCCGTCGGGCGGGGCTGGCGGTGCGCTCAAAACTGTCGACTTGGGATGACTATGCGATTATGGCTATGGTCGAGGATGGCCTGGGCGTGAGCATCCTTCCGGCGCTCATCTTGCGTCGCTGTCAGTTCGATGTTGCCGTGCGTTCGCTCGAGGGGCATCCCCATCGGCAGATCAACGCCATATATCGAACGGCCGATGTTTCGCTTGCCGCCGCTCGTTTCCTCGAATACCTCTAAATGCGTGCACGTCGTTATCGCCTTGGGATAAATCTCGAGGTCTTGCTCATTTTATTTTTGAAATTGAACTTTTCGAAATAGCACGGCGTTATACTGCTTCCTAAATTGAACTCAGGTTCAATTCGTGTTGTATAAATTGAACTTTGCCAGCAAGGAGGTTCTAGTGGCCCAAGAGACGTTTAGCGATCGTCTGCGACAGGCTATGTCCGATCGCGACGTTCGCCAGTCGGACGTGATCCGCGCATCGGAGATGCTCGGCAAAAAACTCGGCAAGAGTCAGATGAGCCAATATGTGAGCGGCAAGACGATTCCGCGGCGCGATGTGGCTGAGCTGCTCGCCCGTATTTTGGAGGTCGATGTTACCTGGCTGCTTGCCGGCGACGCCGATCAAGGCGAGGCATCATCACCCCGCAACGATTCCAAGCCCGAACCCCATCCCTCAGCTCAAATTGCAAGGAGCACCACCATGCGTACTTTTTCTAAATCCACCAAGCTCGATAACGTCCTGTATGACGTGCGCGGTCCCGTCGTCGACGAGGCCGCCCGTATGGAGGACGAGGGCGAGCGCATCCTCAAGCTCAATATCGGCAACCCGGCGCCCTTCGGTTTCCGCACGCCCGATGAGGTCATCAAGGACATGCGCCAGCAGCTGCCCGACTGCGAAGGCTATTCCAACTCGCGTGGCCTGTTCTCCGCGCGCAAGGCGATCATGCAGTATTCGCAGATCAAGGGCTTGCCCAACGTTCAGATGGAGCATATCTACACGGGCAACGGCGTGTCCGAGCTCATTCAGCTTTCGATGAACGCGCTGCTCGACAATGGCGACGAGATTCTGATCCCCAGCCCCGACTATCCGCTCTGGACGGCGTGCGCAACCCTTGCCGGCGGTCATCCCGTGCACTATCTGTGCGATGAGCAGGCGGATTGGTATCCCGACCTGGAGGATATGGAGTCCAAGATCACGAGCGCGACCAAAGCCCTCGTCATCATCAACCCCAACAACCCCACGGGTTCCGTCTATCCGCGCGAGGTGCTCGAGGGCATCGTCGAGGTTGCACGCAGGCATCAGCTGATGATCTTTGCTGATGAGATCTACGACCGCCTGTGCATGGACGGCTACGAGCACGTCTCGATTGCCTCGCTCGCTCCCGATCTGCCCTGCGTCACCTTTAGCGGTCTGTCCAAGTCGCACATGATCGCGGGCTATCGTATTGGCTGGATGGTGCTTTCGGGCAACCAGCGCTGCATGAGCGACTTCATCATGGGCATCAACATGCTCTCCAACATGCGCCTGTGCTCCAACGTGCCGGCTCAGTCGATCGTTCAGACGGCGCTCGGTGGCCATCAGTCCGTCAACGACTACATCCGCCCCGGCGGCCGTGTCTACGAGCAGCGCAACTTTGTGTATGAGGCGCTCAACAAGATTGACGGCATCTCGGTGGTTAAGCCGCGTGCGGCGTTCTACATCTTCCCCAAGATGGATGTGAAGAAGTTCAACATTACCGATGACGAGCAGTTCGCCCTTGACCTGCTGCACGAGAAGAAGATTCTGATCACGCGCGGCGGCGGCTTCAACTGGGCTGAGCCCGACCACTTCCGTATCGTGTACCTGCCGCGCATGGAAGTGCTCAAAGAGTCCCTCGAAGATCTCGCCGACTTCTTCGATCACTACCGCCAGTCGTAACGACAAAGGTAGCCTGTACTAAAACGGCCGGCCCGCAACGGATGCGGGCCGGCCGTTTTCTGTCTAAGCCCGTGCTGCTAACGCTTTGTCTCTTTGAGCGAGCAAGGTTCGCATGTGAGCGGTAAGTTCTGTTCCAAAATGGAATACAGTAGGCTTAAGCTGGAATTGATGCCCGGGTACCCGCTTTTCTAGAATGTTCTCAACAAGATGAAAGGCGGTTCCAACCAATGATTATCGATGCAAATTCCTACTGGTTCGACGAGCGCATCTTTCATGACGAGACGCTCTGCGAACAGTTTTTGGCCGAGGTGCCCCGCGCCTACGACACCGAAGGCTATCTGACCGTGAATTCCGTCGGCAAGCGACAGATCGTGATCGAGATGCCCGCCGGTTCTCCGGGCCTTAATTACATCGAGGGCGACTACACCCTCGAGAAGCGCTTGGCCGATATGGATGAGGCGGGGGTCGACAAGGCGATCCTCAAGCTCCCCGGCTGCCACGAGTGGATGTCGCTCGAGATGTGTCGGCGCTTCAACGACGGTATGGCCGCTGACGCGAAGGCGTCAAATGGCCGCCTGATTCCGCTTGTCGCTGTGCCACCCTTTGGCACCAAGGCAAATTTAGAGGAGCTCGACCGCAGGCTCGACGATGGTTTTGCTGGTGTGCAGCTCTGCGCTCACTACGGCAAGCGCTATCTCGACGACCGGGTTTTCTCGAGCTTCTTCGAGCACCTGAACGAGCGCAACGTCACCGTTTACGTCCACCATGTTCCCGTACCGGTCGAGAACGAGTCGCTTCTCGCGTACGACAACCTTCGCCGCTCTTATGGTCGCTGCGTCGACCAAACTACGGCGATCGGCCGCGAGATCTTTGGTGATTTCTTCGAGCGCTATCCTAATATCAAGATGGTCCACTCCATGCTCGGTGGCGCATACTTTGCGTTCAAGGAGATGCTGCTGCCTCACGGCCCCAAGCGCCCTGATGCCTCTGGACGTTTTCAGGTCGATACCGAGACCGTTTCCAAGCGCCTCGAGAACAACATCTATTTCGACATGTCCCATGCCCAGCCTTGGGGCAAGACACTCCTCGCCTGCGCGGTTAACGTGTTGGGTGCAGACCATATTGTTTTTGGCACGAGCTATCCGGTTAAACGCGAGTGGCTCACCGAGGGTGTCGCCTGCGTTCGTGCCGCGAGTCTGAGCAATGCAGACACAGATCTTGTGCTTGGCGGCACGGCGCAGCGACTGTACGGTGTCGAGTGAGCGGCAATCAGAGGGGGTGTCTGCCATGGACAAAGGAGAGATGAGGGCTGGGGCCGCCCGTGCGGCCATCGATCTTGGGGGCGTATTGCCGTTTGACGGTTTCGACGAACTCCGCCATGAGGTCTTTGCCCGTGCTCTTGTCATCGAGGGGGCGGGGCGACGCGCCTGCATTCTTTCGCTTGAGGTCACATCGATTGCTCCGGCTCTGCTCGCCGATCTGCGTGAGGTCGTCGAGGATGCCGCCGGCTGCAGTGGCGCTTACTCTTGGGTGGTTCCTACCCACACGTTTTCCATGCCTCACGTTCGCACTCCCGGGCATCTTGCCGATGCTGCTGCCCGCGATCGCAACGAGCGCTATCGCGCAGCGCTCATCGCCGCCGCCCGCACGGCTGTCGAGCGGGCTGTTGCGGGCATTCGCTCCGTCACACTCGCCACGGCGGAGGGCGACTGCCCCGTGAACGTTAATCGCGACATCGAGACGCCGGCCGGCTGGTGGTTGGGCTCGAATCCCGAGGGGTTTGCCGACCACGCGATGCCCGTGCTCGCCATGAGGGATGCCGGGGGCGAGTACGTTGCCGTACTTGCGGCGGCGGACGTCCAGTCCTCCGTGCTCGACGGGTCGCGCGACTCCGAGGGGAGACGCGTGGCGAGCGGAGATCTCTTTGGTTTTGCCGCCATGTCACTCGAGCGTGAGCTGGGCGGCGTTGCCCTGTTGCTGCCGGGCGCCGCGGGCGACCAAGGTCCGGCGGAGCGCGCCATGAACGTCACGTTCGATGCCGCCGGCGTGAAGCGGACGGTCGATGCCCATGAGGACGGATACCGCATGCTGCACCAGCAGGGGCAGGTCTTGGGCGATGCTTTGATTGAGGCCGCTCGCATGGCACGTGAGGATAGCGCTGCCGGTATCGATGCTCGCACGGTCGACGTCCTCCTGCCCGCACAGACACGCGCCGATTTTTACTCTTTGGCTCCGCATCGAACGTATGAGTTTCATGCTGCCGGTGAGCAGCACACGAGGGTCTATCTGCTTCGGCTGGGAAACGTCGAGCTTGTCGGCGTGCAGCCCGAGGTCTCGAGTACATTCGGCGCCACCGTGCGCGTCGCCCGGTCCGGCTCTGTGCTCTTTGCCACGCTCGTCAACGGCGGACAGAAATACCTACCGGCCCCCGACGCGTACGAAAAGATCACCTATGAGGCCATGAACTCCGGTTTTGCCGCCGGCTCCCATGAGCGCCTCGTCGATATCATCATTGCCGCCTTGAATGCGGCGTAACACAGAAGGAGAACGTGCATGAACATTGGACACGCGCGCCGCAAAATCACCCCACAGGGCGACATCTACCTGATTGGCTATCGCAATCTTCCCAACCGCCTGGAGCCTGCGACGGGCATCCATGACG
This sequence comes from uncultured Collinsella sp., assembly GCA_902490305.1. Classification (GTDB taxonomy): domain Bacteria; phylum Actinomycetota; class Coriobacteriia; order Coriobacteriales; family Coriobacteriaceae; genus Collinsella. Next base: position 13,848 of record CABUDI010000007.1, read on the forward strand.
ACGTCTACGCCAACGCCATTCTCTTCCAGCAAGGCGAACGCGAGGTGTTTCTCTTTAATGCCGATGTCCTCGAGTTCGAGGAAAGCATGGCCGAGGAAGTCAAGACAATGCTCGCCGAGCGCTACGGCATTGACCGTGATTGCGTCCTGCTCTCGGCGACGCACGACCATACTTCAATCGTCGCTTACCACCGCAGCTGGTGGACGGGAAAATTCGACGAGAACTACTATCGCTGGCTCCTCGATACCATTTGCCAATGCTTTGAGGAGTGCCGCGCCAATGCGCAGCCCGCGATTTGCCGCCTGGGCAAGCAGGTCGTCACCGGTTTCTATGACAACCGCATCATCCCAGGCGAACTCGCCGACAATGAGGTCATTGTCGTTTCGTTCTTCGATACCGAAGGCAAGCCATTTGCGGGCTTTGTGAACTGGGCGGTGCATTCCGCTTGCGTCGGGCCCGATTGTACGGAGCTCACGAGTGAGCTTGCCGGCCTTACCGGTAAAAAGCTCGCCCCGAGCCTCGGGTACTATCCTGCCATGGTCGTGGGCGCTGCTGGCGACTGCAGCGATCGCAATTTTCGCCAAGGTCGTGGCATCCCCGAGGTCGAGCGCGTGTCGACCGGTCTTGCCGAGGCGATTTCCCAAATCAAGCTCGATCGCGAGGTTAAACTCGACCGTATCGAGCCCCAGACGTTCTATCACACCGTCGCCCATGACGATTTTTCGCTCACGCTCAAGTGCGCCGTTATCAGCTTGGGTGGTATGCACCTCTTTGTGTTTCCGAGCGAGCTCGGCAGCGACCTTGGCGTTCGCATGAAGCGCGAATGTCCGGTTGAGGGGATTGTCTGCGGTTATACCAACGGCTATTACGAGTACTTCCTTCCGGCGCGTGAATACGGCCTCTCCTTTGAGACCGAACGTACCCAGATTCCCCAAGGCGAACCGGAGCGCCTATGCGATAAGTTCTGTCAAACCGCGCGCCTTCTCGGCGCGCCAGATTCGCGCCTGTAGTTTTGCCGCCACGGCATGGGACCCATGAGGGTCGCGGCCGTGTGATCGGCGTTCTTATTTCCCTTGTTATCTCCCATCCCGGACGTATATGCGCCCGCGGATTTTAAAGGGGAGGCGGGTTCTGTGGCTCCCCACGTCGACTACGGGGGTCTGGAATCAATGCCATGCCCCGCTCAGAAAAAGGAGGAATACCATGAAATACCAGCAGCTTTGCGATGGAATCATCGCAAAGGTCGGTGGCCGAGACAATGTGCTGGACGTGAGTCACTGCATTACGCGTCTCCGCTTTCACCTCAAGGACGAATCGCTCGCCCAGACCGATGAGCTCAAGGCCATGAAGGGTGTCGTTGACGTCATCCAGGCCGGTGGACAGTATCAGATCGTAATCGGTGCCACCGTCGAGTCCGTCTACAATGAACTCGTTCAGATCGGCGGGTTCGACGCCAAGCCCGCGCTTGATATCGATGAGGGCGACAATGTCAAGAAGGGCGATCCGTTCTCGCGCCTACTCGCCATCATTTCCGAGATCCTGCAACCGGTTCTTGGCGTGCTTATGGCCGGTGGCTTCATCAAGTCGATGCTCGCCCTCTGCACGGTTGCCGGTTGGCTCGCCAAGGACAGCAATACCTATGTGACGCTCTCGGCAATCGGAGATTCGGTCTTCTATTACTTCCCGCTTATCATCGGCTGGACGGCTGCCAAGAAGTTCGGACTTAAGCCCGTTATGGGTATGGCCCTCGGCGGCATCCTCGTCTACCCGACGCTCGTTGCCCTTATGGGTGGAGACCCGCTTTACACGCTCGGCACCGGTACGGTCCTTGAGTCCAATGTCTACGGTGATATCTTTGGCATCCCGTTGATTATGCAGAACTATTCATCGACGATTCTGCCTGCGATTTTCATCGTCTGGATCGCCTCGAAGGTGCACAAATTCCTTTCTGGCGCACTGCCCGCGCTTGTGAGCTCGTTCTTCTCCAACATTTTGACGCTTCTCATTTGCGGCATCCTGGGCCTGCTTGTGGTCGGTCCGGTCATGACGGTCCTCTCCAACATCGTTGCCCAAATCATCCTGGCGCTCATCAACTTCCAGCCCGCCATCGCCGGTTTTGTCATCGGCACGTTCTGGAGCCTGCTCGTCATGTTCGGTCTGCACTGGGGCGTCATTCCGCTGTGGTTCATCGATGTCGCAACCTACGGCTATGACCTCATCAACCCTCTCGTATACGCAGGTGGGTGCGCCATCGCCGGTGCCGTGCTCGGCATGATCATTCGAACCAAGGATTCCGAGGAAAACGCTGTCATCAACATCCCTGCTCTCGTCTCGTCGATCTTCGGCGTCAACGAGCCCGCGCTTTACGCCATCCTGCTGCCGCGTAAGCGTCTCATGTGGGCGACCTTCATTTCCGCCGGTGTCGGCGGCGCCATTGCCGGCCTTATGGGTGCCAAGCTCTATGCCTTCGGTGCCTCCGGTCCGCTCGGCTTCCCGAGCTTTATCAACCCCGCTGGCATCGATTCGGGCTTTATCGGTCTTGTCATCTCCGGTCTGGTCGCCTTTATTTTGGCGCTTATCGCCGCTATGGTGATCGGCACCAAGAAGGACGAGGGCGGTCAGACCCTCAACATCTCGGTGGACTAGTCCATCTACCCGCTTTGATTTAAAAGGCCTCGGACGGCAGCTGTGCTGTCCGGGGCCTTTTGCGTTTTGTACCGTTGCCGGTTGGTTTGTGGGGCATCTCAAAAGTGGCGGTGTGTGCTGGGATTACGACGACTGCGGCGCTTCGGAGGTCATGCGGCCGCCCTGTAGAAGCTGGCGATAGGGGAGAAAGCCGATAAACGAGACGACGGCTTGCGAGTACGCAGCGCTCCGTTTGAGGTAGAGCCTGACCTCGGAGGTCGTTGCAGGCTCGAGCGGCACGAGGGCCACCTTGCCGCCGGCGAGTGATTCGGCAGGCTTGCACATGAGCAGCGAGACGCCGGCATCGCGCGCGACAAGCGAGATGATGTTTTCTGCCCGTTTGCCGGTAAACGTGACACGTGGGCTGAATCCTGCCTTGCGGCAAAGGGAGAGGGTGAGTTCGCTCACGAACGAGCCTTGGGGAAGCATAAGGAAATTCTCATCGATAAGGTCGTCGATCTCGATGGCGTTGCGCTTGGCGAGTGGATGGTCGAGCGGGATAACGGCCACGAGCCGGTCGGTTGTAAAGGGGATTTTTTTAAACTCCGGCTCGATGGCGCCGCCGTCGCGGATGAAGGCGAGGTCGATGTCCTCGCGCAAGAGCATCTGCTTGAGTGCGCTGCCTTCGCCCTCGATGAGCTCAACGGAATACGAGGGGTTCGCCTGCTGGAAATCGATGACGGCGTCCGTGATTCCATAGGGAGCCATGATGGGGATGGAGCCCACGGTGATGCGTTCGAGTGGTTCATCTGCGGCTATCTGGATGGCAGCGAGATAGCGATGCTGGAGCGTCGCTATCTTTTGTGCATAGGGGAGGAGCGCTTCGCCTTGCGCGGTGAGCGTAACGTGGCGTTGACTCCGATCGATGAGATTACAGCCGAGCTCGCGCTCCATTGCCATAATGTGCTTGGAGAGAGTCGACTGCGACATGAAGAGCAGCTCCGCCGCATCGAGAAACGTACGCGACTGCGCCAAGATAGCGAACTCACCAAAACGGCTGATATCCATAGGGTAGCCTCCGGTTCCCTCATGTCGGCAAGTGACCTAGATCACGATTCCTTGGCAGTGGTCGATTTCGTGTTGGATGATCTCGGCGGTGTAACCCGAGAAGTTTTTGATGCGGTGGACGAAGTTCTCGTCCAAATACTCCACCTTAATGCGACGATAGCGGGTACAGGGACGCTCTCCAGCCAGCGAAAGGCATCCTTCGCTCGTCTGATAGGCATTGACCTGCTCAAGAATTTGAGGGTTGTACATCAACAGCGCCCTGTTGCCGTCCTTTACGCAGATGATGCGTTTGCGCACGCCGATCATGTTGGCGGCGAGGCCCACGCAATCGTGCTCATGCTCGTGGAGCGTATCCAGGAGGTCCTGCCCGGTTGCGGCATCATCGGGTCCTGCGTCTTCGGAAGGCAGGCGCAAAAAGAACTCGGATTTCATGATGGGCTTAATCATGGCGGGCTCCTCATGTCTCGTGCTTTCGTGGACTTTTAATAATAGCGCGGAAGGAAAGCTGCGCGTCAGCGTTACAATCTTTCAACGTTGGACCATGTTGTCGGATCCGTCGCGTGCGGCGTCTGACGTAAGTCTAGGGCTCATGCTCGCCCTGGACTGTTCCTCTGGGGCGATGTGACTGTTGTTCCAAGAGGAAGGAAATGCATGGGGAGCAAATCTCAGCAACAAGTTCAAGCAACGCCATCGGCCACTTCGGCGTTTCTCGTCGTAATGTATATTGCAGCCTTTGTTGCCGCGTTTAACGAGAACATCATTAACGTGGCACTGCACGATATCATGGCGGCCTTTTCGGTGAGTGCCACCACGGCGCAGTGGCTAGTTTCGGGCTACATGATCGTGACATCGATCTTTACGGCCATCATGGCCTATCTGTCCGGTCGTTTCTCGACGCGCAAGCTGCTGTTTTTCGCATGCGGATGCATGGTCGCCGGCGAAGTCCTGTGCCTGGTCGCCCCGTCGTTTGCCGTTTTGCTGCCAAGTCGTATTTTGCAGGCTGCGGGATCGGGTATCTTGTTTCCGCTCATGATGAATGTGGTGCTATCTTGCGCCCCGCGTGAGAAGCTCGGTCTGTACCTGAGTCTGGGCGGTGCCTGCATTACGCTAGGGCCGGCGTTTGGACCCGTGATCAGCGGTCTTATGTGCACGTTGTTTGGCTGGAGAGCGGTGTTCGTAGTGCCGTTGGTGGGCGGCATTGCGGTCGCCGCGGCGGCAGCAAAGCTCGTTCGGAATGTCGGAGAGCGCTCGAATACCACGCTTGATATTCTGTCGGTTGTTTTGCTCGCTGCCGGCATTACGGCGTTCGTGTATTCCGTAGGCGAGTTCTCGACCAATGTGATGGCCGGTATCGTGGCGCTTTTCGCCGCTGTTGTGGTGCTCGGCCTGTTTGCGGTTCGTCAGCTCAAGCTCGAGCATCCGGTGCTTAACGTGCGTCCCATGGCGAGCGTTCGTTTTTGGCCTGCATGCCTGCTTGTGGTGGTGTCGATGATGACGACGTTCTCGATGAGCGTTTTGTTGCCGCTCTATTTTGAGGGCGCATACGGCATGACCGCACTTGTCGCGGGTTTGCTCATTTTGCCGGCGATCGCCTGCAACGCCGTGACCTCGATTGTGGGCGGACGCGTGATGGATGCCCGTGGTGCGTGGCCGCTGCTGCCGGTCGGCTTTGCCCTGATCGCTGTGGGGCAGACGGCAATCTCGATGACCGCGGCAAGCATGAACATCGGCGTTGTCGTGCTGCTGACCGTTGTGGTGTATGCTGGCGTCGGTTTGGTACTGAGCCCCTCGCAGACCGCCGGTTTGGAGACGCTTCCCGCCGCTGAGCATCCTCACGGAACGGCATTGCTTAACACGTGGAACATGATTGCCGCGTCGTTTGGTCCGTCGCTGTTTATCGGCCTGCTTTCGAGTTCTGCGGTGGCTGCTGGCGCCGCGGGCGTTGCGTCGGACGTTGCCCAGGCGATAGGATTTGCAGCCGCCGTGCGCGTGGCGGCCGTGATTGCCGTTGTCGGGTTCGCGGTGTCGCTGGTGTACGCTCGCCGCGAGTCGCACATGTCGCATTAATGTGTGCACATAGATTCTGCAGCTAGATTGGATGGCGACACCATAAACTAATGGAAGTTTTGCCGAGAGGCATGAATGTATAAAGCGCAAAGAGTGCGCGACGGGCCCCGCGAATGGGGCGATGATGCCCGAGAGGGCCAAGAAGGAGTCTCATGTCTGAGAACGAAGAGATCATGAACGAGACCGAGAACGAGACCATGGCTGCCGAGGTCGAGGCAGTCGAGACCGTGGAGACCGAAGCTGCCGAGGTTGAGGCTGCTGACGAGGTTTCCGCCGAGGAGGCCGAGGTTGTCGAGGCCGCCGCTGATTACGATGACGAAGAGCTGATGGACAAGATGCAGAAGGCCGCCCGCCTGCTGCGCAGCCGTCGCTTTGCTATTTCCAAGGAGGAGGAGGCCAAGGCCGAGCGCATGGCGAACATCGAGCGCGTCATCAAGCTTCTTGACCTCAAGCCCAAGATGGAGCAGAAGGAAATGTCCGACTTGCTGGGTATGCGCCTTCGTGAGCTCGATGGTCTGATGGCCGAGGCCGAGGCTGCCGACCTGGTCGGCCGCATCGACGACGCCGAGGGCGATATGCGCAAGATCGTCGTCTTTGCTGCCGAGGATGCCGCTGAGGGCCTGGTCGAGCTTGCCAACAAGAAGGAGAAGCTCCTGCCCGAGCTTTCTTACGAGGAGGCCACCGAGCTGATGGCTGCTCTCGATAAGGTCATCGCTCCGCTCGTCGCCATGGGCCTGGACGAGGACCGCGGTCCTCGCGGCGGCCGTGACGATCGCGGTGGCCGTGGCGGCGACCGTGGCGGTCGCGGCGGCTTTGGCGATCGCGGTGGCCGTGGTGGTGACCGCGGCGGTCGCGGTGGCGATCGCGGTGGCCGTGGCGGCTTTGGTGACCGTGGCGGCGACCGTGGCGGTCGCGGCGGCTTTGGTGGCAACCGTGGTGGCTATGGCGATCGCGGTGGCAGCCGTGGCGGCTTCGGCGGCAACCGTGGTAACGACCGCGGCGGTCGCGGTGGCGATCGTGGCGGCCGCAACGGTGGCGGCTTCCGCGGCAACCGTTTCTAGGGGTTACGCGGTTTTACCAAACCGCGTAACTAGTTGACGCTGCAAACCCGCCAGAGCGGCAATCTGCCTTTCAACTTCGGCGGCATGACCAGAAGGTCCATGCCGCCTCGTTTCAAGGCACCTTGCTCGCTCTGGCGGGTTTTCGCTGCCGGTACCAAGACATCGGCGTTGCCTTGATCCAAACCTACCAAAAGGGGACAGGTTTATTTTGGTCGGTTTTATCTGGGCAAACGTGGTCGTCTATCGCAATATGGTCGTTGGGGACGTTCTTGTTTGACTAGTCGTTTAAGAACGTCCCCAACGACTACATAGCATGAGAGTGGATAATCTCCCGGTTTGAGTCTGCATTCAAGCTCAAAGTGGGAGATTATCCACTCTCGTTTTTGTTCTACCTACATTTGTAGGAACAGTTCGTGGAGGCGGGTGTCTTCATCGAGTTCGGGGTGGAAGGTTACGCCGAGCTGGTTGCTTTGGCGGGCGGCGACGATACGGCCGTCGACTTTCGCTAAGGCCTTGGCGTCGCCGTGCACTTCGACGATGCGGGGCGCGCGGATAAACGTCAGCGGCACCTCACCGTCGATACCGCCTACCTGCCCCTTGGTGCGAAAGCTGCCGAGTTGTCTGCCATAGGCATTGCGCTCAACGAGCACATCCATGGTTGCCAGGCGCGGCGTTCCCTTATCGTCGTGGGCGGCAAGGTCGCGCGCCAGCAGAATCAAGCCGGCGCAAGTTCCCAATACAGGCATGCCTTCAACAATGCGGGTGCGAAGCCCCTCGAGCATATCGAGTTCGGCAAGTAGCTTGCCTTGAACGGTGGACTCGCCGCCAGGGAGGACCAGGCGATCAAGGTTCTGCTGCAAATCGGTCGCCTGCCTCAGCTCAATACAACGTGCGCCCAGCTCGGATAGTCTTGCCTCGTGCTCGGCAAAAGCGCCTTGGACCGCCAGCACGGCGACCGTTTGGTCTGCATAATCGCTCATGTGCGATCCCTTCTGCTGGACTAGCGCCCGCGCTCCTCCATGATAATCTCGATCTCGTCGGCGTTGATGCCCACCATGGCCTCGCCCAGGTCCTCCGAAAGCTCGGCGATGAGTTTGGCATCGGTGAAGTTTGCCACGGCCTTGACGATGGCGGCGGCGCGCTTGGCGGGGTCGCCGCTCTTAAAGATGCCCGAGCCGACAAAGACGCCTTCGGCGCCCAGCTGCATCATCAGCGCGGCGTCGGCGGGGGTCGCTACGCCGCCGGCGGCAAAGTTCACGACGGGAAGCTTTCCCGTGGCATGGACCTCGCGCACCAGCTCGACCGGAACCTGCAGTTGCTTGGCTGCCTCAAAGAGCTCATCGTCGCGCAGGGCGACAACGTCGCTGATCTGCTTTTGGATCTTGCGCATGTGGCGTACGGCCTGAACGACGTCGCCCGTGCCCGGCTCGCCCTTGGTGCGAATCATCGTGGCGCCCTCGGCAACACGGCGCAGCGCCTCGCCCAGATCGCGGGCGCCGCAGACAAACGGGACGTCAAACTGGGTCTTGTCGATGTGATAGACGTCATCGGCAGGGGAGAGAACCTCGGACTCGTCGATGTAATCGATCTCGATGGCCTGCAGGACCTGCGCCTCGACAATGTGACCGATGCGGCACTTGGCCATAACAGGGATGGAGACGGCCTCCTGGATGCCCTTGATCATCTTGGGGTCGCTCATGCGCGAGACGCCGCCTGCGGCGCGGATGTCGGCCGGAATGCGCTCGAGTGCCATGACGGCGCAGGCGCCCGCCTCCTCGGCGATGCGTGCCTGCTCGGGCGTGGTGACGTCCATGATGACGCCGCCCTTGAGCATCTGCGCGAGTTCGCGATTGAGTTTGACGCGATCGGCCTTGCTGGTCTGTTCTGCCATGGTTGCTCCCTTGGTTGGCATGTGCATTGCTTGACGGAACATCCTATCGGGGAGCTGGGTATGGCAAAATACTCAGTTTTCGAGATAATAACAAGGTCAGACTAATGCCAGATTGAATGTTTCGATAAGGTCAGGTGATAGACCCATGCTTGACTACAATTTGGAAAATCGCGGCGAAGCATCGCTTTATGAGTATGTTTACCAGCAAATTCGCGATGATATTGTTGCTGGCCGTATTGCGGCGGGGGAGCATCTGCCGTCTAAGCGCGCCTTTGCGAGTCATCTGGGTATCAGTGTCATTACCATCGAGAATGCATATAGCCAGTTGCTTGCCGAGGGCTATATTTGCTCAATGCCGCGTCGTGGCTACTACGCGTGCGAGCTTCCGGATGCGCCGGTTTTGGCTTTGGCTGCGGGGGATATCGACCGAGATGCTGTCCCTGTTGGTCCCAGCGCGCATGATGCCATGGGGCAGGCAGAGCGATTCGACGCACTTTCTCCTTCCGCATTGGAGGCGGCGCGGCTTTGGCAAAGTGCGCTACGGGCGACGCTGACGTCCGAAGACGAACGTGAAATCTTTTCGCCCGCACCGGCGCAGGGCACCGCTCGACTGCGACGTGCGATTGCGCACCATCTGCGCGGGACAAGGGGCATGAATGTCGACCCCGACAACATCGTTATCGGTGCGGGCGCCCAGCTGCTCGATACCATGTTGGTTCAGTTGCTTGGCGCGGACAAGGTGTATGCCGTCGAGGATCCAGGCTATTTGCGCTTGACGCGCATCTATCAGGCCATGGGTTGCGAAGTGCGGCATGTCCCGTTGGATGCTGAGGGCGTGGACTTGAGCGCGCTGCAGAAAACCGGGACCGATGTCCTTCACCTGATGCCGTCTCATCAGTATCCGACCGGTCTTGTGACGAGCATTGCACGTCGCTATGCGTTGCTGAGCTGGGCCGCCGAGCGGCCAGGTCGGTATCTCATCGAAGACGACTTTGATTGTGAGTTTCGCCTTGCCGGCAAGCCGATTCCCGCGCTCGCGTCGATCGATGCCGCCCAGTCGGTTATCTACACCAACACGTTTTCGAAGAGCCTTTCATCGGCGTTACGTTTGGCGTACATGGTGCTGCCCGATGAACTAATGGAGAGGTTTAAACGCAACCTTGGTTTCTACGCCTCGTCGGTAAGTTCTGTTGATCAGGTTGCCTTGGCGCGTTTGCTGGAATCGGGTGATTACGAGCGACATGTGAACCGCGTGCGCGTTCGTGCTCGTGGGGCGCGTGATGGCCTGGCGGCGCTTGTACGGAAAACGTTTCCGGCAGGGGAAGTCTCGATCGAGTACGCGGACGCCGGCCTTTACTGCGTCGTGGCCGTGGAGCGTGACGCGGGCGGAAGCTCTTTTGCACGGGCCCTCACGCGCTCGAGCATCCCTTTTATCGATATCGGTGACTGTTTTTGGTGTGCCGATGGCGCATCTGTCCCTGAAAACTCAACTCAAATTCTTGTTCAGTATGACGATCTGAGTCCAAAAGTACTAACTACCTTGGAATTGCAGCTAATGGGGGGCATTCTGCAACCTAAGTGAGTAGACTTTTAGCAGTTTGGCGACCAGGCAGTTTTGTAACAAGCTATCTACCTGCGGTTTTGAAAAGCAGGATGACCGGCCTGCTCGGGATGTTCAAAAAAGTCTACTCACTTGCCGCGCAAAGCTCCTGCATGAGAAAAAATGGGGTTTTCAACAGGGCTTCGTCCAGCTCTCGGCAAGCTTTTGGCCAGTTGGGGAGGGCTGTTGAAAACTTGGCAGTCCGTTCGGCGCCATTTTTGGTGCGTTCGCGCCAATGCGTGACTGACTGGGTTGAAATTCGTGTTTTCCTGTGCCTATGAAGGATTTACTTTGTGACATATCAGCTTTTAGGTACTGGCGTTTGCCTCCTCAAGTCCGCGCTTTGTGTCCGCCGCTTCCACGACCGGAAGAAGACCGGCAGCGATATGATCTCGCCCGCAACCCGACGGCTGCGGTCGCGCTCGGTTTTCCGTTGTATACATTGGTTCGGTCGAGAAACAAACGGACTTGTCCTGCCAGCATTAGGCAGCGGCTGTTTCTTGGTGAGCTTCCCAGGGAATCCGTGCTGGAAACGGAGCATGGGGTTTTGATTACGTCTCCTCTACTGACGGCATTCATCATGTTGCGGCATCTGACGGATCTTCAGCTTCTTTTGGTATTGGCGGAGATGTGTGGCTTGTTTGCGGTGTGTGCCCTGCCGGCGGCACTTGAGGCGGAGCTTTCGCGTGCAATTGATTCGGGCGCGATTTCGACAACGTTCGGTTGGGTGCGCTGCCCGTCCGAGGACGGCACCGCCTCAAATTTATGGCGTCGAGACGCTTTGGTTTTGGGCGGAGACCTTGACCGTTTTTGTTCAGATGTTTGCGGGATGCGTTACGGCAATAGATTTATAGCGGTATCGCAACTCGTTCCATTGGGCGCCGCGTCGCCTTTTGAGGTCGAGGCGTATTTGCTACTTGCACTGCCGCGATCCCTGGGAGGCGAAGGTTTTTGCGGCATAGAGCTTAATGTTGAAGTGATGCTAAGCACAAGTGCTCGAGCGATTGTGGGAAAGTCCCGTGTATATATCGACCTACTTCTTTCTTCGCCGGACGGCAGGCGACAGGTGGCCATTGAATGTCAGGGAAAGGCCTCGCACGGACGCGCAGGGGATGGCTTGCGTGACGCTGACCGCATGACGGCCCTTCAGGCCATGGGCTACGATGTACTTCTCCTGACACACAGACAGATATCCGATGAGGGTAGATTCCACGCGATCGTTAAGGCCGTATGCAGGATGCTCGATGCTGAATATCGTGATAAAAGCTCAGATGAGCAAAGGGCTGAGACATTACTCCGGTCTGAACTATTCGTTGACTGGACAAAATTGGGAGTAATTGACGGAAAGATGCCCGTTAGACACAAAACAGCTCGATCGTGGACGGCTGCGGTTCTAAGTGAGTAGGCTTTTGGCACTTTGGCGACCAGGCCGTTTTGAAACAAGTCATTTACCTGCGACTTTATAAAGCAATACGGATGGTCTGCTCGGCAAGTTTCGAAAAGTCTACTCACTTAGTTTTTGACGAGAGACCGATGCCGAAGATAGCTCTATTTCAGGGCGTTAACGAGTCCTCGAGACACAAAAAGGCCCGAACCAATACGGTCCGGGCCTTCTTCGAGCTAGAGGTTATGTCTCAGGCAGTTGGCTTAGCCAAAGTAGCGCTTGAGCAGGCCGGCGAAAGCCTTGCCGTGGCGAGCCTCGTCGCGGGCCATCTCGTGCACGGTGTCGTGGATAGCATCGAGACCGGCGGCCTTGGCGCGCTTGGCAAGATCGGTCTTGCCGGCGGTGGCGCCATTCTCGGCCTCAACGCGCATCTCGAGGTTCTTCTTGGTGGAGTCGGTCACGACCTCGCCCAGGAGCTCGGCGAACTTAGCGGCGTGCTCGGCCTCCTCGTGGGCAGCCTTCTCCCAGTACAGGCCAATCTCGGGGTAGCCCTCGCGATGAGCGACGCGAGCCATGGCCAGGTACATACCGACCTCGGAGCACTCGCCCTCAAAGTTGGCGCGAAGGTCGGCAACGATGTCCTCGGAGACGCCTTCCATCTTGGCGACGCCCACGACGTGCTCGGCGGCCCACTCGAGCTGGCCCTCCTCCTGCTTCAGGAAACGAGAACCGGGAACGCCGCACTGGGGGCACTTGAAGTCCTCGGGCAGCTGGTCGCCGTCGAACTCTTCCACATAACCGCAAACGGGGCAAACAAACTTCATGATTCGATCCTTTCGATCGATGGCGATTGTGCGCTCGTCCGGTCCCGTAAGGGCCCTCTCCGGACGTGCGTCTTGACGAGTTCTATTATCCATAAATGCAACCAAATGTGAAGCCTATTAGGAATGATTTTTAATAAAACGATTTGAGATATGAAGATGTTGATTGATTAACGATTGGCAAGCCGTCTTTGACCGCTGCTGAGTACAATCGGTCGAGCAAATGTTGACCTATCAACAAATATAGGAGTTTCCTTTATGCATCTAGCCCGTCGTGCCTGGTGCCGAACATATCAGACGGTTTTTCGCATTGCATTGCCGATCCTGCCCTATACCGAGCCGCGCATTTTGGAGCATGCCGAGGATGTGCCCGCGGTGCTTCAAAAGCGCTCGATCCAGAAGGTCCTTATCGTGACAGACCCTGGTATTGCACGTTTGGGGCTCACGGCACCACTCGAGCGTGCGCTTACGGCTCAGGGGATTGGCGTTACGGTCTATGCCGAAACGCGTGCGAACCCCACGGTCTCAAACGTGGAGGAAGCGGCGTCCCTGTATCGAGAGAGCGCCTGCCAGGCCATTATCGGCTTTGGCGGAGGATCAGCCATGGACTGCGCCAAGGGTGTGGGGGCGCGCATTGCGCAGCCAAACAAGCCCATCAACAAGATGCGTGGCCTGTTGCGTGTCCACCGTCTCCTGCCGCTGCTTATTGCGGTTCCCACTACCGCCGGTACGGGAAGCGAAGTCACGCTCGCGGCGGTAATTACCGATGACGAGACGCACTATAAATACCCCATTAACGACTTTGTGCTCATCCCGCGTTTTGCGGTGCACGACCCCGAGTTTACGCGCGGGTTGCCTGCCTCCATTACGGGGCAGACGGGCATGGACGCCCTGACGCATGCTGTCGAGGCCTTTATCGGCCGTAGCACCACGCCCTACACGCGCAAGATGGCGCGTCAGGCGGTCCAGCTCATCCGCGACAATTTGCTCGAGGCCTATGAGCATGGCGACGACATGCGTGCGCGCCGTAATATGCTTTCGGCGGCGTATAAGGCGGGCGTTGCGTTTACCCGCTCCTATGTCGGATATGTTCATGCCATCGCGCACAGTCTGGGCGGCCGATACGGAATTCCGCACGGTTTGGCCAACGCCATCATCCTGCCGCATATGCTTCGCGCCTATGGCGAAACTGCTGCTCCTAAGCTCGCCGATCTTGCTCGCATGGCGGGCATTGCGCCGGCTACCGCGCAGGACAGTCTTGCGGCCGAAGCCTTTATCGATTGGGTCGACCGCATGAACGAGGCCTTGGGAATCCCCAAATATGTCTCGGGCATTCGTCGCTCCGATATTCCGCAAATGGCGGCCCATGCCGATGCCGAGGCCAATCCCCTGTACCCCGTTCCTCTTTTAATGGACCGCCTGGAGCTCGAGCATATGTACGAAGTTGTTGCAGGTGGTATGTTTGAGGACGAGAACTAGGAGGGTCCATGAACACCGAGGAAATCGCGCGCATTGTCGGCGAGCAGCGCGCCTATTTTAAGACGCACGCTACGTTTGATGTCGATGCTCGACGTCGTGCGCTCGTGAGTTTACGCGATGCGGTGCGGGCGCACGAGGCCGATATCGCCCATGCGCTCAAGACCGATTTGGGAAAGTCGCATGACGAGGCATATATGTGCGAGATCGGCACGTCGCTTTCCGAGATTCGACATCAGATTGCGCATGTGGCTCGATGGAGTCGTCCGCGCCTGCGTCCGTGTGACCTTGCCAACGCCGTGAGTGTGTGCAAAACGCGAGCCGTGCCCTATGGCGTCACGCTCATTATGGCTCCGTGGAACTACCCGTTTTTGCTAACACTCGAGCCGCTCGCCGGCGCCCTTGCCGCGGGTAACACCGTGGTCATCAAGCCGAGTGCCTATGCGCCGGCTTCGAGCGCGGTGCTCAGGCAGATTTGCGAGGAAGCATTTGATCCGCGCCTGGTGACGGTTGTCGAGGGCGGGCGCGCCGAGAACGAAGCGTTGCTCGATGAGTGCTGGGACAAGATCTTCTTTACCGGTAGCGTTCCGGTCGGCAAGCTCGTCATGGAGCGCGCGAGTAAAAACCTCACGCCCGTGACGCTTGAGCTGGGCGGCAAGAGCCCCTGCATCGTGGATGCGACGGCAAACTTGAAGGTTGCGGCGCGGCGTATCGCCTTTGGTAAATGGCTCAACGTGGGGCAGACCTGCGTGGCGCCCGACTACCTGCTGGTCGATGCGCGCGTGCACGACGAGCTGCTGGACCTCATCAGGGAAGAGGCCCGCCGTATGTTTGGCGAGCATCCGCTCGATAACGAGGACTACGGGCATATCGTCAACGCCAAGCATTTTGCGCGCGTGCGCGGGCTGATCGATCCCGATAAGGTCGTGCTGGGAGGCACGGCGCGCGAGTCGTCGCTCAAGATTGAGCCGACGATCCTAGACGGCGTGACCCCCGATGACGCCGTGATGCAGGAGGAGATCTTCGGTCCCATCTTGCCGGTGCTGACGTTTGAGAGCCTAGACGAGGCCGAGACGTTTATTACGGATCGTCCGACGCCGCTGGCCCTGTATATCTTTAGCCAGGACCGTTCGGTTCAGCAACGCTTTGTGCGCTACGTGCCCTTTGGCGGCGGCTGTGTCAACGACACGATCATGCACTTGGCTACGAGCCATATGGGCTTTGGCGGCATGGGCGCGAGCGGTATGGGGCAGTACCATGGACGCGAGAGCTTCGATACGTTTAGCCACAAGAAGAGCATCGTGAACAAGGCAACTTGGCTGGACGTGCCGTTTCGGTATGCGCCCTACGCAAGCTGGAAGCACAAGTTCGTGCGCATGTTTGTGCATTAGAAAAGGGCGCAGGTAATACGAACAAGTGTTCCTATTACCTGCATTTTGCGTTAGACTACTGTTATGGAGCACGGATGGGCCAACTCCCTTTAGAAGGGATTTGGTATGAACGTAAGCGATGTTATTTCGTTATTGGCGTTGTTGATTGCGGCTATCGAACTCGGTCTGTTTATCGGCCGAATGAAATAGCCGCCCCCGCGTAAGCGAAGACGGCCACTTCTCACGATGAAAACGTGTATCGGAGTTGGCAAGACCCGCGGCAACGGGTGCCATCCGTGTTCCTATCTTATCTGCAAGCGTTCTGTCGCGCAAGCGTTGAGGCAAACGATTGAAGGACGCAGACAGGCAGACAGGATGTATTTGTGTCCGCACGGGACCGTAGACTTCTCAATAAGGTTACACACCGGTTTATCCGGCCGTTAGAGGAGCTGCTATGTACGAGCCTTCACGTGTTCTTCTGTCATTTCACATTGCAGGATTTCAGTATGCCGATGGCGCCTTGGTCCTGGGCGATCTTAAAGCGGGCGATAAGCTGACGCTGTGTGCCGAGCGCGATAATCCCCATGACCCCGAGGCAGTTGCGATCTACTATGGCAAGACCAAACTTGGCTACGTTCCGGGAAACGAGGTCGGCCCGCTGTCCTTGATGATGTATTACGGCCACGAGGACGTATTTGAGGCCCGCGTGCAACAGGTTGCCCCCGAGCGCAGCCCGTGGCACCAGGTGCGCGTTGGCCTCTATGTGGTGGATGCCCGCTAGTCGGCAATGGAGGCGGCCATGTTTGATGACGACGACCAGTTCGATCTGACAGACGATCCGTTTGAGTGGGATCTGCTACTCGACGACGATGAGTTGGAGCAGGATCGTAAGAAACGGCAGGACAAGAAAACTCAGAGTGACGCTTCGAAAAAGCAAGACAAACGCCGCCGCGGACTGTTCGGCGGGCTCTTTGGATAACCGCCGCATCGCTGCGTCTGTATACTTAGCACGAGTTGAACACGTTGCGAAATGAGGACACAGACGATGATGTGGTTTACCGCCGACTTGCACCTGGGCGATACGAATATCTTGCACGACATGGACCGGCCGTTTGGCTCGGTCGAGGAGATGAACCGCAAGGTCATCGATGCCATCAATGAGTGCGTGGCTGCGGACGACCGCCTCTATATTCTGGGTGACTTTACCTATCGTTTGCCCCTGGCGGAGGCGGTGCGCCTGCGCGAGCGTATCGAATGCCAGAACGTGACGCTCATCCGCGGTAACCATGACGGCGACTGGGAAGATTCCGACGTACCGCAGATTTGGGAAGACGTGCGCGATTACCTGGAGATTGCTCCCGGCTATGCCAAGGGCCATCGTCTGGTTATGAGCCACTACCCCATGCTCAGCTGGAACGGCAAGGCACGTGGCGCCATTATGCTGCATGGGCATATCCACAGCAGGGGTGACCGCGCCAACGCACGCAACCGCGATCGCGAGCGCCCTATCTTTCGCTACGATGTCGGTCTCGATGCCAACGAGTACAAGCCCGTAAGCCGCGATCAGATTCTTAGCTTCTTTGGGTTATAGGGCGCCAGAGCCACCACAAAGGGGACAGGCACCTTTGTGGTGGTTCTGGCGCCGTTGCCATTATGGCGGCGGCGCCTTTTTTGTCCGCGCGGCGCGGTAGAGTGTAGCCGGTTGATATTTGCGTCCATCGAGGAGCTGCTATGAACGAGATCAAGTGCCCGCATTGCGGCGAAGTTTTTAAGGTCGATGCATCCGGCTATGCGGATATCGTCAAGCAGGTGCGCGATGCCGAGTTCTCGCGCGACCTGGATGAGCGTGTGAAGGCAGTCCAGCGTGAGGGTGAGCAGGCGCTGGAGCTTGAGCGCTCGCGTTCGACGGCTGCCTTGCAACAGGCAGAGTCTCAGCGCAATGCCCAGCTTGTCGAGCAGAAGAACACTGCGGATCAGAAACTGGCGCAAGAGGTTGCCAAGCGCGATGCTGAGCTTGCCGAGCTGCGCGCTAAGCTCGAGGGCGCTGCCGCAGAGCGCGAGAGTGCAAGCCAGCGCGCGGCGGTTGAGGCACGAGCCAATGCTCAAAAAGAGAATGCTGAGCTTCAGCGCGAGATCGATGCTCTGAAGGCGGAGCTCAATCACAAGGCCGACGAAGCTAAAATCGCCGAGGCGGCGGTTCGCAATGCAACTCAACATGATCTCGCCGCGCGCGATGCTCAGATTGCAGAATTGCAGGCCAAGCTTGCTGCAGCAGATAGGGCTCAAGAAATGGCACTCGCAACTGCTGCGGCCGAGGCGCAGCGTAAGCTTGATGCTGCTCACAATGAAGCGGATCGCAGGCTTTCCGATTACCAGACAGAAGTGCGCGAGAAGTTCTCGAACGCTAAGGTACAGTCCGAGCGCGAGGCCGAGGGCCTGCGCGCCCGGTTGCGCGAGCAAGAACTGGCTGCCAAAATGGAGCTCTCGGAAGCAGTTGCCGCGGCGGAGCGAGAGCGCGACGAGGCGCGTGCGAAACTGACGAGTGAGTTGGCAGTGCGCGATTCGCGCGAGGAACAGGCCAAGGCGGCACACGAGCTCGAGCTTGCGCAGGCCAAACGTGCGAGCGATGATCTGATTCGCTACAAGGACGAAGAGATTGAGCGCCTTAAGGATATGAAGATTCGTCTGTCCACCAAGATGGTGGGCGAGTCGCTCGAGCAGCACTGCGAGACCGAGTTTAACCGTCTGCGCATGACGGCATTTCCTAACGCGTACTTCGAGAAGGATAACGATGCGTCCGAGGGCACCAAGGGCGACTTTATCTTCCGCGAGTGCGACGCGAGCGGCAACGAGGTCATTTCGATTATGTTCGAGATGAAAAACGAGAACGATGAGACCGCGACCAAGCATAAAAACGAGGACTTCTTTAAGAAACTCGATCACGATCGTCGCCAGAAAGGCTGCGAGTATGCGGTGCTCTGCACCCTGCTGGAGCCTGAGAGCGAGCTCTATAACGCGGGAATCGTGGACGTGAGCTATCGCTACGAGAAGATGTATGTGATCCGCCCGCAGTTCTTCATTCCCATCATTACGCTGCTACGTAATGCCGCCATGGGTTCGCTTCGCTATAAGCAGGAGCTGGCGGAGTACAAGCAGCAGAATATCGATGTCACGAACTTCGAAGCCAAGATGGAGAAGTTCAAGAACGATTTCGGCCGCAACTACGAGATCGCGAGCCGCAAGTTCCAAACGGCAATCGATGAGATCGACAAGACGATTAGCCATCTGCAGAAAACCAAGGAGGCGTTGCTGTCCTCCGAGAACAATCTGCGCCTTGCCAACAAGAAAGCCGACGATCTTACCATTCGCAAGCTCACGTGGGGCAACAAGACCATGAAAGCAGCGTTTGACGAGGCGCGCGGGGCCGCGACAGAGACGAACGATGAGCCAGCCGAGGCGGATTCGTATGAGGTCGAGGATGCCGAGTAGGGGATAGCGTATCGCGCAAAAAGCGGGGCCGCTGGCGATGTTGCCAGCGACCCCGCTTTGTTTCGTCCCATTGCGCCCGGCTAGTCCTCGAGCAGGTCCTCGATAAAGCCGACACGGTAGTTCTTGAAGATTACCTCGCCGCCGTCTTGCGTGGCGTCCAGATCGACATCGCCCATGATGCCAAAATCGTGGTCGCCATCCTCGTCAGCAAAGATCTGGTGCACGTGCCATACGTGCGCGGTCTTCTCGTCGGACTCGTCGATGGAAAACATCGCGGCGCTGCGGGCATCTCCGTCGGTGAGGATTTCCTCGTGCTGCTCGTGGTAAGCGTCGAGTGCTTTTTGCCAGCGGATCTCGCTCATGCCCCAGTCGTCGTCGAGCTCGCCCAGGTCGCGAACGTGCTCGCGGGCGGCAAGGGTCACGCGGCGGAAGAGCGCGTTGCGCACCAACAGCGTGCAGCCGCGGCGGTCCGCCACGACCTCGTCGATGCCCTGCGGCGGCGCAGCATCGAGGGCTGCCGGGTTGCCGGCGTTCTCCCACTCGTCCACCAGGCTCGAGTCCACCGAGCGCACCACAAAGCCGAGCCACGAGATAATGTCGCGCAGACGCTCGTCGCGCTTCTCGATGGGCACGGTGCGGTCGAGCGAACGGTAGGCCTCTGCCAGGTAACGCAGCAAAATGCCCTCGGAACGGGCGATGCCGAGCTTTTGAATGTAACCCTTAAAATCGCTCGCGCTTTCCAGCATATCGCGCAGGACGCTTTTGGGAGAGAGCTGGTAGTCGTTTGCCCAGGGCACTTCCTGGCAGTACTTGTCGAAGGCGGCGTCGAGCAAGTCCTCGAGCGGTTTTTCGTAGGTGACATCCTGGATGCGCTCCAGGCGTTCCTCATATTCGACGCCGTCAGCCTTCATTTCGGCCATCGCGCGGTCGCGCGCTGCGCGCTCCTGAGCGCGCAGCACCTGCTTGGGATCCTCGAGCGTTGCCTCGACCATCGAGATCAGGTCCATGGTATAGGTCTCGCTCTCGGGATCGAGCAGCTCCAACGCGGCAAGCAAAAACGGCGAGAGCGGCTGGTCGAGCGCAAAGTCCTCGGGCAGGTCGACCGTCAGTGCGTAGTCGATGTCCGGCGCGGCGTCAGCCGGAGCGTCGGGTGCGGGCGGCACCTCGGTGCGCACGACGACGCCGGAATCGATGAGCGTGGCGAAGATCTCGTCGGCACGAACCTCGAGCTTAGCCTTTTCCTCGGGGGTCTGCAGGCTCGTCTCGATGAGGTCGTGTACGCGGGCTCGGGCATCGCCACCCTGCTCGACCACGCTAATCACCATGGAGTGCGTGATGCGCAGGCGCGGCTTGAGTGTCTCGGGCTGCGTCTCGATCAGGCGCTCGAACGTCTGCTTGTTCCAGGTGACAAAGCCCTCGGGGGCCTTCTTCTTTTTAATCTTGCGGAGCTTCTTGGGGTCGTCGCCCGCCTTGGCCATGAGTTTGGCGTTCTCGATCTCGTGCTCCGGGGCCTCGGCGATGACCATGCCCTCGGTATCGAAGCCCGAGCGGCCGGCGCGACCGGCAATCTGATGGAACTCGCGGGCGCGCAGGCGACGCATCTTGTAGCCGTCGAACTTGGTGAGCGCGGTGAGTACCACGGTGTGGATGGGTACGTTGATGCCGACGCCGAGCGTATCGGTGCCGCAGATGACGGGCAGCAGGCCCTGCTGCGCCAGGCGCTCCACCAGCAGGCGATAGCGCGGCAACATGCCGGCATGGTGCACGCCGACGCCGCATCCAAGCAGGCGTTTGAGAATCTTACCAAAGGCCGTGGAGAAGCTCGTCCCCTTTGCCGCTTCTTTGATGGCCTCGCGCTGCTCCTTGCTGGCGATGCCAAAATTGGCGAGCGACTGTGCCGTTGCAAGGGCGGCATCCTGGCTAAAGTGCACGATATAGAGCGGGGCCTCGCCGCGGCGCATGGCGAGCTCGACCGTGCCCTCGAGGGAGGTCGTCACGTAGTCGTAGCTCAGCGGCACGGGGCGCGGGGCATCGACGACCAAGTCGCAAGTAGCACCGGTGTGTTCCTCGAGTGAGGCGGCGATGGCAGTGACATCGCCGAGCGTGGCGCTCATGAGCATGAATTGCGTGTGGGGCAGGGTGAGCAGCGGTACCTGCCAAGCCCAACCGCGGTCGGGGTCGGCAAAGTAGTGGAACTCGTCCATGGCCACGCAGCCCACGTCGGCATCTTCGCTCTCGCGCAGTGCGTCGTTGGCAAGGATCTCTGCCGTGCAGCAGATGACGGGTGCCTTGGTGTTGATATGCGTGTCGCCGGTAATCATGCCTACGTTATCGCGGCCGAGCACCTGCACAAGGTCGAAAAACTTCTCGCTGACCAGAGCCTTGATGGGAGCCGTGTAGTAGCAGCGCTTGCCCTGCGCCATGCCCATAAAGAGCATGCCCAGCGCGACGAGCGATTTACCCGATCCGGTCGGTGTGCCTAAAATGACGTGATCGCCGGCAGCCAGGTCCATGAGGGCCTCTTCTTGGTGATCCCACAGTTCAATGCCGCGATCGCTCGTCCATTCAAAGAAGCGTTCGAAGGCTTGATCGGGCGTGAGCCACGGTTCGGGCTCGCTGCCGTCCTCGGGCTCCCACCAG
This sequence comes from uncultured Collinsella sp., assembly GCA_902490305.1. Classification (GTDB taxonomy): domain Bacteria; phylum Actinomycetota; class Coriobacteriia; order Coriobacteriales; family Coriobacteriaceae; genus Collinsella. The sequence goes on from CABUDI010000007.1 coordinate 35,340, forward strand.
GTGGGGGAGAGCGCGCCGAGCGAGCCAAACTCGGCTTCGGTTCCCGTGCCGCCCGAGAATGAGCTGGCGGCGCCGGCGCCGGAGACGGTGCTGGCGGCGGTATCTGTCGTGGTCTGTGCCATGTGGTTGCTTTCTCTCGCGATTGTCCGCCAACTATTATGGCGTAGCGGCGCATCGATGCGTTTGCAGGCAAGAAAATGCAGGAAATGGGCGTTCTGCCCGGCCGTTTGGTGCAGTTGCCAGCTAAGTGAGTAGACTTTTTGCGATGTCGCGAGCACATGGATTTTGCACAAGGGTTCTATCTGCGGTTTTAGTTTTCGTTATGCGGGTTGTGCTTGGCTATTGCAAAAAAGTCTACGCACTTAGGTTTGAGGGTTGTTTGCTGGCGCCTATTCGCGCTTATTTGCTGACGCCGCGACCATCAGAAGCCCCTAGGACTCTTGCGGCAGGCGCTTCTTGCCCTTGCGGGCACGGTTTCTGAAGTTCTCGACGGCCTCTTCCATGCCGAGAGGCACGTAGGTGAGCTCATCGAGGTTTTCGGGCAGGTAGCAGGCAAGGCTTTGCTCCTGCGCGCGGCCCGCCGCGAGCTGCTCTTCGATGGGTTCCGCGCCGGGCGTAGCGCAAATGCCATAGACGGCGGCGCCCATCTCGCGCGTGCGGCACTCGTACTCGGTCTCGGGATGCTCGGGATGGTCGCGGCGCACGTCATCGCTTACCCAAAGTGTGTCGTAGCCCGCCGCGGCAAACTGCCCCAGGGCGTAGTCGCGCAACGGCTTGCTGTCAGTGCGCAGCGTGACGGTAGCGCCGGCTGTAAAGAGCGGACGGTACAGCATTAGGTGGTCGACATGGACGAGTCGTTTTTTGGCGTACTTGGCCTTGGGCTGCGGCGTGGGAAAGTTGATGGTGATGGCATCGAGCTCGCCTGCGGCAAACAACTGCGGCAGCGATGCGGCGCCTCGGGGCAGGACGAGTGCGTTGGTCAGTTCCTGCTCGCAGATTTTCTGTGCGGCATAGGCGATGCAGATGGGCTCCTGGTCCATACCGACAAAGAGCGTGTTCGGCTCGCGGGTGGCGCGCTCTACCAGGTACGTTCCCTTGCCACAGCCAAGATCCAGGTGAAGGTGTTCGAAGGGCTTGCTGCCAACTGACGCGCAGGCCTCGCGCCAATCCCCGGCATATGCCTCGGGGTTCGTCTCAATCGCATCGGCGTAGCGCTCCAAGCGCTCCTCGAGCACAAAGTTCTTAGGCGTGCGAACGTGGACGGCTCCCATGAGGCTCCTTGGTCATAAGTATGGAACGCATAACTGCGCGTTCCGTCAATGGGTTGAAAAAAGGTGGGCATAGTTTGCCCGAAAGATGCGGTGCGGCTCGGCGGCGAGTCGTCGGTGCCTACAGACGCTTGAGAATCACATAGCGGTTGAGCTCGCCGCTACGACCGTCGGCATGGAAGCGCTCAAGCTCACGCACGGGGACCTCGCCGCTCTTGTAGAACGTACGGACGCCGCGCACAAGGTCGGTGATCTGCTGATCGTCAAAGTGATGGCAATAGCGGTAGGCGTGGCGGTCGTTTTGCCAGCCAATGAGGTGGTCGCCGGCTTCAAACTGCGCGGAATCGTATCCCTCAAACGGTGGGGTGAGCTCGGCGCGGGCTTCGGCTCGAACGGCCTTGCGCGCCATGCGCTCGTCGTTCATAAACTCCCAAAAACTGATGGCGATGATGCCGCCCGGGCGCGTCTGGCGCACCAGGGCGTCGAGCACGCGTACGCGGTACTCGCACGACGGCACGTGGTGCATAAAGCCAAAGCAGACCGAGATGTCGGCGAGCGGGGCGTCGAAAAGCGCGTCGGGCGTCTCGGCGGGGTTGAGCTTCATGAGAGCGTCGAGCACATCGAGCTCCTGGAAGTGCAGGTTGGGAATGCGCAGGGCGTGGCCATGTGCATCGATGGCCAAATCTTGGCACGAGTCGACACCATAGAACTCGAAGGGGCAGTTGGCATCTGCCGAGGGGCTCGCGCCGTCGACGCCCTTGGCAGCCAGCGTGCCGCCGGCGGCAAAGTTCTCAAAGCGCATATTGCCGCAGGCAAGATCGAAGACGCGGACGGGATGCTCGATGGTGGCCACATCGAGCTGGTCGAGCGCTATGTCCATGGTGCGCACCCAGCCGGGCCACGGGGCCTGGCGCGTATCGGAAAAGGAGGCGGAGTGCTCGCGATAGAACGTATTGTTGAGCTGGATGAGCGATGAGGCGAAATCGCGGTTCACGGCGCGGAACTCCCTCCGTTGGCGGTGCGGAATAAACAGTACGACCATACTACCGTTAACGCCGCAACGGGGACAACCGAGCTGCGGGTCATTGCTTTGTTTGGACACATTTCCGCAGCTCATATATGCCCGCAACCGCCGGTTGTCAAAAATCTCACTAGAATAGGTGGCATGCTTTTGGCGGTGGCGGATAGATTTTTAACTGTGCAAGGCGCCTTAAGAACAAAAACGGTCCGGCGGCACGGCTGGCATCACATAGGAGGAACCATGAATGTAGAAACTGCACAGCGGCTCGCCGACCTTCGTCGCAGCAAGGGTTTTAGCCAAGAAGGGCTGGCGCGAAAGCTGGGGCTGTCGCGCCAGGCGGTCAGCAAATGGGAGCGCGCGGAGAGCTCGCCCGATACCGAGAACCTGATCTCGCTCGCCAAGCTCTATGGCGTGAGCCTGGACGAGCTGCTCAATCCGAGCGACGAGATCGAGGACGATATCGAGTTTGAGAACGAGGACCGCGCCCGCCAGCGCGAGGCCGAGGCGGCAGAGCGCGCGCGTACCCATGAGGCGGCGGCGCGCGCTACCGAGGCGGCAACGCAGGCGAGTGATGCTGCGGCCAAGGCAGCGCAAGCGGCAAGCTGGAGTGCGCAGGCCGCCAATGCCGCTACGGCACAGGCGACGAGTGGCACCGCGGTAGGCTCGACTCCGGTGAAGGGCCCGTTCCAGTCGTTCCCGTATTGGGCTGTGTGCTGGCTACTGTTCTTTTTGCTGATGTTCCTGTTTGGCGCCGGCCCCTTTGCCGCACTGATCTTCTTTACGATTCCCATCTATCACTGGGTGGCGCGTGCGCTCGATGGTGATTGGGCACGCGGGGATATTCAGGTTGGTCCGGCGCCGGCGGCGGTCAGGGCCCAGGGGAAGGATACTTCTGCGGAACCTGATGCTGACGTGGCTACCGCGGCCACCGCTGAGTCATGTGCCAAAGAAGGTGACGAATGATGAAGCTTTCGCATGAATCCAAGCTGCGCCTGGGCGTCGGCATCGGAGCGTTTGTACTGATTATCGGGCTTGTTTTTGGCGTTTCGCGGACTTTGATTCATTTTGATGGCCCGTGGGATCTCGACGATGTTATACCCGGCTTGTCCGGTATGGACGATGTGGTTGATGACGACGATTTTATGAACGATGGCGGTAACTATTCCGCTCGGCCTCAGCAGCTTTCGTGTACGACCTTTGATGCCGATGAGTTTCGCTACCTCGATTTCGATATCGATGCGGCTACGGTGGACGTCAAGGTTATTGATGGTAACAAGGCTCGCGTTATCGAGCGGGGACGCGTTGCCAATGGTATGGATGCCTCCAAGGCCGCGACGCAGAACATCGCATCCGTCGAGGACTCGACGCTCAAGGTTTCCCAGTTTGGAAGTGATGACGGTAAGGCAATCGATCGCTCAGTTACGGTCGAGCTGCCGCGCCGTGTTGCCGAACATCTGAAGGGAGTCAACGCGCACGTGGGCTCGGGTGATCTGCAGATTGCCGGTGTCACCTGTGATGGTTTCGACCTTTTCCTGGGTGCGGGAGATGTAGAGTTTGCGGGCAGCGTGACTGATGCGCTCAGTGCTGAGGTCGGTTCGGGCGATGTGACGTTCGAGCTCTACCAGGCCCCCGCGAAGTCGATGGACGTAAGCGTGGACTCGGGCGATGTGGAGATGACGGTTCCGAACTCTACGGGCTTTAAGGCGAGCCTCACCGTGGGCAGCGGTGACTTCGAGAGCGATTTCCTTCCGCTTGGCTACGATGGCGAGACCATATTGAATCTTGAATTCGACAACGGCGATAAGTCTGCTACGTATCGTTTCGAGGTCGGTTCGGGCGACATGTCGTTTGATCCGGAGTGACATGCGGTTTTCGGAGATCGGTACATATAGGCATGCTCTTTGATGAAGGCGCCGAAGCCGAGATCGGCTCCGGCGCCTTTGCCTTTACAATGGGGACATGGAACAGATTATCTTGAACATACTCGAGGCCCTGCGTCGCGGCGAGACCGTGGACGACAAAGCGCTCGTCAAACTGATACATGCCGAGGCGCGCCGTGAGGGTGCCGACAAACGCGATTTGGCCAAGCGCCGTCTGCTGCCGTTCTACCAGCGGGTTAAACGTGAGGAGCCGGTTCGGTGGGCTGCGTGGAATGTCGATTCCGATCTGGAGCGTCAACTGCTGCAGGTCCTGCGTATGAAGCCGCGCCGAACGGCCTCGGGCGTGGCGACCATTACCGTCATTACCAAGCCCTGGCCATGCTCGGGCGATTGCCTGTTTTGCCCCAACGATCTGCGCATGCCCAAGAGCTATCTGCACGCCGAGCCGGCATGCGCCCGTGCGGAGCAAAATTGCTTTGACCCGTATCTGCAGGTGAGCGCTCGCCTGACCGCGCTTTCGCAGATGGGGCATGCGACCGATAAGATCGAGCTCATTGTGCTTGGCGGTACCTGGAGCGACTATCCGGAAGGCTATCAGACATGGTTTATGTCGGAGCTTTTCCGTGCACTCAATGACGATGCCGTCGCCGGCGTGGCGGCCAACCCCATGTTGGCACGTCCGGGCATCAGCCGTGCCGAGGCGGGGCGTCTGCTCGATGACGCTCCCGCCGATGCCCTGCCGCCTGTGGTAGCGGAGCGCCGTGAGCGCTATCGGGCCGCCGGCATTGCGACAGACGAGGTCGAGCTTGCTGCCGGCGTTGCCGACGAGCAGGGGCGTGTGGATGCTGCCGTGGGCGGCTATAACCGTGCGGTGCGTCGTCTGTACGGTCCCGGTACGCCGTGGGGCGAGGTCACTGAGTGGCAGACGGCAACGATGGAGGAGCTTGAGCGTCAGCAGCGCATCAACGAGACGGCGAAGCATCGCGTGGTGGGGCTCGTTATCGAGACGCGCCCCGATGCCGTAACGCCGCAGGCGCTTACGCTCATCCGCCGCCTGGGCTGCACCAAGATCCAGATGGGTATTCAGAGTCTCGACCAACATTTGCTCGATATCAACGAGCGTCGTATTTCGGTGGCTCAGATCGAGCGGGCGTTTTCGCTTGCGCGTCTGTTTGGCTTTAAGATCCACGCGCATTTTATGCTCAACTTGCTGGGCGCCACGCCCGAGGGGGACAAGCGCGACTACGAGCGCTTTATGACCGAGGGGGCCTTTATGCCCGACGAGGTCAAGGTCTACCCGTGCGCGCTCATCGAGGGCTCGCGTCTGGTGGGCCGCTATGAGCGCGGCGAGTGGCGCCCCTATACCGAGGAAGAACTGCTCGATGTGCTGGCCGACGACATCGTGGTGACGCCGGCGTTCTGCCGCATCAGCCGCATGATCCGCGACTTTAGCTCCGACGACATCATGGTGGGCAACAAGAAGCCCAACCTGCGTCAGCTCGTTGAGAACCGCCTGGCTGCTCGGGGTGACGGTGCGACGGTGCGCGAGATTCGCTATCGCGAGATCAGTACCGCGGGTGCCGACCTGGATGAACTGTCTCTTGATGAGGTCGCTTACAAGACGCCGGTGACGCGTGAACGCTTTTTGCAGTGGGTGACGCCCGAAGGCAAGATCGCCGGCTTTTTGCGTCTGTCGCTGCCCGTTCGCGCTTTTGTTGCCGCACATGCGGACGAGTTGCCGACGATGCCGGACGAGGCGATGATTCGCGAGGTACACGTGTATGGCATGGCGGCGCGCGTGGGGGATCAAGGCCAGGCAGCCCAGCACCATGGATTGGGACGGTCGCTGGTGGAGCGTGCGTGCCATATTGCTCGGGACGCGGGCTATGCGCGCATCAACGTGATCAGCGCGATTGGTACGCGCGAGTACTATCGCCATCTTGGATTTTATGACTATGGCCTTTATCTGCAAAAGGAGCTCTAGATGAACAAGCCGAGTGTTTCTGCCGGCGTCGTTGCCGGCGTTGCTCTGGGGGCCGCGGCGCTTGGTGCGGCCGCCGTCGCTGTTCGTGCTGCCTGTCTGCAGGTTGCGCGAACCCGCAATGGGTTGGCGCGTGTGAAGCGCGTGCACGACGAGGGCGGCGACGAAGTCCGCGTATTGGTACAAGGCGGCGTCTACCAAAGTGCAAGCTACGTTGGCGAGCGTTGGGCGGAGCCCGTCTTTACGTACTATCGTTCGTTTGACGACGTGTTTGAGGCCGAGGATGCGATGCGCGACGCTTACGGTCACGGTATCGACCGCATGCTTATGCTGGGCGGCGGCGGGTTTGCCTATCCCAAGTTCGCGCTGATGTCGCACGAGGACTTGTGCATGGACGTTATCGAGTATGACGGAGAGATTACGCGCCTAGCGCGCCGCTGGTTCTACCTGGACGAGCTGGAGCGCGCGGCGGGCGATCGCCTGCGGGTGATAACCGCTGAGGCTCGCTCGTATTTGGGTGTGACGAGCGTGGGCCATCGTCGCTACGACGTGGTCGTGAGCGATTGCTTTGGCGGTGCCGAGCCCGTACGCGAGCTGGCGACGGTTGAGGCATTGCGTTTGGTGCGGGGCAGCCTAAATGTCGGTGGCGTCTACGTTGCCAATATCGTGAGTGCAAACGAGGGGAGCGATGCGACGTTCCTGCGCGACTGTGCCGCCACGGCGCTCGAGGTGTTCGCCCACGCCTGGGTGGTCCCATGTGGCGATGCAGAGTTCGGCGGCGAGGAGAATTATCTGCTCATCGCCAGCGACGGCGACTACGCCTTTGCCGAAGCTGTGCCCTTCGACACCGACTTCCTCGGCACCGTCCTTCACGACAAGTAAGTCTCCCCGTCCCAAAAAGGACTGGTCTTAGGCGTGGTCGCGCCAGCTGAGGACGCGCTGCTTCATGCCCTCGATGTCGAGCACGCCTTCGGCGAAGCCTTTGCGCACGAGCTCTTCGGGAACAAACTCGTCGTAGCGGTCAAAATAAGGCACCTCGCCGGGATAGACGAGCTCGATGGGATCGAAGTCTTTCTCGGCCTCGGCGGCGAGCACCTCAAAGAACGTCTCCTCGTCGGCCTTCATTTTAAACTGCATAAAGTACGGGCGTGACGGGTCGAGTCCGCGAAGGCCCAGCTCCGCGGCACATTTAATCTTGAGCATGCGCTCGAGTGCCAAAAAGGCGTAGCTGCCCAACCAGGGGAAGAGCACCCAGGTGTCGCCGCCCAGGTTAATGAGTGGCTTGGTCCCCGCGCCCGAAATCTCGGCCGTATGGCGAGCCTGCGCCAAGCGGGCCCGTGCGTTACCCATGAGGTACGGATATGCTGCGTGCTCGTTGAGCGCTTGGCACATGCGTTCGAGTACGTGTGTATTGATGTCACCGGGGCAGTCGCCAAAGTATGCCGGCACACGACCTTTGACTTGCGTGGCAAAGACGGTGTGTCGCTTCCAGTCCACTTCCTCGACAATCCAGCAGTGTCCGGCGATGGCGATGCGCTCGCCGGGCGGTGGCGGATTGACGATCGTGCCCAACTCGGCCGACTCGCTGCGAACGGTGAACTCCTCGTTTTCCTGGAATACGGCGTAGAACTTAAAGTTGTTAATGATGCGCTCGCCCGCGAGACCCACGATGAGCCCGCCACCTTCGGTGACCTGGATATGGTCGATCTTAATGAGGTGGCGTAGCAGCACACGGTAATCGTCTGCCGAGACACGGTGGAAATAGCTGAGCGTGAGCACGCGCTGGGCAAGTTCGGCCGGCGTGAGCTCTCCGGTGCTGGCAAGCGTCGACATGGTCTGGTGATAGAGCAGACTGTAGGGGAGTCGATCGAGCTCAGGCGGCTCGACCCACTTTTCCTCGCGATAGAGTTGTACGAGCGCGATGCCTTGCAGGAGCTTCCACGGGATGGTCTCGGGCATCATCGTGCGCGGCTCGGGCTCTTCCTCGCGCATGACGAACCACATCTCGGGCGGAAGATCGCGGCGCCCCGTGCGGCCCATTCGCTGCAAAAAAGAGCTGACGGTAAACGGCGCGTCGATCTGAAACGCACGCTCCAGACGGCCGATATCGATACCGAGCTCCAGCGTAGAGGTGGTGACGGTCGTTTGTGCCTGTTCCTCGTCGCGCATGAGCTCTTCTGCCGTCTCGCGCAGCGATGCCGAAAGATTGCCGTGGTGGATGAGAAAGCGGTCGGGCTCGTGCCGGCTCTCACAGTAGCAACGCAGCATGGAGCATACGGCCTCTGCCTCTTCGCGCGAGTTGGCAAAGACCAGGCACTTGCGGCCGCGGGTGTGTTCGAAGATATAGCCCATGCCGGGGTCGGCGTTGTCTGGTGCTGTGTCGGTGGGGCTGAGAAGCGCCTGCTCGGTCGCTCGCGGGATGTCGACTTCGCCCTCGGGGGCCGAGGAAGTTTGGCGGTCCTTGGGAGTGGCCTTGCCCCGTGCCCGCTCACGACGTTGACGGCGCTCCTCTTGTGTGAGCTGTCCGCTGTGACGCATGTCTTGGGCGCCGGCGGGCAGTGCCGCGGATGCCGCCGCCTCGATGCGCTCGCACGCAAGCACTTCGGCCTCTTGAGGACCTGTGCCCATGAATCCCCGTTGCTGTGCCTGGGGGCCCGAGTTGTAGAAGTGCTCCATGGAGATGCGCCACACGCGGCGCGGCTCTTCAAAGCGTGGGATAACGCAGTCGCGCCCCGTTCCCTGTGAGAGAAAGGCACCCGTGCGCTCGGGGTCGCCGATGGTGGCCGAAAGGCCAATGCGTCGAGGTTGCACGCCGGCCATGCGCGAGAGTCGCTCGATAAGGCAGAGCGTCTGCCCGCCACGGTCGCCGCGCATGAGCGAGTGGACCTCATCGATGACCACATAGCGCAGGTCGCAAAACATGCGCGGGATCGCCATGTGCTTATGGATTAAGAGCGCCTCGAGTGACTCGGGCGTAATCTGCAAGATGCCGTTCGGTTTTTTGATGAGCTTAGCCTTGTGCGACTGCGAGACATCGCCATGCCAGTGCCAGACAGGGATATCGGCCTCTTCGCACAGGTCATTGAGACGGACGAACTGATCATTGATGAGTGCCTTGAGGGGGCCAATGTAGAGGGCACCAACGCTTGCGGGCGGGTTCTCCCAAAACTCGGTCAGGATGGGAAAGAAGGCCGCTTCGGTTTTGCCGGAAGCTGTGGATGCCGTTAGGAGCACATTGTCTTGTGTATTAAAGATGGCGTCTGCCGCCGCAACCTGGATAGAGCGCAGACTCTCCCAATCGTGGGAGTAGATGAAGTCTTGGATAAACGGGGCGTAGCGGTCAAAGGCGTTCACGGGGCCTCCTCTCAAAAACGAATCTCTCAACGCGGCTGGCAACGGCTTGCTGCATTACAGTCTCAACGTTCGCCCAGATAAAACCTGCCAAAATAAACCTGTCCCTTTTTGGCAGGTTAGATGGTGAATTCGGCGAAGTTACGGTCGCCGCCTGCGGTGCCGGTGTCGCCTGTTGCTGCTGCCGGCACCAGCGCGTCGCCGCCGACGCTTTGCAGCAGCTCGGCTACGTTGGCGTCGGGGTTCTGGCATAGGATGTCGAGCAGCTCGATAAAGTCGCGAATGACTTCACGCGGCGTCAGATGTGTGTCGGCTCCCACACGACCGAACTCGATCTTGAGGAAGTCCACCAAGTCGTTCTCGGTAAGCGTGGGCGTCCAGCCAAAGTAGCCGGCGTGAATTTGCATGAGTTTTTCGATCAGCACCAGCAGCTCCTCGTAGGTGAGTGGCTGCAGACGGATGATGGGCGCGAGCATGTCCTTAAGGTCCTCGCGTGCAAAGCGGCCTTGAGCGAGTCGGCTGCGCAGGGCCTCGTAGGAGAACACGCCGCGGCGGCGGTCTTCGATGGAGGTTGGCGTGCCGCCCATGATCATGCCCAGGTACTGCGCCTTGCCCTGGAGTGTGTCGTTGTACATGGTCAGGATCTTCTCGTAGTTGTACTGGCGCGTGATCGCGTTGGGAATCTTATACAGATTCACGAGCTCGTCGATGAGCACCAACATACCCTTGTAGCCGCTGCAGACCAAAAAACGCGCGATGAGCTTAACGTAGTCGTACCAGTCGTCATCGCTGATGATGGTCGAGGAGCCCAGCTCGGCGCGAGCCTCGCTCTTGGTACGGTATTCGCCGCGGATCCATTTGGTCACGCGGCTCATGGCTTCTTCGTCGCCCTCGGATACGGCCGTGCGATAGCGGCGGAGCATGCGGGTGAAGTCGAAGCCGTGGACCATTTCCTCGAGCGGGGCCAGTTGGGCATTGACGACCGACTCGTCGACGTCGGCGTACGAGGCGACCCAGCGATCAAGAATAAGGTTGAGCGCACCGCCCTCGGGGCGCGTCTTGGTCGATATATTGCGTATGAGCTCGCGGTAGGTGGCAAGGCCCTGCCCCTGCCCGCCCTGCAGACGGCGCTCGGGGGATAAGTCTGCATCGGCGACGACGAATCCCTCACCCATGGCGTGCGTGCGGATGGTCTGGAGCAAAAAGCTCTTGCCGGCGCCGTAACGACCGACCAGAAAGCGGAAGCTCGCACCACCGTCGGCGATGAGACTCAGATCGGTGAGCAGGGCGCGGATCTCGACCTCGCGCCCTACGGTAATGTAGGGAAGGCCGATGCGCGGGACCACGCCGCCCTTGAGCGAGTTGAGAATGACGGCAGCGACGCGCTTGGGCACGCGGGGTGCTGCGGATGCGGTATCACTCATGGTCTAGGTATCCTCTCACGTCTGCTTCGTAGTCCTCAATAATCTGCGGCCCTGCCGCGCTAAATTCAATTACGGTGTCGCCCACCAGGTCAAAGAGCGCCTCGTTGATGGTATCGACGAGCATGTCCTCGCTCTGTCCCGAGTGCGCCACTGCCGATGTCGCTTGCGCTGCGTTTTGCTCGAGCAGCGCGCGAAGGAAGGCATCTGCGGCGGGCGCGAGTTCGTTTGTGGCGTCAGCGGGCGCAGCAGCTGCGAACGCGGGCGTCGGCGCGAGAAGCGGTGCCACGACACCAAACTGTTCGGTGGATATGGTCGGCTCGTCGGTCAAGTCCTGCCGAATGGGTGCCACGACCGGTTCGACAATCGCGTCGGTTACGGGCTCGGCTTCCGGTTGCCCTGAGTCCGCTGCCTCGGCTTCTGCGGATGCGTCGTCCTCGCGTTCCTCATCGATCAAAAGCGCTTCGCGCGTTTGCGCGGCGGCGCTCCGAATGTGCCCCAGCTGGCTCAAATCGATATCGATCTTGATGGGCTGGTGTGCGGCGTCCCACGAAAGCCATGCCATGATCTCGTCATCGATGATCTTGGCCAGATATTTGGGGACCTTCTCCTCCTTCAGGGGGTGGGTGGGGTCTAGGGCCAGGCGTAGGCGTTGGTCGCAGGCGCGCATCATCTCACCAAGCTTGCTGCTTTTTTGCCTGCTGCCGTGAATTCGCATGCATTCCCAAAAGCCGTTTTGGCAGCGGTAGATGTGAATGGGGTCCAGGCGATATTCGCAGTCCTCGTGGCGCTCGGGCGCAAAGAATACGGCCGAGGCAAACATGGTGTAGGGCATGGCCGTCTCCTCCCCAAATAAGCTCGCCACGATGTCGGTCTTTCGGTGCGTGTCATAGTAGCGCGCCATACGGACATACACGGCGCACGCCACGTGGCGCAGATCGCGGTGGTGGCTGCGGTCGAGCCGCGAGTTACTTAGGTTGTACGTGGAGAGGGCGTTGATGGCGGCCATGAGTCGCTCCTCGCGCACCTCATCGGGCGGAAGGGGGAGCGTGGGCTCGGAGGTTTTGCGACGCTTAGGGGTCTGGCCGGACGGTGCCGGTGCTGGTACAAGGTCTCGCGCTGCGCGGCGTAGCTCGATAAGGGCGTTATCGAACATGACGGTTTTAGAGTCGCGAAGTAGCTTGGGGTCGAGTCCGTGGAAAACGGCGTAATCCTGCAGCCACACGCGCGCAAACCGGTCGATGCCGGGCTCGAAGGCGCGATAGACATCCCAAAAGGCCTTGATCTTGTTAAAACCTTCGAGCGGATCATCTATGCCAATGCCGCAAATCAGCTCATAGAGATACAGAAAGGCAAAGGATGTAGACGTTTCCTCGACGGTTCCGCGGCGCACTTGGGCACGCCAGGTAAAGTAGCCGCGCAACTGCCGGTCGCTCATGGCATTGTAGGTGGGAAAGTACGACTTAAAGGTGCCGTTGTAGGGACAGTCGTCCTCAAAGTCGGCCATCAGCAAGCCTTGGCGGTAGAAAAGCTCGGCCTCCGATAGCCAGCGGCCCGCGCCGCCCTTGGGGTCATCCTGCCAGCGCGATATCTCGCGCATCTTGCGGTATTGGTCGGGGAGGAAATTCTGCATCTGTCGGCCGGTTTTGAGAATCGGCTCGTCTGCGTAGATTTCGTTTGAGAAGCGGGCGGACTGATGGGTCCGGGCCTCGGCCATAATGCGCTCGATGAGCATCTTGATGTCCTGGTCGGCCACCGCTTCTCCTCTCCTAACGCAGCTTCGGTGACCTCATATCATAGCACAGCATCAAACAGGTGTTCGAGATACTGCTGCGTAGATAGATTTAGAACAGGAGGGCGTAGATGACGGCGATGACGACGGAGGGGAGCATATTGGCCGTGCGGAAGGTCTGAGGACGGATGAGGTTGACGCCGACGCAGAAGATGAGCATGGAGCCTACGAGCGAAAGGCTGTCGAGGGCTGCCGTAGTCATGATGGGGGAGAGTGCGCCGGCAAACAGCGTGATCGTCCCCTGGAACACGGCGACGGGCAGGGCGGAGAAAATGCAGCCGCGGCCAAGCGACGCCGTCATGGTGCAGACGATGATGCAGTCCAATGCGCCTTTCAGGGCAAGCGTTGACCAGTCACCGAGCAGACCGTCCTGGATCGATCCCACAATGGCCATGGCGCCGATACACACGGTGAGTGAAGTCGAGACAAAAGCGTTGGTGAACTCGTTATCGCCCTCGCTGCCGGTTTTGCGCTTGAGCCATTCGCCAAGGTTCTCGATGGCGGCCTCCAAGTTGATGGCCTCGCCGATGAGCGAGCCGAGGGCGAACGAGACGATGAGCATGGTGGTGCCGGTGGTCGCTAGCGCCTTCCCATCGATAAGGAGCATCTTTTGCATGGTGCCGCCAAGGCCGATAAACAGGACGCACAGCCCCGATGCTTTCATGAGCGTGTCTTGGATGCGCGGTGTAATGAAGCGGCCGCCCGCTAATCCCAAAAGACCGCCCGCAACTAAAAGCACAACGTTGATGATTGTTCCCAAGCCCGGCATGAGCCCTCCTGTATTGATGCCAACGTGGCAATCGTAGCAGAACGAAATGCGAGGTACATCGCGACTCATCTAATACGTTATATAAGTGGTATTAGGAATGATGCGCGGCATTTAAGCCTCAGGTGGTTGTCGGGACATAGGGATAGTATTCAAAGCGCAGTGTCATAAGCCGCTGTGGGGATTCAATAGCCGCGGCGATGATATTGGCATCGCGGGCACGATCAACCCCTTCGAGTTCGATCTGATACGAGACGTCTTGCATAATGTCCAGACGTCGCCAGGCCAGGAGTGTGTCGCCATCGAATTCCAAGGTCTTGCCTCCGTCTGGAGCAACGGCGTATAGACGCAGCTTGGCGGTGGTTGCAGGGTCGACAACTGTGACCTTTTTAATTTCGTTTCGAGTATTCTTGGCACCCAACAAGGTGAGCAGTGTTGGGGCCACGACCTCGCCCGATGGCAAAAAGACGACTTCGATGGATTCAGGAAATGCGATGATAGCCGACTTGCGGACGGGCTGATTGGCGGCGGCAACTTCGATGTTCGCAGCGTCGATGACCTCTGTGTGGTCGAGCGCGGCAAGCACGCAGCAGTTACCTTCATCGATCTCTTGAGGATCAGCAAGCCCCAGACTGTCCGCGAGCTCGGGATCGTTTGGATCGGCAGCGGGCTCATTCGGCGCTTCGAGAGAAGCTGGGACGCTGTTTGTCGGCGACGGCGTGTCGCCCGCACCTGCTTCTTTGTCCGCGCTCTCTTCTTGTATGGTTGCGTTGATGGGTTCGTCGTTTGGGGGGAGCGTCTTGGCGTCAAACGCGGAGGGGAGAATTCCGATGGCTCCGGATCCGTTCCACTCCATTTCGAGAAGCGCCGGGTCGGCAAGAATGCGTTGCCTGCTTTGCGCGTGGGCATCGATTTCAATAGGGCCTGCCTCTATCCCTCGTGTAAGGCTGAGTGATCCGGCTGGCTTCTCGAAATGAGCGTCTGTGTCTTTGGTGCTGACGGCGTAGAACAGCAGGGACGCTTCTCCCGCCGCGATAACATCGGTACCGGCTTTGGTCAGCCGCAACGATGCCGTGAATGAGAGGGTGGGCTGCGCATCGTCTGCATTCGCGGCGGCGCAGCCCAGACATATACCGCCTCCTTTCTCGAAAAACGCACCGTCGAAGGCGACCTTCGCTCCGTTCGCCGAGTCATCGACCGAAGCGATGTCGATGCGCAGCTCTAAATTGCATGGATCGCCATCTGCATCGAGCACAACCGAGCGCCACGTGCAGACGGCGCACCCCGCCTGGGAGCCGTTTGCCTTGTTCGAACGCTTGATATCCACGACTATCGAGCCGTCCGTATTACGACGAAGGCATCCCGAGGTTGAGATCACGGCCTGTGCGATCGAAAAACGCTCGCACGCAATGGCGCTCGACGGATTTGGTGCGGAACTTAGGGCTACTGGTAAGGAGTCTGCCATGACGGGAGTCGCCCAAGCGGCGACAGGCGTTCCGGTTGCGAGCGCGCCGCAGAGTGCGACGACGGGCAAAAGGTTCTTCGATGCCATGGGGTCTCCTTAGCTAATTTAGTGCGGCCTGTCCGTGTTTTGTTTCTGGCTGCGTTTGATGTGCAGACCGAGGCCGGCGGTTCCCGCGCCTGCTGCTGTGGCGCCTGCTGCCAAGAGCCATCGTCTGTCGCCTGTCTGCGCCAACGGTTCCTCGCGGTCGCCGCGGTCGAGCTCCGAGAGGTCGACCGTCACTTGCGTGGCGGCCTGCGCCTGTTCTTGCTGGGCAAAGGCCATGGCTGGCCCAAACGCTAGGATGCTGACGGCGGCGGCCAGGGCGACGGCCTTATGCCGTGTGCGCACCGGGCTCGACCGTCCAGGTGATCGTCGCAACCTGATCGCCTTCGCCGGTTACGCGGAAGATGTCGCGCGTGACGCGGGCGACGTTTCCGCTTGTCTTGAGCTTGATTTTGTCCGTGCCGCCGGCAATGCCCTGGTAGCCCATGTCGAAGGCTGCATTCTTGGAAAGATCGAGGCCCGTCCCTTGCGCGGCGGCGCTGGCGTTCTGGAGCGCGCCGTCGGGGCCGACCTTAAAGTCGATGGAGTTCTGCGCGGTTCCGGCCTTGGCGTCGGCGGCAATGGTCCAGGTGTTCATGGCGTCGATCTTCATGTTGGTGACATGGATGCCGTAGGCCGAATGATTGTCGATGGTGGTCGCGTCTTCTGAGGGGCCCTGAAGCGTGCCGTCGGCCTTGGCGACGAAGGGAATAACCGTCGGAACTTTGAACTCAACGTTGTCGATCTCGGTCCTGACCATTACTTTCGTGGTTCCAACGCGCCCGGCTGCCATAGCTGGCGTCGGGGCGGCGCCCATTGCGAGCGCGAGCCCTGCGCCCACGACGAGCGCTCTGGCTCCGTTCATGTTCCTGGTGATGTCCATGGTCGTTCCTTTCTATTCGCCGCGGGCCGTCCCCGCGATGATTGGACGAATGCTGGTGAATTGCATGCGGTGCCGCGTCGGCCGGAAAGCTAGTTCTCGGCTTGCTCAACCCGTACCTTGACACGTGTCGGATTGCCGTGGCTGTCGAGGGTCTTGGCATCGAGTGCCTGGATCTCGATGTACGCCTCGCCTTCTTTGATGTCGCCGGCGGGGCACGTCTCGATTGTCTTGCCGGTCTCGACCACACCGGATTCGTACATGGTCTCGTCGTTTTGGATGACGCGGAATCGCTGGGGAAATTTATTGTCTTGGACGTTTTGCACGTTGACGCGCAGCTTGCCGTCCTCCTGCAGCTGGGCGACCGGCGCGACCGAAATCGTCATCATGTTGTCGCGGACGATGGCGTCGAGCTCATCTTGGATTTCCTGACGCGTTTTGCCCTCGGCCGTCGTAACCGAAGCGCCCGCCTCGGGTACGGGCTGCGACTGCCAAGCGTATAGTCCTACGGCGACAAGGGCACAGACGATGGCCAAGCAGGCAACGATGAGCTTCTTGCGACGACCCAGGCCTGCAAAGTGGGGTGGCTTCTTCGCGCTCATGCGGCATCCTTGGCGGTATAGACGCGCGCAAAGGTGGACGGGTCCGCTCCAAAGAGCATGTGAAGCATCAGACGGCGCGAGTAGACGAGCTCGTCGAAGTCGGGAGGGAGCTCGATGTCGTGGATATGCGCGATGTGGTGGGCGAGCGCCGAGAACGACTCGGGGTCGCAGATCACATCGGTGGTAACGTGGTAGACCGTCGTATCGGGGAATGCCTCTTCGTCGAAAGGCAGGAGATGGGGATCGTCGTCGACTTCGATGGCGATGCCGTACTGGGGCCAGTAATATGCCATGGGAACCTCCCTGCTTCTGGGCCAAAACTTCTATCGGTTTTGGCTGTCGACGCCGACCTTATCAGCCGCTACTTGACCAATTTCTGACCAAATGCTTGACGGATTGGCGTCTCCGCAGGTAAAAGGCGGCAAAAAATACTCCAACATTTTTCGAGCGACAATCGCGCGGTCGGCGACGGCGGGGCCATATGTGTCAAAAGCATCGTCTGCCGAGGAAATCAAGCCGCTCGCCGAATTGCACGAACGTAAAAAACGCCAATTATGGAGACGGTCTCGAACACGTCGACGAAACGATGCGGTAACATCTCCCTGCAAACACTGTAGTTAGCTAAAGGGGGAGTTCGCGTGTCTGCAACCATCAAACCCTTCACCGACGAGTTCGAAGAGTATGGCCGCGATGAATCTCGCGCATCGGGCGAGGCCTCGAGCATCTCGTTTCCGACAACGGAAAACGAGGTCCGTGCCATTTTGGAAAAGCTCCATGCCGAGCGTGTTCCGGTAACGGTTCAGGGCGCCCGAACCGGCCTTGCCGCCGGCGCCGTGCCCCACGGCGGGCATATCCTCAATACTTCCCGTATGAATCGCTATTTGGGCCTTCGCCGCGATGCACAAGGCCAATTTCTGCTGCGCGTGGAGCCGGGCGTTGTGCTCTCGGAGCTGCGCAAGCAGCTGAGCAAGAAGGTGCTGCCGACCGCTGGTTGGGACCAGGCATCGCTTGAGGCCTACGAGGAGTTCCAAGAGGCTCCCGAGCAGTTTTTTCCCACCGATCCCACCGAGGCGTCTGCCTGTCTGGGCGGCATGGCGGCATGTAACGCCTCCGGTGCCCGCAGCTACGCCTACGGCCCCATGCGCCCACATATCACGGGACTCCACGTCGTGCTGGCTGATGGCGATTTGCTTGAGCTTCGGCGCGGCGAGGCTTTTGCCCAGGGCCGCCACCTGTCGCTCGTGACGGCAGCGGGCCGTACACTCGAGCTCGATCTTCCCGGCTATACCATGCCCAAGACAAAAAATGCTTCGGGCTATTTCGTTGCTGACGATATGGATGCCATCGATCTGTTTATCGGTGCGTGTGGCACAATCGGTGTCATCACCGAACTCGAGATTGCCCTGCAGGTGGCACCCGCGGTCGTTTGGGGCGTGAGCTGCTTCTTCGACAGCGAAGACAAGGCCGTGTCCTTCACCGATTCTGTGCGTCCCGTCCTGTCCCATGCGGCTGCCATCGAGTACTTCGATGCTGGCGCCCTGGATATTCTACGTCGCCAGCGCGAGCAGTCGACGGCGTTTGCCTCGCTGCCTGCGCTCGACAAAGACGCCAAGGTCTGTGTCTACGTGGAGCTCGACTGCGACGACGAAGCCCAGGCGACTGAGGAGCTGTATCACTTGGGGTGGGTACTGGAGCTTGCGGGCGGCAGTGACGATGCGACATGGGTCGCGCGCACCGAGGTCGATCGTGAGTGTCAGCGATTCTTCCGCCATGCGGTGCCCGAGAGCGTCAACATGCTCATCGACGAGCGCCGCCGCATGGATCCCACCATCACCAAACTGGGTTCGGACATGTCGGTGCCCAACGCGCACTTGGCCGATGTTATCGCCCTCTATCGCCGCACGCTGGCGGAAAGTGGGCTTGAATCTGCCGCCTGGGGGCATATCGGTAACAACCATCTGCATGTGAACATTCTGCCGCGCGATGCACAGGATTATCGCCGCGGCGCAGAACTCTTTGCCCAGTGGGCTTCCGAGGTCACGGCCATGGGCGGTGCCGTCTCCGCAGAACACAGCGTCGGCAAGATCAAGGCGGGCTTCTTGGAGACGATGTACGGTCACGAGGCCATGGTCGAGTCGGCGCGGCTCAAGCTCCAGCTCGATCCTGCCGGGCAGCTGGGTCGCGGTAACCTGTTTTCGGAGAAGCTCTTGGATGAGCTCGTCCAGAAAGGGGGCGCGTGAAGATGAGCGATTTCCATATGGTGGTGTGCGTCAAGGCCGTGCCGGGCAGCACCGAGGTCAAGATGGACCCCAAGACCAATACCATCGTGCGCGATGGCAAGCAGGCGGTCATTAATCCCTTTGATGCGAGCGCTTTGGAATGCGCGCTGGCGCTGAAGGACGACTTTATCGGCTTTGGCATGGATGTGCGCGTGACGGTGGTGTCGATGGGCATCCCCGCGACCGAGTCGCTGCTGCGCGACTGCATCGCTCGAGGCGCCGACGATGCGCTGCTGCTGACCGATCGCGCCTTTGCAGGTGCCGATACCCTGGCAACCACCTATGCTCTCAAGTGCGGCATCGAGGCGCTCGACGAGGACTTCGACCTGCTCATCTGCGGCAAGATGGCGGTGGATGGCGATACGGCCCAGATTGGTCCCGAGCTTGCCGGTGCCTTTGATATTCCCTGCGTGACCGACGTGAGCTGCGTGCAGAGCGCGGGCTTTACGACCTGTGGCTCGCTGGCGCTCGTTCACGGATGCGATGCCGGCGAGGAGACGGTGTACCTTGAGATGCCGTGCGCGATGACGACTGCCAAGGAGATTGGCCAGTTGCGTATGCCGAGTATTGCCGGTATTCGCGCGGCGGAGGAGGCGGACGTGCGCGTGGTCAGTGCCGCCGACGTGAACGCCGACCCCGCGCGTTGCGGTCTTGCCGGGTCGCCGACACAGGTCGTGCGCTCGTTTGTGCCCGACCGTGACCAAACGTGCGAGGCCGTTGAGGGGACGGCGTCCGAGCAGGCGGCAAAGCTTGCCAAGATTATCGAGGGGATGGCATAGATGAGCGGACTGATTATCGATAGCGAAGCCTGTATCGGCTGCGGTCGCTGCGTTCGCGCCTGTGCCTCGGGCGGCATCGTAGTGGAAGGCGAGCGACCCAGCCGATGCGCCCGCGTAACCGACGGCTGCATCCTATGCGGTGGGTGCGTCGACGCCTGCCCCGTCAACGCTATCTCGATCGAGCGTGACGAGGCCGCTGGTACGGTGGACCTTGATGCATATCGAGACATTTGGGTCTTCGTGCAGACTGACGAGCACGATGCCGTGGCTCCCGTGGCCTACGAGCTCATGGGCAAGGGGCGCGAGCTTGCCGATGCTCGCGGCTGCCGTCTGGTGGCACTGGTCGGCATAAGCCCCGAGGGCTCGCTTGGGGACCTGGAGCATCTGGTTTGCGCGGGCGCCGACGAAGTCCTGGCCTGTCGCGACGAGCGTCTGCGCCAAAACGATGCGGAGGTCTACGCCCGCTTGATCTGCGATTTGGTAGTCGAACGCAAACCCGAGGCCATCCTATACGGTGCGACCGCTTTTGGTCGCGAACTGGCACCCGGCGTTGCCGTGCGTTTGCAGACGGGCCTTACGGCTGACTGCACCGTACTTTCGATGGATGCAGAGACGGGACTGCTGCAACAGACGCGTCCGGCGTTTGGCGGCAACCTGATGGCCACCATCATTTGCCCCAACCACCGTCCGCAGATGGCAACGGTGCGCCCCGGTATCTTTAAGGCTCCCGACTTCGACTACGGCCGCTCTGGCACGATCACCCAGATATCGCTTGCGGATGATGCTAAGGCTCGTGTCGAGATCTCGATTCCCGCCGAGGAGTGGGGACAGCAGCCCTCGATCGCCAATGCCGAGTGCCTGGTCGTGGTGGGTCGCGGCATTGGTTCCAAGAAAAACCTGCCGTTGATGCGAAGGCTCGCCGAGGCTCTGGGAGCCGAGCTTGGCTGCACGCGACCTGTCGTGGAGGCCGGCTGGTTGGAGTATCGCCATCAGATTGGCCAGACGGGCGTATCGGTTTCGCCCAAGCTTCTCGTGAGTATCGGTGTTTCGGGCGCCATTCAGCATCTTGCCGGCATCGGTGGGGCGGAGTGCATTATCGCCATTAACGAGGACCCGGATGCCCCCATTTTCGGTGCTGCCCAGTACAAGGTTGTTGGGGACGCCGTCGAGGTCGTCGAGGAGCTGCTGGCCCAGCTTGAGCGCTAGGCGCGCGCCAGCCAGTCGCGCATCTCGTCCTTTAGGCGGCTCCAGGTTGCCTGCGTGGCGGGGTCGGTAAAGGGCCGCGTAATGCCAAAGGGCGCGTCGAGCAGGCGGTGGATATCGCCCTGTTCGCGCGCCAGCGCGCGGCTTGCTGGATAGACGAGCTCAAACATAAAGCAGATAAGCCCCACCAAGAAGTCGGCGGGCTCATCGCGCTCATCGCGTGCGACGCAGCGGTGCTCGTCAAAGGCGGCAAGTGTCGGCGACGAGAAACGGCTGCCGAGAAACGTCTTCTCGTCCACCTTGAGGATAGTGTCGACGGTGCTGTCGGCGATGGTGCGCATAATGTCGATCTTGTCACCATCGCGCACGATATCGCAGAAGCACCGTGTACGCTCGTCGAGTTGTGCCGGCAGGCGAAAGTCGCTGTGATAGGCGATGCTCGCTCGGATGAGCTCGTCATGCGCACCGGTTTCGATAAAGTCACGGATGTCTGTCGTGGCGGGTGCATCGGCGGGATTCTCGCCAAAGAGGACCTCGATGCCCAGCGCCGCATGGCTCATGCTCTCGGCGTCCTTAAAGGTGTCCCAGCGTCGCAGCTGCTCAAAGCGGCCCATATCGTGTAGCAGGCCGCAAAGCCATGCCAGGTCAATATCTTCTGACGACCAGCCCTGCTCGCGCGCTACGGCATCGCATGCCTCGGCCACGTGGTACGTATGCTCGATTTTGAGCGCGATGCGTGGGTTGGTGGCGTCGTAGGCATCGGTGTAGCTTTTGAAGGCCGCGCGCGCCCGGTCTCGATCGATAGCTGTCATAATGACTTCCTAAAAAGTTGTGTCTTTCGATCCGGTGGCAATTGTAGGTGAACTCGGTTGCTGTCGGATGATGATTCTGCCGTATCGCTACATGCGGCTCGGAGACCTTGTCAGGATGAGAAGCGTATGGTGCTCAAAATCGTTAGAACCGTCTGGCCGGTGATGCTTACCTATGTTGCAATAGGCGCGCCGTGCGGAATGATCATGGGGCAGACGGGAATGGAGCCCTGGATGGTCTTTGCCCTGAGCAGCACGTTTGTGACGGGCAGCGGCCAGTTTATGATCTGCAATCTTTGGCTGGCGGGCGTACCGGCACCTTCGATTATCGCGAGCGTTGCCGCCATCTCCTCGCGTTTTGCGCTTTACTCGGCATCGATCGCGCCGCATCTGACGGGTGCCTCGAAGCGTCAGACGCTGGCTGTTGCCGCGACACTTACCGAGGAGGCATATGGCATCTCGCTTGCCAAGTTGGTTGAAGGGGAGGATTGGGGCCCGCGCGAGTCCTTTGTGCTCAACGTGATCCTCATCGCAACATGGGGCGTTTCGTGTACGATGGGCGCCATCGTCGGCGCCGTTGTCGATGTTCCCACCGCCATTGCAGCCTTTGTCTGCACCTCGCTCTTTATCTGCCTGCTCTTTTCGCAGCGGCTGTCGCGCGGCAACGTTGTCGCGGCGGTTTCGGGCGCGGTGTCCGTCGCCGTATGCAAGTTCTTGGGCCTCGTGAATATTGCCGTGCCGGCAAGCGTCGTGGCCGGCATTGCCATTGCGTTGGCGTGCGATGCAGTATTTGACGGAAGAGGTGCCCGCGATGCCCGTTAACGAGTTCTTGGTTCTGTGGCTGTCGTCGTGGGCTGCTATCGCGTTCTTTCGCATCGCGCCGGCGTTCGCCTTGCGCGGGCGGACCCTGTCGCCCCGCATTACCGAGGCCCTGGGCTATATCCCGCCCGCTGCCTTTGCCGCGCTGGTCGCCAACGACTTGGTGAACCCCGGCGCGTTCGACGCGGGACTCTGGCCTGCCTTGGTTCCCTGGATTGCGGCCACCGGCGTCGTGGCGGTGGCAATCAAGACAAAGTCGATGTTGTGGTGCTGCGTTTCGGGCATCGTGTTCTATATCGTTTTGAGCCTCGTATAGGAGCAGGACGCGTTATCGTCCCGGCCTAACGAATCGAATTTCTCACCGAGGCGGTCTGCTTCTTCTGGTACCATGGTCAAACTTTACTGTAGCAAAGCGTGACGTGGGCTTTTGTTCTGCGTCAGCGGAAATGGGGGTTTCATGGCACAGGAAGCGACCGCCAGCGAGCAAAAGAAATTCAAGGTACCGCGCATCCCGGGCGACATCATGATCTATCCGATGATCGTCGGCCTTTTGCTCAATACCTTCTGCCCGCAGGTCTTTGAGGTCGGCGGCTTCTTTACGGCTGCCTGCCGCGGCGGCTCCAACACCATCGTTGCCGCGATCTTGCTGTTCGTGGGCGCCGGCATCAGCTTTAAGTCCACGCCGGGCGCCATCAAGACCGGCATCGTCGTGCTGATTCCTAAGCTTGTAGTGGCAGCCGCGCTGGGTCTGGGCGTCGCGTACTTCTTTAACGATAACTTTTTAGGCCTGAGCTCGGTTTCCATCATCGGCGGCATTACGTTTTGCAACATGGCGCTCTATACGGGCATCATGGGCGAGTTCGGCGATGAGTCCGAGCAGGGCGCTGTCGGTATCCTGTTCTTTACGGCCGGCCCCGCCGTCACGATGATCATCCTTGGTGTTTCGGGTCTCGCCAACATCCCCGTCGGCACCATCATCGGATCCATCCTGCCGCTTGTTATCGGCATGGTCCTGGGCAACTTGTTCCCGTTTATCAAGAACCTGCTGGTTCCCGGCGCCAATCCCGCGATCGCTGTGATTGGTTTTCAGCTCGGTGCGTCCATGAGCCTTTCGAGCTTCATCGCCGGTGGCATTTCGGGCATCCTGCTGGGCCTCATCACGCTCTTTATCGTCGGTCCCATTACCTTTGCCTTCGAGCGCCTGTGTGGCGGCAATGGTAAGGCGGCTGTGGCATGTTCCACCATTGCCGGCACGGCCATGACCACGCCGGTCGCCCTCGCCGAGGTCGCTCCGCGCTATGCCGAGCTTGCGCCCACCGCGTATGCGCAGATCGCCACTGCCGTCATCATCACGGCAATCATGGCCCCGATTCTGACCGGCTGGGTCGATAAGAAGTTCTGCCAGAGCAAGGAAGACCTGTCGCCTGCCGGTGTCGAGGCCATCGAAGAGGCTGTCGCGACCGACATCGATGGCGAGTAGCAATCGATACCCATCAATGATTCCGGCGTGCAGCTCGCGCCGTTTGAGCGCCCGAACGAGAGCTGTCTTGCAGTGACGTTCGGTCGCTCTGCTATTATTCCCCTTACCCCTGCGGAGTAGGGGGTGTTTGTTGCCCAGATTCGAATTGGGCGATTCTGGCCACTTGGATATTGAAGGGAGGGCGTCTAGTGGTAAAGGCACTCAAGATCGAGATATTCCTGCTGTGCATGATTATTCTTATCGGACTTGCCGTACGAAGCCGTCGCTCCCTGTTCTCGAGCACCCAGCAGCTTTTGTTTAGCATGCTGGGCTACACGTCTGCTGCCTACATTTTCTTCGATATGATCTGGACGCTCTCGGACGGCGTGAGCACTCCTGTAGGCATCACGGCCAACTGGATTTCCAACGCGGTTTCGTTTTCGCTGTTCGCCATCGCGTGCCTCATTTGGTTTTTCTATTCCGAGACGATGCAGGGCTCACGGCTCCTGACCACGCCCTATAGGGTGGTACTTTTAACGTTGCCAACCGCATTGGTGGTCGTTCTGGCATTTACCAGCTACTGGACGCACGCTATGTTCTATATCGATGCGCGGGGCGTATATCGTCGCGGAGCGCTTTATATGATTCAGCCTATCGTTAGCTACTGCTACGTCATATATACGTCCTTGCATGCCTTTATTCAGGCTCGAAAAGTCGAAAGCCTGCAAAAGAAGGCCATTTATCGCACCCTCGCCTTTTTTGCGGTTCCCGCTCTGGTGGGCGGTACCTTTCAGATCGTATACTCGGTGCCTGGCCTTTGTGTCGGCATAATGATTAGCATGTTGCTGCTCTATATCATCTGCCAGGAGCAACTGATCTCGACTGACCCGTTGACTGGACTCAACAACCGCAACCGTTTTGAGACCTATATGCTGTCGCTCTTTTCAAATGTGGATCAGGCCGAAGATGTATATCTGCTTATGATGGACGCCGACGGCTTTAAGCAGATTAACGATCGCTATGGACATGTGGAGGGCGACCATGCTCTTCAGGTAATATCCGCTGCGCTCAAAGAGGTCTGCTCGGCGTCTGGTGGCTTTATCGCGCGTTATGGTGGCGATGAGTTCGTGGTGCTCCAAAAGGCAGCGGCGGAACAGGATATCATGCATCTGTGCGCGACAATCAACGACGAGCTCGCGCATGCCGAGGTGCCGTATGCATTGCGGATGTCCATCGGTTGCGCGCGGGTCGGCGATGGTATTGATACCTGGCAAAACCTGCTTCGCGCCGCCGACACGGAACTCTACCGTGTCAAGGCCGAGAAAAAGAAAGCCGGCGTTCAGATACGCTAGGAAAAGGGGCACACGACCGTTGCGATGGTCGTGCGCCCCTTTTGCGTTTGTGGGGGCCACCGGCCATAATGCCCGGGCGCGGTGCGGCAAGGCGGGCGTCTGCCGCTGCGACTCGGTACGAAATCAACGAGAACCAGTGCACTCCATTAAGCTAAAGTGTTTGAAGGCCCTCCCTAAAAAGGTGAGCTCGCTAGGCTTTTTTGGGTTTGTTGACGATGATGATGCCGCCGCAGACCAACAACAGGGCAACGATGACGGTAACGGGGCTCGTGCCAGCGCCCTCGCCGAGCAGCAGTGCGCTCAACAGCACGCCAAAGACCGGGTTCATAAAGCCAAAGACCGACACGCGGCTGACGGGGTTGACGGCGAGCAGGCGGGACCACAGCGAGTACGCGACGGCGGAGATAAGCGCCATGTAGATGATGAGCGCGATGGCGGGGGCGACTTCGGTGGGGGACAATGTGCCGCCCATCAAAAACCCGATGGCGGTAAGGACCAGGCCGCCGACTAAAAACTGCCAACCAGCGAGCAAGACGCCGTCATGCTCGCGCGAGAAGATGCCAATGAGACAGGTCGATAGGGCGCCCGCGACAGTGGAAGCCAAGATAAAGCCTTCGCCGTCGAGCGTAAAGCCAAAGGTGCCATCCGCACCCGAAAGGTTGACGAGCGCGACGCCGGCAAAGCCCAGCGCACAGCCAAGCACCTTGGCCGTATTGAGCTTCTCGGTGTGAAATGCCAAGGCGGCAAAGAGGATTGCGAGGAAGTTGGCGCTGGCCTCGATGATGGAGCTCGACATGGCACTGGCACGCGAGAGTCCCAGATAGAAAAAGAAGTACTGCCCGATAGTCTGGAAGAGCGACAGGATGCAGATGGGCTTGATATCGCGCACCTGTGGGACGAGCGGGCGGCGCTGGGCTGTGCTCATACCGGCGATAACCAGGATACCGGCAAGCGTGAAGCGCAAACCTGCAAAGAGTAGCTGCGAGGCGCTATCGTGCGCCGGGATACCAAAGAGTGCGTAGCCGATCTTGATGCAGGGAAAGGCCGATCCCCAGAGTGCACAGCAAACAAGACAGCCCAGGATGAGTCCGGGCAGGGTGGCGAGATACGGCTTGCGGCTTTCCATGATGTCCTTCTCCTATACGCGCAAAGCAAAAAAGAACCCGCCTCCGGGCGTGCCGGTGGCGGGTGTTGTTACCCGAGGGGATTGTACCCGATGGGAAAGCTTTAAGCGAAGTAGGCTACGCCGCTCTCAAAGATCGGCATGAACTTATCGCCGGGGACATGCTCGGGCACGTTGCGGTACAGGTTGTCGCCGCGGCGCTCGGCATGACCCATCTTGCCCAGGACGCGGCCGTCGGGGCTCGTGATACCCTCGATGGCAAGTGCGGAGCCGTTGGGGTTGACGGAAAGGTCCATGCTCGGCTTGCCGTCCTCGCCCACGTACTGCGTGGCGACCTGGCCGTTGGCGATGAGCTGGGCGAGCACCTCGTCATTGGCGACAAAGCGGCCCTCGCCGTGGCTGATGGCGACGGTGTAGGGGTCGTCCAGGCTGCACTGCGACAGCCACGGGGACAGGTTGGACGAGATGCGGGTGCGCACCAGACGGCTCTGGTGGCGGCCGATGGTGTTAAAGGTCAGCGTGGGTGCATCCGGCGTGGCGTCGACGATGTCGCCATAGGGCACCAGGCCGAGCTTGACCAGGGCCTGGAAGCCGTTGCAAATGCCCAGCATCAGGCCATCGCGGGCCTTGAGCAGGTCGCGGACTGCTTCGGTGACCTCGGGAGCGCGGAAGAACGCCGTGATGAACTTGGCGGAGCCGTCGGGCTCGTCGCCGCCCGAGAAGCCGCCGGGGATCATGACAATCTGGCTTGCACGGATGCGGCGGGCAAGCTCGTGGGTGCTCTCGGCGACGGCCTCGGGCGTGAGGTTGTTGATCACGAAGGTGTCGGCCTCGGCGCCGGCGGCGCGGAAGGCACGGGCGCTATCGTACTCGCAGTTGTTGCCGGGGAACACGGGGATGATCACGCGCGGGCGGGCGATCTTGGCGCCGCCGTACACGTGGATATCCTTGGCACGGAAGTCGATGGCCTCGACCTCGGGGGTCTCGCCGGCGCTGCGGTAGGCAAAGACGCCCTCGATGCCGCTCTCCCAGGCCTCCTGGAGCTTGGAGAGCTCGATGACCTCGGAGCCGGTGTCGATGACATAGCCCTCAACGGTGGTGCCCAGAGGCTCGACGACAACGCCGTCGGCGACCTCGGGCAGCTCGGCATCCTCGGCGAGCTCGACGATAAAGCTGCCATAGAGCGGGGTGAAGAGGCTCTCCACGTCCACATCCTCGGCAAGCTCGATACCGATCTGGTTGCCGACGCACATCTTAAAGAGGCTCTCGGCGCCGCAGCCGTAGCCGGGTGTGGAGACGGCCAGGGCGTCGCCGGCGGCGGTGAGCGCTTCGACAGCGTCAAATGCGGCGAGAAGCTGCTGGGCATCGGGACGGTAGTCCTCGCCATAGGTGGCGGGGGCGATACGGACAACGCGGTGCGTCAGGCCCTTGAACTCGGGGGAGACGGCGCGGGCTGCCTTGCCTACGGCGACAGCGAAGCTGATCAGGGTCGGCGGAACGTTTAGCTCGCCGGCTTCGTCCTCAAACGAGCCGCTCATGGAATCCTTACCGCCGATGGCGCCGGCACCCAGGTCGACCTGGGCCATAAGGGCGCCCAGGACGGCTGCCATGGGCTTGCCCCAACGCTCAGCCTCGGTGCGCAGACGCTCGAAGTACTCCTGGAAGGAGAGGTAGGCGCGCTTGTGCTCAAAGCCGGCGGCAACGAGCTTGGCGATGGACTCGACTACGGACAGGTATGCGCCCGCAAACTGGTCGGCTTCCATCAGGTAGGGGTTGAAGCCCCATGCCATAGCGCTCGCCGTGGTGGTCTCGCCGTCCACGGGGAACTTGGCGACCATGGCAGAGCTCGGAGTGAGCTGCGTCTTGCCGCCAAAGGGCATGAGCACGGTTGCGGCGCCGATGGTGGAGTCGAAGCGCTCGGAAAGGCCCTTGTTGGAGGCGACGTTGAGGTCGGTGACCAGCGAGGTCATGCGCTCGGCAAGCGTGGTGCCGGCCCAGCTGGGCTGCCACACGCTACGGGCACACACGTGGGCGACCTGGTGCTTGGGCGCACCGTTGGAGTTGAGGAACTCGCGGGACAGGTCGACGATGGCGACGCCGTTCCAGGCCATGCGCATGCGCGGCTCGGCGGTAACCTCGGCGATAACGGTCGCCTCGAGGTTCTCCTCGGCGGCGTAGCCCATGAACTCCTCGACGTCACCGTCGGCGACGGCGCAGGCCATACGCTCCTGGGACTCGGAGATGGCGAGCTCGGTGCCGTCCAGGCCGTCGTACTTCTTGGTCACGGTGTCCAGGTCCACGTACAGGCCGTCGGCAAGCTCGCCCACGGCGACCGAGACGCCGCCGGCGCCAAAGTCGTTGCAGCGCTTGATCAGGCGGCAGGCGTCGCCGCGGCGGAAGAGGCGCTGCAGCTTGCGCTCGACCGGGGCGTTGCCCTTCTGGACCTCGGCGCCCGAGGTCTCGATGGACTCGGTGTTCTGGGTCTTGGAGGAGCCGGTGGCACCGCCGATGCCGTCACGGCCGGTGCGGCCGCCCAGCAGGATGATCTTGTCAGTGGGGGCGGGGCACTCGCGGCGCACGTGGTTTGCCGGGGTAGCGCCCACGACGGCGCCGACCTCCATGCGCTTGGCCACGTAGCCGGGGTGATAGAGCTCGTTGACCTGGCCGGTGGCAAGGCCGATCTGGTTGCCGTAGCTGGAGTAGCCGGCGGCAGCGGTGGTCACGAGCTTGCGCTGCGGCAGCTTGCCCTCGAGCGTCTCGGACACGGGGACGGTGGGGTCGCCGGCGCCGGTGACACGCATGGCCTGGTACACGTAGCTGCGGCCCGAGAGCGGGTCGCGGATGGCGCCGCCCACGCAGGTGGCGGCACCGCCGAAGGGCTCGATCTCGGTCGGGTGGTTGTGGGTCTCGTTCTTAAACAGGAACAGCCAGTCCTGGTCCTCGCCGTCGACATCGACCTTCACCTTGACGGTGCAGGCGTTGATCTCCTCGGACTCGTCGACATCGGTCATGACGCCGGTCTTCTTAAGGTACTTGGCGCCGATGGTGCCCATGTCCATGAGGCAGACGGGCTTGGCGTCGCGGCCGAGTTCGTGGCGCATCTCCATGTAGCGGTCGAAGGCTTGCTGCACCACGGCGTCGTCGATCGTCACGTCGTCCAGGACGGTGCCGAAGGTGGTGTGGCGGCAGTGGTCGGACCAGTAGGTGTCGATCACGCGGATCTCGGTGATGGTGGGGTCGCGGTCCTCATCGCGGAAGTACTGCTGGCAGAAGGCGATGTCCGCCTCGTCCATGGCAAGGCCGCGATCGGCGATAAAGGCGGCAAGGCCGGCCTCGTCGAGCTCGCGGAAGCCGTCGAGCACCTCGACGGGCTTGGGCTCGGGGGTCTCCATGTACAGCGTCTTGGGCAGGGCGAGCGAGGCGATGCGGGCCTCGACGGGATTCACCACGTAGTGCTTGATGGCCTCGATGGCGGCCTCGTCCAGGGCGCCCGAGATCATATAGACCTTGGCGGAGCGCACGGCGGGGCGCTCGCCCTGGCTGATGAGCTGCACGCACTCGCTGGCGGAGTCAGCGCGCTGGTCAAACTGGCCAGGCAGGAATTCGACGGCAAAGACGGCGCCATCGCTTGCGGGGAGCTCGTCGTAGGTCACATCGACCTGGGGCTCGCTAAAGACGGTCGGCACGCAGGAGCGGAAAAGCTCCTCGTCGATGCCCTCGACGTCGTAGCGGTTGATGATCCTCAGGGCCTCGATGCCCTTGATGCCGAGAATTTCGGTCAGCTCGCCCTTGAGCTGCTGAGCCTCGACGTCGAACCCGGGTTTCTTCTCCACGTAGATACGAGAGACCATTGGTTCCTGCCTTCCTGATCGGTTGGGCGTACGGTACGGTATGCGGCAGCGGTCGGTTTGCGGGGCCTGCCCTGCGGTCGCCTTGAGCCACATGTTTGTAAACCTCACTATGATACGACAGCTCGCGGCGCGTTGAGGACGGTGAGGGTGCTACAGTGATGAGCAATCAAGAGAAAGGCATCACATGGCATTCGTTTCACTTGCCATCATCGCACTGGTGGCCTTTGCAAGCCCCTTTATTGCCTCGGCGATTCCTGGAAGACCCATTCCCGAAACGGTCTTTTTGCTCGTGTTCGGCGCGGTGCTGGGACCTCATATGCTCGGCGTTGTCCATGTAGATGCCGAGGTCTCACTCGTGTCGGAGCTCGGTCTGGCATTTTTGTTCCTGCTTGCCGGCTTTGAGATCGATCCCAAGAACATCACGGGCGTCGAGGGGCGCTACGGTATGGCCACATGGGTTGTTACCTTTTGTATCGCCTG
The DNA here is from genome assembly GCA_902490305.1 of uncultured Collinsella sp. Classification (GTDB taxonomy): domain Bacteria; phylum Actinomycetota; class Coriobacteriia; order Coriobacteriales; family Coriobacteriaceae; genus Collinsella. The sequence continues at coordinate 66,002 of CABUDI010000007.1, forward strand.
GCTTGCCGTGCGCTTTACCCCGTGGTTCTCGGTCAGCCATTTCGACGGTATCGCCGTGACGCTCGCCTTGACCTCGACGGCGCTTGGAGCGCTCATGCCCATCTTGCGCGAGCGCTCGCTCACCGGCACGCGCGTTGGCGACTCGATTCTCGCGTATGGCACTTGGGGCGAGCTCGGCCCCGTGCTCGCCATGTCGGTGCTGCTGTCTGCCCGCACCGGCATCCAGACGCTCGTGATTCTTGGCCTGTTTGCCGTGGTCTGCGTGCTGCTGGCCGTGGTCCCAAGTCGTTCCAGGCGCGTCGGCAGCCGCTTCTTTTCGTTTGTCGAGGAACGCGCCGATACCACGTCGCAGACCTTCGTGCGCCTGACGGTGCTCATCCTGGTCACGCTCGTGGCGTTCTCGGCCATCTTTGACCTCGACATCGTGTTGGGTTCTTTTGCCGCCGGCTTTGTCCTGCGCTATATCATCCCCGAGGGCAACCATACGCTCGAGACCAAGCTCGATGGCCTGGCCTACGGCTTTTTGATTCCGGTGTTCTTTACCGTATCGGGCGCAAAGATCGACCTGACGGCCGTGGCGTCGCGCCCGGGCTTGCTCGCGGGCTTTATCGTGGCGTTGCTGATTATTCGTGCCGTGCCTATTCTCATCTCTATGAGCATTTGTCCTGCGACGCGCGATGTGTCGGCGTATGGCCGCATTACCGTGGCCCTGTACTGCACCACGGCTCTGCCGATCATCGTTGCCGTGACAAGCGTTGCCGTCAACGCGGGCGCGCTGTCGCAAGAAATTGCGTCGGTCATGGTTGCCGCCGGCGCCATCACGGTGTTCTTGATGCCGCTGCTCGCGCAGCTCTTCTACCGCGTGGTCGACGCCGCGCCGGTCGCCGCCGTGGCAGAGGTTGCCGAGCATCCATCCGATGCACTTGACATTTTGCGCGCCCATCACGATTTGGCGAGCCTGCTCGCACGCGAGCACGAGCTGCTGACCTCGCATGGCCATGGTCGCGTATTCGAGGGCCTGCCTACGCTCGATACGATTGCCGAGCGTCTTTCCGCCGAGGCAGCGAGCGGCCACATCGATGCCCGCATCGTGGACGCGGCGCACCTGCTTGCCGATAAGACCTATGGAGACGAGGTCGACCCGTCCAAGCTGACTCCGCGTGAGCGTCGCCGCCTGGAGCGCGCCAAGCTCGCCGTGCACGAATACCGCCGCCGCATGCTGGAGCTCTACGCGCGCGATGAAGCCCAGGACGACGACGGCAAGTAGCAAGGAGTGTCGGGATACGGGTTCCGTCCAAATAATAGAAGGCGCGCTGCCTGCGGTTGATGCGGACAGCGCGCCTTTTGCGTTGAACTCTGTTGAGGTTCGAAGCCGAAACTTTCGACCTTTAGGAGCGGGCGGCTCCGTCGACGGGGAGCACGGCGCCCGTGACATAGGAGGACATGTCGCTTGCCAAGAAGACAAAGGCGTTGGCGACATCCTCGGGCTCGCCCATGCGACCCAGCGGAATGGTGGCGATGATGGGCTTGATGACCTCTTCGGGCAGGTTGGCGACCATGTCGGTCTTGGTCACGCCGGGGGCGACGGCGTTGACGCGAATGCCCATGGGGGCGAGCTCACGCGAGAGCGACTGGACCATGCCGTTGACGGCGAACTTAGACGTGGGGTAGCCGACGCCGGAGGGCTGGCCGTACTTGGCGACCATCGAGCTCGTGGTGGTGATGGTGCCGCCGTGGCCTGCCTCGGTCATAATCTTGGCAGCGGCCTGGTGGCCGTTAAAGACGGCGACGACGTTGAGGTCCATGACCTTGGCGAACTCTTCGGCCGTGTACTCCAGAAGTGGCGAGCGCTGGGAGATGCCGGCGTTGTTGACGACCGTGTCCAGGCCGCCCATGTCGGCGGCTGCCTGAGTAAAGGCCTCAGTTACAGCCTCGAGCGAGGTGAGGTCACAGGAACGGCCCCAGACCTTGGCCTCGGGATAGGCTGCGGTCAGCTTCTCAACGGCGGCGTCGGCGGTCTCCTGGCGAGAGCCAAAGACGGTGACGGCTGCGCCTTCCTCAATAAAACGGCAGGCGATGGCATAGCCGATGCCGCGCGTGCCTCCGGTGATGATTGCTTTCTTACCCTCGAGCAACATGGTGCCTCCATTCTTCGGGGGTGTGGACATACGCAGCACAGCATAGTGGCGGCCCAAAACAAGCACATTCGCCTATCGGTGAACGGTACCCCCGGTTGTCAATGAACGGTCAAGTTGTTCAAGCGTAAGCCACGCCGATGCGCCCCGAGCGCGCAAGTAAAAAGGCTCCCGTCCAAGATCGGACGGGAGCCCCTCAACATATATGTCGTATACCGAAGACCGAACTAGTTGGCCATAACGCCTTCGGTCCAGGCCTCGACGTCCTCGATGCGCAGGACGTTGGCAACCTCGGCCACGCAGTCGACGCCTGCAAGCTCGGCGGCGGCAGCCTGGACGTCCTTTTCGAGCGCGCGGTGCGTCAGGAAGATGACCGAGCAGGTGTCGGTGACGCCCGACTTGCCATCCTCGACCTGATTGATGAGCGAGATCGAGATGTTGTGCTTGGCGAAGATGTCGACCGTCTCGGACAGGGCGCCCACGCGGTCGGCGACCTTCAGGCGCACATAGTACTTGGTCTGGAGCTCGTCCATGGGCTTAAAGGCGAGGTTGTGGCCGTAGGGCTCGATCTCGGGCAGCGGTGCAACGCCGCGGCTGATCTGCTCGGACAGCGACAGGATATCGCCCACGACGGCGCTCGCGGTGGGGAAGGAGCCTGCGCCGGCACCGTAGAACATGGTCTCGCCCACAGCGTCGCCCACCACGTAAACGGCGTTCATGGCGCCGTTGACCTTAGCGAGCATGTGGTCGGCAGGGATCAGCGTGGGGTGCACGCGGACGTCGACGCCGGCATCGGTGTTGCGGGCGATGCCCAGCAGCTTGATGGTGTAGCCGAGCTCGCGGGCCTGGGCAATGTCCTCGGCGCCGATGGTGCGGATGCCCTGCTGGTAGACGTCATCGGTGGTCACGCGGGTGCCAAAGCCGATGGAGGCGAGGATGGCCGTCTTGCTGGCGGCATCGAAGCCGTCGACGTCGGCGGACGGGTCGGCCTCGGCGTAGCCCTTGGCCTGGGCGTCGGCGAGCACGTCGGCGTAATCGGCGCCCTCGGCGTCCATGCGCGACAGGATGTAGTTGGTGGTGCCGTTGAGGATGCCGGCGATGGTCAGAATCTTGTTGCCCACCAGGTCGTGCTCGAGCGTGCTGACGATGGGGATACCGCCGCCGCAGCTGGCCTCGCACTTGATCTGCACGCCGCACTCACGCGCCTTCTCGGCGAGTGTCTCGACATGACGGCCGAGAAGGGCCTTGTTGGCGGAGACGACGTGCTTGCCGTTCTCGAAGGCGGTGGTGAAAATCTCGGTCGCGGGGTGCTCGCCGCCGATCAGCTCGACGACGATGTCGACGGCAGGGTCGGTGACGACATCGTGCCAGTCGCTCGTAAAGGCCTCGCGCTCAATACCAGCGGCTTCGGCCTGCTCCCAGGCAAGCGCGCAGGCGCGGGTCAGCTTAAGGTCGATGCCGTAGGCTGCCAGGTACTCATCGTGGTGGCTCTTGATCAGACGGGCCACGCCGCCGCCGACGGTTCCCAGACCGATCAGACCGACGTTCACGGCGCGCATGGGTTCGCTCATAGATAGCTCCTTCGTGCATCTTATGGATGGATTAACCACTTAAAGGTTGAGTGCATTCTAGCGTGAACCGAGGGCGCGTGCTCGCCAGGCAACAGGAGTCGCACAAAACGGCACCCCCGAAACGCTGCGGAAACATTGGAAACATGCTCGCTACAAACGGAACTCCGTAACAAACTGTCAACGTTTGCACCATAAGGTTTGCCCTGTACCGCAAGACGGCCGCATCGCGGCCAGCGAAAAGGGGGACACCATGCTCAACATCAACAGCACGCTCAGCCGTAGGAACTTTCTCGCCGGCGCCGTGGCACTCGGCAGCACCGCCGCACTCGCTGGTTGCTCGTCGGGTGGCTCGGACGGCGGCTCCGCCGATGACGGCAAGACCTTCAAGATCGGTGTCATCGGCCCTCTGACCGGCGCCGCGGCAACCTATGGCGTTTCGGCCGAGAAGGGTGCCAAGCTCGCCGCCAAGGATTTCTCGACCAAGGACCTCAAATTCTCGCTTAAGTCCGAGGACGACGTCGCCGACGGCGAAAAGGCCATCAACGCCTTCAATACCCTGTGCGACTGGGGCATGCGGGCGCTCGTCGGCCCCGTCACGACTGGTGCCGCCGTCGCCGTCTCGGGCGAGATCGCCGGCGATATGCTCATGGTCACGCCTTCGGCCTCGTCGCTCGACGTCACCAAGGACAAGACCACGGTCTTTCAGGTTTGCTTCACCGATCCCACCATGGGCGCCAGCGCCGCGAAGTTCTTGGCCGAGAAGTACGCGGATGCCAAGATCGCCCTGTTCTACAACTCCGGCGATACGTATAGCTCGGGCGTTGCCGACGCTTTTGCCGAGCAGGCCAAGGCGTCCAAGCTCGATATCGTCGATACCGAGACCTTTAAGGACGACTCCTCCACGAGCTTTACCAACCAGCTCACCAAGGCCAAGGAGGCCGGCGCCACGCTCATCTTTGCGCCGATCTACTACACGCCGGCGTCCGTCCTGCTCAAGAACGCCAAGGACATGGGCTACGATATGACGCTCATGGGTACCGACGGCATGGACGGCCTGCTCTCTGTCGAGGGCTTCGATACCTCTCTTGCCGAGGGGGTACTGCTCATGACCCCGTTTTCGGCTGACGACGAGAAGAATGCCGACTTCGTCAAGGCCTATAAGGATGCCTACGACGAGACGCCTAACCAGTTTGCCGCCGACGCCTACGATTGCGTCCACGCAATCGTCGAGGCTATCGATAAAGCGGGCATCGACCTTACGGCCGACGGTGCCGACATTGCCGGCGACCTTGCCAAGGCCATGCGCAAGATCAAGATCGAGGGCCTGACGGGCGAGCTCACGTGGAACGACGAAGGCCAAGTCGAGAAGCCCGCTACGGCCTATGTGATTCAGGACGGCAAGTACATCGCCGCCTAAGTGCGCATAAAGCACGACCGGTGAGGCTGTTTTATTCAGGGCAGGGACGCCTGTAACAGAATGGAAACATTACTTTTACATAATAAAGTGGCTAAACTGCATAAAGCAATGAAAATACGCAGGAATATGGATAAATGAACAAATCCAAAGAAAAGTTGAAATAATCAACACTTTTCTCAACTAAAGCGTCTACTATTTTGCGAACGCCGAACACGGCGAAGGATGGCCTGTCGGGTAACCGAAACCCGACGAGATTTGAGAGGAGAGCCGCATGTCGAGCCTCACCGGTAAGTCATTGAACCCTGTTATGAATCGCAGGAGCGTTATCGCGAGCGCAGCAGGTCTGGGGGCGATGTCCATTCTAGCTGGCTGCTCCTCCAACGGCGGCGACAGTGGTTCCGCTTCGGGCGACGCTTCGTTTAAGATCGGCACCATCGGCCCGCTGACCGGTGCCAACGCGTCCTACGGCAAGTCCGTTACCCAGGGCGTCGAGCTTGGCTGCAAGGATTTCTCGACCAAGGAGCTGCCGCTTGCCAGCAAGGCCGAGGATGACCAGGCCGATGGCGAGAAGGCCGTCAACGCCTTTAATACCCTGCTCGACTGGGGCATGCAGGCTCTCGTCGGCCCGACCACCACGGGTGCGTCGGTTGCCGTTGCCGCCGAGTGCGGTAACGACCCCAAGACGTTCATGATCACCCCGTCCGCGTCCTCCGAGGACGTCACCGACGGCAAGGATTGCGTCTTCCAGGTTTGCTTCACCGACCCCAACCAGGGTGTCAACGCTGCCAAGTTCCTGGCGCAGAAGTATGCGGACGAGAAGTTCGTGCTGTTCTATAACTCCGGCGACGCCTATTCTTCGGGCATCGCAGATTCCTTTAAGGCCCAGGCCGCTGAGTCCAAGCTCGAGATTGTCGACGAGGAGACCTTTAAGGACGACTCCGCCACGAGCTTTACCAACCAGCTGACCAAGGCCAAGCAGGCCGGCGCCACCATGATCTTTGCGCCGATCTACTACACGCCGGCGTCCGTCCTGCTCAAGAACGCCAAGGACATGGGCTACGACGTCAAGATGATGGGCTGCGACGGCATGGATGGCATCCTGGGCGTTGAGGGCTTCGATACCTCTCTTGCCGAGGGCCTGCTGCTCATGACCCCGTTCTCCGCCGACGACGAGAAGAACGCCGACTTCGTCAACGCTTACAAGGATAAGTACGGCGATACCCCCGACCAGTTTGCCGCCGACGCCTACGACGGCGTGCACGCGGTTGCCGAGGCCCTCAAGGAGGCCGGTCTTGGTGTCGACGCCGACCCGACCGAGGTCGCCGAGAAGCTGTCCAAGGCTATGCTCAAGATTACCGTTGACGGTCTGACCGGCAAGCTCACCTGGAACGATAAGGGCCAGGTCCAGAAGGAGCCCACGGCGTACGTCATCACCGACGGCAAGTACGTACAGGCCTAATTGGCCGCCTTACATAGAGCGGTTTTGATCCCAAGCAGGGGAGGTTTTGGCCTTCCCTGCTTGCTTGGTATCTAGGGACAGTGTAACGTCCCTGTTTCATACATTAACTGGAAACCTATTCGAAAGGGGGATGTGGAACATGACGGTCTTTATCCAATACCTGGTCAACGGCCTGTCCATGGGCAGCGTCTACGCCATCATCGCGTTGGGCTACACCATGGTCTACGGTATCGCCAAGATGCTCAACTTCGCTCACGGCGATGTCATCATGGTCGGTGCCTATGTCTCGTTCTGCGCCACGTCGTATCTCGGCCTCCCGGGCTGGGCATCTGTAATTCTCTCTTGTGCGGTCTGCACGGTTCTCGGTGTTCTCATCGAGGGCCTGGCCTATAAGCCGTTGCGCCAAGCAGGCCCGCTGGCCGTTCTGATCACGGCTATCGGCGTGTCCTACTTCCTGCAGAACGCCGCGCAGCTTCTGTGGGGCGCCACGCCCAAGAACTTCACTTCGCTCGTCACCTTCCAGGTGCCGGAGTTCTTGGCCAAGTTCAACGTAAGCGCCGTCTCGCTCGTCACCATCGTCGCCTGCCTGGTTATCATGGCCGGCCTGATGTTCTTTACGGGTAAGACCAAGATGGGCAAAGCCATGCGCGCCGTGTCCGAGGACAAGGCCGCCGCTCAGCTCATGGGCATCAACGTCAACCGCACCATCTCGATGACGTTTGCCATCGGCTCTGCCCTTGCCGCCATCGCCGGCGTGCTGCTGTGCTCCTACTCGCCGGTGCTGCAGCCTACGACAGGCGCCATGCCTGGCATCAAGGCCTTCGACGCCGCCGTCTTCGGTGGCATCGGCTCCATCCCCGGCGCCTTTGTCGGCGGCATTCTCATCGGCATAATCGAGGCGATGGCGCAGGCCTACATTTCCACGAGCCTTGCCAACTCCATCGTCTTTGGTGTTTTGATCATCGTCCTGCTCGTCAAGCCTGCCGGCCTCTTGGGCAAGTACGTCCCCGAGAAGGTGTAGGTGAGCGTTATGAAGTTTCTTAAAGATAAGCAGACGCGTCACGACTTTGTCACGTACGCCATGTGCATCGTGGCATTTGCCATCGTGTTCTTTATGCAGTCCAACCATATGATCCCGCGCATGATCGCCGGTCAGTTGGTTCCCATTACGGCCTACATCGTCATGGCCATTTCCCTCAACCTCGTCGTCGGCATCGCGGGCGACCTGTCGCTGGGCCATGCGGGCTTTATGAGTGTCGGCGCCTATACGGGCATCGTCACCGCGGTCGCCCTCGAGAGCGCCGTTCCCTCCGATCCGGTGCGCCTGATCATCAGCATCGTGGTCGGCGCTATCGCCGCTGCCATCTTGGGCTTCTTGATTGGCATCCCGGTCCTTCGCCTGAGCGGCGATTACCTGGCTATCGTGACGCTGGCCTTTGGCGAGATTATCAAAGAGATCGTCACCTGCCTCATTGTGGGCGTCGACTCGCGCGGCCTGCACGTGATCTTTAACATCACGGGCAACTCTACGATCGACGACCTGCACCTGCTCGAGGACGGCACCGCCATCATCAAGGGCGCCCAGGGCGCCTCGGGCGTGTCGACGTACTCGACCTTCCTCGCCGGTGCCATCCTGGTCATGGTCGCACTCGTGATCGTGCTCAACCTGGTTCGCAGCCGTACCGGCCGTGCCATTATGGCCGTGCGCGATAACAAGATTGCAGCCGAGTCCGTAGGCATCTCCGTCACCGAGTACCGCATGATCGCCTTCGTGGTTTCCGCTGCCCTCGCCGGTGCTGCCGGAGCCCTCTTCGGCGGTAACTTCTCGCAGCTCTCCGCCACCAAGTTCGACTTCAACACGTCCATCCTCATTCTGGTGTTCGTGGTCCTGGGTGGCCTGGGCAACATGCGCGGCTCCGTCATCGCGGCGGCGTTGCTCACGGTGCTTCCCGAACTGCTCCGTCAGTTCTCGGACTACCGCATGCTCATCTACGCCATCGTGTTGATCCTGGTCATGATCTTTACCAACAACCCGCAGCTCAAGGCGTTCTTCGGCCGCGTCAAGGACCGCTTTGCTTCCAAGAAGGAGGTGGCAGCCGATGCCCAGTAAATTTGAGTTCAACAAGGGCAAGATGGTCCCGTATCCTTCTGGCGCCATCGTTCCCGACCGCGATCTGGGCGAGCGCCCGGCACTCGAGTGCATCCACCTGGGTATTGAGTTCGGTGGCCTTAAGGCAGTCGACGACTTTAGCCTGACTATCGGCAAGACCGAGATCGCCGGTCTGATCGGCCCCAACGGTGCCGGTAAGACCACGGTCTTCAACTTGCTCACCAAGGTGTATCAGCCCACGCACGGCACCATCCTGCTCGACGGCGAGGACACCTCGGGCAAGTCGGTCTATCAGGTCAACCGTATGGGCATCGCCCGTACCTTCCAAAACATTCGCCTGTTCAACACCATGACGGTGGAGGACAACGTTAAGGTCGGCCTGCACAACCAGGAGCGCTACTCCGGCTTTGAGGGCGTGCTGCGTCTGCCGACGTATTGGAAGCACGAGAAGGCCGCCCACGAGCGCGCCATGGAGCTGCTGTCCATTTTTGATATGGAGCACCTGGCAAATGAGCAGGCCGGATCGCTGCCTTATGGCGCACAGCGTCGTCTGGAGATCGTCCGCGCGCTTGCTACCAACCCCAAGCTACTGCTGCTCGACGAGCCTGCCGCCGGCATGAACCCGTCCGAGACCGCGGAGCTCATGGAGAACATCGTTAAGATTCGCGACACCTTCGGCATTGCCATCATGCTTATCGAGCACGACATGTCGCTCGTCATGAATATTTGCGAGGGTATCTGCGTGCTCAACTTTGGTAAGGTCATCGCCAAGGGCACGGCCGAGGAAATCCAGAACAACGACGCTGTTATCGAGGCATATCTGGGCAAGCAGGATAAGGGGGAGAACTAAATGGCAGAGCCGATGCTTTCCGTCTACAACATCAACGTCTGGTACGGCGCCATCCACGCCATCAAGGACATCTCCTTTAACGTCAACGAGGGCGAGATCGTTGCTCTGATCGGTGCGAACGGTGCTGGTAAGTCCACAACGCTCAAGACCGTCTCGGGCCTGCTGCGCTCCAAGACCGGCTCCATCAAGTTTATGGGCGAGGATATTACCCATACGCCCGCCGATAAGCTGGTGGGTAAGGGTCTGGCTCAGGTCCCCGAGGGCCGTCGCGCCTTTTTGCAGATGACGGTTGAGGAGAACCTGGAGATGGGCGCCTATACACAGCCCAAGTCCACGGTTGCTCCAGGCCTGGAGCGCGTCTACGAGCAGTTCCCGCGCCTTAAGGAGCGCCGTCGACAGGTCGCCGGCACCCTTTCGGGCGGCGAGCAGCAGATGCTCGTTATGGGGCGCGCCCTTATGAGCAACCCCAAGCTGCTCATGCTCGACGAGCCTTCCATGGGCCTGGCACCGATTCTGATTGAGCAGATCTTCCAGATTGTCGAGGATCTGCACAAGGCCGGCACCACGGTGCTTCTGGTCGAGCAGAACGCGCAGATGGCGCTTTCCATCGCCACACGCGGCTACGTGCTCGAGACCGGCAAGATCACCATGACCGGCACGGGCCAAGAGCTCCTGCACGACGACAACGTCCGCAAAGCCTATCTTGGTGGTTAATCCATTCAACAAAGGGGCGCTGACTATCCCGGTCAGCGCCCCTTTTTAAGTTGCGGTGAAATAGGGACTAAATAGGGATCCTGGACGCCAAAACAGTCCCTATTCCACCGCAACTTCATGGGGATGTGTGACAATGCCCGTCGGAAAACATCTGCTGTCTTTGGGGGTCTATCTATGCTGTACGAGTTTTGTGCCGAGAACTTTGAGCGGGTGCCGGCGGCTATCGATGCCGGTGCAAGGCGTATTGAACTGTGCGACAACCTTGCCGTCGGTGGCACTACACCCTCGGCCGGTGTTATCAGCGCTACAGTCAGCTATGCTCACGAGCATGACGCGCGAGTGATGTGCATGATTCGCCCGCGTGGCGGTGACTTTCATTACAACCAAGACGAGCTGCGCATGATGGAGATGGACCTGGGCCTTGCCGTAAGCGCCGGCGTTGACGGCTTGGTCTTTGGCAGCTGCAAGCCCTGCGCTGGCGGATGGGCGCTCGACGAGCTTACGTTGGGCGCTCTCGTGATGGCCGCGGGCTGCGCGACCGAGGAATGCAAGCGTGAGCCCATCGACATCACCTTCCACATGGCGTTTGATCAGCTCTCGCCCGAGGCTCAGCTCGATGCGATTGATACACTTGCCGACTGCGGCGTTACGCGCATCCTCACGCATGGCGGCGCTGCCGGTACGTCGATCGAGGATAATTTCGATTACCTGGCTCGTTTAATCGAGTATGCGGGCGATCGTTTGACCATCCTTCCCGGCGGCGGTATCACTACGGCAAATCGCGACGCGGTCGCGGCGGCGCTAGGCGTCTCCGAGCTCCATGGCACCAAGATCGTGCCGCTGGAGGTATAACCCGTGGCGCTGGTATTTGACGTTCAGCAGGCGAGCGGCAAGCCCGACGACAACCGTCGCCCCGGTACCGCGTGTCCCTTTTGCAACACGGAGGGGCTCACCAACATCATCCAGCGCGACGGTGACTGCATCTGGCTCGAGAATAAGTTCAAGACCCTGCGCGCCACCCGTCAAACCGTGCTGATCGAGTCGGCCGATCACGATGCCGACCTGGTGACCTATAAGCCGGATGAACTCCACCATGTGATGAGGTTTGCTCTGGATTGCTGGCAGCAGATGATCGATTCGCAGCAGTATCGAAGCGTGCTCATGTACAAGAACAAGGGTCCGCTTTCGGGCGGCAGCCTCGTCCATCCACACATGCAGATTGTGGGCTTGGAACAGGAGGACGGCTATGCGGCGCTGACCTCAGCCAACTTTGAAGGCATCGATGTTTGGCAGAGGGGAAGGGTTGCGGTCAACATCTCAACCGAACCGATTATGGGGTTCTTTGAGGTCAATGTTTCAGCCCCGCAGGGAATCGCCGCCAGCGATGGCGCGCGAGACCAAGCCGAGACGGACCTCTTCGCCGATGCGATTCAGGTAGCTCTGCGCTATATCCTGAACGAGCACCATGGTGGTCGCGCAGAGTCGTACAACTTGTTCTTCTATCACCTGGGCGGTCGGACCATTGCCAAGGCGCTGCCGCGTTGGGTGGTTTCGCCCTACTTTGTCGGCTATCGTTTGGCCCAAGTCAATGCCGAGACGACGCTCGATATCGATGCTGAGCGTCTGCGTGCGCATCTGGAAACGCTCGTATAGCAAGACTAACACCCGCGTAATGCGGACAGCCTAGCGTGCCAACGCGTCGCGGCCGGCTTCGACCCGCTTGCGCTGTTTGGTGCGCTCCTCGCCGGTTAGGCACTCAAAGAGATGCCCGATGATCGAGGCCAGCACCTGCTGAAACAGCGTGCCGCACATGACGGGGAACACGACCTCGCCCGGAAAGTACTGCGTGGCGATGACGGCGCCCGAAGAGATGTTGCGCATGCCGCAGGTAAAGCACATGGTAGTCGTCTCGCTATATGGCAGATGCAGCGCACGTGCGACCAGAAAACCGACGACAAAGCCGCTGATGGCGAAGACCAAAATAAAGAGGGCGACTTCCAGGCGCACCGCGTTTATGTGTAGCACGTACTCGCTCATAGCGGTGGAGTTGGACGCGATGACGCCCATCATCATGAACTTGCAGGCGGGCGAGAGCGCGGGAGAGAGTTTCTCGTGGCCCCAGCCGCGCGTGAGTTCATTGATGGCAATACCGAGCACAGCGGGGATGGCGATCATAAAGGCCATGTTCTGCATCATGCTCGGCACGTCGATCGAGACGGTGGCGCCCAGCAGGAGCTTGAGCGTAAGCGGAATCGTCACAGGTGAGATGACCGAGGACGTCAGGATGATGGTGAGCGCGAGCGGGCCGTTGCCGCCGAACATGCTGATCCACATAAAAGCGGTGACGGCCACGGGCACGCTGTATTCGAGCACAATGCCGCAGACAAGGTTGGGGCTGGAGCCAAAGAAGAGTGACCCCATGGCATACGCCGCGATGGGAATAAGCACCGCCGAGACGAGCAGCGCCAAGACTAGGTGCAACGGACGGCGGAACACCTCGGTTACCTGGTGAAAGGTGTTGCTGAGCGCACCCTGAAACGTCATAAAGGCAAACAAGGTGGGAACGATGGGCTTGAGTACGCCAATCTGTTGGGGAAAGAGCACGCCGAGTGCCACGCAAATCGGAACGATGACCTGCATGTGCCCCGCGAGAAACTTGCCCAGTCCAACCCATTGCTTCATATGCGCTTGTGACTCCCTTTGCCCGTGAACCCGTTTTGAATGGATATGCTAGACGCTCGCATGCGTCCGTGCGTCAGAAACGCTCGAATATTTCGAGGCTATTACCGGCATCGTTTACCGAAACCGCGGCGTGCTGCGGCGATTTGCGTCTGCTCTGCACGGTATAATAAATCCGTTCAACAGATCTGCCTGCCGAAGCGGGCATACACAGAGGACTCATCGCTATGAACCGTGAGAGGTATCGCGGCGACCTGCCCCTATCGGGGGTGGGCGCCTATGTCATCGCTTAAGACGACGCATCGCTGGGCGGTCGCTCAGCAAAACCCCGAGCTCGAAAAGGAGCTTTCGGCTGGCCTGGGCATTCCCGGGCTGGTGGCGCGTATTATGGTCGCGCACGGCATTACATCCATCGAAGAAGGTCAGCTGTTTTTGACGCCTTCGCTCGATCGCGACTGGGCCGACCCACTCATTATCCCGGGCATGTCGGTCGTTGCCGACCGCGTCGAGCGTGCTATTTGCAACCACGAGCACATTGCGGTCTTTGGCGATTTTGACGTTGACGGTATTACGTCGACCTGTCTGTTGACCGAGGCACTACGCACGTTTGGCGCCGATGTCACGCCGTTTATTCCGCATCGCTTTGACGAGGGCTACGGTCTTTCGCGCGCGGCGCTCGACCGCGTTAACGAGCTCGCTCGCCCCCAGCTGATCGTGACCGTCGATAACGGCATTGCCGCCAAGGAAGAGGTTTCCTATCTGGAGAGCCTGGGGATCGATTTGGTGGTCACGGACCATCACGAGCCCTCCGACCAGGTGCCGCAGGGTGTGCCCCTGACCGACCCCAAGCTCGAGGATGAGGGGCCCTCGCGTGAACTTGCCGGTGCTGGTGTGGCGCTCAAGCTGGTGCAAGTCCTGGGTGAGCGCCTGGGCAAGCCGTCGTATTGGCGTTCGCTAATCGAGGTCGCGGCGCTGGGCACCGTGTCCGACATGATGCCGCTCACGCCCGAGAACCGCGCGCTGGTTGCCGAGGGCATCCAGCAGATGCGCGTAACCGCTCGTCCCGGCTATATCGCGCTTGCCGCGCTCGCCAAGACGGACCTTTCGAGCATTACGGCGGATGGCCTATCGTTCTCGCTCATTCCCCGCTTAAACGCTGCCGGTCGCATGGCCGATCCCAAGCTGGCGCTCGACCTGCTGCTTGCCCGCGATCCCATCGAAGCAAGCGCACTGGCGGCTGAGCTCGAGGAAATCAACCGCCAGCGCCGTGAGATCGAGGCGGAGCTCACGCGCGATGCCATGACAAAGGTCGAGGAGACCTATGACGGCGGACGCGCAATCGTCGTGGGTGGCGAGGGCTGGCACGAGGGCGTCAAGGGCATCGTGGCAAGCCGTCTGACCAACCGCTATCACGTGCCGGCGCTGCTGTTCTCGATCGAGGACGGCATCGCGCGCGGCTCTGGTCGCTCGGTGGGCAAGGTCAACCTGTTCGACGCCGTCGAGCGCTGTTCCGACCTGCTGATTCGTCGCGGCGGACATGCCGGTGCGGTGGGTGTGACCATCGAGGCATCCAAGCTCGATGAGTTCCGCCGCCGCCTTTCCGCCGTGCTATCGGAGCTTCCCGCCGAGGACTTTGAAGACACCGACGAGGTCGCCGCCACCGTCGACCTTTCCGAGCTGAATATCGAGACCATCGAGCAGATCTCCCGTCTTGAGCCGTTTGGCCAGGGCAACAAGGTGCCGCTGCTGGCCGCCGAGGGCGTGACGATGTGCGACCGCGCCGTGGTGGGCAAAACCGGCGAGCACATGCGCTTTGTGGCGACCGATGGCGCCGCGAGTGTGCCGGCCATTATGTTCCGCGTGCCGCAAATCGATAAGCTCATCAACTGCGATAGCGCTGTCGACTTGGTGTTCGAGGCCGTTGCCGAGCATTGGCAGGGGCGTGTGAAGCCCAAGCTCATGATCAAGGATGTTCTGGTCCGCGATACCACGCTGCCCAGCGTCGACGATCCGGCATGCGAGCTTCGTCGTGGCGTGCAGCCGGCGGATTCCGGCCTGCGCCTGGAGTCGCGTAAGCGCGAGACGCTCGCCCAGCTTTCCTATACCGAGCTCACGCGCTCGCTTATCCATAGCTTTATCGGATCGAACCAGCCGCACCGCGCGCAGGCTGAGGCGCTCGATGCCTTGGCCGACCACCAGAGCGTCTTGGCCGTTATGGGAACGGGCCGCGGCAAGTCTCTCATCTTCCATGTACATGCTGCGCGCGAGGCTGTCCTTCGCGGACGTGCGAGTATCTTTGTCTATCCGCTGCGCGCGCTTGTTGCCGACCAGGCCTATCACCTCTCGTCGACGATGGCAGCGCTTGGCATTGGCGTTGGCGTGCTGACCGGCGAGACCGTGGAGGCCGCACGCGATGACGTGTTCGCCGGCCTAGCTTCGGGCCGCATCGGTATCGTGCTCACGACGCCCGAGTTCCTATCTATCCACCGTGACCGCTTCGCGCGTTCGGGCCGCATCGGCTTTGTCGTTATCGATGAGGCGCACCACGCCGGCCTTGCCAAGGGCGGCGACCGCAGCGCCTATCTCGACATGCCCGATATCCTCAAAGCCCTGGGCGACCCGGTCGTTATGGCTGCGACGGCCACCGCGACGGCTCCGGTCGTGGCCGAGCTTGCCCGCATGTTGCCGATCACTCGCACGGTGGTCGACGAGACGGTGCGCGAGAACCTGCAGCTCGAGGACGACCGCGACCTTGCGAGCCGCGAGAACCGTTTGGTGTCGATCGTGGCGACGGGGGAGAAGACCGTCATTTACGTCAATTCGCGCGACCAGTCCGTGGCGCTCGCCAAGACGTTGCGCAAGCGTGTGCCCGATTGCGCAACCCATATCGCGTTCTATAACGCGGGGCTTGCGCGTTCCGATCGCCGTCGCGTGGAGGAAGCATTCCGAGACGGAAGCCTCAGCTGCATCGTTTCGACCTCCGCCTTTGGCGAGGGCGTCAACCTGCCCGATATCCGCCATGTCGTGCTCTACCACATGCCGTTTGGCGCCATTGAGTTCAACCAGATGAGCGGGCGTGCCGGTCGTGACGGACAGCCCGCCGTGATCCACCTGCTCTATTCGTCGCGCGACGCCCGCATCAACGAGCGCCTGCTCGACTGCTACGCACCCGAGCGCGACGAACTCGTCACACTCTATCGCGCGCTGCAGACCATGTGGCGCTCCAACCGCGGTAAGACCGGGGATGATTCATTCTGCGCAAGCGATATCGACATCGCGCAGATGTGCCTTGCCATCGATGCTCGCACGCCGGTCGACGAGCGTTCGGTGGAAAGCGGCCTGGGAATCTTCGAAGAGCTTGGTTTCTGTCGCGTTTCGGGGTTTGACGACTCCCGTCGCATCGCGATGGCCGAAAACCCCGGCCGCGTGCAATTGAGCAGGTCAATTCGCTATTTGGAGGGCTTGCGCTCGCGCATGGAGTTTTCGGCTTTCCGGAGCTGGGCGCTCGATTCGTGCGCTTCTGATATGCTAGCCAAAGTTAACCGCCCGATCGTACCGCGGGCCTAGGGGAAGGGGACCTCGATGGATGCCGCAGCCCGTACCGCCCATGATTCCACCCTCCAGCCGTTTTCGGAGATGGAGCACTATAAGCATGCCGATGAGCTGCCGCCCGAGATTATGGCGGACAGCTACGACAAGCTGGAGCGCCTGTGCCTCAAATATATGAATGAGGACGACTTTTCTAAGGTTGAGCAGGCCTACTGCTTTGCCGCCGAGAAGCACTGCAACCAAAAGCGCCGCTCGGGCGAGATGTACATCAACCATCCCGTCGAGGTAGCCATCATTCTGGCCGACCTCAAGATGGACTGCGACGTGGTGTGCGCCGCGCTGCTGCACGATACCGTCGAGGATACCGAGACCTCGCTTGCTGATGTCTCCGGCCTTTTTGGCGATACAGTGGCCGAGCTTGTCGACGGCGTGACCAAGCTCACCAATATCGAAGTCGACAGTATGGACGAGAAGCAGGCGCTCACGCTGCGCAAGATGTTCCTCGCCATGTCCAAGGACATCCGCGTCATCATCGTCAAGCTTGCCGACCGCCTGCACAACATGCGTACACTGGCTGCCCTTCGCGAGGATCGTCGCCTGTTCAAGGCTCGCGAGACCATGGACGTGTACGCGCCCTTGGCCGACCGCCTGGGCATGAGCTCTATTAAGTGGGAGCTCGAGGACCTGTCCTTCTTCTACCTTGAACCCGACGCCTACCAGCGCATCGCGCGTATGGTGGCGGAGTCGCGCGAGGTTCGCGAGCGCTATCTGGCCGAGACCATCAAGACGCTCACCGATGAACTCAACCGCATTGGCCTGGAGGGTTTCCAGATCAACGGCCGTTCCAAGCACTATTGGTCCATCTACCAAAAGATGAAGCGCAAGGGCAAGGAGTTTTCCGAGATCTACGACTTGGTGGCGCTGCGCGTTATTACCCACTCGGTGCGCGATTGCTACTCCACGCTCGGCGCGGTGCATACGCTGTGGCACCCCATGCCCGGCCGCTTTAAAGACTATATCGCCATGCCCAAGGTCAATAACTACCAGTCGCTCCACACGACGGTTATCGGCCCCACGGCCCGCCCGCTCGAGATTCAGATTCGAACCTACGAGATGCATGAGCAGGCCGAGTACGGCATTGCCGCCCACTGGCTATATAAGAAGTCGGGCGGATCGTCTGCCTCCAAGACCAACGACGCGCAGCGTCTGGACGATCAGATTAACTGGCTCAAGCATTCACTCGATTGGGCTGCGTCTGATGAGATTACCGACGCCAAGGAATACCTGCACTCGCTGAAGGTTGACCTGTTTGACCAGGAGATTTTTGTCTTTACGCCCAAGGGCGAGGTCATGGCGCTTCGTGCCGGCTCCACGCCGCTCGACTTTGCCTACGCCGTTCACACCGAGGTGGGAAACCATTGCGTCGGCGCCAAAATCAACGGTGCGGTGGCTCCGCTCACGCACGAGATTAAGACGGGTGACCGTGTCGAGATTCTGACTAACAAGAGTTCCAAGCCGTCGCGTGATTGGCTCAAGATCGTTAAGACACCTTCCGCCAAGTCAAAGATCCGCCGCTATTTTGCCGCCGCGACCAAAGACGATGACGCTGCTGCTGGTCGCGATATGCTGGCCAAGGACCTGCGTAAGCGTGGCTATGGCATTTCTACGCCGCGTTCGACGCGTGCGCTCAACGCCGTGGCGGAGCAGTTTAACTTCAAGCAGCTCGAGGACCTGTTTGCCGCCGTCGGCGCCGGCAAGGTTGCCCCGCGCGCTGTGGGCAATAAGGTCGAGCAAATCTTGGACCCCAAGCCCGTGGAACAGCTCACCAAGGCCGAGGCTATCGCCGAGGTCGTGAAGCAGCCTGCTCGCGGCTCCAACCGCAAGCCGCAAAAGCGCGGCAAGAGCGCCAGTAACGGCATTATCGTCAAGGGCGAGAGCAACAGCGGCCTACTGGTCCGTCTGGCTCATTGCTGCAACCCCGTGACGGGCGACGACATCGTCGGCTTCATCACGCGCGGTCGTGGCGTTTCGGTGCATCGCGCCAACTGTCCCAACGTCAAGGGTCTTATGGAGCATCCCGAGCGCATGATCGAAGTGGAGTGGGACGGCGCTGCCGACACCCTCTTCCAGGTCGAGATCGTGGTCGAGTGCCTGGACCGCATGGGCCTTCTCAAGGATGTCACCATTGCCATTGGCGATGCGGGCGGCAATATCCTTTCTGCCGCCACGTCGACCAACCGCGAGGGTATTGCAACCCTGCGCTTTATGGTCGAGATCTCGGACGCGAGTGGTCTGGATCCGCTGCTGGCCTCCATCAGCAGCGTCGATTCGGTCTACGACGCTCGCCGTCTTATGCCCGGCGAAGGCGGAGCTCAGCTCAAGCGCCGTGTGTAGGTGCGAGAGCCTCTCAGCATCATAGATATTGGTTACGTTCGAGGCATCGTTTGGTGCCTTGAACGTATTTTAGAAGGAGGGTATGCGCATGGGCGATATGACTTTGGACCTGACACCCCGAGGTGCGGCTTCGATTGAGGCGCTCGTCAACGGCCCCATTCAGACCAACAGTTACGCCGTGATTTCGAATGACGAGTGCTTAATCGTCGATCCGGCGTGGGAGGGCGAGTGTCTTGTGGAGCATATCCGCACCGCGCATCCTGAGGTGCGCGTACTCGGCTCCGTCTGCACGCACGGTCATGCCGACCATGTTGGCGGGGTTGCCGGGGTTCGAGCTGTCGTTGGCGACAGCGCGCTATATGAGTTGTGCGCTAAGGACGTGACGGTACCTCGCGCAAATATCGAGGAGCAGCGCGCCATGTGGGGTATCGAGACACCCGATCCGGGTGAGCCGACGCGTTTGCTTGCCGAGGGCGATACAATCGAGGTGGGCGACGTCTGCCTGCAGGTGATCGAGACGCCGGGGCATACGCCGGGCGGCATCGTCCTGTTCGCCGCGACCGAGCGGGGGAACATCGCCTTTGTGGGCGACACGCTTTTCCCGGGCAGCCACGGTCGTACCGATCTTTCCGGCGGTGACGAGGCGGCGATTATGCGCTCGCTCTCCAAACTTGCCAAGATGCTTCCGCCCGATACCGTTTGCTTGACGGGCCATGGCGATTCGACCACGATGGCGCGCGAACTTATGCAGAACCCGTTTATGCAGATGTAGGCTCGAAGCCGTCGTCCGAACCACGAAGACCGCTCAATCGTCAAGCTATTTTCCCCAGTGGGTCGATTCTGTGGGGCAAACGGTCAAAATTTGTCCAATCGGATGGTATTCGTGAACAAACGAACGTTTATGCTCGGGTATGTCGTGGTAAAATCTCAGGCGTTATCGGAGCAACCTTACAGGAGGTTTCTTTTATGCTCGTCAACGCAGCAGACATGCTCAAGAAGGCCGAGGCCGGCAAGTACGGTCTCGGTGCCTTCAACACCAACAACCTCGAGTGGACCCTGGCTATTCTCCAGGCCGCCGAGGAGGCCAAGTCTCCGCTGATCCTTCAGTGCACCGCTGGTGCCGCTAAGTGGATGGGCGGTTTCAAGGTCTGCGCCGACATGGTCAAGGCTGCCGTCGAGGCCACGGGCGTTACCGTTCCCGTCGCCCTTCACCTCGATCACGGTTCTTACGAGGACTGCTTCAAGTGCATCGAGGCCGGCTTCACGTCCATCATGTATGACGGCTCTCACGAGGAGACCTTCCAGCTTAACCTCGACCGCACCAAGGAGCTCGTTGAGCTTGCCCACTCCAAGGGCATGTCCATCGAGGCCGAGGTCGGCGGCATCGGCGGCACCGAGGACGGCGTGACCTCCAGCGGCGAGCTCGCTGATCCTGCTGAGTGCAAGCAGATTGCTGACCTGGGCGTCGACTTCCTCGCCTGCGGTATCGGCAACATCCACGGCGTGTACCCTGCCGACTGGGCCGGCCTTTCCTTCGAGCGCCTGGGCGAGATTAAGGCTCAGACCGGCGACCTGCCCCTCGTCCTGCACGGTGGCACCGGCATCCCCGAGGATCAGATCAAGAAGGCCATCTCCCTGGGTATCTCCAAGATCAACGTCAACACCGATCTGCAGCTCGTCTTCGCCAAGGGCGTTCGCGAGTATATCGAGGCTGGCAAGGATCAGCAGGGCAAGGGCTTTGACCCCCGCAAGCTCCTCAAGCCTGGTCGCGAGAACATCGTTGCCCGCACCAAGGAGCTCATGGAGGAGTTTGGCTCCGTCAACAAGGCGTAAGCGTCGCTAAACTTCCCACCGGAAGCCCCGTCTCCCTACACTGTTTCCTTTGCGCTCACCTGGCTTCGCCAGAAGTCGCGCCAAGGAAACAGTTCCGGGAGACGGGGCTTCCTTCGTTTAACGCCGCAGGGTTACGAGTCTGAATTAAGGTGGCTACTGGCTTCGCCAGAAGTCGCGCGACGGAATCAGCTCCGGGGAAACGGGGCCTCCTTTGTTAACTCGCTACAGGGTTACTGGGCTGAATTCATTTTTAGAGGTACCGTTTATCGGTGTTGAGGGTTCCTTTATTGGGGCTTTCTTTTTTATCTCGCTACAATGGGCTTCAAGAGTTCTAATGACTTGGAGTTTGGTATGGCTGTTATTAATGTGCTGCCTTCGGATGGGAAGGTCATTGACGAGGGTCCTGTTGGTTGCTCTGTTGATGTTTGCTGTGATGATTTCCGTCATCTCGATATTGGACTGCCGCCCGAGATTCTTCGTCTCAAGGATGCCGGATATTTGACGCAGGCTGTTGCGGCTTGTGATCGTCTTTTGGGGCAGAATCCCGATCCCTCGCTTGCTGCCTGCGTTCGTGCCGAGCGGTATCGCATGCTTGAGACGCCGCTTCATTTTTCGGTGTCGCGCGATCGGGCTATTGCGATGATTCGCGAGGAGTGGCCTGAGTTTACCGAGGAGCAGTTTGACGATCTGATTGACCGTAAGCGTATTGACTGGCGCTTTATCGATGGCGAGCTGTTCGTTCTCGACAACTTCCTCGATTCGCTTCGCGTATATCCCAAAGAGGTCCCCGGCATGCGTCCCGATCCTACGGA
The DNA here is from genome assembly GCA_902490305.1 of uncultured Collinsella sp. Lineage (GTDB taxonomy): Bacteria > Actinomycetota > Coriobacteriia > Coriobacteriales > Coriobacteriaceae > Collinsella. Next base: position 87,525 of record CABUDI010000007.1, read on the forward strand.
CGGAATTGCACTGCGCAACGAGATGCTCAAGGAGATGGAGTCACAAAACGGATTGACTCGCGTTATTACGCTTAAGGCGTCCTTGTCTGTCCCCGGCGCTCTAGAGGGGGAGACCGTTCGCGCTTGGCTTCCCGTAGCCGCCACCTGCCGCCAACAGTCTCAGGTCGAGATTCTCGACATGACGCCGGAGGGTGCTGTTGCTCCCGCGAACGCTTCGGCGCGTACCGCCTCGTGGTCTTCTTCGAGTGAGCGCTCATTCTCGGTGACTTATCGTTATCACATCGATGCTGCTTATTGTGATGTCTACGGTGGCACACTTCCGGTTCATCCGCGTATGGACGCGCCTCTGCCCGAGGATATTTCCGAGGACCGTCCGCACATTGCATTTACGCCGTATCTGCAGCAGCTGACGGCCAGCGTTGTTGGCGGACTCGAGGATCCGCTCGATCGCGCCCGTGCTATCTATGATTGCCTGACGCAGTATATCGACTATCGCTATCAGCCGCCGTACTTGCTTTTGGGATCTATTGCCGATGACTGCGCGCATTCGCTCCGCGGCGATTGCGGCGTTATGGCGCTCACGTTTATCACCATGTGCCGTATCGCGGGCGTGCCTGCCCGTTGGCAGAGCGGCCTCTACGTTGCGCCCGATTCGGTGGGGTCGCACGACTGGGCAGAGTTCTATACGCCGCAGACCGGTTGGCTCAACGCCGACGTGTCATTTGGATCTTCTGCTCGCAGGATGGGGGAGGAGTGGCGCCGCCGTCACTACTTTGGCAATCTCGACCCATGGCGTATGGTGGCCAACAATCGATTCCAGGCAGAGTTTGAGCCCTCGTTCGACGGCATGCGCGAGGACCCTTACGATAACCAGATGGGTGAGGCTTCGGTCGACGGTCGCGGATGCCGTCAGCGCGAGATGCTACGCACGGTCGAACTCATCGGGTTGATTTCCGATCTCAGCCGAACACATTGAGCAAATAGGCCATTCCCGCAGTT
>CABUDI010000008.1 GCA_902490305.1 uncultured Collinsella sp.
GTTCAACGTGGAGCCGCCCTACATGGACTACTGGGCCGCGCCCGCCGCATAGAGGCGGTAGAATGGTCGCACCGCGATACACGAGGAGGGGTGAGGCCATGCCGTCGAACATACCGGCCACGACGATCCGTATCGACCCGGAGGTCAAGAAGGAGGCCACGGCCATCCTGGACGAGCTCGGCCTGTCCATGTCCACCGCCGTCAATGCGTTCCTCAGGGCGCTCGTCCGAGAGGGCGGGATGCCGTTCGAGATGAGGGTCAAGACGCCGGCGCCCGACGAGGAGACGGCGAGTTAGCCGGCAGGTCGGCATGAAACGGCAGGGCCAGGCGAGCAACTCGTCCGGTCTCGGGCGCATCGCCCCTTGCCGGATTCAGATTCGACAAGGGGCGACCATTGTGCAATCGCAAGAAGATGACGGGGCGGAATGTCAATCCTGGTCTAACAGAGCCAAGGTATAAGAGCTGCGCGCGCTGTAATGCCAAAACGGCTCGGTTAAAGTTACCGGCTCTCGTGATAGGCCATAATCGACCGACATGGGTACCCTTCAGAGCCGCATTCCGCAGACGCTACGACCTTTCCGTCTTTATAAAACTCGACGTACCAAACATACGTTGCCGCCCCCTCCCAATAGTTTGGCTTATCAGCGACCTTGAACGTAATAGAGGCGTCATCTGGCACAATCAACTCGCGCTTGGCGTTTGCAATGAACGCATCCATGTCGGCGATCACGCCATCGCCGCGCGCAGCGGCCTCCCCATCGTCGCTGCTATCGGATGCCGCTTCAGATGGTGCTTGAGATGCGCCAGATCGATCGTCCGCAGTGCCAGAACCGTCCTTCAAAGAGCTCTCCGAAGGCTCCGCCCCTTTGAATGCCTTCCACATATCGCTGCTTGCGGATGGCATTTCAATGTCGGCCTCCGGATACTTCCCGGCGAGCTCGTCAAGAATTTTGCACGCTTCCTCACGCCCCTGGACCATCGACTCCTGCGGTTTGCCAGCATCCTCAACGGTCCTCACCAAGTAGACGCCATTCTGCCTATCGAATTCCTTATTTTGAATTTGCGCCGCGTCTACGACCTCAGGACCCTTTGCAGTAAGCGAAATATAGAAATCTGCCTGGCTACAATCCTGACTACAAGTATATTTAACGATGCCGTCCTTACAGACAGTAATGACTTGGCTCTCACCCTGAGCAATAAAACCGTCATACTGATTTGTCATATTGCTGGAGCCTTCTACCATCTCTGACGAAGGCATAACCGAAACGGCCGCTCCATCAACAAAGCAGTAGGCACCCACAATCGCCGAAATATCGTTCTGCGCATCGACAGACCCAACAAGCAGCTCGTCAATTCCGTCGCCATTCAAATCATCGAAAGCATAGTAGTAGCTTAAAAAGCCGGGGGCAGTCTGGTTGTTATAAACGAATATCTGCCCCAGTCCAGAATCATCACCGCGTCCCTGGGCCCAGTCGTCGTAGCTGGCAGCACCAGCTCCCTTCCGCTCGCAATAGCTCGCAAAGTCCTCGTAACGCGCAACCACGCCCTCGTAAGCCCTGCGTGCTTTCTTGTTTGTTGCCGCGACCTTCTTTTTAGACGACTTCTTCTCGACTGCAGCCGGCTGCTCCTGCTGCTGCGTTTGAGGCAGCACAAAGGCTTCGTAAGCTTTGACCAGGGCGTAAGCGACACCAGCGGTAAAGATGATTGCTGCAAGAATGGTGACAAACGTAGGCACAGCAAAACGGCCGATCTGCCGACGCTGCATCATAAAGGCCGCAAAGGACATATGATCAGAGGGCGCCGGAGAAGCGCTCTCTATGCGAGATGCAGCAGGATCGCTTGTCGCTTTTCTATCAGCAGACGCCTTTGGTGTACCTGAAGGAAGCGGCTGCTGAGCATTCGCCGGCGCATCATCCACATCCAACGGTTTTCCGCATGCGGAACAGAATCGCGCCCCGTCTTTGATCTTTGCCCCGCAGCTTGCGCAGTACATAAATCCCCCTAGAACTTCAGCATATCGAAATGATAGCCCGCAGCCTGCAAACAGAAAAGGCCCAGGAACAATTTGCTCGACTGTAAACCTTTTCTTTCACCTTTCAAATTCGCCTGACCCCACGCGGAAGGCATGCGACGGGCTACTTGCTAGGCGCGAGCCATGTGCAGCTTGATTGCCTTGAAGATGATGTTGGCAACCGAGACGATAGGCCAAAGTGCCACCATCGTCATCGGTGCTAATTCGGGAACAACCGGAACCGCTCCGTGAATCACGCTGCCCAACCAGTAAAAAAGCATCAGAACCACGACAGGAAGACCCACGAGAACCACAAGCTCGATTAGCATAATCGTGATACCGATAATGCCGCCACCATAGACAAAGGGAAGCCTTACACCGCTGCGGTACAGCGAGATAATCACCTTCCAGGGACCAATCAGAAGCAGCGCCAGCGGAATCATATAGTCGAGCCCCAGCGAGCCACCTCCCAGCACGTAATTGAAAAAGAGCACATAGAGCAACGAAATCACCGACGCTCGCGCAAGGGACCCGATGGACTCGCGAAGTGAATCTTGCAGGCAAGAAGCGTCCTCTGCATCCTCCGCCGCTTGAAACTGAGCCTCGACAGACTGGCTCTCAATTGGCCGGGCCTCGACGTAAATCGCATCTCCCGCTGTGCTGGCCGCAGCCGCGACCGTAGGCGTTCCGCACACGCCGCAGAACTTGGCGCCGTCGTTAATCTCTGCTCCACACTGTTTGCAATGCATAATCGGGTCCTTTCTCGTTACCCCTTTTCTTGACGATCACAAGATACGGTTTGTCGTTTATCCGATATAGAGATTTTGACCGGGTAATTTTCCTAAACGTGCTACGCTATTAAATCTGCAGCTAAAGACAGGGGTAACAATGTTTGAGTTCTCCCAAATACGCACCGTTGAAGGTTCGATTCCGTTTAAGAAAGTCAACCTCATAGAGAACGAACCCAATAGGCCCGTTGGCGAGGCCCAGCTTGTCTTTGAACTCTACATGCCCACCGAGCTGGCCGGCAGCAAAAGCAACGAAGGACCCGCACACAGCGAGCGCCATGCCGATCTGATCAGGCTGGCATCATGCATCGAACCCACCGCCGTTAAAGAGCAGCCCTTCCGCGCAAGCCTCTTTAACGTACTTGACTACGCCGAACAGACCGGGCCGCTTTTTGGCAAGCACGCAATAGAATCCGTACGCGATTGGGCCAATGCCGCGATGGCAGCACTTATTGCCATGCGCATCCAGGAATACCTCAACGGGAGCTGCACCATCGCAAAGGTCTCTGCATTGGAAAGAATCGAGAAATCAGTGGTGACCTGCGCGGCAAACGGGTCATCCTTCAAGATCTACACCACTATCCTGAGGGCGGGCGGAGATTATACCGACTCATTCAAAAGCCTGCCTATCGTGCGCAAAATCGAATCCGATGCGGGATATTTCTACGCCTTTATGTTTATGATCGACGAGGAAGAATCCCTCGTTGCACTCAACGTGCTCTCTTTTGAACACGAGCTCACCGCCAATGACTTCAGTGTTTTGCAGGCGATGTTCTACATGGACGAAGACTCCAGCTTGGAGATTTCAGCGCGACTCAAGGTTAACAATAGCGAGGAGAGCTTCTATGTAATCGACCCTCAAGCAGATATCCAGGAGCGCCGCGAAGAACTTGACGACGATGACCGCGATGCGCTCACCGCTTTGGTGCAGGCGCTCGTGATCTCGCATCTCTCGGGCGCGCACGTGGATGTGTTCCAGGGCAACGAGTCCACAGGGTTCCTCTCGTTTGACAGCTATCTCTCGTGGCTCTGGTTTGATTTTTCGCGCAAGCTGAGCACCGTCAAAATTGGCTATTGCGAGCAGTGTGGACGCGCCTACTCACTTGCCGGGCATCGAGGCGTCAAACGGCACTACTGCAGCGATCGATGCAAGACCTATGCCAAAAACGAGCGCACGCGCAAGGAGACGGCAAAGATACGCGAGTTGTTTGGAACGGGCGCCAGCGTACGCGACATCGCCAACGAGATAGAACGTCCCGCGGCCTACGTATGCTCGCAGCTCAATAAATGGACCAAGCTCAAGCACGATCTGGATGAAGACATTGAGTCAAACGGCTTTGACAGCTCCGAGCTACTCAAACGTTGCACCATTGAGAAGCTCGACCTCAACAACCTCCTCAACGCCAAGCGCAAAAAGCAGATTCAGGACTTCACCAAGCTCAAGCGACTCGTTAAGTAGAAGCCCTGTCATTTCTTCTCCGTCCGACTGGAAAATTGCTCACATACGTGTTAGTACTATATATGTTAGTAACACGCATATGAGCGAGGCATGCCATGTTTGTCGGACGCCAGAGTGAGCTTGAGTCCCTAGAAACCGCTTATCAAAAGGGTTCCTTCCAGTTTGCCGTAGTCTACGGAAGGCGCCGCGTGGGCAAAACAAGCCTGCTTCGCGCTTTTACGCAGGATAAGCCCAGTGTGATCTTCTTTACCGGGCAGCAAACCGTTGCAAGCGAAAACCTTGCGCTGCTCAGCCGCGAGATGCTTGGTGATAGTGCCGCAGGAGCAGCATTCCCTTCCATCCAGGTTGCACTCGAGTCCGTCTTTGAACGCGCCAAAGCGGAGCAAGTCATTCTGGTCATTGACGAGTATCCTTACCTCGCCGAGAGCGACCCGGGCGTGTCGTCGTGTCTGCAAACGCTTATCGACCGACACAAAGACAAGAGCAACCTGTTCTTGGTGCTCTGCGGATCGTCCATGAGTTTTATGGAACACCAGGTGCTAGGACACCAAAGTCCTCTCTATGGGCGCCGCACCATGCAGTTGCGCATCGACCCCTTTGTCGTTTTCGATGTAGCGCAAATGCTTCCCGATGCACCCATCGAGAGAATTATCGAGCTGTATTCCGTTGTCGGCGGCATGCCGCTCTATTTATCGCAGCTTGATAGCACGCGCTCCACGCAATGGAACCTTGAGCACGCTCTGTTGCGCCAAGATGCGTTTCTGTACGCCGAGCCCCAGAACTATCTGTTGCAGGAAGTCCGAAGCCCGGCTATCTACAATGGCGTCATAGCCGCCATCGCTAACGGCTGTGTACGTCCCAAGGAAATCGCCGATGTCACCCGACTCGCAACGCCACAAGTCGCGCGATTACTCGACGCATTGATTGATCTGCGAATCGTTGAACGCGTCACGCCCGTTGCCAAAGCAACAAAACGTCAGGTGGTCTATCGAATCTGCGATAACCTGTTCAGGTTTTGGTATCGATTTGTTCCGCAGTACACGGGAACAATTGAAGAGGGGCTCGGAGCCGCTGTTGCCGCGCGTATCGTCAAGCGCGATTTGTCTACCTTCGTGGGCCCCACATTTGAAGAGGTATGCCGCCAGTGGTTGATACGACAGGTCGTTGAGGGCGAGCTGGATGTACTGCCCAAGGCAATCGGCTCTTGGTGGGGCACTAACCCGGCAACGCGTCACCAAGAAGAGATTGACATTGTATTAGAGGATGCCGATGGCGAGCTCATCGTTGGCGAGTGCAAATGGAGAAACGAGCCCGTAGATACCGACGTTCTTGAAACGCTCGAGCGGCGCAGTGCGCTGCTGGGCCGGCCGATCAAACAGTATTACTTGTTTAGCAAGGGTGGATTTAGCGAAGCGTGTCAAAATAGAGCGGCTCAAGCAAGCAGCGCGAGGCTTGTTGGACTCGAGCAACTACTATAAGAAAGGGGCTTGGAAACAGTTTTCCAAGCCCCTTTCAGTTTTTATTCGATTCCCACCTTTTTGAGCGTATCTTTGGTGACTTCCGCAACTTGATTGGGATCGACGTGGGATTCCCCCGAAATAGTGCCGTAACCTGAGGTTGAAAAATCAAGGAAATAATATGTCCGGTAATTGTGCCCATAGCCAAATTGCTGATATAGGGCATTATAGTCCGTCTCGGAAATTTCCTTGCCCTCCGACGCACAATAGTATTCGTAGCCATTACCCTCGCTCGGCGCAACTCCCCAGGACTCGTAGTTGCTTACAAGCGAAAAAGCATCGCTTTTCTTGCCATATACCGAAGTATTGTCCCCGGCCAAAACCTGCCTTCCAGCAAGCAATGCCGTAATAGCATTGCTCATCTCATATGTTCTTTGGCTTACGAGGATGCTGTCGTCATCCGCTTTAATCAGCGGAAGAAACATCGTTCCTCCGTTGCTGTTATCAAGCCAATTTTGACTGTAAAGCCTCTTGATGCCACCATCAGCTGACGACCAAACCTCTACGGTGTAGGACTTCTGAAGTCCCTCCATATCTCCATTCCAGGCATTCTTTAGTTCGGCATCGCTCATACCGTTCACAACGGTCAAGAGCTCAGGCTGGCCATCCTGATCAAAATCAACGAGGTCGACAAGACAAAGCCCTCGCATCGCATAGACAGAATCAGTCACCTCAACAATTTGCGGCTCTCCATAGCACGCGAGGTATTCCTGGCACTTTTGCTTGTAAGCGGCATGCGTAGCGGTATTGTCCGCAGCGGTGCCTCCATCCTTCTTGTCGCCTTCGCCTGTCTTTGTATCGGCCTCGTTGGCCTTAGGCACCTCGAGGGAAACCTCTTTTACGGCATCAACGGATTTAGAGTTATCGACGACTTTGACGGGAATACTCCACTCGACTTTTGACTTGGAGTCCTTAACGGTGAGGGTATATTTTCCCGGTTTAACATCGGGAAACTGGCTTACCGTGAAGCCCTCGTCACCCTTAACCTCAGCGTTGGTGCTGTAGCCGTTGTCGCCGTTCAGGGTCACCGAGTACTTCTTGAGTTTCTCGCCCTTTGCGTCGGTCGGGGTGATCTTGGATTCTTGGACCACCACGATGGCCTTGTCCTGGCCGTAATGGGCAACGTCGCCGCCGGACTTGCTAAAGAACAGCAGGTAGCTAAAGATGGCAATGACTGCCAGGCCAACGACGACACCAACGATATAGAGCGCCTTGGGCTCCTTTTTCTGTGCGGATGCATTCGCCGCAGGAGCAGGGGCTGGCGCCGCGACGGGCTTGGCGACCGGATTGCTCAGTTTTGGTCGGTCGGCACGCACGGCTGGAATCGAAGGCGTTGCACCGGACGACACGTCGTCTTTAGGCTGGTCGTCTTCTTCGTCCGCTACGGGCTCGCTCTCCACGGGCGACTTTTCCTCCCCCGCCTCGGCACCGGCGAAAGGCTCCTTCTCCGTTTCGTCGCTAGCGAAAATCTCTTCCGCAGCCTCATTGATAACGGAAGGTTCTTCTGCCACTTCGTTGCTGACAGAGTTCAGCACCGCCTTTGCATCTTCGAGTGCATAGCCGCACTCGGTGCAGTATCGCAAATCACCATCAAGCTCAAATCCACAGTTGGGACAGAACATGTTAGTCCTCCTTATCGACTTTCACCGTTGTACCGTCCTTGACCTCATCGGGGGTTACTTCGGACCCCACTTGAGACCCATCATCCCAAGACGCAACCAAAATCTCGCAATTGCCGTCCGCAAAAGAACCGAGCTCATAGTCTTCGGTGCGATACACCAGTCCCTTGGATGTCACATACAAGCATGTTGAGCCCTTGATTGAATAGTCTGAAGAATTGCTCCGCATGAGCATAGAATTGTAATCAGACGGATACTCTCTGCCCATTTCCGTAAGATACGGCCAAACTGCCGAACTCATAGAACTGGCAAGATCCTCGGTATCAATGCCAAACATGTCCTGAGGGCTGACAGTATCACCCGTATGCAAATCAAAAATAACGCCAGTCACATACGTGTCGCCATGCGGACCCCATCCCGTCGAATAGCGCTCGTCACGGATACAAAAATAGTTCTCATCCATGTACGTAACCGTCACGTTTCTCGATATGCAGGGAAATTCGCCGTCGGGGTACAGCTCAGCATCTGATTGCTCATTATCTGATGCTCGATTCGTTCGCTCCGCATCAATTTGAAGGGGCTCGAGAATCGCCTTGTTAATTTTGTCTGCGACGTCGTCTTTGGCGGAGCTCTTAAGTTGCGGATAGGACCATTCCATGTCAGTCCGCTCGCCCTGATTGAGCATAGGGTCGACCGGAGCAGACACCGTCAATGACTTTGCCTCCAACGTATAGACAACTTTTTCGGCCGCCCTCTCGTCCTTCTTGGGTCTTTCGGTCGCTTGCTCCTGTTGCACGGATTGCTGCTGGAGATTGGGCTCGATGACGTTCTTGTAGAGCATGAAAGCAGCGTAAGCGATGCCTGCCGCGGCGATAAATGCGGCGATCATGATAGCAAACTGCGGCACCAGGCGGTTACCGACCTGACAGCGTTGCATAAAGAGGTTGTACATCTGGGAGTGACCGCTACCCGCGGTCTTCGAGACCGGCTCGGGACTCGGTTCTGCCGTGGACTCGGCATTCGCGGATCCTATCGCAGAGTCCGTTTCGGTATTTGCAGACTCCAACATGACTTCAGCGGACGAGGACTCTCGCGCCAGCGGCTCGGCGCCGGACCCTTCCTTGTCCGCAGTTTTACCCGAGAGTCCTTCCAAGGGCAGCCCGCATTCGGTACAGTACCGCGCATCGTCACTGATCTTGCTACCGCATTTGGGGCAAAACATGGGCTTTCTTCTCCGATTCCCTTTAGTCTCACTGAGTCGTAAGTTACTCACGTGCTGTACGCTACGTAGTTTAACCATTTCTTAAGCAAGCCAATGGACCGCTTGAACAGACGCATACCCACTCAAGTGACCCTATACCGGCTTGTTATCCTGGCTCATGGCATGAGTGTCAGTGTAAGAATTTTCGCTGAACAGGTCCGCCCCCCTCGAAGTCGGAGCCGATGCTCAACTTGAAGCCATTTTTTGCCGAGATGGAGAAATCGCCACTGATATCCATATCATGCTCGCGGCCAACCGCCCTCATTTTCCGAAGTCCCACCCGTCACGTTATCAGGAGCCCGAAGTCAAAGAGATAGTAAAAGCCGATAGGGGCACATGTGATTCCATATGCCCCAATCGGCTTTATAGTCGTTTACGCCTCAGAGAAACCTAGGTGACCCGTTTACACGCGCTAGCGCGCCGGGTCAACTGCCACCTTGCCGCCCTCCAGCACGTGAACGCGACCGTCGGCGAGCATCTGCACGACCTCGGGATACAGCACATGCTCGATCGCGTGGATGTGCTCCTCGAGCGTGTCGACGTCCCAGCCCTCCTCGACAGCCAGCGCACGCTGGGCGATGATGGGGCCGTTGTCGTAGATCTCGTTGGCAAAGTGCACGGTCACGCCGGTCACCTTGACGCCGCGGGCAAACGCATCGTCGATCGCGTGGGCACCGGTAAAGCTCGGCAGCAGGGCCGGGTGCAGGTTGACCACGCGGTTGGGAAACGCTGCCAGCAGTGGCGTGTGCACCATGCGCATGTAGCCGGCCATGACCACATACTCGCAGCCGCGCTCGAGCAGCTCGTGCGCGATGATCTCGTCGGCAGCAATAGGGTCGGCGTAGACATCCTTGGACAGCGTGAGCGTCTGGATACCCGCACGCTCTGCGCGCTGCAAACCCTTGGCCGAAGGGCGGCTCGACACTACGAGCTCAATCGAGGCGTTGAGCTCGCCGGCGGCGATCAGGTCGATCAACGCCTGCAAGTTGGTACCCGAACCGCTGATGAGCACGCCGATCTTGAGCGGCTCGGCGGTATCAGTGCCGGTCGGACGGCTATAGGGCACAAAGCCCAGGCCCTCGGCAGCAGCCATCTGCTCGTTAGCGCTCATCGGAGTACACGACCTTACCGGAGCCCTCGACGCACTCGCCCACGCGGAACGGCTTCTCGCCCAGCGCGACCAGAGCCTCGGTCACCGCGGCCTCGTCCTCGGGAGCGACGATCAGGCACAGGCCAACGCCCATGTTGAAGGTCTTGCACGCCTCGTTGGGCGCAAGCTCGGCCTGGCGCGACACATAGGTGATAACGGGCGGAACGTCCCAGCCCATCTCGGCACCGTTGCGGGTGACCACGGCGTCGACGTCGTCGGCAAGCGCGCGGTTGAGGTTCTCGGTAATACCGCCGCCGGTGATGTGGGCAATGGCATGAACGTTGGCGCCACCGCGGAGCAGCTCCAGAATCGGCTTGACGTAAATGCGCGTAGGAGCCAGCAGGGCGTCTGCCAGCGATGCACCGCCGAGCTCCTCGAGCGGACGGCTCAGCTCCTCGGCCTTAGCGGCGGCCTCGGGCGTGCCCGGTTTGATGCCGTCGACGCCGATGACCTTGCGCACGAGCGAGTAGCCGTTGGAGTGCACGCCGGTGGAAGGCAGGCCCAGGATCACATCGCCGGGGCGAACGTTCGCCGGGTCGAGCATCTTGGGGCGGTCGACGACGCCCACGGTAAAGCCAGCGAGGTCGTAGTCGGCCGGAGCCATGACGCCCGGGTGCTCGGCCATCTCGCCACCCACGAGCGCGCAGCCCGCGAGCTTGCAGCCATCGGCCACGCCCTTGATGATCTTTGCCATGTGCTCGGCCTCGATGTGGCCGATGGCAACGTAGTCCAGGAAGAACAGCGGCTCGGCGCCCGAAGCCAAAATGTCGTTGACGCACATGGCGACCAGGTCCTGGCCCACCGTCTCGTGACGGTCCATGATCTGGGCGAGCACGAGCTTGGTGCCCACGCCGTCGGTACCGCTGATCAGGATCGGATCTTCCATATCCTTGAGCGCGGCGGCCGAAAACAGGCCACCAAAGCCACCGATGCCGCCGATGACCTCGGGGCGGTTAGTGTCCTTGACCATCTGCTTAATCGCATCGACGGCGCGGCCGCCCTCGGCGGTATCGACACCGGCGTCCTCATACGTCACATGTTTGCTGTCGCTCATCTGAGCCTTCCTCTCCCACTACCGTGGCGCCGCGCGGGCGTCAAACGGTGCTCATAGTTGCGTTCATATCGGCGCACACCGCAGCGGTGCGCGCCGTCATATCAACAAAACAGCAGATAAAACCTGCCAAAATAAACCTGTCCCTACATGGCAGGTTTTAGGCCTCTCCGTGCTCCTCTTCCCAGCTGCGGTCGTCGTATTTCTCGACCACGGCGTCGTCGTCAAAGTGCAGCGGCTTATCCAGGTTGCGGGGCTTAAAGCCCTCCATAAACTTGTCGCGGCCAAAGCTCTCGGGGATCGCCACGGGGTAGCGGCCGGTAAAGCACGCATCGCAGTAGCCGCCCTTGGGCATGACCTTCAGCAGGCCCTCGACCGAAAGGAAGGCTAGCGAATCGGCGCCGATGTACTCGCAAATCTCGTCGACCGTCTTGTTGGCGCTGATCAGCTGCGACTGCACGTCGGTATCGATGCCATAGAAGCACGGCCAGATGACCTCGGGCGAGTTGATGCGGATGTGAATCTCCTTGGCGCCGGCGTTGCGCAGCATCTTGACGAGCTGCACCATGGTGGTGCCGCGCACGATGGAGTCGTCGATGACGACCAGGCGCTTGCCCTCGATATTGTCGCGCAGCGGGTTAAGCTTCATGCGCACGCCCATGGCGCGCAGCTCCTGCGTGGGCTCAATAAACGTGCGGCCCACGTAACGGTTCTTGATGAGGCCCTCGCCAAAGGGAATGCCGCTCTCGTGCGAATACCCCTCCGCGGGCGGCAGGCCGGAGTCGGGCACGCCGATGACCAGGTCGGCCTCGACGGGCTCCTCATGTGCCAGCTGACGACCCATGTCATAACGGCAGGCGTAGACACTCTTGCCGTTCATGATGGAGTCGGGGCGAGCGAAGTAGACCTGCTCAAAGATGCAGTTAGCAGGCTCTTCGGCAGCGGGCACACCCTGCTCGGACACAAGACCCTCGGCGCTGATGCGCAAAATCTCACCGGGACGGACGTCGCGGACGTACTCGGCGCCCACAATGTCGAGCGCACAGGTCTCGGAGGCAACGACCCAGCCGCCGGCACGCGTGACATGGGTGGTGGCGTCGACCGTCGCGGCGCCGTCCTGCGACGGCAGCTGCGAAACGGATGCGGCATCGGCCTGGTCCAGGCCCTCGTCCACCAGCTTGCCCAGCACGAGCGGGCGAATGCCGTGCGGATCGCGGAATGCGTAGAGCGCCTGCTCGTTGATGAGCGTCATGGCGTAGCCGCCGCGCACGAGCTCCATGGTCTTGCGAATGCCCTCGCGCAGATGGCCAGTACGCTGAGTAAAGTAGCCGATGAGTTTGGTCGCGACCTCGGAATCCGAGTTGGAGAGGAACGGCACGCCCAGCTCGATCAGCTGGCGGCGCAGCTCGTCGGTGTTGACGAGGGTGCCGTTGTGCGCGAGCGCGATAATGACGCTATTGATGGTAGAGAGGTGCGGCTGAGAGGCTTCCCAGCTCTTGGCGCCGGCGGTGCCGTAGCGCACATGACCCACGGCCAGCTGACCGGAGAGCGTCGACAAGTCGGCATTGGAGAACACGCGGTCGAGCAGGCCCAGGTCCTTGCGGACCATAACCGTACCGCCGTCACCAACGGCGATTCCCGCCGATTCTTGGCCACGGTGCTGCAGTGCACGCAGGCCAAAGTACGTCAGTCGAGCCACGTCGCGATCGGGCGCCCAGACACCAAAAACGCCGCATTCCTCATGCAGCTGGTCGGAGTCCGGATCATACGTCGACATGGCGTTCACCTGTCCCGCGGCACGCTCGGCCGCGCGGATGGTTTCTTGAGACATGGCATCCCCTCAGAGCCTCGTTTTTTGGCGTTACCCGCCTTATTATACGCACGGCGCGACGCGCTCCCCAGCGCATGAGCACCGCTTTTTAAAAGCCCACCGAGCTAATAATCCGTTTTGCGGCCAAACATTTATTTGGCTACACGACATGGACGCCAGTGCCGCGCCGCGCCCACCGTTGAGGGTTGCATTGTTGCAATTGGGACGTTCGTCCTGTCTTTTGGCAGGTTGGCGGCGTATCCTTGTAACCTAGGACAAAGCGAGAAAGGTTCTGTATGGATCGAAACGAACTCGACCCCAGCGTCCCCAGCGCCACGGAGGTCAAGAAGATTCCCCTCATCATTAAGGTGTACGCCGTCCTGTGCATCCTGTCCGGCGTGGGCACACTCCCGTCGGTCACCGCCTTTATGTGGCAGGTCATCACCGCGCTCATCAACGGCAACGCCGCCGAAAAACTCGGCGACAATATGCTGGTCTCGGTTGGACTCATCGTCGCCGGCATCATGCTCTCTGCAGCAAGTGCCGTCATCCTGATCATCTTTGGCCTGGACCTTATCAAAAACCAGCGCCGCAACGCCGCCCGCCTGTCCTACATCCTTATTGCATTCACCGTCGTCGAGCTTTTGGTCGACGTGATGCTCCAGGGTATCGGGCTCTTCTTGCTTCGTCCCGCTATTCAGCTCGGTATCCTCATCGCGCTTTCGGCAACCGTCGACCCCACGCTTCGCCAGGAGCGCGAACTGCAGCGCCGCCTGCAGGAGATGCTCGACCGCGACGCCGCCGCCGAGGGCATGCTCGGCCGCGATGAAACCGGCGAGGGTTACATCAAGCTCAACTACTTCAACCTGTTCTGGGTATTCCTCGTCTGCTGCGTGCTCGGCCTGATCGCCGAGGACATCTGGCACATGACGGTCGACGACCCAGGCGTCTACCAGGACCGCGCCGGCATGCTGTTTGGTCCCTTCAGCCCCATCTATGGCTTTGGCGCCGTACTCATGACCATGGTGCTCAACCGCTTCTATAAAAAGAACCCCATCATCATTTTCCTGGTAAGCGCTGTACTCGGCGCGAGCTTTGAGGTGTTCGTGGGCTGGTTTATGCAGACCTCATTTGGCGTGGTCTCGTGGAGCTACTCGCACATGAAGCTGTTCGGCATGCCCGACCCGCTCGCCGTCCTTACGGGCGGACGCACCTGCACGGGCTTTGCCTGCCTGTGGGGCCTGGGTGGCCTTATCTGGATCAAGCTGCTGCTGCCGAGGCTGCTCAAGCTCATCAACATGATTCCGTGGAAGAGTCGCTACTCGGCTACCGTCATCTTTACCGTCATTATGCTGGTCGACGGCGTCATGACGCTGCAGTCGCTCGACTACTGGTACCAGCGCGTCAACGGCACGGAGCCGGATATTCCCGTCGCGCAGTTCTACGGCAAGTATTTCGATAACGACTACATGGAGAACCGCTTCCAGAGCATGACCATGAGCCCCAAGGATGCGACGCGCGTGTAGCGCCACGCAATGCCGAGATTTTCCAACGCGCAGAAAAGCCCGCTGGCAGACTGATTGAACTGCCAGTGGGCTTTTGCTATAGATGGACTCGAATTGATCGCAAAGTCCTATGCCTCGCGCTCGACCTCGCTCACACACTCATTTTTGATGGTACCGACGAGTGCCTGCAGCGCATCGACCACATGCGGGCGAATGTCTCCGCCAATGAGCACGAGCATGATGTCGTCGCCCACGGCAAGCTCGCCGCTCGCCAACCACACGCGCACGTAGCCGATACCCGGCATCGCAAGCGTTGCCTCGATAGCGGCCTGCACCTTATCGGCATCGAAGCCAAACACCATGCCGCCTACCTTATGTCCAGGCGCCACACCATCTGTCTCGACCCCACGCACCTCGGACTTAGGCGTCGCACGCACCACGCCGTTGTGTGTCAGGTACATCCCGCAATCAGCCGCCGAAACATCGGCCTTGGCTTCGCGCAGCCAAGCATCAACCGAAGGCATCGATTTGCCGCTTTCAAGCATCATTTCTCCTTTTGATTTCCAGGGTAGTCTTTTTGAGACAGGGCTCCCGGACACTTTATTCCTCGACCGGCGTGAGCACCATGACTGCGCGCGTATTGCTAAATGACAGCGAACGGCAGGTCACAAGCGTTACGACCTTGGTTGCCGAAGCGGCGCGATCAGTGGCATCGCTCGCCACGGCAGAGGCACCGTCGAGCATCTCGGACAAGTAATTCTTCAGTCCGTCATCGCCCTCAAAGTTGGGCGTGCGCGCCTTGGCATACGTGTCCTCGACCACCTTGGTCGCCAGCGGACGCAGCTTATACGTCGCATCGCGTGTGATGTAGTACACGTATTCCATGCTGTCGAACGTCGCTTGATCGGTCGTATCCGAAATCACGTTGAACATCGAACCGTCGTTCATATGATGACCGTAAATCGTGGTCTGCTGATCCACCATGCCCGGCGCGGTGTCGTCGCTATCCAAGAAGATGGCTCCCGAGGCATTGGCGGTGCCGTCGAACAGCGTGTTGAGGTACTTGGAGTTGTTGTTGGTCTGCACCACGGGGTAGTTGATGTTGGTGCCGGGCGCGTAAATCCAACCCACAACCTCGGGATTTGTCTGGGCAAGCGCATTGAAGTCGATAATCGGCACGCCACTGGCGTCCTTATCGCTCACATATTGCTTTTCGATCTTTTGATACGACTCGCTCGCCTGCTTGTAGCCAATCTGCGCGTTGATAAAGATGGCGGCGGCGGCAACGATCAGGCCAATGCCGATAATGATGAGCAGTATGGGAATGACGGAGCGGCGCTTTTTGCGCGGCGGCTCGGTATAGCTCGATGGCGCGGTATGCGCCGAAGAGCGAGGTGGCTTCTTGGCCGTACTGTATGACGAGGGGCGATATGCAGCAGGCGTATCCTGACGGCGATGCTTCGCCGGCGTCACGGGGCGCGGCGCGCGCGGCTGCTGAGGAGAGGATGTCCGACCCTGCTGCGACGCGCGGGCTGCTCCCGACTTGACTGGATCGGGAATCCGAGAAGCCGAAAAACGCTTTCCCTGATAGTCGGACATGGCTCTCCTTATGTTGCAAATGGACTGGCAGAGCGCTTAGGCGTCAGCCATCTCTTGCTTCATCTTCTCGATAACCTTGCGGTACTCGGGGTCGCATGCGCCCAGAATCTGCGTGGCGTAAATGGCAGCGTTCTTGGCACCGTTGATGGCCACACAGGCAACGGGCACGCCCGAAGGCATCTGCACCATCGACAGCAGCGAGTCCATACCACCCAGATCGCTCGTCTTCATAGGCACGCCGATAACCGGCAGCGGCGTAAACGCAGCCACGACACCGCCCAGGTGAGCAGCCTTGCCGGCGGCAGCGATAATCACCTTGATGCCGCGGTCGGCAGCGGTCGAGGCCCACTCATGGACCTTCGCCGGCGTGCGGTGCGCGCTTGCAATCACGAGCTCATAGGGCACGCCCAGTGCCTCGAGCTCGGCGGTGCAACCTTCCATAACGCCCAGATCGGACTTGGAGCCCATGATGATCCCGACAACCGGCTTCTGATCTGCCATAAACAAAGACCTCCTGTTGAGAGCGGTGACGCGGCGGATCCGCGACCCTTAACTACTGAGAGTAGTATAGCTGCTCCCGTCCCTGCGGTCTGCGTGGTGGCGGCTGAGCCTTTCCCTCGGGAACTGGGCTTCGCGAAGTTTCCCAAGGGAAAGGCTCAGCCGCCACCCTGCGACCTGCCGGGGATTGCTATGACGTACTTTGGCTGAAATAAATGAGCTCCGGTTGCTACGCAAAGTCGTTCAGATGAAAACACCGGGCCGCCGCAGAGCACCTTCGACCTACCGGGGATTGCTATGACGTACGTTGGCTGAAATATTAATGTGGGCTCTGTGGTTCATTCGAACGACAGAGCCCACACTCGTTTTCTATTCAGCCCTAGTCATCGCGCAAAGCCCCTTCAGCAGCACACGGTGCAACCGAGTCACCGCAGGCCGGGGCGGGAGGGGCCGTGTTTCCTCCTGAGCGACTCTGCTTGCAGCCGGAGCGAGGGGGGAACTCGGCCCCCTCCGCCCCGGCCGGCCAGGTCAACTACACCGTGTGCTGCGGCAGGTCCTGCAGGGCGATGACGTCCATGCCCATGTCGTTGGCGCTGCCGTGACCCTGCTGGTCCTCGCGCACGGCCTCGATGGCACTCACGTACGTGTTGGCCGCAGACATCGCCGTCACGCAGGTCACGCCACGACGGACGGCCTCGGTGCGTAGCAGGTAGCCATCGCCACGCGAGCCCGGGCCGTACGGCGTATTGATGATTACCGCAATCTTGCCATCGGCGATGAGGTCACCAATGTTGGGACGCTCGCCGTCGTGCGGGCCGCTAATCTTTTCCACGACCTCGCACGTCACGTTGCCTCCACGCAGCACGCGCGCCGTGCCCTCGGTGGAGCAGATATCAAAGCCCAGGTAGCGCAGGATACGGGCGACCGAAAGGATATGACGCTTGTCGCGGTCGCACACGCTAATGAACACCTTACCGGCGCTCGGGTCGGGCAGCTTGTAGTCAATCGCCAGCTGCGTCTTGGCGTATGCCTCGGGATAGCTCTTAGCGATACCCATGACCTCGCCCGTCGACTTCATCTCGGGCCCCAGGATAACGTCAGCGCCCGGGAAACGACCCCAGGGCATAACGGCTTCCTTCATGCAGAACCAGTCCAGCTGGCGCTCGTCGCTCGGCAGGCCCAAGCTCGCGATGGAATCGCCCGCCATGATACGCGCCGCGCACTTGGCCAGCGGCACGCCGGTGGCCTTGGAGATGAACGGCACGGTACGGCTGGCACGCGGGTTGGCCTCGATCACGTAAACGGTCTCGCCCTTGATGGCATACTGCACGTTGACCAGACCGCGGACTCCCAGCGCCATCGCGATGCGACGGGTGGTCTCGCGAAGCTTTGTCTGCAGGCTCTCGCTAAAACTGAACGGCGGGATGCAGGTCGCAGAGTCGCCGGAGTGAATACCGGCCTCCTCGATATGCTCCAGAATGCCGCCGATGTAGACCTCTTCGCCATCGCACAGGGCGTCGACATCGGACTCAATCGCACCCTCCAAGAAGCGGTCCAGATACACCGGGTAGTCGGGGCTAATGCGCGCGGCCTCGGCCATGTAATCGCGCAGATGCTCGGCATCGTAGGCGATCATCATGCCGCGGCCGCCCAGCACGTAGCTCGGACGCACCAGCAGCGGGTAGCCGATATGCGCGGCCACGGCCTCGGCCTCCTCAAACGAGGTTGCCTGGCCCGCCGGCGGGTACATGATGCCCAGCTTGTCGAGCAGAGCGGCGAAGCGCTCGCGGTCCTCGGCAAAGTCGATGGCATCGGGCTTGGTGCCCATGATGTTGACGCCACTCTCCTCGAGCATGCGCGCCAGCTTAAGCGGAGTCTGGCCGCCGAGCGTCACCACGACGCCGTCGGGTCGCTCAACATCGATAACGTCCATGACGTCCTCGTAGGTGAGCGGCTCAAAGTACAGGCGGTCGGACGTGTCGTAGTCGGTCGAGACGGTCTCGGGATTGCAGTTGACCATGATGGTCTCGAAGCCGCGGGCTGCCAGCGCGTAGCTCGCGTGCACGCAGCAGTAATCGAACTCGATACCCTGGCCAATGCGGTTGGGGCCGGCGCCCAGGATCATCGCCTTGGGCTTGTCCGCCGGCGTGGTCTCGTCGGGAGCCACGCACTTCTTGGCATCCGGGCTCGTGCGGTAGATGTTCTCGTACGTCTTGTAGTGGTACTCCGTGGCGCTCGAGAACTCCGCAGCGCAGGTATCAACCGTCTTCATGCTGGGAACCACGCCCAGGCCCTTGCGATAGGCGCGCACAAAGCGCTCGTCCGAGCTGGTCAGCGCGGCGATCTCGGCGTCGCTCGTGCCGTACTGTTTGAGCAGGCGCATCGCGTCGGCGTCGATATCCTCCACACGCAGGCCGCGGATGCTCTCCTGGACCTGCACCATGTCATTGATACGGTTGAGGTACCACGGATCGATACCGCAGATGGCATGGATGCGAGCGATGTCCCAGCCACGGCGCAGGGCCTCGACCACAAAGAAGATGCGGTGCTCGGTCGGCGTTGCCACGGCTTGAGCGAGCTCATCGTCGCTCAGTTTGTCGGCACCTTCCTTGCCACCGGCGCAAATGCCCTGGTGGCCATCCTCCAGCGAGCGCATAGCCTTGCCAAAGGCCTCCTCAAAGGTGCGACCGATCGCCATGATCTCGCCCACGGCCTTCATGCGCGTGGTGAGTGTGGGGTCGGTACCCTTGAACTTCTCGAAGGCAAAGCGCGGCACCTTGACCACACAGTAGTCGATTGTGGGCTCAAAGCAGGCGGGCGTAGCCTTGGTGATGTCGTTGACGATCTCGTCGAGCGTGTAGCCCACAGCCAGGCGCGCGGCGGCCTTGGCGATGGGGAAACCCGTGGCCTTGGAAGCGAGGGCGGACGAGCGGCTCACGCGCGGGTTCATCTCGATGACGATCAGGCGGCCGGTGTTGGGGTTCACGGCAAACTGCACGTTGGAGCCACCGGTCTCGACGCCGATCTTCTCCAGAATGGCGAGCGAGGCCACGCGCATGCGCTGATACTCAAGGTCGGAGAGCGTCTGCGCCGGCGCCACGGTGATGGAGTCGCCGGTATGCACGCCCATGGGGTCGAGGTTCTCGATGGAGCACACGATGATGCCGTTGCCGGCGTGATCACGCATGACCTCCATCTCATACTCTTTCCAGCCCTCGATGGACTCCTCGACCAGCACCTCGTGGGCAGGCGAGAGCTCCAAGCCCTGGCTCACGATGGAGACGAGCTCCTCGTGGGTGTGAGCGATGCCGCCGCCGGCGCCGCCGAGGGTAAAGCTCGGGCGCAGTACGCAGGGATAACCCACGCGCTCGGCGATGGCCTCGGCGTCGGCCACGCTGTAGGCATAGCCCGAGCGCGCGACCTCCAGGCCAATCTCGGCCATGGCCTCGTTAAAGAGCTTGCGGTCCTCGCCGCGCTCGATAGCGGCCAGGTCGCAGCCGATCATTTCGACGCCGTACTTGTCGAGCGTACCGTCCTTTGCCAGCTCGACGGCGGCGTTCAGACCGGTCTGGCCGCCCAGCGTGGGCAGCAGCGCGTCCGGGCGCTCTTTCTTGATTACGCGCTCGATAAATTCGGCGGTGATGGGCTCGACATAGGTGCGGTCGGCAAGACCCGGGTCGGTCATGATGGTCGCCGGGTTGGAGTTGACCAGGATGACCTCAAAGCCATCCTCCTTGAGCACCTTGCAGGCCTGGGCGCCGGAGTAGTCAAACTCGCAGGCCTGGCCAATGACAATGGGGCCCGAGCCAATGACGAGGATGCGCTTGATGTCAGTACGTTTAGGCATATTAGTTCTCCTCGGTCTCAGCGGTCTCGGACTCAGCAAAGTTCCAGCCGGCAAGGCGGTCCTTCGCGGTGTCGATGTCCAGGTAGTTCTCCTCGCCGTCCATGAGTCGCGTAAAGGCGGTAAAGAGATAGTGGGCATCGGTGGGGCCAGGCGAGGCCTCGGGGTGGTACTGGACCGAGAAGCACGGTGCGTCGAGCAGCTGGATGCCCTCGGCGGTGCCGTCGTTGAGGTTCACATGTGTCAGGCGAATGCGACCAAAGCGCTCGTTCATCACGACCGGCGCGATTCCGCGGCGCACCCAGACGCGCAGATCTCCATCGGCCGCATGCTCGGTCTCGCCGCCGGAAAGCTCGGGGACAAGCTTGCCCAAGCTGGGGAACAGCAGGCCAAAGCCATGGTTTTGCGCGGTGATCTCCACACGGCGGCTTACCAGGTTCATAACCGGCTGGTTGCCACCGCGGTGACCGAACTTAAGCTTTTCCATCTGGGCGCCGCAGGCCAGGCTGATCATCTGGTGACCAAGACAAATACCAAAGACCGGCACCTTGCCGATCAGCTGCTGCACCTGCTCGTAGGTCTCCACCACGGCGTCGGGGTCGCCGGGGCCATTGGACAAAAAGACGCCGTCGGGATTCATGTCGAGCACCTCACTCGCGGGCGTATCCCACGGCACGACGGTAAGGTCGCAGCCGGCGCGGACCAGACCCTCCAGAATGCCGCGCTTCACACCGCAGTCGTAGGCGACCACTTTGTGACGGGCAGGAGCGGCAGCCGTAAGCGCAAAGTCATGCGTGGCAGGCAGGTCGGCGGCCACAAACTCGTGAGGTACGGGGCAACTTACGGTCTTGACCAGGTTCTCGCCTACCAGCGTGGGCGCTGCGGCCAGACGCTCGGCAAGCTCGTCGACGTCGAAGATCTCGGTCGAAATAATGCCCATCTTGGAACCATTGTCGCGCAGGTGGCGCACCAGGGCGCGAGTGTCGACACCCTCGATAGCGACGATGCCGTGAGCGCGCAGGTACTCCGGCACGCTCACGGCCGAGCGCCAGTTAGAAGGCGTGGCGCACATGTCGCGAACGATCATGCCGCGCATGGCCGGAGCGCTCGCAGGGCACACGGCGTCGCCGGGGAAGGCCGACTGGACGTCGGTCTCGTCGATACCGTAGTTGCCGATCTGCGGATAGGTCATGGTTACGATTTGGCCGGCATAACTCGGGTCGGTCATGACCTCAAAGTAGCCCTCGAGCGAGGTGTTGAAGCAAACTTCGCCGGTCGCGGTGCCCTCGGCGCCGCATGCACGTCCATAAAAAATGGTCCCATCCTCAAGATACAGGATGCAGGGACCGCAGGTGCCCTTGCTGGTTTTGGCCAGCATACGCTGGCAAAGCTCGCTGGGCGCGAAGGTGCGGGCGGCAGCGCCCGCGGTATGGTTGTTCGCCATAATTCTCCTTCCCGGTCTCACAGGACCGGCTTAAAGGTGTGTAGTTAGGCCTCGCGGTATTGTAACCGCAAGCATGCCTCATGGCGTTAATTTCATCGAAATGTTTACGAAATGATAATTATGACTTTCTATGCATAATGTTTTTTAATCCCCGTCCCAGAAAAATCATCCCGCGGGGCTTGTGGCTCACGCGGGATGATGGCGTCTTATTTTTTCTTGTCCTGCTCCAGCAGTTCGGACGGTGTGCGATCGGGCTTGCCGCCACGGAAAATCTCGCGGCCATGCAGACGATGCTCCAGATCGCGCTCGGCTTTTTCCTCGTCAATCTTGGTCTGGCTCACCACCGGGTCCTCAATCAACGACGACACCGAGTTCACCTGCTTCTGAATGCGCTCGGCGATGGTGTCATCCATACTCACGATGCGCATCTTCCAGTCGATACTCGTGGCGTTGGATGAGCTCTTGGTCCACACGAACGTCAAAATGGCGCTCTGGTGGCCGTGCGCGGGGAACATGCCAAAGAAGGAATCGTGCTGAATGTTGCTATCCTCGTCGATATAGGCGTGAACGTTATACACCACGCGGTCGATCTTATCGTTGAGCAACGCGTTGGTCGCAAGCGCCGCGGCCTGAATCTGCCCGTTGGACAGCAGCTCGAGCTCGTTGGCAGACGATGTGTCCAACACCGTCACCTCGACCGTGCCCGTGCGTTCATCGGCTTCATCGACGGTGAAGTCGAGCGGGAACTGCGTAAAGCCGTTGCCCCATTCAAGTCCACCCTTGAGCGCGGTCGAAACGGTATCGACCGAAACGCTCTCGGACAGGTTGGCGGTGTTCAGACGACGCATCACGCCGTAGCCAATCTGCATGCCCACGATCAGCACCAAAATACCGATGACCACGGCCATCGCGGTCTTCGTAATGGTATGGCTCACCTGCGAGCCCGAAGGATCGTCCTCGGACAGCGGGTCGATATGTTTTGCCTGGCTCGCGCGGTCCTCGCTGCGCAGCTGCGCTAGCGCCGCTTTGTCACCGCGCTTGGCCGCAGCCTCCTTCTCACGCATGCGCTCGGTACGCTTTTTGGCGAGCGTGGGATCCAAGACGCCGGATGCATCGATTTCGGAGAATAACTCCGTCACTTCTTCCGGAGTCAAAGGGTTCTTGTCAGCCATAAACTTCCTGTCATATCAATCAGTCGAGCTCGTGCGCACGCGCACCTTCGAACTGCATTCGATAGTAACGGGCATAGGTGCCGCCACGGGCGAGAAGCTCCTCGTGCGTGCCACGCTCCACAACGCGACCATGCTCAACGGTCGCAATCTCATCGGCATGCTTAATGGTCGAAAGACGGTGGGCGATAATAATCGTGGTGCGGCCGCGTGCCAGCTCTTCGAGTGACTCCTGCACCGCCTCCTCGCTCTCGTTATCCAAAGCACTCGTCGCCTCGTCCAAAATCAGGATCTTGGGGTTCTTGAGAAACACGCGCGCGATGGCAACGCGCTGCTTCTGTCCGCCCGAAAGACGGCTGCCGCGCTCGCCCACCACGGTGTCGTAGCCCTGCGGAAGCGACTCGATAAAGGCATCGATGTTGGCGCGACGGGCGGCCTCGGCGATCTCTTCTGCCGTGGCGCCCGGCTTGCCGTAGGCGATGTTCTCGCCAATCGTACCGTCAAATAGATAGACATCCTGCTGCACCAGGCCGATGGCGCGGCGCAGGCTCTGCTGCGTCACATCGCGCACGTCCTGGCCGTCGATGCTAATGGATCCGGCAGCCACGTCATAAAAGCGCGGCAGCAGCGAACAGGTCGTGGACTTGCCACCGCCCGAAGGGCCAACCAGCGCGATGGTCTGCCCGGGCTTGATGGACAGATTCATATGGTCGATAACGGGACGCTCGTCGGCATAGCCCTCGCCCAGCTCGACACCCTCGTAGTTAAAGCACACGTCGTGATACTCCACGGCGCCGGCAGTCACCTGCAGATCCGTAGCGCCCGGCTTGTCCTGGATATCCGGCGCGGTCGAGAGCACCTCGTCCATACGTTTAAAGCCGGCGATAGCCTTCTGATACGTTTCGGCCGAATTGACGAGCGTCTCGAGCGGCGTGCAGAACAGCGAAATATAGAGTGCAAAGGTCGCCATATCGACCGCCTGCAGCTGTCCCTGGGCGACCAGCCAGCCGCCCAGCAGCACCACGATCACATAGAGCACACCCGAGAGCAGGCCATACGTCGCGGTATAGACGCCCATGGCGTGATACATGTTCTCCTTGGACGAAAGATAGCGATTGTTTGAGGCGCGGAACTTGAAGCGTTCGGTCTCCTCATTGGCAAAGCTCTTGACCACACGCATGCCCGCCAGCGAATCCTGCAGCTGCGCATTGATGCCGCTGATTTTTTTGCGGTTGTCGCTAAAGACCTCGCGCATGCGCATGTTCTGCCAAAACATGATGACCGCAAACGCCGCCGTCACCACGGCCATGGCGAGCGCCAGCACCGGGGCAATGGTAAAGAGAATCACAAACGAGCCGATAATCTCGATGCCGCAGATGATGATCCACTCGGGCACGTGATGCGCCGCCTCGCAGATATCGAACAGGTCGTTGACCACGCGGCTCATCATGTCACCCGAGCTGTTGCGGTCGAAGTACGCAAAGCTAAAGCGCTCATACTGGTCGAACAGGTCCTCGCGCATCTTGGACTCCATGCGCGCGCCCATCACGTGACCCCAATAGCTCACAAAGTAGCGGCAGGCGCAGCGGACGGCATACATCAGCACCAAGCCCACCGCGATCATGCCGAGCGCCTGCATAATGGCAGCCTGACCCTGAGCAAATAGCCCACCGGTCAAATTGCGCAGGATAATGGGGAACGCCAGGTCAATGGCGGCAAGCACCAGAGCACAAACAGTATCAGCAACAAAAAGCCCCATCTGGGGCTCGTAGTAAGAAAGAAACCTCTTAAACATGCAGTCCTCGGAGATAAAACAATAACGTAAGACCCTGGGACAAAATAATCAGTAGTGTTTGCCCCAGGGTCGCCCTCGCTTTTAAAGCTCAGTTCCGCCTAGTCGGTGTGCGATGCTGTCGCAGGCAAGCGCGCCTACGACGGTCTTGGCGTCTTCGATCTTGCCGTCGAGCACGGCGTCGATCAGCTCGTGCAGCGGCACCAGGTCCACGTTGACAAACTCGTCATCATCGGGGTTGGGCGCATCAAACTCGAGCTTGGTAGCCAAGTAGATGTGGATGATCTCATCGCAAAAACCGCAGGACGTGACAATCGACGTCAAAAAGCGAATACGACCAGCCTTAAAGCCCGTCTCCTCATGCAGTTCGCGCTTGGCGCAATCGAGCGGGTCCTCGCCCGGGTCGAGCTTGCCGGCAGGAATCTCGACCGTCACGCGGTCGATGGCGGTGCGGTACTGACGCACCAGTACGATCTTGCCGCTCTCGGTCAGTGCCACAACGGCCGCCGCACCCGGATGGCGAACGATATCGCGGGCGCTGCGGTGACCGTTGGGCAGCTCAACCTCAAGACGGTGGACGTCGAGAATCTTGCCCTTCCAGGCGCACTCCTCCGAAAGAATCTTCTCGTGCAGCTCGGCATCGTGCGGGTCGTCGTCGCCCAGCACCAGTGCCGGCTCGTCAGCGACCTCGCCACCAGGCTCGCCCTCGGCGTGCCCATACATGTGGCTGTCCTCTTCGACGATCTGCGCGTCCACGAGCTCTTCGTTCTTCTCGTCCATCCGTCTCATTCCTCTCGGATTTTAGGCATCCCAGGCGTCGCGGCCGCGCAGCGCGCGCAGGCCGATGTCGTGACGCAGGGTCTTGCCCTCAAAATCAATCTTCTCGCAGGCCTCGTAGGCAAGGTTGCGAGCGTTCTCGAACGTGTCGCCCAGAGCGGTCACGGCAAGCACGCGGCCACCATTGGTCACGAGCTGGCCGTCCACCACGGCGGTGCCCGCGTGGTACACGGTCACGTTCTCCATGGCCTCGGCATCGGCGATACCGGTGATGACCTTGCCCTTCTCGTAGCTGCCGGGATAGCCCGCGCTCGTCAGGACAACGGCCACGGCCCACTCGTCACGCCAGTCGAGCTCAATCTGATCGAGCTCGCAGTTGGCACAAGCCAGCATGACCTCGACCAGGTCGTTCTTAAGGCGCGGCAGCACGACCTGCGTCTCGGGGTCGCCAAAGCGGGCATTGAACTCCAGCACCTTGGGGCCGGCAGGCGTGAGCATAAAGCCGCCGTACAGGCAGCCGCGGTAGTCGATACCCTCGACAGCGAGCTCGGCCACGGTCTGCTCCATGACCTTCACCATCGTGGCGTGCTCCTCGTCAGTCACGATGGGCACCGGGCTGTAGACACCCATGCCACCTGTGTTGGGGCCCTTGTCGCCCTCGAGCGCGCGCTTGTGGTCCTGCGAGGTGGCCATGGGGCGAACGGTCTTGCCGTCGGTAAAGGCCAGCAGCGAGCACTCGGGGCCAACGAGCATCTCCTCGATAACCACGGTGTTGCCGGCATCGCCAAAGGTGCCGCCAAAACACTCGCGCACGGCCTCCTCGGCCTGCGCAAGCTCGGTTGCCACGATAACGCCCTTGCCCGCGGCAAGGCCGTCGGCCTTGACGACCAGCGGGGCGCCCTGCTCGCGCACGTAGGCAAGAGCCGAAGCCTCGTCGGTAAACGAGCCGTAGGCCGCCGTAGGGATACCGGCGCGCTCCATGAGCTGCTTGGAGAACAGCTTGGAGCCCTCCATCTGGGCGCCCTCGGCACCCGGGCCAAAGCAGGGAATACCCGCCGCGCGCACGGCGTCGGCCACGCCCGCCACGAGCGGAGCCTCGGGGCCAATTACCACAAGTCCGCATCCGTGGCTCTGCGCAAACGCCGCCACGGCCGCAGGATCGCAGTCGTCGAGAACAACGTTCTCGCCGCAGCTCGCGGTGCCGCCGTTGCCCGGCGCAATGTAGAGCTTGCCGGCGCGCGGTGATGCTGCGAGCTTGGCTGCCAAAGCATGCTCGCGGCCGCCGCTGCCCAACAACAGGATGTCGATGGTTTGAGTGTCCGCCTTCAAGGGTGCCTCCTCTATGGATGAACGGCCCGCTCCGCGCGAGCCCTTTGCAAGCAAATATACCCCTCGGCCGCCCGTCCGGGCTGCAAAGGGGTATATCGCAATAACCAAATAGTCCCGATTACTTCCAGAATCGGTTGATGATCTGCTCGCGACCAGCGCCAACGCCAATGAACGTCACGCGGGTGTGTGCCAGATCCTCGATAAACGCCACGTAGTCCTGAGCCTCCTGCGGCAGCTCCTCAAAGCTGGGGCAACCGGTGATGTCGCACTTCCAGCCAGGGAGCTCCTCGTAGATGGGCTTGGCATGCTCAAAGCGCACCTGATGCTCGGGCACGCTGGTGTAGCGCTCGCCATCGACGTCGTAGGCCACGCACACCTTGATGGTGTCGAAGGCCGAAAGCACGTCGAGCTTGGTCACGGCGATGTCGGTGAGGCCGTTGACGCGCGAGGCATAGTTGGCGATAGGGCCGTCAAACCAGCCGCAACGACGACGGCGACCGGTGGTCACGCCGTACTCATAGCCCTCCTCGGTCAGCGTGTGGCCGGCCTCGGACTCATAGGAAAGCTCGGTGGGCATGGGGCCCGAACCGACGCGGGTGATATAGGCCTTCATGACGCCCAGCACGCGGTCGACGTTCTTCATGCCCACGCCGGAGCCGGTGATGGCGCCGCCGGCGGTGCAATTGGAAGACGTCACGTACGGATAGGTGCCGTGGTCGATGTCGAGCAGCGTCGCCTGGGCGCCCTCAAACAGTAGGTCCTTGCCCTCATCGATCATGTTGTTGAGCAGCAGGCTCGTCTCGGTGATGTAGGGGCGCAGGCGCTCGGCCATCGGCAGGTACTCGTCGCAAATCTGGTCCACGGTGTAGGTGGGCAGGTTGTAGATGAGCTCGAGCTCGGGGTTCACGCGGGCGAGAGCGGTCTCCAGCTTGTCGCGGAACAGCGCCTCGTCCAGCATGTCCTGCATGCGCAGGCCAATGCGGGCCATCTTGTCCTGATAGCACGGACCGATGCCACGCTTGGTGGTACCGATGTTCTTCTTGCCGAGCTTCTGCTCAAAGGCGCCATCCAGATCGATGTGGTACGGCATGATGACATGCGCGTTGCCGCTAATCTTGAGGTTCTTGGTGGTGATGCCGTCGGCCTCGAACATGTCGATCTCCTCAAGGACAACCTTGGGGTTGACGACGCAGCCGTTACCGATCACCGACACGTGGTCGGAATACATGATGCCGGAGGGCACCTGGTGCAGGCCGTACTTCTTGCCGTTGACGACGATGGTGTGACCGGCGTTGTTGCCGCCCGAATAGCGCACGACGGCATCGAAGTCGCCGGCGACCAGATCGCAAATCTTACCCTTGCCCTCATCGCCCCACTGGGCACCGACCAAAACGGTTGACGGCATGTTTACTCCTTACATTCATGGACTGTCTACGCGCCACGCCGGCACGCAGAAGCACAAAACATTCCCAGTATACCCGTGCAACGGGCGCCTGTCCTACTCCTCGGCATGTGCCCCATCAAGCTCATAGAACTTGGTGGATGCCGGCAGGAACATCAGGTCGACGTCGCCGATCGGGCCCGAACGGTTCTTGGCCACGACGATACGCGTAACGCCCTCGTCGGGTCGATCGTCGCGCGAGGCCTCGGCCTCGTCGGCGGAGCGATCCAAGAACATAACAATATCGGCGTCCTGCTCGATGGAGCCCGATTCACGAAGGTCGGAAAGCTGCGGGCGCTTGCCGGTACGGGATTCGACCTGACGCGAGAGCTGCGACAGCGCGATGAGCGGGATCTTGAGCTCCTTGGCCATGATCTTCAGACCACGCGACATCTCCGAAACCTCGACGGTACGGCTCTCGGAGCGGCGTCCCGGCGGAGGACTCACCAGCTGCAGGTAGTCCAGGATGATGATTGCCTTCTCCTTGTTATGGAGCATGCGGCGGCTCTTGGCGCGAATCTCGGTCACTGTGGTGCCGGGCGTATCGTCAATCAGAATATCGAGCTTGGACAAGGTCTGCGTGGCCTCGTTGATATTGGCCCACTGCTCGGGGCTAATGCGGCCCATGCGGAAGTCACTGATCGAGATCATGGCGTAGGCGCAAATCAGACGCTGGGCAATTTCTTTGCCCGACATCTCCAGCGAGAAGAAGCCGACGGTATAACCGGCAGCGGCAGCGTTGAGCGCCAGATTCAGGGCGAACGACGTCTTACCCACAGCAGGGCGGGCGCCGATAATGATGAGCTGGCCCTCGCGGAAGCCCATGAGCATGCGGTCGAGTGACGGGAAGCCCGTGGGCACGCCCGCAGCCTGACCACCGGCCTGACACACTTCCTCGGCCTCGTTATAGGCCTCAACCATAAACTCGGTCAGCGTCTTGTAGCTCGACTTGACCTCGCGTGCCGTGACCTTGAGCAGCTTGCTCTCGGCTAGCTCCACGACCTCTTTGGTGTCGGTGGGGGCGTTATATGCCAGCGCGTTGATCTCGTTGGTGGCGCCGATCAGCTCGCGCAGCATCGAATCGCGACGAACGATGGCGGCATGGTGCTGCCAGTTCACGAGCGACAGAGTCTGACCCATCAGCTCCAAAATGTAGGCCTCGCCGCCCACGGCATCGAGCTTGTTGATGCTTCGCAGGTAATCGATCAGCGAGATGGAGTCGATGGGAATGCGGCTGTTGTACATATCGACCATCGCGGTGTAGATGGTCTTATGAATGGGCCGGTAGAAGTCATCGGGCTGCAGCTCGACCTGGGCCTCCTCGACCACCTCGGGTGACAGCAGCATGGCGGCCAGTACATTGGCCTCTGCATCTTGGTTTTGAGGGAGACCCAACTTGGAGCCACGGTCCTCGACCGTCAGCCCCGCCTCCCTTTCGTCATATGCCATGAGCATCCTCATTCATATCGCTTGCGAGCATCCATAGTATCAGCCACGGTCCCAAAACGCGCCGCGCGCCGCCAATCATCACCGAACCAAACGGATGAACGGTCCTGTATATAGGACTTCGACGCAACGTTCACCATGACACTCACTCAGCGCAAAAAACAAAAGGGCGCCCTGGTCTCCCAGAGCGCCCTTCTTAGAACAAGATTGTTGCGTTGCAGCAAATGCTACTCGGCAGCAGCCTCAGTCTCGACCTCGGCGGTCTCCTCAGCCTCAGCCTCGGCAGCGAGCTCCTCGGCGGTAACGCCAACGAGAACGACAACCTCGGCCTTGATCTCGCGGTACAGCGAGATGGCAACGGTGTGGGCACCGGCAACCTTGATGGGCTTACCGAGCTCGACGCGCTTGCGGTCGATGTCCATACCGAGCTGAGCCTTGATGGCGTCAGCGATCATAGCGGCGGTAACGGAGCCAAAGAGGATGCCCTCGTCGCCGACCTTGACGTCAACGGTGACCGTCTTGCCCTCGAAGGCAGCCTTGGTCTCGTTGGCGGTAGCCAGACGGACGGCCTCGCGCTTGGCGATGTTGTTGCGACGCTCGTCAAGCTGCTTGAGGTTGCCCTTGGTGGCGGCAACAGCGAGCTTCTTGGGGAACAGGAAGTTCTCAGCGTAACCCTGAGCGACCTCTACGACGTCACCCTCGCCGCCCTTGCCCTTGATCTCATCGAGAAGAATAACCTTCATGATGCGTCTCCCTTCTTAGCCGCGGTCGCGGTTGCCACGAGAGGAAACCACGGGGACGGTGTACGGCAGGAGAGCCATCTCGCGGGCGCGCTTGATGGCGTTGGCGATGTCATGCTGATGCTGCGTGCAAGCGCCAGTGACGCGACGGGGCTTGATCTTGCCACGGTCGGTCATGTACTTACGGAGAAGCTGAGTGTCCTTATAGTCGATGAACTCAGTGTTCTCCTTGCAGAACTGGCAGTACTTACGACGCGGCTGACGTGCAGAAAAATCATTAGCCATGTCAAAATACCTTTCGTTTGGCAACTTCGGCGAACCGAAGCCGCCTCTCACTCAAAAATAGGTGAACAGCCCTTAAAACGGGATGTCCTCATCGTAGACGTCGACCGCGGGCGGCGTAGCCACCGGTGCGGCAGGACGCGGTGCGGGCGCGGGAGCTGCGGGGGCGTAACCGCCCTGATCGTAGCCACCCTGGCCACCACGGGAGCTCATAAACTCGATCTCATCGACGATGACTTCAAGCTTGCTCCGGCGCTGGCCGTCGCGCTCCCAAGAGCTATAGCGCAGCTTGCCCTCGATCGCGACCTTGTTTCCCTTTGCCAGGAAACGGCTCACGGCCTCGGCGCGCGTGCCGAACATGGTGCAGTCGACAAAGTTGGGATAGTCCTCCCACTCGCCAGTCTGCGGGTTGCGGCGACGATCGTTCACGGCGACGCCAAAGGACAGAACCTGGGTTCCGCCGGCGGTGGCGCGCAGCTCGGGATCACGCGTGAGGTTACCGGTGATGTTCACTCGATTGATGCTCATAACTCACTACTTCCTCTTGGGGCACAAGCCCAGTCCAAAACGACAGTCTTACTCCTGGTCGTCGCGACGGACGATCATGTGGCGGACCACGGCGTCGGTGATGCGCAGGACGCGATCAAGCTCGGCGATCTGGGTAGGATCTGCGTGGAAGTTGATGAGGGTGTAGTCACCATCGGTGAGGTCGTTGATCTCGTAGGCGAGCTTGCGCTTGCCCCACTCGTCAACGGAGTCGACCTTGCCAGCGCCCTCAGCGATCGTGGTATCGATACGCTTCATAACAGCGAGACGAGTCTCGGGGTCGAGCGACGGGTCAACAAAGAACAGCAGTTCATAAGCCTTCATATTGTCACCTCCTCTGGGCAAATGTGGCTTCAGGTCGTGAAGGTGCGCCTGAAGCAGGAAAAGACTTGGTAATAATATCTTTCAACCTCCCAGGCTGCAAGAATATGCAGCTACAACCTCATGACCTCCACATATGTCCATACTCACACGGCGCTTCATGCGTCTTCCAACCAAATGCTGACCAAATGCTTGACGGATCTGTGGACAAGATACGGCGCTGCGGGGACAAACCGAATCAAACTGCAGGTCAGCAATTGCAAGGCTGTGGTCGCCAAATGCATACCAGTGGTTCACAACACCGTTCAAAGATTTTTAAAATTGCTGACACGTCGTCTATAAATACCTATTTTGAACAATTTGCTGCATGCAGCCATGCTGGTCAGAGCCCGTTTTTGGCCTTCTAGATCCCATCACGAAGCCAAACGTTTCAAAAAATGCCAACTTTTCTGTTTGCACTTTGCGATTCCTCGTGTATACTGACTTTCGCATTTAACGGAGAGTTGTCCGAGTGGCCGAAGGAGCACGATTGGAAATCGTGTAGGCGTCAAAAGCGTCTCCAGGGTTCAAATCCCTGACTCTCCGCCAGTTAATTCCAAAGCAGGCCTTTGAGCCTGCTTTGTTTTTACCCCACGCGGAGGGGTGGCAGAGTGGTTGAATGCGGCGGTCTCGAAAACCGTTTGGCCTGTATAAGGTCACGAGGGTTCGAATCCCTCCTCCTCCGCCATTTTGCTTGAGAAAGCTCCCAAGAATGGGAGCTTTTTTGTTATCGAAATACGTCTCGATCCCACGCTTCCCCAAACATGTACGTCACCCTCCAAAACCGACATTTTTCGACATCTTTGGAGGCTGACGTACACGTTTGGATTGAGCTCACGGGAGCGGCACTATTCGGAAGGTGCCTCCTCGTCTCGTATGCTTTTCCAGTTGCGGATAAGTGCCTTGCGTAGTTCGTTTTGTTTTCTCTGGTACCCGGTGTCGGTACAGCGAGGCATGCCGAGTGCTTCGCGAATGTTGTTCATGGCGCGGTGAAAGGCGAGCTGACTACTGAACTGAGCCGAAGTGAGCGTAACGATTCGATATCCCATTTGGGAGAGAACGGCCTCTCGCTCCGCATCTGCTCCCTTGCGCTCGAGCTCATCGTGAAAACCGCCCTTATATTCGATACCGAGCGCCCTGCGCTTATAGGTCACGAGCGCATCGATTTTGAGTGTTCGAGCTTTGGCGCAATGCCAGAGACGTTGAGGGATCTCGAGCGGTTTGTTGAGTTCGATACCTCGGATGCCAACGCCGCCTTCGCTTGTTGGGAGCGAGAGGGCGATTGCCGAAGCGGTCTCCATAGGCGAGGCCGAGTGATCGTAGATGTGCCTGAGCGCAAGCCGTGCACGTGTGGCACCGGGTTTGCCGGGGTGCCGATCGAGCAGTTCGGTTATTTCATCCTTGGAGGTGGTGGCTGGTTGCTCGGTATAAGGGTCGGCGGGATTGAGCCTCATGCGATAATCGCCGCAAACTTCATAGCCATATTCGAGATATTCGATCCTATCCATCCACTCGGCAGCGAGCGCGAAGGTGAAGGCTTCGTCGGTGATGAAGATTCCGGGCGTCAACTCGTTAATATGCTCGTAGGGAAGATTTTGTCCAAGAATGTGGCAAACGACGCCTTTGGTACGAATTCGCTCAAATTCGAATACAACCGCGATATCGATAGTCTTAAGCATATCGGACGGAATGCCGCAGTCGGTAAGGGCCTGTCGTATGCGCGCAACACGTTGCTGGGTGGAGATGCCTTGTGCGCCTATCTGGTAGTCGTGCCGCGCAAGAGACTGAACCAAATTCTGGGGTGCATGATGGACAAGCCATGCGGTTTTATGCGAAATGAGAACAGGGGTATCCATTGAGGGCCTCTCGCTCTGAGCCGGTATCCAACTCTTATGTCCGTTGAAGTGGGGAAATATACCGGATGTGAGTAAATCAACTCACTCATGCTGTGAGCTCAATCCAAACATGTACGTCAGCCTCCAAAGATGTCGGAAAATGTCGTTTTTGGAGGGTGACGTACATGTTCTGGACCCCTGGCATTCCAGCAACGCCATGCCCCCACCCAGTCCCGACCGTTTGCCGAGCAATAGGGTCGCCACGCCCGCCAACCATGTACTATGTACGGGCATTGTCTAAACCCACAATCCAAAGGACCCCATCTTGCCCGTCGTCGCCGCTATGACCATTACCTCGCATGCATCGGATGCCATGGTCGCTATTCCGTTTTGGCTCGAGATGTTCGCTGTTGTCGCTGCATCGATCTCGGGTGTGCTGGTTGCGCGCGAGCACAAGCTCGACCTGGTGGGCGCGGTCGCGCTCGCGGTGGTCTGCGGTCTGGGCGGCGGTCTTTTGCGCGACATGACGCTGCAGGTGGGCAACGTCTACATCCTCAACCAGCCGATGGCGCTGCCGCTTTCCATTGCCACGGCAGCCATCATCTATATTTTCCCGGCAATCGTCGACAAACCCGAAAAACTCATTCCCCTGCTCGACATCATCTCGGTCGGCATCTACGCCGCCACTGGAGCAGACAAGGCGCTAGTCTACGGCTTTGCGCCGGCGGTGTGCATCATGATGGGCTTTTTCACCGCGGTGGGCGGCGGCATGTTGCGCGACGGCTTTATGGGCGTGGTTCCGGGCATTTTCCAACGTACTAACTTTTATGCCATCGCCGCCATCGCCGGATCGACAAGCTATGTGTGTCTCGTTATGAGCGGCATCATGAGCAATGTCGCCGCGCTGGTCGTATGCGTTGTCGTGACCATGGGTCTGCGCTGGCTCTCGCTGCGCTTTGACATCAAAAGCCCCACCGAAGAAGATATCGCGCGCTTCTTGCACCGTAAAAAGTAGACAGCACGGCACGACCCTTCGAAATGCAACCGAGAGGTTCTTTTAGAGCGCTCGCACGTTGGGTACCCTGTTAGATATATGCCGAACACCTAACAAAAGGATCAACCATGGCTTTCAATCAAACCGCGACGGCGCCGTCACACAAGATGCGTCGCTGCCTGCTTATGGCATTCGCGCTCATCGCGCTCGCGCTCACCGCTCTTCCCACGGCGTCGTTCGCCGGCACGGACACCGCAGGCAATGTCCTTGCGACCGACAATGACGCCAATCCGTCTGGCGTCGAGGGTGACCTGTACTGGGCCGGACAGGCCCTCAACTTGGATGATGCGTCCATCGGCCGCGACATAATTGCAGCAGGCGAGAGCCTCTCCACCCGCGACTGCACGGTGGGCGGCGCCGTCCGCTTGGCGGCACGCACTATCGATATCGCCAAGACCACGGTTGATGGCAGCGTCACGGTCGTCGGTCAGCACGTTGTGCTCAACACCGACAGCTCTGCCAACTGTTTTTACGCGATAGGCGAGACGGTTGCCCTGCGCGGCTCTACCAAGTCGGCAGCGCTTGCGGGCGATACGGTGACCATCGATGGCACCGTCGAGGGCGATGTCGAGGTTTGGGCCGATAAGCTCATCCTGGGCAAGAACGCCCACATCACCGGCACCGTGAACGCGCACGTCTCCGAGGACCCCGAACGCGCCGCGGGAGCCGAGGTCGGCGCGCTCAAGATCGACCGCACCGAGAACGAGGATACTTCCACCGTTAACGATGTCATCGGCGGCATCGTCGCCGCGGCACTCTCGACCTGCTTTGTCGCTCTGCTGCTCGAGCTCGTCTTTCCGCGTGCGACCGCCAGTGCCGCCGGCATGCTCCACCAGCGCCCCACGCCCCTGTGGGTGAGCGGTCTTCTGGGCACGGTGGCTATCGTCCCCGCCGTCCTGCTGTTGATTATCTCGATTGCCGGCCTGTCGCTTGCTGGAGCCCTTATGTGCAGCGTTATCGGTATCGCGCTCGTCTCTGCGGCCTTTGCGGGTTGTGCCATCGCGCGCATGGTCGGACACAGCCAGAACCGCTACGCCATGGCAGCCGTCGGCGGCATAATCGCGGGTGTGCTCACGGCAATCCCTCTCGCAGGCAACTTCATCAGCGGCGTAGCCTTCGTCTTCACGCTCGGCTACGTTATCCAGATCATCTGGCGCAACGCCCACCTCAAACCGCAGCAGCCCGCCAACATGCCAGGACTCCCCACCACTTAAGCTGGCCAAACCACCACAATGGGGACAGGCACCTTTGCGGTGGTACAAACTAACCCGTCCCCCTTGCACCAAAAAGGGCGCCGACCATAACGGTCGACGCCCTTTCTTATTGGCGACTATAAACCTCAGCGCTTATTTGTTGACCTGGCCGGCGCGAACGGCAGCCTTCTTGCGGTCGGTGGCGTTGAGCAGACGCTTGCGCAGGCGAATGTTCTTGGGAGTGATCTCGACCAGCTCGTCGTCGGCGATGTACTCCAGCGCCTCCTCCAGCGAGAAGGTGCGAGGCGGCACCAGCTGCACGGAGATGTCGGAGGTCGAAGAGCGCTGGTTGCCCAGGTTCTTGGTACGGGCGATGTTGACGACCATGTCGCCGGCCTTGCTGCGCTCGCCCACGATCATGCCCTCGTAGCACTCGGTGCCCGGCTCAACAAACAGCTGGCCGCGCTCCTGCAGCGTACCCAGGGCGTAGGCAACGGCCTTCTCGGTGGTCATGGAGATCATGGCGCCGTTCTGACGGTTGCCGATCTCGCCGGCGTAGGGGCCGTACTCCAGGAAGGTGTGGTAGAACACGCCCTCGCCGTGGGTGACGTTCATGATGCGGTTCTTAAGACCCATGATGCCGCGCGTCGGGATCTTGAACTCAAGGTGGGTCACGATGCCCGAGGTATCCATGCTCGTCATGATGCCGCCCGAGGTACCAAAGACCTCGACGACCTTGCCCGAGTACTCGTCCGGGCACTCGACGACGGCCTGCTCGACGGGCTCCATCTTGTTGCCGTTCTCGTCCTTCTTAAACAGAACGCGGGGACGGCCGACCTGGAACTCAAAGCCCTCGCGACGCATGGACTCCATCAGGACGGACAGGTGCAGGATGCCGCGGCCCGAGACCTCGACGCCGCTCTTGTCCTCGAGCTCCTCGATCTTCATGGTCACGTTGTTCTCGGCCTCGTTGAACAGGCGCTCCTTGAGCTGACGGGCGCCCACAATATCGCCGTCGCGGCCGACGAGCGGGGAGGTCGAGGCCTCAAAGACGATGGACAGGGTCGGCGGGTCGATCTCGATGGGCTCGAGCTCGACGGGGTTCTCGGGATCGGTGTAGACATCACCGATATCGGTGCGGTCGATACCCACAACGGCGGCGATGTCGCCGGCGCCGACTTCCTGGCACTCGGTGCGGCCCAGGTAGTCGAAGGTAAAGAGCTGCTTGACGGTGGCGGTAGCGCTGGAGCCGTCGTTCTTCACAACCAGGATCTGGTCGCCCTGGTGGATGGTGCCGGAGTACACGCGGCCGATGCCGATGCGGCCGACAAAGTTGGAGTGGTCGATGGTAACGCACTGCATGGCCAGCGGGGCGTTCTCGTCAACCTCGGGCGCGGGCATGTCGTCGATGATCATGTCGAGCAGCGGGTACATGTCCATGTTGCCGTCCTCGGGATCGAGGCGGGCAAAGCCGTTCATGGCACTGGCGTAGACAACGTGCTCCATGGCGAACTCGAGCTGGTCGTCGGTAGCACCCAGGTCGGCCATGAGGTCGAGGCAGTCGTTGTAGGCCTTCTCGGGGTTGGCACCCGGACGGTCGATCTTGTTGATGACGATCATGATCTTGAGGCCGGTGTCGATAGCGTGACGCAGCACGAAGCGGGTCTGGGGCATGGGGCCCTCAAAGGCGTCGACCAGCAGCAGGGCGCCGTCAGCCATGCGCAGCACGCGCTCGACCTCGCCGCCAAAGTCGGCGTGGCCCGGGGTGTCGATGACGTTGATCTTGACGTCCTTGTACTCGATAGAGATGTTCTTGGCGAGGATCGTAATGCCGCGCTCGCGCTCCTGGTCGTTAGAATCCAGGACGCGGTCCTCGACCTGCTGGTTGGCACGGAAGGCGTCCGTGGCACGCAGGAGCTTGTCGACCATCGTCGTCTTGCCGTGGTCGACGTGGGCGATGATGGCGATGTTCCTCAGATTGTCTACGCGCATGTAGTTCCCCTATCTTCTATCCATATACAAACGGCACGCGTATGCGGCCCGCCCAGCAATGCAACGCTCAGCGGGAATATTGAGCCTTTTACCGAAAACTCGTTTATTTTAGCGATTTTAGATAAGAGGGGTTTCCTCACCTGCAGGTTCAGGGTCGCTCCACATAAAACCATCGCCGGCGCCCATGCCCTCATACAGCACATATGCCGAAAAACCGCTCTCGAGCGTGGTTTCGAAGAAGCTCACGAGCAGGGCATCGTGATAGCCGCCATCAATTTCAACGCAACCGGTGTAGCCGATGGCATAGCGGGCGATACGGCCCAGGCCCTCGTCCTTGAGGCCCATCTTGTGCTCGGAGATAAAGTTGGTGGCGGCCTCCAGGCATGCCTCCTCGCCGTCCTCGTCGAGCGCCGCCAGATATCGGTTGGAAGCAGCGTCCTCGATCGCCACAACTACGCCCGGATTCTCGCCGGCGGCAAGGTCGTCCAAGAACGCACCAATCAGGTCACACACCATGGCGTCGAGCTCGGCGGAGACGTTACCGGCGTCCTGCATATCCTGTGCCATCTCTAGACCTTCCCATCGAATCCGGCGTCGTTACAGTTGTTGTGCCTCGGCAGCGATCTTGGCGGCAGCGTCGCGGGCGCGCATCATATCCATCGCGCGCTTGTCGAGTACCTTGATCTGGTTGGTCAGCATTACTGCATCGACCACACCCCAGATTACCAAGCCTGTTGAAATCGAAAACCCAAGCGCACCAACTGTACCACGAAGGCGCGAGCAGATTGCCGCGACAAGGGCGGAGACGACAACCATCTTGATAAACGAGCCGCGGCGCTCGCGAAGCGTGCGGGCCTGCGTCACATAGGCAATGCGTGCCGCCTCGGATGCCTCCGAGCGCATCTGGGCCTCGCGCGCAATGGCCGCTGCCTCAGCCGACATACCGCTGGCCATCAGCGAACACTCCGCAACCCTACCGCCCCGCATTTAGAAGTCATCGGGGGAGAGCGTATGGACGAACTCGTCGAACTTCTCGAACTCCTGCTCGTCGTCGACTTCCTCG
This sequence comes from uncultured Collinsella sp., assembly GCA_902490305.1. Taxonomy (GTDB): domain Bacteria; phylum Actinomycetota; class Coriobacteriia; order Coriobacteriales; family Coriobacteriaceae; genus Collinsella. Next base: position 38,576 of record CABUDI010000008.1, read on the forward strand.
GCGTGGGTAGAAACAGTGCCCAGGCGATTCATGATGTCGTCCTCCACAAACATGGGAGCATTGCTGCGCACGGCAAGGGCAATGGCATCACTGGGACGAGCGTCGATCTTGCGCTCCTCGCCATCGGCCAGTACGACGATCGTCGCGTAGAACACCGGCGGCTCGGCGCGGACGATCTCGATGCGCTCGAGCTTGGCGCCCAGGGCGTCAACGGTATCGAGCAACAGGTCATGGGTGATCGGGCGCTCGGCGCGGCCGCTATCGATGCCGCGGCTGATGGCAGCAGCTTCAAACGAACCAGTCTGAATGGAAAGGGAACGCAGCGGCGCGGGCGAGTCCGATTTGCTGCTGCGCTCACGAAGCACGATAAGCGATGGCACGGGACCGGCGGCCATGACGATGGTCTCTATGTCGACACGAACCATGGAACACCTCCGGTACGTAGCGGTTAACACGCGGCAGCCCGCCGCATTGAATAGCTATACTACCCAATCTTTCGCACAGCACACAAAATCAAAGTAGTTAATTTGGGACGGGGCTTTTTTGACTACTTTCAGTAGGTAAGAAAAAAGCCCCGAGGCAACGCCCCAGGGCTCTTCACGGTTTTGATGGTGGACCTGACAAGATTCGAACTTGTGACCTCCCGGTTATCAGCCGGACGCTCTAACCAACTGAGCTACAGGTCCATCATGGTGGAGGTTAGGGGGATCGAACCCCTGACCTCAGGCTTGCAAAGCCCGCGCTCTCCCAGCTGAGCTAAACCCCCACGGAGACAGTAATAAACACCCCAGCGGCGACTCGGCTCTCGCTGGGGTGTTTATTGCGAAAGAAAGTGGTGGACCTGACAAGATTCGAACTTGTGACCTCCCGGTTATCAGCCGGACGCTCTAACCAACTGAGCTACAGGTCCATCGCGCAAGGGATATATTAGACGAGTCGTTACACGCGCGTCAACAACTTTTTTGAAAATCTTTGGAGGGTGTTCGCCCCGGCCGCACGGCGGCATGTGAAGTCGCCTGCTCGGACAGTCCTGACTCGCGCAGAGAGCACATTAAGTGCTCTCCGGCTCGTGCGGAACTCGCGATCGACTTCACATGCCGCCGTGCGGCCGGGGCGAACGCGAGTCCCAAAGTTTTCAAAAAAGCGGTCGACGCGCAGTGCGCCGACCGCCGATATATGGGGTCTGATATTTTCTACCAGCTAGGGCCTCTTACTCGTCGAGGAGATCTTCTGGCATGTCGTTGCCGTCGCCTAGGTCGACAGGGGTTTCTTCGGGGGCAGAGCCGTCTTCTGTGGCTTCTCCTTCGGGCTTCTCTTTGGCGGCCGTCATGCGGGCTACGGCACAGATGCGGTCGTTGTCGTCGACGGTCATCATCTTGACGCCCTGGGTAGCGCGGCCAGTCTGGCTAATCTCATCGGTCTTGACGCGAATGACCGTCGCGCCCTCCGTCACGATGAACAGCTCGTGCTGCGGGCCCACCGTCTTCATGGCCGCGAGGTTGCCCTTACGCTCGGTCATTTGGATGGTGTAGACGCCCTGGCCGCCGCGATTCTGTTCCGGGTAGTCCGCGACCGGCGTGCGCTTGCCGTAGCCGCGCTCGGTGATGACGAATAGATCGCCGTTGCCGTTAGTGACTTCCATGCCCAGAACGCTCACGCCGTCCTTCATACCGATACCGCGAACGCCGCTGGTATCGCGGCCGGTGGCGCGCACCTGCTCCTCGGAGAACATGATCGCCTTGCCCGCAGTGGTGGCCAGGATAATCTTGTCGCCCTCGCGCACGCGGCGCACGTTCAGCAGCGCGTCGTCGTCACGCAGGTTGATAGCGATCAGGCCGTCGCGACGGCTGCGGTCATATGCGCTCATCACGGTCTTCTTGACCATGCCGCTCTTGGTGGCAAACATCAGATACTCGTCGGCAGGGAACTCGCGGCAGCTGATGACGCTCGCGATCTTCTCGCCCTCCTCGAAGGGCAGCAGGTTGACGATCGCGGTACCGCGCGCCTGGCGCGTACCCACCGGCAGCTCGTGCACCTTCAGGCGATAGACCTTGCCCTTGCTCGAGAAGAACAGCACGTACTCGTGCGTGGACGCGATGAACATCTCGTCGATGACATCGTCCTCTTTGAGGTTGACGCCCGACACGCCCTTGCCGCCGCGTTTCTGGGCGCGGTAGGCGGCCACCGGGATGCGCTTGACATAGCCGGTGTGGGTGATGGTCACGACCATGTCCTCGTCGGCAATGAGGTCCTCGACGTCCAGGTCCTTCTCGACCTGGCTGATCTCGGTGCGGCGCTTATCGCCAAATTTCTTGGAGATCTCGCGCATCTCTTCCTTAATGACGCCCAGGATCTTCTCGTCGTGCGCCAGCAGGTCCTCGTAGTAGGCGATGGCGCGGCGCAGGCCGTCCAGCTCTTCCTGAATCTTGTCGCGCTCCAGGCCGGTCAGGCGACGCAGCTTCATCTCGAGGATGGCCGTGGTCTGCTCGGGCGTAAAGCCAAAGCGCTCGATCAGGCGGCTGCTGGCCTCGGAATCGGTCTGCGAGGAACGGATGATGCTGATGACCTCGTCAATATGGTCGAGAGCCATCAGGTAGCCCTCGAGGATATGCGCGCGGGCCTGGGCCTTCTTAAGGTCGAAGCGGGTGCGGCGGGTGACGACGTCGACCTGGTGGTCGATGTAGTGCTGCAGCATCTCGCGCAGGCTCAGACATTTGGGGACGCCGTTGACAAGCGCCAGGTTGTTGGCGCCAAAGGTCGTCTGCAGCGAGGTGTACTTATACAGGTTGTTGAGCACGACCTGCGGAATGACGCCCTTCTTGAGCTCGATGACCAGACGGATACCTTTCTGGTTGGACTCATCGCGCATATCCGAGATGCCCTCGATGCGCTTGTCGTTGACGAGCTGGGCGATCTTCTCCTGCAGGGTGCCCTTGTTGACCATGTAGGGAATCTCGGTAAAGACCAGGCGGTTGCGGCCGGTCTTGGTGGATTCCACGTGGGCCTTGGCGCGCACGGTAATGGAGCCGCGGCCGGTCTCGTAGCTCTGCTTAATGCCGGCGCTGCCCATGATGATGGCGCCGGTGGGGAAGTCCGGACCGGGCATGATCTGCATGAGCTCGTCGACAGTGGCGTCGGGATTATCGATCAGGTAGCAGGTGGCCTCGATCGCCTCGGTGAGGTTGTGCGGGGCGATGTTGGTGGCCATGCCGACGGCGATGCCCTGGCTACCGTTGACCAGCAGATTGGGGAAGCGCGCAGGCAGCGCCTGAGGCTCGGCGAGCGATTCGTCGTAGTTGGGCTGCCAGTCGACGGTATCCTTCTGCAGGTCACGCAGCAGTTCCATGGCGGGCTTGGCCAGGCGGCTCTCGGTGTAACGCATGGCTGCCGCGCCGTCGCCGTCGATGTTGCCGAAGTTGCCGTGACCGTCGATGAGCGGCGTGCGCATGGAGAACCACTGCGCCAGGCGGACCATGGCCTCATAGACCGCGGAGTCGCCATGCGGGTGGTACTTACCGATAACTTCGCCGACCGTCCAGGCCGACTTCTTGTGCGGGCGGTTGGGGTAGATGCCGCTCTCGTTCATCGCGTACAGGATGCGGCGGTGCACCGGCTTTAAGCCATCGCGCACGTCTGGCAGGGCGCGCGCCGTGATGACCGACATCGAATACTCGATAAACGACTGCTTCATCTCGCGGCCAAACTCCGAAATCTGGAGCTGGCCGCCGTTGATATCCTCGCCGGCCGAGGCGCCACGATCGACTTCGCCAAAGCTCTCCTCGAGCTCACCGTCGTCGTCCTCTTCCTCGTCATCATCGGCATCGGGGTTATAGGCGTCAGGATCGCCGTCCTCGCCCTGCTCAGCACGGGCAAGCAGGCGCTTCAGATCGTCGGGCATGCCGGCATCGCCGGCCTCGCCCATACCCTCGTTATTGTTGATATCGTCTGCCACGTTACCTCCTCATGGTTTGCGTGGTCCATTAGTTCCCTACCACGGAGACGGATTACCGGGAACACCGGATAACCCTCCTAGGTTTTCCAGGTGCCCCAAGTTGCCCTGAAGGATGAGGGCGCACACCTTGCGTGCGGCGCCCGAAATCCTGAAGGGCAAGATGGGGCGCCTGGGAAAGCTAGGCGTCCAAGAAACGTGCGTCGTGGGCGTGCTTCTCGATGTACTCGCGGCGATAGCCGACCTCGGAACCCATCAGTTCGCGCACGGCGCGGTCCGCAACCACGGCGTCCTCGATCGACACGCGCTGCAGGATACGGGTCTTGGGGTCCATCGTCGTCGAGGCAAGCTGCTTGGGGTCCATCTCGCCCAGGCCCTTGTAGCGCTGGACGGTATAGCCCTTGCGCTTCTTGGTGATCTTGCCGTCCTTGGCCTTGCCGTCCTCGTCGTTGTCGTCAGGGTTCAGGCCCAGACTCTGGATGGTGTCGCGCAGGATCTCGTCTTCGGGCTGGCGGCCGTTGGGATACACGTAGTGGATCTTGTTGCGCACCTTAATGCCAAAGATGGGCGGACAGGCAACATAGACGTAGCCGGCATCGATCAGCGGACGCATGTACTTGTAGAAGAACGTCAGCAGCAGGATGCGGATGTGCGCACCGTCGACGTCTGCATCGGTCATGATGATGATCTTGTGGTAGCGCGCCTTGGTGATATCGAAGTCGCCGCCGTCGCCGGCACTCGTCGTGACGCCGCAGCCGATCGCGGTAATCAGCGACTGGATGGTGTCACTTGAGAACGCGCGATGGTCACCAACGCGCTCGACGTTCAGAATCTTGCCGCGCAGGGGCAGAATCGCCTGGATGTCTCGGCGACGGCCGTCCTTGGCCGAACCGCCTGCCGAGTCGCCCTCTACGATGAAGAGCTCGGTCAGCTCGGCATCGCGTACCGAGCAGTCAGCGAGCTTACCGGGCAGGGACGCCGTCTCGAGCAGGCTCTTGCGACGGGTCGCCTCGCGCGCCTTGCGGGCAGCGTTTCGCGCCTTGCAGGCCTGTTGCGCCTTCTTGACGATCTCGCGAGCGGGCTTGGGATGCTCCTCGAGGTAATCGGCGAGTCCATCGGTCACGATCTTGAGCGTGAGCGCGCGCATATAGGAGCTACCGAGCTTGGCCTTGGTCTGGCCCTCAAACTGCGGATCGGGCAGCTTGACCGAGATAACGGCCGAAAGGCCCTCGCGCACATCGTCGCCGGTCAGGTTGGCGTCTTTTTCCTTGAGCAGGTTCTGTTTGCGCGCGTAGTCGTTGATCACGCGGGTGAGCGCGGTGCGGAAGCCCTCAAGGTGCATGCCGCCCTCGGGGGTGTAGATGTCGTTGGCAAACGACATGACGTTCTCGCCGTAGCCGCTATTCCACTGCAGGGAAACCTCGACCTCGCCCATCTTGGCCACGGGAGCGTCCGGGTCCGATTTGCCCTCGATGTAGATGGGCTCCTTAAAGGCCTCGGGGACGTCCTTGCCCTCGTTGAGGAACTTGACGAAGTCGATGATGCCGCCCTCGTAGCAAAACTCCTCCACGTGGGGAGTCGCCTCGCGCTCGTCGGTCAGCACGATCTTGAGGTTCTTATTGAGGAACGCCGTCTCCTGCAGACGGTTGTGCAGCGTATCGAAATCGTAGATGCATGTCTCGAAGATCTCGTCGTCGGGCCAGAAGGTGACGGTGGTGCCCGTCGAATCCGAGGTGCCCACGACCTCCATCTTCTTAACGGTCTTGCCGCGCGAGAACTCCATCTCGTAGGTGTTGCCATCGCGACGAACCTGAACGACCACGCGCTTGGACAGTGCGTTGACGACGGAGATGCCCACGCCGTGCAGGCCGCCCGAGACCTTATAGGCCGAGTTATCGAACTTACCGCCGGCGTGCAAGATCGTCATGACGACCTCGAGCGTCGGGATCTTTTTAACAGGGTGCTCGTCGACGGGGATGCCGCGCCCGTTGTCGACGACCGTGATGGAGTTGTCGGCGTGGACCGTCACCTGGATCTCGGTGCAGAAACCGGCCATGGCCTCGTCGACGGAGTTGTCAACGATCTCCCACACCAGGTGATGCAGACCGCTGGCGCTCGTCGAGCCGATATACATGCCCGGGCGCTTACGAACGGCCTCGAGACCTTCGAGAATCTTAATCTCGCCGCCATCGTAATCGTTTTCGTTTGCCACACGTCCTCCTTCAGTCAAGAAAATGTGTACAGCCTTACTAGTTTATCGTAAAAAAATACCCTCGGGAACGAGGGTATTTGGCTCTACAAGGCCACCAGATGCGATTTAAGGCTCTTTTTTGCTTTGCACGCCCTTGGCCCACTCGGCACTGGCTCTCATGGCGTTCTCGAGGGCCTCGCGCAGTTTTTGGTCCTCGATGGGTGCCGCTTGGCGCTCGATCTCGGTGCGCTCGGCCTCACTTAGGTCGGCGTGCGGGGCCGGCGGGCGCTCGGTCGTCGCCGGGCGCAGGCGCTCCTTGGCGGCGGGTGGCGTGTGACCGGGCGCGGTGGTTTTGAACACCAGGCCGTCCACATGCGCACCGGCGCGCTCCATACGCGCGCGGATGATCTCGCGCAACAGCGTCATTTCCTGCGTCCACGAGGGCGAATCGAGATATACCAGCAGCTCATTGGACTCGGGCAGGTAGCGCAGACCCGTCACATGCCGCCCCTCGCGCGTGCCCGAGCACACCGCATTCCACGCGCGATAGACCGCACGAGATTCCTCTGCAGCCTCCATCTGCGCGCGGCGCTCAGGTGTCGCGGCCGCCAGGATGCGCTGGCGCTCTGCGTTCAAAAACCCACTGAAGGCGACCGTTTCGCTCTCGCGCTCGTAATTAGCACGTCTCACCCATGCTCACCACCTTGGCTCGATCAAGCAGATCATCGGTAAAGTACCCCAGGTTGGTCGTGGTTATGACCGTTTGGATATCATCGCCGATCAGCCGCAGAAAAGCACCGCGGCGCTCGCCGTCGAGCTCGCTCATCACGTCGTCCAGAAGCAACAGCGGAGCAGTACCCAGAACATCGCGAGCCACGGCCACCTCGGCCACCTTCCAGGACAGTACCAACGTTCGCTGCTGTCCTTGGCTGGCAAATGAACGGGCGGAGCGACCCGCCACGGTAAATTCAATCTCGTCGCGATGCGGTCCCACCAACGTCACGCCGCGGCGAATTTCCTCGTCGGCGTGCTCATCAAGGGCGGCCAGCATGCGCTCGTACGCCCAGCCCTTCAGCTCTTCGCGATCCTCGACCTGGGGCAAATCCCCCAGTGTGGACGTATAGGTCACGTTGGCAGCCTCGCCGGACGCCACTTGCCCGTAGGCAGTGTGTACATGGCCCGCCAGCCGGTCGAGCAGGGCCAACCGGTGCACGAGCAGAGCCGCGCCCGCGCGGGCAATCGAATCGTTCCACGCGCCGAGCATCTCACGGCAGCACCAGGTCTCCTTGAGCAAGGCGTTACGCTGGGTCACGCAGCGCCCATAGGTGCTCGCAAGATCGGCATAGCGTGCGCTCAGCTGCATGCCAAAGTCATCGAGGGCGGCGCGGCGCACACTGGCGCCTCGCTTAACCATGTCCAGATGGTCAGGGCAAAACAGCACGCTCGGCAGAACCCCGCGTACACCGGCGGCAGAGCATCTCTTGCCGTTGCGGCTAAACGAGCGCTTACCGTCCTCCGCGCTCAATCCCATATCAAGCACGCGGCCGTCGCCCTCGAGCCTCAGCTCGACCTTGCACGAGCCCACGCCGTCATGGACGAGCTCGGCTGCGGTCGGATGCCTAAACGAGGCGCCGCTCGTCAGCAGCTGCAGCGCCTCTATGAGATTGGTCTTTCCCGCCGCGTTTGGTCCCGCAAGTATCGTCACGCCCTCGTCCAGGGCAAGACGATAGCTATCGAAGCTGCGGTAGTGCGCGACGGAAAGATCGCGGGCGAACATGGTCATGGCGCAGCGCTAGATGCGGACCGGCATGACCAGGTACAGGTAGTTGATCTTGTCGTAGGACTTGAAGATGCCCGCCTGCGAGTAGCTCTTGAGCTCCAGCGTGATCTCCTTCTCCTTGGACAGGGCATTGAGGCAGCCGAAGATGTAGTGGTAGTTGAAGGCGATGGTGCCCGACTCGCCCTCGGCCTCGACATCGATCGTCTCCTGCGCAAGGTCCTGGTCATTGGAAATGGAGGACAGGCCCATCTGCCCGTTCTCGACATCGATCTCGAACTTGACGGCGGGGTTGGCGCTCGCGATAACGGCCACGCGCTTGAGGGCGGCGTTAAAGGCGGCGACGTCAATCTTGACGCTCGTCACGCACGAATCGGGGATGAGCTGCTTGTAGTTGGGGTACACGCCCTCGATACGACGCGACACGTAGGTGGTGTTGCCGGCCTCAAAGACGACCTGGGTGTCGGTAGCCCCGATCATGATGGTCGCCTGGCTGGCCATGATGTTCAGTGCGTCGTTAAAGGCGTCAGCCGGAACGTTGAGCTCAAAGGAGCCCTCGAGGGTCGAGGTCTCGACCTGCGTATCGCACACGGCCAAGCGGAAGGAATCGGTCGCCACCAGGCGCACGGTGTTGTTCTCGACCTTCATGTGCACGCCGCCCAGGATGGGGCGAGCCTTGTCGGTCGAGGTGACGCGCCACACGCGGCCGACCATCTCGGACAAGATATCGGTCGGCAGCTCCACGGCACTCTCGATGGCATAGGCCGGAAACTCAGGGAAGTCATTGGCATCGAGCGTGTTCAGGCGGAACGAGCTCTTCTCGCAACTGATCAGCACCTGGCGCTCGGACAGCTCAAAGGTGACCGGGGCATCGGGGAGGGTCTTGGTGATATTGGAGAGCATCTTACAGGGGATAACCATCTCGCCCTCTTCTTCGACATGCGCCGCGATGCGATGACGGATCGAGATGGTGTAGTTAGAGGTCTGGAATTCCAAGATGCCGTCTTGGGCCTTAACGAGCACGCCCGACAGGATGGGGAGGGTGGATGCCGAAGCGACACCCTTCATAACGACGCCGATGGCTTGTGTAAGCGAGCTCTGGCTGACGGTGAACTTCATCTTTTAATACCTTTCTATAGATATAAATATCTTAATAATAGTAATAGCACTGACGAAACTGTTGATTACTCCCAAAGACGCAGGTCAGACCCAAAAAGAGAATCGACAGCAACCTGTGTGCAACAGGGGTGGTTTTCCACGTTCAAAACCTGCGCAAAACTTTTCATCACCGCGGGTTGGGTTTTAGACACCTTATGCCCGTGGTTTCGACAAGTTTTCAACAGGTGTCTCTATTTCCCTACGTGCGCAGTGTAATTTTATCGCGCAGCGACTTAAGGTCTTCGGTGACGGTGCGGTCTTCCTGGATCATCTTCTGGACCTTTTTGTAGCTCGTGCTGACGGTCGAGTGGTTGCGGTTGCCAAATTCGGCGCCCACCGCCGTGGTCGTCATCTCGCACATCTCGATGGCCAGGTAGATAGCGATATGGCGTGCTTTGGCGATATTGGCGTTGCGACGCGGGCCGATGAGCTCCTCGTGCGTCACGCCGTACTGCTCTTCGATGACGGACTGAACCGTTTGCACGTTGATCTTTTTGGCCGATGTGTCGAAGTACTGGCTGGCGATGGCGTCGATATCGTCAAAGGTGAGCTCCCCGCCCTCGCGTTCGCGGTCGCCCGCCTCGCCGGCGCAGCGCTCGCAGAAGCTCTCGAGTTCGCGGATGTTGGTGCCCGACACCTCTGCCATGTGCTTAAAGTGCTCATCGGTCAGGTGCCCGCCGTCGCCCCCGTAGGCCGCCAGCAGTGAGTCGTCGCCTGCCTCGGGAGCGGCGACGATGGTGTTCTCGTAATAGCGCTGCAAGATCTTGTATTTCATCTCGTAGCTGGGCTCTGCGACCAGGCAGAGCATGCCGGCGTTGAAGCGACTGGTCAGACGTTCGTCCATGCTCAGGTCCTTGGGGGCACGGTCTGCCGCGATGACGACCTTCTTGTTATTGCGGATGAACTCGTCCATGAGCTGGAAAAAGTAGTCCACGCTCGCACGCTTGCCGATGATGTTTTGGATGTCATCGATGATGAGCACGTCCACGCCGTGGTACGCCTGCATGATGGGGGCGTTGCTCTTCTTTTGACGGTCGAACTCGGTCATCAGGTCGTCCAGATATGCCTGGGAGTTGGCATACTTGACCTTGATCTCGGGCGACTTCTCGGCGAGCTCGTTTTTGATGGCAAGCAGCAGGTGCGTCTTGCCCAGGCCCGATTTGCCGTAGATGAACAGTGATGTGCATGTGCCGCGCTCGTCCGCGAGGGCGGCAAACTTGAGTGCCGAGCGATAGGCATGGCTGTTCTCGGGGCCGTAGACAAAGTTCTCAAAGGTAAATTTTGAGTTCGCGGCGAGCGGGGCTCCATCCATATTCTGCTCGGCCGGCACGGTCGGTGCTGGCACGGGTGAAGTGGGGGTCGCAGCTTGCTTGGATTTGGTCGGCGCTCCGCCCTTCATCTGGTTCATCATGCGACGAAAATCGTCGGCCGAGAGCGTGTTCTTGATTGCAATGCCCGAATCCGCGCTCGCCGCTGCGTCGTGAGCGATGGGCATGTGCGTGACGGGTGCGCTCGTTGACGTCGCCGCCGCGGTCGGCAACGGTGCCATGGTTTCACGGGAAACATCGCTGTGCTGGTGCTCGACCGTCGACGCGTCGCCTGCGGAGGCCGGCACCGCCGGGGAAGCAACGGGAGCCGTGGCGGGCGCCGTGGCGGCAGCGGATTCCGTCGCGGCGCCTTGTGGTGCCACGATGTCGAGCGCAATCGGTGCAAAGGCGATTTCTTCCAGATAGGCCTCAATAGTCGGCTGATGCTTTTTGAGCTGCGCGATGGCAAAGCGCGAGGGGGCCTCGATCGTGAGCGTATCTTCGGTCAGGCTTATGGCGCGCGATTGCCCCAGCATGTTGATGAGGCGTGCATCTTGGCCGTCGCGCTGACAAAAGGCGATGGCATCCCCCAGGATGATGCTTGCTTCCTCGTCCACTGTCTCTCCCGTTCTTTAGCTCTGAGCTCGCACGCGAGCGGCGCCGAGTTCGGTCAGATGGTATTTCTGGCCATGCTTGATGACCAAGCCGGCCTGCGCCAAGTCATTGAGTGTGCGTGACCAAGTGGGGGCCGAGTTTCCAAACACCCTCGCTAGATCGGTTGCACCGCACGCTTGATTTTGCGCCAGATAGCCCAGCGCGGCGTTGCCGCGATCGCTTACGAACACGTCCGGTTGTGGCTGTGCATACTGATTTACTGCATTAGGATACATCATTTGAGCTGCTGGTTGTTGAGAACTCTGCGTCGGCGGCATTTGCTGTTGAAAACTTTGAGGCCACTGTTGGTAAGGCTGCGGAGGCGTCTGCTGGGCCCAGGGGTTGTACTGCTGCTGCGGCATCTGCTGGTACGGCTGCTGATATCCCTGCTGGTACTGCTGCGGGAACTGCTGGCCATACCCCAGTGGCGGCATCTGCTGATATGGATATCCCTGTTGGTACGGCTGATAGCCCATTTGCTGGCCACCCGGCGCCCCCGTCGCCTGCTGCATTGCTGCTGCATCCTGATCAGCCAGCGGCATGGCCTCTGGCATGTTTGGCGGCATCGACATAGATGCCGCCTGGGACTCTTGTGTGGGAAGCATTCCGGGCTGCTGCATCTGTCCCACGGGGGGCTGCATCTGTCCCACGGGGGGCTGCATCTGCTGCGTTGCCACGGGCTGCTGCGCAAAAGCTCCCGGCAGGGGATATGTGGGCTGCTCCGTCTCGGGCCGCACGGCAGCGCCGCGTCCGCCGGCACGCTCGATTTCCTGCACGCGTTTAGGGTTCAGGCTTACCGTAACCACGGTGCCGTTGCCCATGTTGTCCTCGATGGATACGGCACCGCCGGCGTTTTCCAAATACTCCTGCACCATGGGAAACCCTGCTCCGGTTCCACGGATATAGCGCTTCATCTTGCTGTTTGCGCTGGTAACGCCAAAGTCGAAAGCACGTTCCTTGTCGTCGATGCCGGGTCCTTGGTCAGCAAAGCGGATGGTGTCTCCGCCGTCCAGAATCGAGATGATGGGCTCGGCAAAGTGTGCGTGGATAAAGTTTTCGACAATCTCGCGGATGACCATGAGCGAGATGTGGCCACCTTGTTCTTTCATGCACTGGTAGACGGTGTTGGTCGTCTCTTCCAAATACGTGCGGACATCTTGCGGATCAATGACGATCACGCGCGGTGTCGACAGCATGTCGTCATAGACGGCGATGCGCGCGGCGTACATGGCTTTTGGCGCCTGCGTTGTCGTCTGTTCACCTTCGTCACGCTCTTCGCGCACGCCGGTGATGTGCTCGTTGTCGGGTGCCGGGTCTCCGGAATCGACCATGGTGTAAAAGTCGTCAGACATGCCGCTCGCAATCTTCCAAAAGGTTTCGAACAAATAGTAGCTCACCGTGCAATGTTTCTCATCTTTCGACAACTTTTCAAAACCTGTTGAAAACTTTGGAAAACGGACGAAAAGTTCTCAACATTGCCAACATGACCTGTTGAAAACTCGATGAAATATCGTGAAAAGTTGCCATGCACCGCTAAATCGAGCTTGGCTTATGGGGGAACCGTGTGAACTGCGCAACCTTTTACCTTTGATTTCTTGACATTTGAACATTGATTTCCCTACAATCTTCAAGCTCACGTGTCTATATCTGCGTCCGCGTCCCCGCGGACACTCGAAATGCAGCAGGAGGAACTTAAGATGAAGCGTACGTATCAGCCTAATAAGCGTAAGCGTGCCAAGACCCATGGCTTCCGTGCCCGTATGGCCACTAAGGGTGGTCGTGCCGTGCTCGCCCGTCGTCGCGCCAAGGGCCGCAAGCGTCTCACTGTCTAGCAGCGATACACACATCTCGCATGAAGACTATTAAGTCTCGGCAAGATTTCGAGCATGTGTTCAGTCAGGGGCGTCGTTTCAATCACCCTCTGATTCGAATGACCATATGTGAATCGGTTGGCGAAGGCGACTCCGGAAGGGTCGCCTTCGTTGGTGCTAAGCGACTCGGTTGTGCCGTCGTGCGCAACCGATCCAAGCGTGTGATGCGCGAGGCCGCCCGCAGCTGCGGATTTCCCGTTGCGGGTTATGACATCATCTTGTTCGCAACTCCCAAGACGAGGGTTTCCTCGCCGCAGGAGATGGACAAGGCGTTGCGTTCGCTTATGAAGCGCGCCGGCGTTGCCGGGGAGGAGCGATGAGCAATCACGTTTTGCGACGTGTTGCCATCGCTCCTATTCGCATATATCAACAGGTTATTTCGCCCTTATTGCCTGACGCCTGCATTTATTACCCAACGTGCTCGCAATACGCCGTCCAGGCGATTGAGAAGCACGGTGTTTTGAGAGGCTGCTGGCTTGCCGTGAGGCGCATCGCTCGCTGCAATCCCCTGCACGTCGGCGGTTATGACCCTGTGCCCTAGCGGGCACTCGCTATCGGAGGAAAACTTACATGTGGGATTGGATCGTTAACATCCTTTTCGAGCTGCTCAAGCTCATCCAGACCTTTGCGGTCGACTGGGGCCTGTCCATCATCATCCTGGTGGTCATCATCCGTCTGCTGCTAACGCCGCTCATGCTCAAGTCGACCAAGTCGACGGCTCGCATGCAGGTGCTGCAGCCCAAGATGCTCGAGATCCAGGAGCGCTATGCCGACGATCCTCAGCGTCAGGCCGAGGAGATGCAGAAGTTCTACAGCGAGAACAAGTTCAACCCCATGGCTGGCTGTCTGCCGCTGCTGATTCAGATGCCTATCCTGTTCGCCCTGTTTACATTGCTGCGCAACCTGCCGCAGTACTTTAACGACGGCACGTTCTCGTTCTTCAACATCCTGCCCGACCTGACCACCACGCCGAGCGCTTCCTTTGCCGATGGCTTTATGGTTGCACTGCCTGCGCTGGTCTGCCTGATCCTGTTCGCTGTCCTGACCCTGATTCCGCAGCTCTATATGTCGCGCAACCAGACCGGCCAGCAGGCTCAGAGCATGCGTATGATGGCCGTTGTCATGACGGTCATGATGCTTTGGATGGGCTGGAGCCTTCCCGTTGGTGTTCTGCTGTACTACGACGTCTCGTCTGCTTGGCAGGTTATCCAGCAGATTTTTGTGACGCAGAAGGTCATCGACAAGGCGAAGGCCGATGAGGAGGAGCGTCTTAAGAACGCTCCGCTGCAGGTTGAGGTCACTCGTCGCGAGAAGAAGCCGCGCCCGCACAAGAAGAAGTAGTGGGATATCAATCTTATTTAGGTACCTAACTTTTGGAGTACGTTATGTCTGAAGAGATCATCGAGGATATGCTTGAGGAGGTTGCCCCGCAGGTCGCGGGCGATTATCCCGAGATTGCACAGCGCTACAAGGCTGGTGAAGAGCTGACCGATGAGGAGCTCGACACCATTGCCGATGTTGCGATTTCCATCCTGCGTTCCATCCTTTCGCACTTCGATGCCGCCAACTCTCCTATCGATGAGTATGAGGGCGACGAGGGTGAGCTGATTTTGGATGTAACGGCTCCCGACCTTGCTGTTCTCATTGGCCGTCATGGTCGCACCCTTGATGCCCTTCAGGTTATGTTCTCTTTGCTGGTGAGCCGTAAACTTGGCTTTAGGTATCCGGTTGTAGTGGACGTCGAGGGATATAAGAGCCGCCGTCAGGACAAGGTTGCCTCCATGGCTCAGTCTGCTGCCGAGCGTGCCATTCGCACTCATAAGAGTGTTTCGCTTCCGCCCATGAATGCCTACGAGCGTCGACTGGTTCACATTGCACTTCGTGGCAATGATGCCGTCGATACTCATTCTGAGGGTTCTGACCCTGATCGCCATGTGGTGATTGTTGCTCGATAATCTACTCGAGCTTATGCTAAGGGGACGTGGTTTCCACGTCCCCTTTTTTTGTCAAAAGTTCTCGATACACTGATTTTTGTCAGAAAGGAGCTTTCGTTGTTAGTATTTACTAATCAGCAGGCTGACGAGATGTTGAGTCGTCTAGCTTTCTATTGCAAAGAGTATTCCTTGAGCGTAACTGATGTTGAGCTGAGGAAATGTATTCAGCATTTGGATTTGGTTCTAGAAACAAATAAGACAACCAATCTCACCCGTATTCTTAACGTAGAAGATGCTGCAGTACTTCATATCCTTGACTCACTTGTTTTACTCCCCTATATCAATAAGGCTCCAGAGGGAGCTTTGCTCGATATGGGTACAGGTGCGGGCTTCCCTGGTATTCCTTTAACCATAGCCACGCATCGTAAAGCTACTTATATTGACTCTGTTGGTAAGAAGGTTGATGCTGTCAATTCTTTTGTCCATGCTCTTGGATTGAAACATGCTCATGCGGTTCATGGTCGTCTTGAAGAATATGCTCGAAGCCATAAGAAGCTGTTCTCCGTTGTAACCGCCCGCGCACTGGCTCCTCTACCGATTCTTGTTGAGTATGCTGCTCCGTACCTGAAGGATGGAGGGTTATTTGTTATCACCAAGGGCAATCCTTCGGATGAGGAGCTTGCTTCCGGTATGTCAGCAGCTAAGATTTGCGGCTTCACTTTGCTTCTGAATGACGCAATCGATTTGCCTGAAGGCTTGGGTCACAGGGAGTTCATTGTCCTTAAGAAGAGTCATCCAGCATCCGTTTCATTGCCTCGTGCAAATGGCATGGCAAAGAAGAATCCGCTTGCCTAGATGTTTCACGTGAAACATAATGGATACTAACAACTTGCAGTGTTTCACGTGAAACATAGCGGTTGATATCGATTCGGAATGTTTCACGTGAAACATCCTCCGTTTGACAGCTTTAATACACATCAGGAGGGACCGTGGGATTTCGCGACGTTAAGCGTTCTAAGAGCGCAAAAAACACGCGTATCATTGCAATCATCAATCAAAAGGGCGGCGTCGGTAAGTCAACGACGGCCGTAAACCTTGCAGCAGCACTGGGTGAGCAGGGTCGTAAGACACTGATTGTCGATTTTGATCCGCAGGGAAACAGCACCAGTGGATTCGGAATTGAAAAAGAAGACCTTGATCACTGCATCTATGATGCATTGTTGAACGATGTGCCGGCAGAATCGCTTGTTCTTGATACAAATTGCAAAAAGGTATTCGTAATTCCGGCTACAATTCAGCTTGCAGGCGCCGAAATTGAGCTCGTAAGCGCAATTGCTCGTGAAACCCGTCTCAAAGATTTGCTTGAGCCGATTCAGGACGAGTTCGATTTTATTTTCATTGACTGTCCTCCTTCGCTCGGCCTGCTTACTATCAACGCCTTGACCGCAGCAGACAGCGTTTTGATTCCGATCCAGTGCGAGTATTACGCACTCGAGGGCGTTACGAAGCTGCTTGAGTCAATGAAAATGGTCAAATCACGTTTGAACAAGGGCTTAGACACCTATGGTGTGCTTATGACCATGTATGACTCGCGTACCTCTCTATCAAATCAGGTTGTTGAGGAGGTTCAATCGTACTTTGGTGATAAGGCGTTTAAGACGCTGATCCCCCGTACGGTTAAAATCTCCGAAGCTCCGTCTTTTGGAGAACCGGTAATTACCTATGCACCTCAAAATAAGGGTGCGAAAGCGTATATGAACCTTGCAAAAGAGGTGATCAAGCGTGCCTAGTGTAAAGAAACGTGGCGGATTGGGACGTGGACTTAATGCTTTGGTCTCAGAGGCCGAGTATGAGACCGGTGGTTCGGCTGCAGCGGGTTCAAATGCATCATCTGAAACAAAACTGCCTATTGAGGATATTGTTCCCAACCCTAACCAGCCGCGAATTCACTTTAACGAAACTGAACTTCGCGAGTTGAGCGAGTCAATCCAAGAACATGGCGTTTTGCAGCCGCTTTTGGTTCGCAAGCATGGAAACGGCTATGAGATCATCGCTGGTGAGCGTCGTTACCAGGCGTCAAAGCTTGCTGGCCTTGAAGAATTGCCAGTCATCATTAAAGAGGTAAATGATGAAGAGACGCTGGCTCTTGCTCTTATCGAAAACCTTCAGCGTTCTGATCTGAATCCAGTCGAAGAGGCTAAGGGCTATCGACAGCTCATCGATGCCAGCGGTATGACGCAGGAGGCATTGTCGAAGGCAGTAAGCAAGTCACGCTCTGCAATTACAAACTCGCTGCGTCTTCTCGATCTCCCCGAAGTAGTTCAGCAGATGATTTTTGAGGGCAAACTTACTGCTGGTCATGCACGTGCGATTCTTGCAGTTCCCTATGAGGACGCGCGTATTCGACTTGCAGAGAAAGTTGTTACAGAGGGCCTTTCCGTAAGAGCGACAGAAAATCTTGCTCCGTTGTTTTCTGCCGGAGAGACACCTAAGACGCAAAGGCCTGCAACGCCTCAGTCCTTTAAAAAGGCTGCCCGTGTGCTTCGTCAGGTATTTAATACCAACGTGCGTGTGAAGAACTCGCGTGGAAAGAATAAGATTGAGATTGAGTTTAAAGACGAGGAAGAGCTCTCTCGTATTCTTGGTGAAATGATTCAGTTTGATCAAGGAGGCCAAGATGAGGAATAAGATTTTAACAACGATTGCATTGGCGACGACTGTCGCGGCTGGTGCCTTTGCTGGCTATAAGATCGCGACAGACGATGAACTTCGAGGTCGTTTGCTTCGTAGCGCGCAAGATATTGTCGATACTTCCAAAAAGAAAATGGATGTTATGACGGAAGATGTTGCCATGCGTACTGCTCAGGTAACGAAGAATCCCAAGATTAATCAGGGTTGGGTCAGCAACCAATGGGAAAATGTAGGCTATTAGGTACCTAACAATTACTCAGCATATTTTGAGGGGTCCTTGTCTGATTCATGAGACAAGGACCCCTTATTTTGGCCGTAAAACATGGGACAGGTAGCAGCTGATTCAAAATTAAGGTCAATAAATGCAACGATCCCGGCTGCATATTCTGTAACCGGGATCGTTCGATGTTTCACATGAAACGTTTTGGGATTCGACTCCCCTATGCGTTCTTCTGAACTTTGAAGCGCTGCTTCAGCTGTCCGCAAGCGGCGTCAATATCGTTACCACGGGAGTTACGAATCGTGGTCTCGATGCCACGGGACTCAAGACGACGCTGAAGATCCTCAACCTTATGAATCGGCGACGGCTTGAGCGGGCTACCCTCGATGTCGTTAAGCTGAATGAGGTTAACGTGGCACAGCGTTCCCTCGCAGAAGTCGCAGAGCGCCTGCATTTCGGGATTCGTATCGTTGACGCCTTCGATCATGGCATACTCATAGGTTGGGCGGCGGCCGGTCTTCTCGGTGTAGAGCTGAAGCGCTTCGTGAAGGCGAAGCAGCGTGTACTTCTTAACGCCGGGCATGAGCTTATTGCGCGTCGACTGGATGGCGGAATGCAGTGAAACAGCAAGCGTGAACTGCTCGGGGTTGTCGGCAAATTTGCGAATACCGGGAATAACGCCACTGGTAGAGACAGTGAGGTGACGAGCGCCGATACCGATGCCATCGGGGTCGTTGAGGATTCGCAGCGCCTTGAGAACCTCGTCGTAGTTGGCAAACGGCTCGCCCTGGCCCATGAAGACAACGCTCGTGGCGCGCTCGCCAAAGTCGTTGGATACATGAAGTACCTGGTCGACGATCTCTTGAGCGGTCAGAGAGCGCTTGAGGCCGTTGAGACCGGTAGCGCAAAAGGCACAGCCCATGCCACAGCCTGCCTGGGTGGAAACGCAGACGGAAAGCTTGTTACGACGGGGCATGCCGACGGTCTCGACGGAAACGCCGTCGTGGTACTCGAGCAGATACTTGCGAGAGCCATCTTTGGAAACCTGCTTGGTGAGTTCAGTCGGCGTGTCAAAGGCAAAAGCCTCTTTAAGCTGCTCGCGGAAAGCCTTGGGAAGGTTGGTCATATCGTCAAACGAACAAACGTTCTTCTCAAAGACCCATTCGATGAGCTGCTTCGCGCGGAAGGCGGGCTGGCCAAGCTCGGCCACGAGCTCGCGAATATCGTTTTGGCTCAAGTCGCGAATGTCCTGAGATTTAGTCCTGGGATTCATGGAAGCCTTTCGATTTTGGGGAAACGTAGAGGGTATCGCTACAATATGGTATCAGCTGCAGAAATTATAGAGGAGGAGTCTGCCCATGCCGGGTAAAAGCCTAGAGAACATGCACGTAGCGGTCTTGGCGGGCGGTCATTCCGCTGAGCGCGAGATCTCGCTCAATTCGGGAAAGAACGTCGTGGTTGCCTTGAAGGAGGCCGGCTACACTTCGGTGGAGCTGCTCGACACGGCTGCCGATGATTTTATGGTAACCATGGCGACCGGCGGCTTTGACGTGGCGTTTATCGCCATGCACGGTGCCGGCGGCGAGGATGGCGCCATGCAGGGCGCCATGGAGACCCTGGGTATCCCCTACACGGCCTCGGGCGTGCTTGCCAGCGCCTGCGGTGCCGACAAGGAGGTCTCTAAGCTCCTGTACGCCAAGGCGGGCATTCCCATTGCCCCCGGCCTCGCGCTCGAGGTGGGCGATGAAGTCGATATCGATCATATCGTCGAGGTTTGTGGCGAGCGCTGCTTTGTGAAGCCGGCCGTCAACGGTTCCAGCTATGGCATTTCCCTGGTCCATGAGCCCTCCGAGCTGCCCGCGGCAATCGCCAAGGCGTTTGCGTACGGCGACAAAGTGCTGGTCGAGAAGTGCATCGAGGGTACCGAGATCACCGTCGGTGTGTACGGCGAGGACGACGTGCGCGCTCTGCCGATTGTCGAGATTCGCAAACCCGAGGACTGCGAGTTCTACGATCTGGACGTGAAATATGTCGACCCTACGGACATCCATCGCATTCCGGCGCAGATTTCACCCGAGAATTACGCTCGCGCTCAGGAGCTTGCCTGTGCTGCTCACAAGGCCCTCGGTTGCCTGGGTATCTCGCGCAGCGACTTTATCGTGAGTGAGGACGGTCCCGTTATCCTCGAGACCAATACCATTCCCGGCATGACCGATACGTCGCTGTATCCGGACGAGATCCGCCACACCGACGACATGACGTTCCCGCAGGTCTGTGACAGCCTGATTCGTATGGGCCTTCGTCGAGCGGGCATTGCATGCTAATCGAGGACGCGGTTTCGTCAGGAACGCCGCAGTTTGTCATCGACTCCTATGCCACGCTTGCCGAACGCGCCAAAACGCAGTCCTTCGGCCTTATCGAGGAAGATGTGATTGTCCTCGATACCGAGACCACAGGTCTTTCTGTGCAGGACAATGAGCTGATCGAGATCTCGGCGGCCCGTCTTTCGGGCCGCGAGGTCGTCGACCGCTTCGATACCTTCGTGCATCCCAAGCAGCTGATTCCCGCCGAGATCACCGAGCTCACGAGCATTACAAATGCCGATGTGGCAGATGCCCCGTCGGCCGTTGAGGCCGTAGCCGCTCTCGCCGATTTTGTCGGTGGTTGCCCGGTAATCGCACATAACGCCACGTTCGACCGCTCGTTTATCGAGTCGGTCAAAGGCGGCGTCAACGTGAGCGATATCTGGATCGATTCGCTGGCGCTGTCGCGCATCGCGCTTCCGCGCCTGGCATCGCACAAGTTGTCTTTTATGGCCGATCTGTTTGGCTGTGACTCGGTATCACACCGTGCCAATGCCGACGTCGACGCCCTGTGTGGCGTATGGCGCGTGTTGCTCGTGGCGCTCACCGACTTGCCTCAGGGCCTCATGGCGCGCCTAGCCGACATGCATCCGGATGTGCCTTGGTCCTATCGTCCTATCTTCTCATTCTTGGCAGGGCAGAACCCTGGTTCTATCTTCTCTCTCAGCGCCGCTCGTGCTGACGTTCTCAAGGCCGATCGCGCCGACGATCGGGTGGACGCCGACGAACTGCCGGTCCTCAAGATGCCGAGTCGTGAGGAGATTGAGGCAGACTATGCGCCAGGTGGCCTGGTCAATCGCATGTATCCCACCTACGAGCCGCGTGATGAGCAGATCGCGATGGCGCTCGAGGTCCGCGATGCGCTGGTCACGGGCACTCATCGTGTAATTGAGGCGGGCACGGGCGTCGGCAAATCGATGGCCTATCTGGTGCCTTTTGCCGAGGCAGCGCGCCGTAACAACATCACGGTTGGTATTGCGACCAAATCGAACAATCTTGCCGACCAGCTCATGTACCATGAGCTGCCAAAACTTGCCGAGCAACTGGACGGTGGTCTGTCATTTTGCGCTCTCAAGGGGTATGACCACTATCCATGCCTGCGCAAGCTTGAGCGCATGAGCCGCGGCCAGGTCGAGATTACCACCAAGCGCGATCCGGCGGACACGCTCACGGCGGTCGCGGTCATTATGGCGTACGTCTGCCAATCAGCCGATGGCGACCTCGACTCGCTCGGCATTCGGTGGCGCAGCGTCAACCGCCCCGACTTTACGACGGCCTCGCGCGAGTGTGCTCGTCGCCTCTGCCCGTTTTTCCCTGATAAATGTTTGGTCCACGGCGCTCGCCGTCGTGCAGCGCATGCCGACGTGGTGGTCACCAACCATTCCCTGCTGTTCCGCAATGTCGCGGCCGAGGGCAGGATTTTACCTCCGATTCGTCATTGGGTAATCGACGAGGCCCATTCCATCGAGCGCGAGGCGCGCCGTCAGTGGGCGCGCGTGGTGTCGGCGGACGAATCACGCGTTCTGTTTGAGCGCCTGGGTGGCTCGAGCACCGGTGCGCTAAGCCAGGTCTCCCGTGATTTGGCAACCTCCGAGGGCTCTACGCTCTATCTGGGCCTTACTGCCAAGGCGACGTCGACGGTTGCGCGCGCGAGCATGGCAATCGCCGACGTGTTCGATGGCGTTCGCGAGCTCGGCCGCCGTGCCCGTGGGGGTTATGACAATGCCAATCTATGGATTGGCCCCGAGCTGCGCGAATCTGACGACTGGCATGATTTCTTACAGTCGGCCTACGCTGCCATCGACGTATTGGAACAGGCTGACAAGAGCGTCGACGCGCTGGTGCAAGCCGTCGCCGCCGACAAGCCCGAGGTTGTTGTCGACCTGGGTGATATCTCGCGCCGCCTGCACGAGCTGGCCGAGAACCTCAAACTCATCATTGATGGCACCGATGAACACTACGTGTATTCGCTGCAGGTCAATCGCAGGCTGCGTGCCGGCGGAGAGTCAATGACCGCAGAGCGCATCGACATTGGCGAGGCCTTGGCAACCGAGTGGCTGCCCGAGGTTCACACGGCTATCTTTGCCTCGGCGACCATGACGGTGTCCAAAAGCTTCGAACACTTTAACCACGCGGTCGGCCTCGATCGCATCGGCGCTTCAACATCCTCATCGCTGCACTTGGACTCGAGCTACGACTTCGATTCGAACATGGCTGTAGTCGTTGCGGGCGATATCCCCGATCCGCGCGATCGCGAGAGCTATCTTACGGCGCTCGAGCGCGTGCTGGTCGACGCCCATCTTGCCATGGACGGATCGGTGCTCACACTGTTCACCAATCGGCGCGACATGGAAGACCTGTACGCCCGCGTTGAGCCCAAGATGGCCCGTGCGGGTCTGGAGCTCAACTGCCAGCAGCGCAACTCATCTCCTCGTCGTCTGCGCGATCGGTTTATCAACGAGCCGACTTCATCGCTTTTTGCGCTTAAGGCCTTCTGGGAGGGGTTCGACGCCAGCGGCGAGACGCTGCGCTGCGTCATCATTCCCAAGCTGCCGTTCTCGAGTCCCACGGACCCGCTCTCGTGCGAGCGCAACCTGCGCGAAGACCGCGCTTGGGCGCGCTATTCGCTGCCCGAGGCGGTGCTCGAGGTCAAGCAGGCGGCCGGCCGCCTTATCCGCTCGTCGACCGATTGCGGCGTGCTGATTCTGGCCGACCCGCGCCTGGTGACGAAGGGCTACGGAAAGAAGTTCTTAACGTCGCTGCCCACGAGCTCCTACCAGCGCATCGAATCGGCGCAGATCGGGCACTATCTGCAACTGTGGCGCGCACGCCACGAGCGGCGGCGCTAAAGCGGACAGACGAGGGTTTTTGCCATATCGCACAGGCGCTTTGACAGGGCGGGGTCATCCAAGATGCGGATGGCTCCGCCCGCTGCGATTACCTGGCTCAGTAGCCAACGCTCGGAGCCGTAATGCACAGTTACCGTTGCCATGTCTGCCCCGCCGCGCTCGATTAGGGTGATGCCGGCCCACTCCAGATGCTCCGCCATATCGAATGGCATCAAGAGCTTTGCGCTGCGCTGCGTCCGGGCAAGGGAATCGTGGAGGGATGCGACGTCCGGTGTGTGAGGCACGACGGAGTCTTCCGTCAAGGCGAGTCCCTCGATTTTATCCATGCGATAGGTGCGCTGCTCATCGACTGTGATGTCCCAGGCAATCAGGTATGTTTGGTCGCCGTTTGCCGTAATGCGCAAGGGGTCGACCAGACGCTCGCGTGGCCGTGCATCGTCCATCGAACGATACGAGATGCGGCAGCGAACGCCGTCCTGAATGGCACAGCTCAGCTGCTGCCAGTGCGACCCGTGGTTGACGGTGTCAAAGACGCGCTGGTTATAGCCGAGCTCTTCGGGTAGAAGGGCATGTCGAATCCGAGCTGCCGTCTGCGGCTCGATCCCCAACGATTCAAGTTCGTGGTTGAGCACAGCGCCCTCGGCTGCACTCAAGCGCAACGGTAGCACACGCCCGGCGTCACCAGTGAGGACCACACGCTCGCCGTGGCATTCGCAGATGATGCGCGCACCAGATTCTCGGTCCGCGAGCGTCGAGACGATCTCGAGAATCTCGTCGAGCGATACTCCCGTGATGTCAAAGCGGCCGCAAATCTCGGTTCGTGTCATGCCGCTCTCGCCGGCGGCGTAGAGGGCCTCCATGATGTCGATGGCGCGCGAGAGTCTCTGCTCGCTGGTGAGTTTACGCACGGGCATACTCGTGCACCGTCCTTTCGATGAGGTGGTTCCACGCCAGTTTGAGTGCATCGGGGGCAACGGGCCTCATGCCGTCCATGGCGTGGGCCATGCAAAATGAGGCGGCGGCTTCAAGGTCGCGCACGTCAACGGTCCAGATCCATCCCGCATCGGTGTGTGTGAGCTCACCTCGCCCGCGCGTGAGGCCGTTGATCATATCGATCTGCGTCTGAGGGGCGAACGAGAACGTGGCTGCAACGGGCGGTCGGTCGGCGAAATCGAATTCAAAGAACAGATAGTCGTTGAGATTGAAGTCCGCAGGGATGGCGTAGGCCTTCGAAGGACGCCAAGCGCGAACGATACGGTCGCAGCGGAATGTCCTGATGTCGTCGGTGGCATTGTCGAGACCGCAGAAGTACGCCACGCCATCGTGTTCGAACATACCGTAGACGCAGACGGTGCGCTCTTTCTGCTCGCCGCGACCGTTCTGATATAAAAATCGCAGCGCGCATCGCTCGGCAAAGGCGCTCCAAACTGCATCGACGGTGGGAGAACGGTGAATCGGCGCCTCGTCTGCGGCAGATATGCCGGTGAGATAGGCAATCTTGGACCGGATGTCGGCAAGCGGCGCGGCAAAGGCGGAGGAGCCGGCCGCAAGCGTCTGGTCGATGGCGTCTAGCAAGATGTCGGCATCGTCTGCGGTGATGAGCCCACCTGCCGCAAACGTGTGCTCGCGGTCGATCGTCCACGAGCTTTCCTCGGTCTCTTGCGCGCCGGCGAGGCGAACCTCTTTGATTACGATGCCGCGTTCGAGTAGTTTGTCGCGATCGCGGCGGAACTTGCGCTTATCCGAGTCGATGTTGCCCGAGCCATACCCCAAATCGGAATCCAAGACGATTTGTTCGGTCGTCAACGGCTCGGGAGAACTGTTGAGTACAAAGAAAAGATTGAGGATGCGCTGGGCCGTTTTATCGAAACTGGGTTCCGGCGTTCCCTTTTTGTTAATAGCGGTCGTGTCGCTTGCCGTCATAGAGTCCTCGCATGGGAAGGTGGTTTGCTGCCATGATTTTAGTCCGATATGGAGATTAGGCTATATCCTTGTCCGCTCGGGGCGTTAAGATGGCCCGAATTCGGTCGTTTGCGCTCGCTCGGGGTATACTTTCGACTATATACGGTTCTAATGTGCATGCATTGGGCCTATTTGTCGGATTATGGATGTGGAGCGCACATGGCGAACACCCAGAACTATATCAACCACCTGCTGCAGAACACCGGCATCACGCCGGCATGCAGCGAAGAAGAGCGCTTGGCTGCCGAGGATATCGCTCAGATTTTCCGCAACCATGGCTTTGATCCCGAGGTGCAGGAGTTTAATGCTCCCGCGCCGAGCAGGCTGGCATTTGCTATCACCGGCATCCTTGCGTTTGTCGGCGCCCTGCTTATGGGTATCGGTGGCGGCATCGGCTTGGTCGGTACCCTGCTGGCCATCATCGGTGCCGTGCTCTATGTGCTCGAGCGCACCGGGCATCCCGTGATCTCGGGTCTGGGAAAGACGGGCGTGAGCCAAAATGTCATTGCCTATCACAAGGCTTCTGGCCCGCTCGCGTCCCCGCGCAACCGCCCGGTGGTCGTTGTCGCGCATTACGACTCCCCTCGCGCCGAGCTGCTCGCCCGCGAGCCCTATGCTTCGTACCGCGCGCTCATCGCTAAGTTGCTGCCTGTCGCCACGGTTGCCCCCGCTGCCGTCGCCGTCCTGCGCATCCTGCCGCTTCCCGGCGCGCTCAAGGTTCTGCTGTGGATCGTCGCGATTCTCGCCTCTCTCGTTGCGCTCGCCAACGCGGCAAACATCATCTCCAACCGCTACATCCTTCCCTATACGTCCGGCGCGGTGTGTAACAAATCTTCTGTTGCCGCTTTGCTTGGCGTTATGGACAACGTCGCCCCCTTCCAGGGCGAGAATGAGTTCCCCGACGATGTTCCGTTCGACACCTATTTTGGTGAGCAAAAACGTCGCGCCGAGGAGATGGCACGTGCAGCGGCGGAATATGCCGCGGCCCAGCAGCAAAACGACTATGGCAACACCATCGAGTACGAAGAGCCTACCTACGAGGAGGACGAGTTTGGCCAGCCGATCGCTTCCGATGATCAGCTCGAGTCCGAACAGGGCGAGGCTTTCGACGAGCAGATCGATGGCTTTGAGGGTGCGTCTGCCGACGAGACGCTGATCGGCTCCATTGTGCCCGAGGCACAGGACCAGGCCGCCCAAGGTGAAGAGCCCGCTGCCGAGGCTTCCGCTGTCGCGCCGGCGGAGGAGCCTGTTGTGGTCGAGCCCAGCGAGCCTGAGCCTAAGCTCTATCGCAATGCCGCCGGCAACATACGCTTTGGTTCGGATGCCATCCGTGCACTCGGCATGCTTCCCGAGTCCTGTACGCTCGATTACGAGGAGGGTGAGGAGCCGACATTCGAGCCCGAGCCTGCCCCCGTCGCGGATGCACCTGCACCCGCCGCTGTTGCGGACGACGGGTCCGCTGCGGCTTCTCCTGCCGTTGCGGAGTCCGAGGCTATGCCTGCAATCGATCCCGCGGCGGGACTGGACATTCTGGCACCCGCCGCGCCGGCGCAGAACGTCGCGGACGAGTCTGACGATGATTATGCCGAGCAACCGCGACGCGTGTCTTACGAGAGCGATACCGATTTCTCGGCCGAGATTCCCGCGGCGACGCCCCATGCCGATATCGCATCCGCCTTCTCTTCGATTGGCGCCAGTGCCTCCAGCTTCTTTAAGGGCGCGTTTGCAAAGGGCAAGAAATTCATCGACGACTTTGAGGAAAAGCGCGCCATCGCACGTGAGGCTGCCGAGCAGGAAGCTATCGCTCAGCAGCAGGCAGCCGAGGCGGAGCGTGAGCGTGCGGCGCAGGAGTTCGAACAGAACGAGGCCCAGCAGCCCGTGGCCGTCGACGCTGCCGAAGCTACGACGTCTTTTGAGTCCCAGCAACCGGCATCCGCTGATGTTGTTGAGGCGACGACGTCTTTCGAGCCCCAGCAGCCCGTCGAAAGTACCATGTCGTTCGACGCTGCGCAGTTCGATGCCACGATAACGTTTGAAAAGCAGGGCACCGCGATTGCCGAGCCCCTTGAGGCTTCCGATGACCAGGCCGCTGTGGCAAACGATGTCGAGACCGCCGATGCGGTTGAAGCCCCGGATGCTGCCGAAGACCAGGTCGTTGAGGTCGGCGCTGAGGAAGAGCAGCACGTGGCGGTCGAGCAGGACGATTCGGCCGAGGTCGAGCAGGAGGAGGCCGCTGTGGTCTCCGAGGCTCCCAAGACCCCCGAGACGGACGAGTCGAGACCTTACTCTACGCAGATTTTTACCATGCCGACTCCGGGTGGTTCCGGCTCCACGGTTGCCAACGTCGCCCCCACGCAGGACGAAACCGTCGATTCCCTCATGGCGCAGATCTCGTCTCAGGCCGCACCGCGCCCGCAGATGA
Organism: uncultured Collinsella sp.; assembly: GCA_902490305.1. Taxonomy (GTDB): domain Bacteria; phylum Actinomycetota; class Coriobacteriia; order Coriobacteriales; family Coriobacteriaceae; genus Collinsella. The sequence goes on from CABUDI010000008.1 coordinate 65,924, forward strand.
ATGTTCCCGATCCGGCGTCAGTTCCGGCGCCTGCGCCCTCCTCGTCGCCGTTGGCTTCGGTCCCCGATCCGTCGCTGCCGTCGATGAAGCAGGCTAACGTTGCGTCTCGCACGTCACTGTTCGACCTTCCCGACCCCTCGGCTCAGGTCGATGACCCCTTCGCGACGGCGCAGGGTCCCGAGCCCACGTCGGCGCCCGTTGCACCTTCCATGCCCGTCGCGTCGGGCGCGCAGCCGCTCGAGACCATCTCGGCTCCCGCTTCGGCCGCGCCCAAGCCCCGCAAGCGCGGTCTGGGCGGTCTGTTTGGTCGAAAAAAGAAAAACGATCAGGACAGCATGAGTGACTGGCTGGGCGTCGAAGACGATTACGATGCCAAGAAGTCTGGCCGCGGTATCGGCTCGTGGGATAACTTCGAGGACGATAACGACGGCTGGAAGGGCGGTGCTACGTCTTCCGATGGCGCATCTGACGAAGACATGCTCTCGGCTGTCGCCTCCATGGGCGATGACGAACTGCTCGGTCACGATATCTGGTTTGTGGCGACGGGTGCCTCGGATTGTGATGGCGCCGGCATGAAGGCGTTCTTGGCCTCGCATCGCGATAAGCTCCGCGGCGTATTCTTTATCAATCTTGAATCCGTCGGCGCCGGTAGGCTTTCGGTGGTGACGGTCGAGGGCGAACAACAACTGCTCAAGGGCGATCGCCGCATCATGAACCTGGTCAGCAAGGTCTGCAAGTCGTTCCATGTCGATTGTGGCGCGCTCGAGATGCCCTATGCCAAGACCGATGCCTATGCTGCGCTCGAGGCGAGCCGCCGAGCCCTCACCATCGCCGGTGTGGACGGCACGCGCCTGGCTTGTGCTCGCACCGAGGACGACCTGCCCCACAACGTTAACCCGACGAACATTGCCACGGTATCCGAGGTCGTGACCGAGGTTATCCGCCGTTCGTAGGCGGAACTCTAAGGAGTCAACGTGTTTTCGTTCATTAAACGTCATTGGCCTGTTTATTTGATTCTGACCCTTATTGCCGTCGCTTTGGGATTTGGGGCTGCCTATATCGTGGGTGTAAAGGGGTCGACCTCCGCATCAGCAATCAGCGAAGAGGTGGAGCAAGAACAGAGTACGGGTGCCGATGGGATTCCTGAGTCCGAGCAGGCAATCGTTGATGGTGGATCTTCGTCTGCAGAGTAGATGCGGCGATTTAAATGATTGAAAGCGGGCGAGCCCGCTTTTTCATCGCGCTAGCGCTTCTTTGGGATCGACCTAAGGCGAGCGAACCATAGGGCTGCGGCACCCGAGGTCAGGAGCGCGGTGATGCAAGCGGCGATGGGAACTGATCCTGTTGCCGGTAGGTCCTGCGGTAGGGTACAGCGTTGAATGACGCTGTCCTCGTCATGTGACTCAAGTTTATCGCCGCCACCGTTGCGGCAAAGATCGACGCGCGCGCTGTTGGTGAGTGCGGTTTGGGGCGTATAAGCCGACGTTGCCTGCATGTGTACGACTGCGCCCCGAGCGTCTGTGCCAAGGATTGCTTTGGCATCGTCAAGGTCGTCGTGCTCATCTTTGAGATCATCGCGGGTCCAAGAATCCGCATCGCTTCGAGTCGTAAAGTCGGCGGCTACCGCACCGTATTCAATTCGAATGCCTGTTACGACGGTATTGGATGCAAGGTCGAGCTCTTCCGCCTCGAGTGTGGTGGATTCCGTGGTCGAGACATCCGCCTTCCAGAGGCGCCAGCCGTCGTAATCGACGAGGCGGCAGTCCTCACCAAGGCTCTCTTTTACTTCGTCGGACTCAAGCCAAGGATTTTCGTGTCCATCGTCAAGTGTCGCGTTCGCCGGCTCATCGACGTCTGTCGAGTCCAACGGCGTCGTGCGATACCACACGTTGCACAGACCTTTGAGGTCGCCGATGGCGACGGGGGTTTCGATTGAGATGAATCTCGCCGTGCCGTCTTTGGCGCACTCAAGATCATCGGTAATCGTAAACTCATCAACCCAAGTAGCGGAATCGTTTCGAGCGTCGATGGTATAGGAGAAAAGTCCATCCGTATTAGTTTGCGTCGCGGCGCGATTTTTACCATCGCCGTTAGCCAACAGGCCCTTTTCGATAGGTTGGACAAGTTCCTGACGCTTGTCGACCTGTCCCTTGATCTCGATGGGCGCATCCTTCATCGCGACGGATTGGACTTCTCCCGTATCCTTTATTTCAAACGTTATTTCCTCGGCAAGGTCATAGGTCCGCGGAGACATCATTTCGCGCAACGAGTAGGTGCCGGGTGCAAGATGTTCGACGCGGTGTGGCTTGTCGGATGAGGTCCAGGAGTCTATTTCGGTTTTATCGGGACCATATAAGGTGAGTTGTGCGCCTTCCACTTCCTGCTCACCGCTTGCATCGACCTTGGAGATATCAACCTTGGTGTAATCGTCGGATACGTTAAGCCGTGCTTCTACAACGGGTGTTTTCTGGTCGGCATAAGTAAGGTCGACAATATGGGTTGTCCGATCGAGCAAGAAGCCTGCCGGCGCTTGAGTCTCGACAACCTCGTAGCGTGCGGTGCCAAGTCCCAGCGGGAGGTTGTCCGCGCGTGCTTCTCCAGTTTCATCCGTCGTGATGGTAGCGACAGTCTCACCGTCGAGCGCGGCAATGCTACCGTCGGGGCGCACGATATCACTCGAGGCACGGATCTCAAAGACGGCGCCCGCGAGGCTGCTGCCGTCTATGGCATCGGTTTTAACGATCCTGATGTTTCCGGTCGCGGCGTGGTCATAATACGAGGCGATTGCAACGGGCGTTAGGTTCATGTCGGCGGGTATGTTTACCTCGATCTCCTCGCCGACAAGATAGGGCTCTTTGGCCGAGGTTTCGCGTACATAATAGGTGCCCGGCACGAGCGATTCGGGCAGTGTGACGGTCCCGGTCGCGTCAGTCGTAAAGGTGTCCATTACGTTATGTGTTGGATACCAGCAAGTTTGTGAGACAGATTCGTGATTGCTGTCGAGTAGTTGGAAGGTGAATCCGGCTAGTGGAACAGAAGCGCCTGTTTGGGCATCGCGTTTTACAATCTGGAGATGCGTCGACAGAGCATGGTTGTCCACGATATATTGAAGCTCGGCGCCGTTGGAAATCTGATTGGCCCCGACGGTCCATTCCCCTGCACGTTTAAAACCCTCGGGGACGGTTTCCGGAACCTCGCGAACCGTGTAGCCGGCACGGTCGTATGGGACGGCTCCGTGGACACCGGCGGGTCGCTTGCCTGCGCCGAACCATGCTTCGGGCTGATCTTTGGTGGAGGCAAAGCCATAGACGTTTGTGGTCAGTGTGCCAACAACCTGCTGAGAGCTGTTGCTGACAACCTCAAAGACAACACCTTCCGCCGGCTGCTCCAGGCCGGATTGGTCGCTATTGCCGTAATCCTTGAATTTGGAAATCTCAAGGTTAAACGCAATGGGGATATCGGAAACGCGAGATTCGATCTCGACCACGCCTGAATCGCCGAGCTGGTCGGCTCCAACGGTATAGGTCCAGCTGTCGTTGGATGGCAGGTAGCCCTCGGGGGTTTTTGATTCGTAGATGGTAAAGGTTCCTAAGGGGACATCGGCGAGGGTGGCCCGACCGCTTTCGTCGGTCGTGAGGATTTGTGCCCATCCAGGGGTTGATTGCGACACACACGTGAACTCTGCTCCTGCGAGTGAAGATCCCACCTGGGGGCCGGCATTCGTCGCGGCATCGAGTTTTACGATACGCAGATTGATGGTGCCGGGCTGTTCATCAATGGCGACCCGCCCGCCGTCATTCCCCGTGGTAAAGGCAATACGATCGTGGCGGGGGACATAGCCGGCCGGCGCCTTCGTTTCAACTAGGTAGTATGCCGTGTTGGGTAGAAGTGTTGCTTGCGCTCGACCGTTGCTGTCCATCTTGATGGTGCCGACACGCGCGCCGCTGGCGCTCTCAAAAATATCGAATGTTGCCCCGGTAAACTGATAGGTATTGTTTCCGCTGGTAATAACGGTGTTAGCAGACTGCTTTTGGAAGGAAACAGAGACCGCCGGCAGTACATAGAGCATGTCTTGACGTTTGCTGCCGCCCGATACGGCCCCTAGATAGCGTCGCGCGCGGTGCGGAGCGGCTTCGATGCTTCCTGATTTTGCGCTGTCGTGGAGCCACCGCGCAGCCGCCACGACTTCATTGTCGGCGGTAAAGTGTCCGCTCTTGGTTTTACCCTGAGCGGTCGTGTAGGAGTAGGTGCCGTCGACATGGGTAGTGCCGTTGAGCATCCATACGGCAAGTTGAGTGGCGGCACGGGCGCGATCGGGCGAAAGATGGTAACCGCCAAACGACGTGGTGGTGGGATATCCGTGACAAACGATTGCCGCGAACTCGTCGTCGAGCCATACCCAGCCCTGATCAAAGTTGAGCCATGGGCCACCCGGCTTGGTGGGACCGGGACGTTCCTGGTTCATACAGTACGCGATTGAGGCGTCTTGAGCCTCGTACTTACCGATGAAGAAGGGCCCACAATCGTCGCTAATGGTGCGAAAGCCGAGCTGATCGTACCCGTCGATGGCAAGTGCGGGTCTCGGAGCCAAGCAACTGATGAGTAGGAAGAGGAGTAGGAGCAGCGGGCCTGTTGCGATTGCGCTGTGGACAGAGTGCGTGGGTGCGTTGGACATGGCTGCTCCTTATCCCTCGTGCGCCGCACGGGGAGGCTGCGGCGCTTGGGACGAGGCTACCCCCGAGGTTCATGCGGGTAAGTACCGGAAGCTGACCAAAAGCTTGCCCGATTTCCGACAAATTGGGTTCATATGGAACAATCAAATAAAACCGCAGGTAAAAGATGGTGAAATAAGGACACCAGAGGTCCCCGTCTCCACAATTGGACTGTTTTTCAAACGAATCTCCACAGCTAAAACAAGCATCGCCACCCTTGTATCGAACAAGACAACCGCGTTATACTAGCCAACACACAAGCGGGCATCGCCAAGTGGTAAGGCATCAGCTTCCCAAGCTGACACTCGCGGGTTCGAGTCCCGTTGCCCGCTCCATTCGAATTTCAGGCACGGTAACGTTTCGTTACCGTGCCTTTTTCAATAAAGTGCCGGGACTCGAACCCGACAGGGTGCGAGCGTTAAATAAACGCGAAGCGTTTATAGCGAGCAGGCAAGGTCGCCGATAGGCGGCCGCAGCCGGTGCGGATTTGCGAGGCAAATACGCGGACGTCCCGTTGCTTGCTCCAATTCCAAAATGTTAGGTTAATGCCTACTGCCCATACTTGCACCCGCGCACGGTACAATGGTTGGGTTACGACCAACGTGCCAATAACCAAAAAGGAGCCGCTATGATCGATCGCTATACCCGCCCGGAGATGGGACACATCTTCTCCCTCGAGAACAAGTACGCCATTTGGCAGGAGATTGAGGTCCTGGCCTGCGAGGCCCAGGCGGAGCTCGGCAAGATCGGTATTTCCAAAGAAGAGGCCCAGTGGATTCGCGACCACGCCAACTTTGAGAAGGAGAAGGTTGACGAGATCGAGGAGGTCACGCGCCACGATGTCATCGCCTTCCTGACCAACATGAAGGAGTACATCGACGCCGACGTCCCCGAGGGCGAGCCCAAGCCCAGCCGCTGGGTTCACTACGGTATGACCAGCTCTGACCTGGGTGATACGGCTCTGTGCTACCAGCTCACTCAGGCTTGCGACCTTATCATCGAGGACGTCAAGAAGCTCGGCGAGATCTGCAAGCGCCGTGCCTTCGAGGAGCGCAACACGCTCTGCGCCGGCCGTACTCACGGTATTCACGCCGAGCCGATGACCTTCGGCATGAAGTTTGGCTCTTGGGCTTGGGAGCTCAAGCGCGATTTGGACCGTCTTGAGGATGCCCGCAAGAACGTCGCCTTCGGTGCCATCTCGGGCGCTGTCGGCACGTACAGCTCCATCGAGCCGTTCGTGGAGGAGTATGTCTGCGAGCACCTTGGTCTGGTTCACGATCCGCTGTCTACGCAGGTCATCAGCCGTGACCACCACGCCTACCTTGCCGGCGTGCTCGCTACCACGGCAGCTACCTGCGAGCGCATTGCGACCGAGGTTCGCAACCTGCAGAAGACCGATACGCTCGAGGCCGAGGAGCCGTTCCGTAAGGGCCAAAAGGGCAGCTCAGCCATGCCGCACAAGCGCAACCCCATCACCATGGAGAAAGTCTGCGGTCTGTCGCGCGTCGTGAAGTCCAACGCCCAGGTTGCCTTCGATAACGTCGCCCTGTGGCACGAGCGTGACATTTCGCACTCCTCTGCCGAGCGCGTCGCCCAGGCCGATAGCTTCATCGCCCTCGACCACATGTTCCAGTGCCTCATCCGCGTTATCGACGGCCTGCAGCTGTATCCCGCCCGCATGATGGCCAACCTCAATAAGACCCGCGGCCTCATCTTCTCTTCCAAGGTACTGCTCGCCCTCGTCGACACGGGCATCACCCGCGAGGACGCGTACGCCATTGTGCAGGAGAACGCTATGGCAACCTGGCACGAGGTACAGGATTGTGTCTCCGGCCCCACCTTTAAGGAGCGTCTCGAGGCCGACCCGCGCTGCACCGTCAGTCAGGAGAAGCTCGACGAGATCTTTGATCCGTGGGACTTCCTCACCCGTATCGACACGGTCTTTGATCGTCTGGAGCAGCTGAGCTTCGAGTAGGTTCGGGCATAACGTTAGCTTTTTAGGGCGCTTTGCTGGTAATGTGTGTTGCCGGCAAAGCGCCTCGTTGCATTTAGGGAAAGACGGGGATAATAGTCGTCTCGAATAACATTCTGAGAGGGGATCGCATGATTTCGTTTGATTACAAGCCTCAGGGCGTGTGTGCTCGCAATATTCACCTTGACCTTTCCGATGACGGCAACAAGGTGGTGGGCGTTGAGTTTACCGGCGGCTGCGACGGCAATCTCAAGGCTATCTCCAAGCTGGTCGAGGGCGCTCCCGCCGATCGCGTAATCGAGGTTCTCGCCGGTAATACCTGCGGTATGAAAAAGACCTCCTGCGCCGACCAGCTTACGCGCGCTATCGAGGCCGCTCGCGCCGAGATCGCCTAATGGGTATCGCCGATCACATCAAGAACGGAATATCGCGTCGCGGCTTTGTACTCGGTGGGGCTGCCACGGTGCTTGCCGGATGCTCGAAAAAAACGGGTACCAGCGATGATGTCGCCGGCGAGCCGCAGGTTATCAAGGACGATTCCAAAATCATCTCGATTACGGATGAGTATGAGGCTGTCGACATCGATCTTGAGCCGGCGTCATCGTGGACGCTGCCTCTGGGTACGCTGCTGTACTACTGCGACGGCGATTACGCCGCGGCGATGATGGCGCCCGCATCGGCACTGCACGCCAACACACTCGGCGTGCTCAACCTGGGCGATGGCTCGCTTACCACATTAATCGAGGATCCTATCGAGGGCACGGGATACGCATTCTACGATGTCCGTGCCGGCGACGGCGTATTCGCGTGGGTTGAGATGAACTTTGCCAATTCATCGTGGAAGCTCTACGCTCAAAATCTGTCGGGCGCTTCGCTCTCTGGCGACGTGGTTGAGCTCGATCGAGGTGGCAAGGACTATGATCCGCCCCTGTTCACGGCGTTCGGGTCATCAGTCATCTGGTATAAAATGCCTTCGGCAGGCGGCAATAAAACGAGTAGTGATTCGTTTTGCTATCGTCGCTCGCTTGATGAATCCAAGGCCGAGGTAATTTGGAAATCGACGGGCCGCTTTGCATCGGCCCCGCGCGCGAGCGACGGCATTTTGACCATCTCGCCGCGTGTCCGCAACGACGAGGGCGTCTACTACGGCATAACGGCAATCGATCTGACCGACGGCAACAACACCAAACGTGCCCAGCTAGTTCTTCCCTCGTCAGTCTCGCCTTTCGAGGCCGTATATATGGGCGATACCTTCGTGTTTTCTATCGAGGCGACCTATAGTGGCGTGGGCAGCCTGGGCAACATGGGCACGTATATCGGTAATGAGGGAGGGCCGTATCTCTTCCTGTCCCGCGAGCCGCTTGCATGTGCGGCTGGCAAGAAGAATAAATACCTTGTTAAGGTACAGGCGTCGCATTTCCTGATCGACACCTCTGCCAAGACCTATGGCTCGCTGCTGTCGCCCGACCGCGCTTTGGAGTATGGCGATTATCCAGCTACGGCGGGAAAGTCGGACTCATTCCTTACGTACGCCACGGTGCGCAACAGCCAGGGTATACCAGAGACGGTCACTGCACGCCTATTCTCTCTTTAAGCTTAGAGGGGTTAAAAAGGCGCCAACAGGGGAATAAACGCGTTGTAATTGTGAGTACCGCCCGCCGAGCTGCCGCGTCATAGCGGCATCCGGCGGGCTCAGGTGCGTTAAAATGGGCTTGTTCTTAGCTAATTGAGACAGGGGGGCCGTGTTATGGCTTCAGATGCAAAAAAGATTCTGCTGGTCGAGGATGAGAAGGCAATCCGTGACGCCGTCGCTGCCTATCTCGAGCGCGAAGGCTACTGGGTTGTGGGCGTCGGCGACGGTCAGTCCGCGATCGAGGAGTTCGAGAAGCATCAGTTCGACCTGGTCGTGCTCGACCTTATGCTCCCCAAGATTCCCGGCGAGCGCGTTTGCCGCACCATTCGCGATACCTCGGATGTCCCCATCATCATGCTGACGGCTAAGGGCGAGATCGAGGACCGTATTATCGGTCTTGAGCTCGGCGCCGATGACTATCTGATTAAGCCGTTCTCGCCGCGCGAGCTCGTCGCCCGCGTTCGTGCTCTGTTCCGCCGTGCCCATCAGGCCGACGAGCCCGCCGTCGAGGTGCTCGACTTCGGCGATCTGGTCATCGATATCTCGGGCCACAAGATCTTGGTCGAGGGCAAGGAAGTCGATCTGACGGCTTCCGAGTTCAAGCTGCTCACCACGCTTGCCCGCCATCCCGGCCGTGTGTATAACCGCATGGAGCTGGTCGAGAAAGTGCTCGGGTATGACTTTGAGGGCTATGAGCGCACCATCGATAGCCACGTGAAGAATCTTCGTGCCAAGCTGGGCGATGATCCCAAGAAGCCCAAGTGGCTCTACACCGTCCATGGTGTCGGCTATCGCTTCGAGGCTCCGGCCAAGACCGATAAGTCGGACGAGAAATAGGGAAATCACATATGACACCTGCGCGCTTTGAAATCGGACAAAAGCACAAGCAGGAGAGCGAGGCGGGTTCCAAGGCTAGTTGGAACACGCCTCGTTCCGATTCACGGCCAACGATGAGCTATCCCTCGCGCATGGCACTTGCTTTTGCTCTGACATCGCTCATGACGGTATTGGTGCTGGTGGGCGTTGTCTCTGTTGTGTGGGGCACGGTCTTTTCGGATTACACACGCTCCAATATCGTCGAAATCGCAAATTCCGCTGCCGAGAAGTTGGCAACCTCATATGAGGAAAACGGCTCTTGGACCGCGGGAGAACTGCGCACGGTCGCAACGTCGAGTTTGGTTTCCGACGATCTGGGTATGCAGGTCGTCAATAAAAAGGGCGTGATCGTTTATGACGATTCCTGGCCCTCGGCAAGCGCCACCGCCGATGTACGCGAAAACCAGGCTACGACCGACGACACGAGCGGCAAGAGGGCATCGCATAGCCCGGTCTCGTCTGCTCCAACCGACTCCGATAGCGTTGCTAACGTCGAGATTGTAACGTCTTCCGGCGAGCATGTCGGACAGGTAAAGCTGTGGGCCATCGGCTCCGACGCTCTGCTCACCAAGGCGGACTCTGCGTTTAGGGAGAAGACCTTTAACGCCATGGCCCTCGCCGCGGTTGTTGCAATCTGCATTTCGGTCGTTATCGGATCGCTCGTGTCGCGCATGCTCACCAAGCCGATTCATCGCATCACCAGTACCGCAAAGCAAATCCGTGACGGCGACCTGTCGGCTCGCACGGGACTGCGCGGTGATGACGAGATCGATCAGCTGGGTGAGACCTTCGATGAGATGGCCACTTCGCTCGAGAAGGATATGAAACACGAGAAGCGCCTGACCTCAGACGTTGCACACGAGCTTCGCACGCCGCTTATGGCCATGCTCGCAACGGTCGAGGCCATGCAGGATGGCGTGTATCCCACCGACGATGAGCATTTGGAGACCGTTGCTTCCGAGACGCGTCGCCTGGCTCGTCTGGTGCAGCAGATGCTCGACCTGTCGCGCATGGAAAACAGCACGGCTCCGCTCAACCTTGAGCCGGTGGACATGGTTCCTTTCGTGCGTTCCATCGTTAATGCCCAGGAGCGCCTGTTTGTCGACCGCGATCTGCGCCTGCGTTTTGCGGACGAGACCCAGGGTCACGACGATGTCGTCGAGGCCGATCCCGACATGATCACGCAATGTGTTATCAACCTCATGAGCAACGCCATGCGCTACACCCCCGAGGGCGGTTGGGTCGTGGTGTCGGTGCTCAGTGACCGCAAGCACGTCAGCATTGCCGTTTCTGATACCGGCATCGGTATTGCCAAGGACGATTTGTCGCGCATCTTCGGGCGGTTTTGGCGCGCCGATGCCAGCCGCGCCCGCGAAGCTGGCGGCCTGGGCGTTGGCCTCGCCGTGACCAAGCAGATCGTCGAGCGTCACCATGGCTACATATCCGTGGAGTCGGAGCTTGGAAAGGGTACGACTTTTACAATTCATCTGCCCCGCGAGCACACGGCAGACGCGGCATCTACTACAATGGAGCACTAGCTTTTCGCTATTCGGTGAAGGAGGGGCCGCGTCCCTGCCGCTCCGAGTTTGCGAAAACATGCGGGAAAGAACCCGCATTTCTGTCGTATTTAGGTAAGGAGTGACTCACGTGACAACGATGGAGCGTCGTCCGGATTCCCGTGGCAAGGTTCGTGATATTTACGATGCCGGTGAAAACCTGCTGATGGTCGCCACCGACCGCATTTCTGCGTTCGACTTCATTCTTCCCGACGAGATTCCGTTTAAGGGAGAGGTACTCAATCGCATCTCGGCATTCTGGTTCGATAAGTTTGCCGACATCGTCCCCAACCATCTCGTTTCCATCGACCCGGCGGATTTCCCCGAGGAGTTTGCTGAGTATCGTGACTACCTCGCTGGCCGCGCCATGCTGGTTAAGAAGGCCCAGACGATTCCTATCGAGTGCATCGTCCGCGGCTATCTGACCGGTTCGGGCAAGAAGACCTACGACGAGAACGGCACCGTCTGCGGCATCCAGCTGCCTGAGGGCCTGACCGAGGCTTCCAAGCTTCCTGAGCCGCTGTTCACGCCGTCCACGAAGGCCGAGATCGGTGACCACGACGAGAACATCTCGTTCGAGCGTTGCTGCGAGATCGTGGGCGAGGACATCGCCACGCAGATTCGTGACCTTTCCCTCAAGATCTACAAGGCCGCTGCCGAGTACGCCGCGACCCGTGGCATCATCATTGCCGACACCAAGTTTGAGTTTGGTGTTATTGATGGCAAGGTCACGCTGATCGACGAGTGCCTCACGCCCGACTCCAGCCGTTTCTGGCCTGCTGCCAGCTACGAGGAGGGCAAGATCCAGCCTAGCTACGACAAGCAATTCGTCCGCAATTGGCTCAAGGCCAACTGGGATATGACGGGGGAGACCCCGCACCTGCCCGCCGAGGTCATCGATGGCACGTCCGAGCGCTATCGCGAGGCCTTCCAGATCATCACGGGCTCCCAGTTCACAAGCATGAAGGAGAACGCATAAGTGAGTACCCGTAGCGCCACGAACAAGCGCACGCAATCCCACGAAGTTACCGGGGTTGCGCGCAAGTCTGCCGCATCTGCTAAGCCCGCCCGCCAAGCAGCGAGCTCCGTTCGCGTCGTGCCGGCTTCGTCTAAGGCACGCCGCAAAGAGCTCGAGAAGGGCGAGAACCTCGAGGGCCTCTCTAAAGAGGAGAAGCGCGCCCGCAAGGCTAAGCAGCGCGCCAAGGAGGACCGCATCTATACGGTGTCGAATATCCTCCTCAAGCAGGACGAGGACTACACCAAGCGCCGTCGCATCTGGTGGATTGTGCTCGCCATTGGCATGGTGCTCGTCGTGGCAATTTGGGCCTCGCTGTACTTCGCTCCCGCTGGCATGGTGTCCAGCCCTGTCCAGATGGTCGGCATCGTTTTGTCCTATGTCATCATCCTAGGTGACTTTATCTACGACTTCGCTCGTATTCGTCCCTTGCGCAACATGTACCGCGCGCAGGCCGAGGGCATGTCCGAGAACAAGCTCAACGCTCTTATCGAGCGCGCAGCTGCCGAGGAGGACAAGAAGGACTCCAAGAAGAAGTAGCGTTTGCATACATACTTATCGCTAAGATATAAGGCGCGTCGTTTTTGCGGCGCGCCTTTTTACTGTTCTATAGATAGATGGAGTGGCACATGATTCGAGCTGCCCTGACGGTCGAAGAGGCCCTGGAGGGTATGAAGTCCCTGGAGCCCAAGATTAAAAACTATGCGCGCCTGGTTGTCCGCAAGGGCGTAAACGTTAAGCCCGGCCAGGAAGTCGTCGTTCAGTCTCCGGTTGAGTGCGTGCCGTTTGCGCGCGTGGTGGTCGCGGAGGCCTATGCTGCCGGTGCCGGCCACGTGACGGTCATCTGGGCCGATGATGCCGTGACGAGGCTCACGTACGAGCATGTCGAGAAAAGCTATTTTGAGCAGACGCCCGAGTGGAAGCGCCTGCAGCTGGATTCCCTGGCCCAGGACGGTGCCTGCTTTATCTTTATCGAGGGTGCGGACCCCGCCGCCCTTAAGGGCATCGATCCCGCTAAGCCCGCTGCAGCTTCTAAGGCAAAGAACACGCAGTGCAAAGTTTTCCGCCGTGGACTGGATTACAACATCAATCCGTGGTGCATCGCCGGCGCTCCGGTCGTGGCTTGGGCGCGCGAGGTGTTCCCGGGAGACGCCGATGAGGTTGCAATCTATAAGCTGTGGAATGCGATTCTGCACACCGCTCGCGCCGATGGCCAGGACCCAGAGAGCGACTGGGAGCTCCATGACGCCGCATTCGAAAAGAACCTGCGTTTCCTGAACGGCAATCGTTTCGACTGCCTGCATTACACCGCGGCAAATGGAACCGATCTGACGATTGGCATGACGAAGGGTCACGAGTGGGCCGGCGGCAAGGGCAAGACGCCCGATGGGCACCCCTTCTTCCCCAACATTCCCACCGAGGAAGTCTTCACTTCGCCCGATCGCATGCGCGCCGACGGTATCGTGTACTCGGCCATGCCGCTCATCCACCACGGCAATAAAGTCGACGATTTTTGGATTAAGTTCGAGGGCGGCCGCGTGGTGGACTACGACGCCCGCGTGGGCAAGGCAACGCTCGCAAGTATCATCGATACTGACGAGGGCGCTGCTCACCTGGGAGAGGTCGCGCTCATTTCCAAGAACACGCCGATCCGCGAAAGTGGTGTTCTGTTCTACGATACGCTCTATGACGAGAACGCTAGCTGCCATCTCGCGCTAGGTGTCGGTTTCCCCGAATGCATCGAGGGTGGGTACGACATGTCCAAGGAGGAGCTCCTGGAGCATGGTGTTAACGTCTCGAGCACGCACGTCGATTTTATGATCGGCACGGACGACATCGATATTACGGGCATTACGCCTGATGGACGTGAAGTTGTGATTTTCCAGAACGGCCAATGGAGTTGGGAATAGTCCCAGACCGTGGTACAATGCCACCCGCGGGCCGTTAGCTCAGCTGGCAGAGCAGGGGACTTTTAATCCCAAGGTCCAGGGTTCGAACCCCTGACGGCCCACCCAAAGATTGTTGAGACGGTCAACTTCGGTTGGCCGTCTTTTTTGTTGCCGGTGCACGGGTTCGAACCCGTCGGGGCGCGGAGCTGAGTAAACGCGTGAGCGTTTGCCAGCGCAGCGCGCAAGGCGCGAAAGCGCCGCAGCGGCCGCCTGCGAAGCAGGCTGAACCCCCGACGGCCCACCCAAAGAAAGGAAAACGAAATGAAAACAGACAGATACGGAATTAGCGGCAGCACATTAAAAATAATGGCTCTGTTAGACCAGGATTGACATGCCGACCTGCCGGCTAACTCGCCGTCTCCC
>CABUDI010000009.1 GCA_902490305.1 uncultured Collinsella sp.
CATCCGGTCCGACCGGGCCGCGCGGCAAGGAGATATATTGCCAGACCGGAGGGGCCCCGTGGGCGGGAATCTGGGCGTACACATTTCCTACACATCTTTGAATCCGACTAACGTTTGCCAGCCGTTAACTACCGCTCGCCGAGCATCTCTTTATATAAGGCAGTCTCATGGTTAAAGCGGATACGTCCCCCTAGCTAAAGCACAGCCAGCATCGAGCAACTCATCACGTTCTTCCACCGAGAACCCCTCGGCGTAGACGCGCACCACTGGTTCGGTCCCGCTAGGACGGACCAGCAGCCACGTGTCATCCTCGAATGCCAAACGCAAGCCATCCATATGACTAACGTTTTGCGGCACCTTGCCACAAATCGACTTGGGGTTTACGCCCGGCAGCAGGGTTCGTAACGTTTCGGCATCTTCGGCCTCAAGGCGCAAATCCCGTCGACCGTAACTCGTCTTACCAAAACTGTCCTCGAGTTGGTCGACCAGAACGCCCAAAGGCGCGTCCGTCTTTGCCATAAGCTCACACAGAATTAGACAGGCGAGGATTCCATCGCGCTCGGGCATATGCGCGGCGATGCCGATACCACCGGCTTCTTCGCCGCCTATGAGGACGCCGCCCTTTTTCATCTCCGCCGCTATATATTTGAAACCGACTGGTTTGACGGTCACGCGGCAGCCAAGCGCCTCGGCAATGCGACGCACGAGCGTCGAGCATGAAAGATTGACGACGACGCGCCCCTCCAAATTACGAAATTGAACCAAGTCGCCCAAAACGAGCGCCATGATCTGATGCGGATGTATATATCTGCCGCGCTCGTCAACCGCACCGATACGGTCGGCGTCGCCGTCGGTCACCAGACCAGCGCAAGCTCCGTCATCGATAACCGTGCGCTCGCAAGCGTCCACCCAAGGCTCAACGGGGTCGGGGCAGATATCTTCTTGGTCAGACGCCTGCCCGGCGTGAATCTCGTGCACCTCAACGCCAAGCTCGCGCAGCAAGTCGGCTAGATAACCCTGGGCTGCGCCGCCCATGGGATCGACAACCACGCGCAGGTGCGCGCCGCGGATGGCTTCGGCATCGACAAACGATGCCACCGCCTGCATATAGTCAGGAATGATATCCGCGGTGCGATATTGCCCCTCGATCCCCATTGGCTCGGGAGCCATGGTCTCTTCGAGCTCTTCGATGACATCCTGGTTGGCGGTCGAGCCGTCACCCATGCGAATCTTGAGGCACAGATAACCCTGCGGATGATGGGACCCCGTCACCATGAGCGCGCCGCACGCCTCACCGTCATAAGCCGCCGCCCACGTAAGGGCAGGGGTCGGAACAGGTCGCGAAGCGAGCACGGCGTCCAGCCCGTGCGCTGCTAGCACGCCCGCCGCAAGCTCAGCGAACTCGCTCGCCAGGGGCCGGGTGTCGAACCCTATATATACCGTTTTGCCCGGATTGGTCTTTTGCCACAACTCGCCGACGGCATCGGCGATACGGGCAACGTTATCGGCAGTGAAGTCCTCATCGACGCGAGCGCGCCAACCGTCAGTTCCAAAATGAATTATCGCGCACACGCGCAGACACCTCACAGTGTTTGGATCATGGTACGCGTGAGGTATACCCGCAACACGCACTCAGCAACCTGCCGGCACCAGCATTCACCATTTGGGCAAATGCTGCCGAGGACATGCAAGCAATAAAAAAACCGCCCCGTATGGAGCGGTTTTGCCCTTTATATATCGAGCGCCTCGGCCATCGCTGCCGTAGTGATTGCCGTGGTTCCACAGCAACTGCCCACCATTGCGGCGCCGGCATGTCTCCATTCGATGCATGCGCGCGCGAAAGCTTCGGGATTCTCGTGCCATACGGGGCCATCCTGAGTCTGGACCGGATCGCCTACGTTGGGACGCACCGTAACGGGAGTAGTCGCCGATGCAACCATCCTGGGCACCGCCGCATTCGCGGCCGCAAGCGAACAGCAATTAACACCAACCGAGTTTGCGCCGTGTTTTTCGGCGTACAAAACGGCTGCCTCGATGTTGAGGCCATCGCCCAGCAGGTCGCCTTTATCGTCAACGACAAAACTCACCAGAACAGGCATGCCGTCGGCGGCATCTCGGGCGCCGGCAAGCATGGGCTGCAGATTACGGATAGACGTCACCGTCTCGATCAGCAGACCGTCAACACCAGCATTGAGCAAGGCGTGCGCCTGTTCGCGCGCAATGCCGCGGATTTCACGATACTCGACAGAGTCCTCGGCAAACCACTCAATACCGATCGGGCCCATCGAGCCCAGCAGTAGCTGAGGGTGCGCCTGGCGGGCATCGTCGACGGCCCCGCGATTGACCTCCGCCACGGACGGCGCAATCTGGTCGTGCTTGAGGGCATAGCTCGATGCCTGAAAGGTATTGGTAATGAGCACCTGCGCGCCGGCGGCGACATACAAGCGATGGATACGAGAAACGGTCTGCGGCTCTGCCAGATTCCAAAACGCCGGTGGAATGTCGGCGGCATCGTACTCACTCAACAAAACACTGCCCATGGGGCCCTGCGCCAACAAGGTCTCGCTCGACAAGCGGCGCGTAAGTTCCTCGGCACCAAAGCGGTTGTAATAACTCGTATCCATATATATCCCGCTATTCCTCGACGCTGATTCCCTGCTTTTCGAGATAGGCGAGCCAGCGGCTCATCGTGTCCTCGGATAGCGCATGCTCCATCATGCAGGCCTCGGAATCGGCTCGCTCAAATTCGACACCGAGCTCCTGAACCAAAAACGTGCGGATGAGGCGATGACGGTACCAGATAGCCGCGCCAACCTCGCGGCCGCGATCGGTCAGGATCACCTTGCCGTAGTGCGATTGCTCGACAAGCTCGGATGCCTTGAGAGCCGAAACCGCTTTATTGACCGATGCCTTGGAGACGCCAAGGCGCTGCGCGATGTCGACCGATCGAACGCCGTTGGTTTCCCCCTCTTCGCTTTCAATGCGAACCATGCACTCCAAGTAGTCTTCGTTCGCCACCGTCAGATGTAGTTCGCGCGAGCTATTTGTCGTATCCATGATCTTCCGTCCCTTCTGCATTCAATGGCTGATTCTACCCCATCCAAGCGTCGCGGTATGCCGTGGCATACCGTGCTAGAGTTCTTGTTGCACACGACGACCAAGATTGGAGCGGTCTTTATGGAAAACACCACCACGAACCCCGATGTCCTCGAGCGCTTTTTGCGCTACGTCCAGATCAACACGCAGTCCGAGGATGCAAACTGCGACCAGGTACCCTCGAGCGCCGTTCAGTTTGACCTTGCCAACGTGCTGGCTGAAGAGCTGCGCGAGCTTGGTGCGGAAGATGCCCACGTGACCGAGCACGCCTATGTCTGCGCGCATATCCCCGCAAGTGCGGGCGCTGAGGACAAGCCCGCCCTGGGCCTGATCGCCCATCTCGACACCACCGAAGTTGCACCGGGTGCCGGCGTGAAACCGCACATCGTACACTACGAAGGCGGCGACCTGGTCTGCGGCACGGTTGACGGTAAGCCCGTTGCCATGAGTACCGCCAAGCTTCCCGCCCTGAACGACCTCGCAGGTGAGGACCTGGTCTGCAGCGATGGCACCACGCTGCTGGGCGCGGACGACAAGGCAGGCGTCGCCGAGATCATGTCGCTTGTCGCGCGTATCGCTCAGGACCCTTCTCTGCCCCATCCCGCACTCGGCATTTGCTTCTGCCCTGACGAGGAGATCGGCCACGGAGCCGAGCTGTTGGATATCGATACCTTTGGCTGCAAGTACGCCTACACGGTCGACGGCGGTCCCATCGGCGAGCTGGAGTGGGAGTGCTTTAACGCCGCCGAGGCGACCGTCCGCTTTGAGGGCCAGTCCATCCACCCGGGCGACGCCAAGGGCCGTATGGTCAACGCAGGCAATCTGTTCTGCGACTTCAACGCGTTGCTCCCCTACGCGCAGCGCCCGGAGTATACGGAAGGCTACGAGGGCTTTTATCACCTTGAGGGTGTATCTGCGACCGTCGATCACGCCACAGCGCGCTATATCGTCCGCGACCATGACGCCGCCAAGTTCCAGCAAAAACTCGACCTTATTGATGCCGCTGCCTCGATGCTCAACCAGCGTCTGGGTGAGGAGCGCGTGACGGTCGAGATTAAGCAGCAGTATCGAAATATGGCCGAGATCGTTCGTGACTATCCCGAGCTTATTGATGTTGCCAAGGAAGCCTACCTTGCCTGCGGCGTTGAGCCCCAAGTGCTGTCAATTCGTGGCGGCACCGACGGCGCCCAGCTGTCGTTCCGCGGTCTGCCCTGCCCCAACCTTTCCACCGGCGGCTATTGCTACCACGGCGTCAACGAGTTCGTCCCGGTCAGTTCGCTCGTCAAGATGACCGACGTCCTGCAGGAGCTCGTCGCCCGCTTTGCATAAGCCTGGCTGCATAAGCCCAAAAGACGAATCGCCCCGTCCTCAACCGAGAACGGGACGATTTTTTTGCTGCAACGAGAACAGGTTGACGCACGCCAGCCTCTTAACGCAAGGAGTGTCCCAAACTGCCGGCACATAAGAAACGTCCCCAAGTGCCAAGTGCATCAAGAGTGTCCCCTTTGACCAGTCGTTTAAGAACGTCCCCAATGACTAACGTCGCAGGTTGAGGACGGGCAGCGAGCGGGTCGCATTTGAGACAAGGTGACGTGAAACGAAAGGGCGCTGACCTTCTGGTCGCGCCCTTGAAGTTGAACGTCAGATTGTCCAAATGCGGCCCGCGCAGCGTCAAGCGGTTACGCGGTTTGGTAAAACCGCGTAACTTAGTAGTTGGCTTCGTAGCCGTTGCCGTCGCCGGTGGGCTCTTCGTAGTAGTCCGAATCGCTCGAATCGCTTGAGTCATCGGAATCGTCAGAGCTGACCGATGAGGTTGCGGTGCCGTTAGCGTAATCGTCGGACGTGTTGTTGTTCAGGTCGCCGATCGTAGAGCTGGAGCCATCGGACTGGCCCATGGTATTGGGGCCCTTGGGATCCTTGCCAGCGTCGACGCGCTCCATCATTTCCTTGAGCTCGTCCTCGTAGACAAAGACGTAGCTCACGCCATCAATCATGGTGCTGGCATCGGCATACGAAGGCAAGTTGGCCGAATAGATGCCGTCAACATCCATGCCGCGCATGGCATTGACCGTAGAGACGATGTCCTGAACGCTCATATCGGTCACGAGCATGTCGGACAGCGAATTGACGAGGTCGAAGACCTTGGTGGCATCGAAGTTGTTGAGGATCTGGTTGGCGAGGGCGCCGAGCACCTGACGCTGGTGGCGCATGCGTGTGTAGTCGCCATCGGCATAGATGTAGCGGCAACGGGCATAGGTAAGGGCGGTCGCGCCATCCATGTGCTGCTGACCGGCGGTGATCTTAATGTCGAGATGCTCGGGGTCGTCGACATCGTCGGTTGCGTTAATGTCGATGCCGCCGACCGAATCGATGAGCGACTGCATGCCGTCGAAGCTGACCTCGGCATAGTGGGAAATCTGGACACCGCACAGCTCGTTGACCGCCTGGACCATGGCTTCGGCGCCGCCGTAGGTATGGCAGGCGTTGATCTTCATGGTCGAGCCGTTGTAGACGACCTTGGTGTCGCGCGGAATGGAGATGAGCGTCGCCTGCTTTTGCGTGGGGTCGATACGCGCCAGGATAATCGAGTCGGCGCGGTATGTATCCTCGCCCGGGCGACCGTCAGTGCCAAGGAGTAGCACGTAGAACGGGTCCTTTGCCTCATCGGTATCAACCAGGATCTGGCGCAGGTTGTCGGTAATGACGTTGGAATCGCCGAGCTTGCCCATAATGGTGGCAAACCACAGGCCGGCGGCAGTCGTAGCGCTCAGCAGCACACCGAGCACAGCAATGAGCGCAACGCGGCGAACCGTATGACCGCGACGGCGCTGACGGGCGCGCTCGGAATAGCGGGCAACGTTATCGCGGCTATAAATTTTTGCCTGAGCGCCGGTCGAAGGTCTTCGAGATTCCGTAATGGGCTTTTTCTTAAACATAGGCAACCTGCATTAGTAGATGACGGGATCGGGAACAGTGGCGTGCTCGACATGAGCGCCAAGCGCCTGCAGCTTTTCGACAAACTGTTCGTAGCCGCGCTTAATGTGATGGATGGCCGAGACCTCGGTCGTGCCGTCGGCAATTAGGCCGGCAACGACGAGTGCCGCGCCACCACGAAGATCCGGTGAGGTTACCTGAGCGCCGGAGAAGCCCTTGACGCCGTGAATCATGGCGTGGTGGCTCTCGATGCGAATATCGGCACCCATGCGCACCAGCTCGGATGCAAACATAAAGCGATTCTCGAAGATGTTCTCGGTGATAACGGAGCTGCCGTCGGCCAGGGCGGAGAGCACCATGATCTGCGCCTGCATGTCCGTGGGGAAACCGGGGAACGGGAGCGTCTGGATATCGACCGGCTTGATGTGCTCGACGCGATTCACGTGGACGCCATCCTCGATGCGTTCGCAATCGATGCCCATGAGCTCCATCTTCTTGAGCACCATTCCCAAGTGGATGGGGCAAAAGCCTGTGACGTCGACACCGCGGTCGTCTGCCATCAACGCACCGGCAACGATAAAGGTACCGGCCTCGATGCGGTCGCCCACCACGCGATGGGTAACGGGATGCAGCTCCTCCACGCCCTCGATGGTCACGACAGGCGTACCGGCGCCGACAATCTTGGCGCCCATTTCGTTGAGCATGTTGGCGAGATCGACGATCTCGGGCTCGCGGGCGGCATTGTCGATTACCGTGGTACCCTGCGCGCGCACGGAGGCCATGATGAGATTCTCGGTCGCACCGACACTGGCAAACTCGAGCGTGACGGTGGTACCGTGCAGGCCCTGGGGCGCGTTGGCGTTGATATAGCCGTGGGCGGTATCGAACTCAACGCCCAAGGCCTCAAGACCCAAGATATGCATATCGATCTTGCGAGCGCCCAGGTTGCAGCCGCCGGGCATGGCGATCTTGGCGCGATGGAAACGGCCCAGCAGGGGTCCCATCACGGCAGTGGAAGCGCGCATCTTGGCAACGAGCTCGTAGGGCGCCTCCCAAGAATCAACCTGGGAGGTATCGATCTCGAGCGTGTGCTCGTCGAGAACATCGATCGTAGCGCCCATACCCTTGAGCACCTTGCCCATCACGTGGACATCGGAAATATCAGGCACGTTCTGCAGCGTCGTCTTGCCCGGCGCCAGAAGCGTTGCCGCCATAAGTTTGAGCGCGGAGTTCTTGGCACCCGAAACAGGCACGGAACCTCCGATGGCGTGGCCACCCTCAACGCGGATAATATCCAAGGTCTACCCTTTCAAAAAGCATGCCCGGGGTGGCTGGGCCATCCCGGGCATGATGTGTTCGCAAATGGTCGAACGCCAAAACGTTTGACTATTGGGCAAGCTTGAGCTTACACCATGCGATTTCATTATAGAGGTAGGCGCGGCGTGCATCATCCTCCGACAAATTACCCAGCTTCTCTTCAAAACCTTGAATATCAGCTTTAACCTTGTCGGCATCGACGGTCGCCAAATCGCAAGCGCGCTCGGCGAGGACAGTCACGACATCGTCCGCAACCTGGGCATAGCCGCCGGCCACGGCAAACGTGTGGTCGACAGTGCCCATGGCCTTATCGGAAACGCGAACGTAACCGCGGTCGATTGTGCAGATTTCGCTGGAGTGAGCAGGCAGAACGCCAAACTCGCCATCCGTGGACGGAATCGACACAAACGCAGCGTCGCCCTCATAGGCGCAGCTCACGGGGCACACGATGCGGATACGCATAACCTACTTCTCCCCCATCTTGCGGGCGCGCTCGCGCACGTCCTCAATCGTGGAAGCATAGCGGAATGCCTGCTCGGGCAGGTCATCGGCCTTGCCGTCGACAATCTCGGCGAAGGAGCGGACGGTATCCTCGACGCGGACGTAGACACCGGGGTTGCCGGTGAACTTCTCGGCGACGTGGAAGGACTGGGAGAGGAACTGCTGGATCTTACGGGCACGGTTGACCGTAAGGCGCTGCTCCTCGGACAGCTCGTCCATACCCAGAATGGCGATGATGTCCTGAAGGTCGGAGTACTCCTGCAGGAGCTCCTGGACCTTGACGGCGACGCGGTAGTGCTCCTCGCCGACGATCGAGGGATCGAGAGCGTCGGAGGAAGACGCGAGCGGGTCGATAGCCGGGAACAGACCGAGCGACGAAATGCTACGCGAAAGAACCGTGGTGGCGTCGAGGTGCGTAAACGTCGTGGCAGGCGCCGGGTCGGTCAGGTCGTCTGCAGGGACGTAGACGGCCTGGACGGAAGTAATGGAACCCGTCTTGGTCGAGGTAATGCGCTCCTGGAGGTCACCCATCTCGGTAGCCAGCGTAGGCTGGTAACCGACGGCGGACGGCATACGACCCAGCAGTGCGGAAACCTCGGAACCGGCCTGGGAGAAGCGGAAGATGTTGTCGATGAACAGCAGGACGTCCTGGCCGCGATCGCGGAAGTACTCAGCGGTGGTAAGGCCGGCCAGACCGATGCGCAGACGCGCTCCAGGCGGCTCGTTCATCTGACCATAGACTAAGCAGGTCTTGTCGATAACGCCAGACTCGCTCATCTCGAGGAACAGGTCGGTGCCCTCACGAGTACGCTCGCCGACACCGGTGAACACCGAGGTGCCGCCGTGCTCCTGGGCGAGGTTGTTGATGAGTTCCTGAATCAGAACGGTCTTGCCGACGCCGGCGCCGCCGAACAGACCCGTTTTGCCACCACGGATGTAGGGCTCGAGCAGGTCAACGGCCTTGATGCCGGTTTCGAAGATCTCGGTCTTGGTGGTGAGTTCGTCGAAGCGGGGCGCTGCATGGTGGATGGGATAGAACTCCTCCACCTCGGGCATGGGCTTACCGTCGACAGGCTTGCCCATGACGTTCCAAATGCGGCCGAGCGTCTTGGGACCAACGGGCATCTTCATGGGCTCACCGGTATCGGTGGCGATGAGGCCGCGCTGCAGGCCGTCGGTCGAGGACATGGCGACCGTGCGGACGACGCCGCCCGGAAGCTGGCTCTCAACCTCGAGGATCGTGCTCAGGTGGCCGATCGGGGTCTCGGCCTCGACCGTGAGCGCGTTGTAGATCGGGGGCACCGCACCGTCAAACTTGACGTCGACGACAGGGCCGATGATACGCACGATGCGACCATCGCCGGCAGTCGTCTTCTTGGTGGCTTCCTCGACCGCAAGCTTTACGGTGTTATTAGCCATTACTGTTCCTCCAATGCTGAGGCTCCGCCGACGATCTCGTTGATCTCGGTCGTAATCGAAGCCTGGCGCACGCGACTATACGTGCGGGTAAGGGTCGAGATGATCGCGGTGGCGTTTTCCGTTGCGGAGTGCATGGCCTTGCGGCGCGCACCCTGCTCGGCGGCCGCCGAATCGATCAGGGCCTGGTAGATGACCGTCAGGATATATGACGGCACAAGCTTGCCGAGAACATGCTCGGGAGAGGGCACGAACTCGAACGTGGACGAGATGCGCTTAGGGGCGTCGGTCTCGTTCTTACGCGGACCGTGGGCCATAGCGATCATCTCGGGGTCGAGCGGCAGCAAATGCTCGACGCGAAGCTCCTGATCCACGCGGTTCTTGGCGTGGTGGTAGACAAGCTCGACGCGGTCAAGCTCACCGGCTCGATACGCATCGCAGATATGAGAGGAAATCATGCGGGCCTGATTGAAATCGGGCTCGGAGGAATTGCCCTCAAAGTGCATGGCGACGTTTGCGCGGTCGCGGAAATACGTGGCCGGTTTGCGCCCACACGCGATGATCTCGCACTCGATGCCGTCGTTCGCCCAAGAAGCGGCGAGCTTTTCGGCCGTGCGCTCCACCGTCGTATTGAAACCGCCGGCAAGGCCGCGGTCCGAGGCAATGACGACAATCAGGCCATGCTTGACGCTCTCATGCTTCTGCAGCATGGGATCGGTGCCCGAGCAGGAGGCGTCGCCGGCGACCGTCAACATGACGTCGGTCAGCGCCTCCTTATAGGGCTCGGCCTGCTTGGAGCGATCGAGGGCACGACGGATCTTGGCCGTAGAGACCATCTCCATCGTGCGCGTGATCTGCTTGGTCGTGGTAACCGAGGAGATTCGCTTCTTAATGTCGCGAAGGTTGGCCATAGGGCTTAGTTCTCCTCTGATCCAGTCGTATCGGCATGGTGCTTGGCCATGAACTGCTGCTTGAAGTCACCGATGACACGCAAGAGCTCGGCCTTGGTGTCGTCGTCGATCTTCTTGGCGCGAACCTTGTCGAGCAGCGAGCCAAAGCCATTGTCCATGTACTCGATGAGCTCGGCACGGAAAGGCAGCACGTCGGCGATCTCCAGGTCATCCAGGAAGCCCTCGTTGCCGGCAAACAGCGTAACGATCTGCTCGCCAACCTCAAACGGCTGGTAGCGCGGCTGCTTCAGGAGCTCGGTCATGCGGGCACCATGGGTCAGCTGCTTCTGAGTAGCCTCGTCGAGGTCGGAGCCGAACTGGGTAAAGCCAGCGAGCTCCTGGTACGAAGCGAGGTCCAGACGGAGGTTGCCGGCGACCTGCTTCATGGCCTTGGTCTGTGCATCGCCACCGACGCGGGACACGGAGATGCCCACGTCGACTGCCGGGCGCTGACCCTGGAAGAAGAGCTCGGACTGCAGGTAGATCTGACCATCGGTAATGGAAATGACGTTGGTCGGAATGTAGGCCGAGACGTCGCCGTCCTGGGTCTCGATGATCGGCAGTGCCGTCATGGAGCCGTAGCCGTTCTTCTTGGACATCTTGACGGCACGCTCGAGCAGACGAGAGTGCAGGTAGAAGATGTCGCCAGGGTAGGCCTCGCGTCCGGGCGGACGATGCAGCGTCAGCGACATCTGACGGTAGGCCACGGCCTGCTTGGACAGGTCGTCGTAGATGACGAGCACGTGACCGCCGGGGTTGGTCTCGCTGGCGGGCTTGCCGTCCTCGCCGTTGTACATAAAGAACTCGCCGATAGCGGCACCGGCCATAGGCGCGATGTACTGCATAGGGGCGGAATCGGCAGCGGTGGCCGAAACGATGATGGTGTAGTCGAGCGCACCGTGCTGAGCGAGGGTCTCGCGGATGTTAGCAACCGTGGAGGCCTTCTGGCCGATGGCGACATAGATGCAGACCATGCCCTTGCCGCGCTGATTGAGGATAGCGTCGATGGCGATGGCGGTCTTACCGGTCTTACGGTCGCCGATGATGAGCTCACGCTGACCACGGCCGATAGGCACCATGGAGTCGATAGCCAGCAGGCCGGTCTGAACCGGCTCGCACACCGGGGTACGGTCGATGACGCCGGGGGCCTTGAACTCGATAGGACGGCGGTGCGTGGCGACAATGTCACCCAAACCGTCGATGGGCTGGCCGAGCGGATTGACGACGCGGCCGAGCATGGCACGGCTTACGGGGATATCCATAATGCGGCCAGTGGTGCGGCACTCGTCGCCTTCCTTGATGGAGTCGACGGCACCGAACAGAACGGCGCCGACCTCGTCACGGTCAAGGTTCTGGGCAAGGCCGAAGACGGTCTCACCGGTATCGGAGCTCTTGAACTCCAGAAGCTCGCCTGCCATGGCGCTCTTGAGGCCGGAGACGCGCGCGATGCCGTCGCCTACCTCGTCGACCGTTGAAACCTCATGCGTATCGACCGTCGCGGAGAGGCTCGTGAGCTGCTCCTGCAGTTTCTTGGCGATATCCTGGGCATTGAGGGTTTCGGACATTAGGCTTCACCTCCGTACGAATTAGCAGAGTTTGCGAGGGTCTCCTGCGCGATGCGCAGCTGCGTCTTGACGGAGATGTCACGACGCTCGCCGCGGGCCTCGAGCACCAGGCCGCCCACGATAGACGGGTCGACCTGCTCGATAAGGAATACCTTGCGGCCGAAGTCCTGCTCGCATTTCTTAGTGATGGTTTGACGCAGCTCGTCGTCGAGCGGGATCGCCGTGGTGACGGTCACGCCCACTACATCCTCGTCTTCCTCGGCAACATACTTAAAGGCAGCTGCCACCTTGGGAAGAAGGTCGAGCTGGTCGCGCTTGGACATGGTGTCGAGCACGGCGACGATCTCGGGGCTGGCGCTAGCCAGGCGCTCGATCATCTCGAGGTCCTCGAACACATGGTTCTCGGCCTTGGCGGCTTCCAAAAGGGAGCGCGCGTAGGTCTCGAGCACCTTGTCCTGATAGCGGCTAGTCGGCATTCAGGCTACCTGCTTCCTGGATGTAGCGCTCGATGAGCTTCTTCTGCTCGGACTCGTCCTCGAGTGCCTCGCCCACGATCTTGGTGGCGACGGCAACGGACAGGTCGGCGATGGAGCTCGCAGCACCGGCGTAGATGGACTTGCGCTCGTCCTCGACGGTCGTGTGGGCCTTGGCGATGATCTCCTCGGCCTCCTTGTGAGCAGCCTCGATGATACGGGCGCGCTCGGACTCGGCGTCCTTACGGGCCTCGAGAACGATGTCGGCAGCCTGACGACGGGCGTCGGTGACGATCGAGTCAGACTCAGCGCGCTTGGCGATAGCCTCCTGCTTGGTCTTCTCGGCCTCGTCGAGGCTCTCCTCGATCTTCTTGCCGCGCTCCTCCATGGTTTTCATGATGCCCGGCAGGGCGACCTTGGCCAGCACGATCCAGATAATCAGGAAGGCGATAAGCGCCGGGATGAACTCCGCCATCTTAGGGATGAGGATGTCCGCACCGGCAGCGCCGTCTTCGGCGAACGCGGAAACCGGCATGAGCAGCGCGGCCGCGGACGCGGAGAGTGCGATCGCGCTCTTCTGGGATGAAAGATTCATACTTGACGCTCCGTGCTATTTAACGATCAGCGCGACAACGAAGCCGATCAGAGCCAGAGCCTCGCCGAAGGCGGAGCCCATGATGAAGACGGTGAACACGCGGCCCTGGACCTCAGGCTGACGGGCCATAGCACCCGTAGCACCCAGAGCAGACAGGCCGATAGCAAGACCAGCGCCGATAACACCGAGACCGTAACCGATAACTCCCACGATTCCTCCTTTGTCGTGCGTGTCTTATTTCACGCAGGATAACCTTTTTATAACTGCCGGGCTCCATGGGTACGGGCACCGGCGGTTTAACGAATTGCCTTACCTTTAAGGCGCGAACGGAAGACTACTCCTCCTCCGCGACCTCCTCTGCCTCGGAGACATACACGGCGGTAAGGACCGTGAAGACGTAAGCCTGGATAGCGCCGACCACAAGCTCGATCGCATAGATCAGGATGAGGATGGCAAGCCAGGCCAGCGAAGGCAGGGCACCGACGGCGTGGGCCGCGGAAACCTGCTGAAGCAGCGGCTGCATGAACATGCTCGCCATGATGGCGAACGAGCCCATGACCACGTGTCCTGCGAACATGTTGCAGAACAGACGGACGGCGAGCGTGATGAGGCGCAGGAAGGTCGAGAAAAGCTCGACGACCCACACAAGCACGTTCATCGGGAAGCTCACGCCCTGCGGGGCGAGGCTCTTGATGTAGCCGATCACGCCGTGAGCCTTGCATCCGTAGTAGATGAAGTACACGAAGGCGAAGATGGCGAGCGCGGCGGTGGAGCCGATTGCGCCGGTGCCGGGCTTCATTCCCGGGATCAGGCCGATCATGTTATTGATCAGGATGAACAGGAAAAGCGAGCACAGGAACGGGAAGTGCTTCTTCCAGTTCTCACCCACGACGCCCTTGCCGATATCGTTCTCGACGTACTCGATGATGTACTCGAAACCGTTGACGAAGAAGCCCTTGGGAACCAGGGTCTGCTTCTTCTTGAACACGGCCAGGACGATCAGGAGCACGATCGTGGAGACGATCAGCCAAAACGAGTACTGCGTGATGCCGCAGCTCAGATCGCCCACGACAGGGGTGGAGCTGAACTCGCTGACCAGATGATTAATCTCATCAGGCAGCTTTTCAAAAATTTCCACGACTTACCTTTCGACCTCATGAGGATCTCGCAGCGCCTTGGCGACGCGAACCGTGCAGGCGGCCATAAAGACCACGAAGCCGATCGCCTCGCCCAGGAGGAACATGCGAAATGCCTCTCCGAACAACGCAAACACAACCAAGGTAAAGACGAGCAGGGCGACTGCCGAGACCGCCAGACTCACCATACCCTTGAGCATGTCCGCATTCTGCTTATCGTCAAGAACCGGCTTGAGCGTAAAGACAAAGGGAAGGAAGGCAATTGCGCCCGCGATGGCGCCTGCAACGATAGCGAGCAGATCGGCTATCTGAAACACTGGCTTCCTCGCTTTCCTTTTTAACGCCTCACAGCACAGTCCCAGCCAAACATTGGTGACTATTGTACGAGCCAATCGCTAAAGTACAACCGTAAAACAAACGGTTAATACGCACCTGTACGTTTTCTTAAGGCCTTCTTTATGCCGCAGGTACGGTAATACGTTTTTTCGAACCCCTCAGCGCAAAACGTCCGTTAACAGAAGTGCGCGTGGACGACTTTTGCTCGCCCGCGCGCACCATTTCTTCGTATTTGTGACCGTAGCCGACAAGGCTCAACGACTAGAGCGTACCGTAGATGCGGTCGCCGGCGTCGCCCAGGCCGGGAACGATGTAGGCGGCCTCGTTGAGATGGTCATCGATGGCGCAGGTATAAATATGTACGTCGGGGTCCTTTTCGGTCAGTGACTTGAGGCCCTCGGGCGCGGCGACGATACACAGCATGCGGATATCCTTAACACCGCGCTCGCGCAGGTAGCTGATGGCCATCTCGGCCGAACCGCCCGTGGCGAGCATGGGGTCAACAACCAGGCAGATGCGCTGGTCGATATCCTTGGGCATCTTGCAGTAATACTCATGCGGCTCGTGGGTAACCTCGTCACGCTCCATACCGATGTGGCCCACGCGAGCGGAGGGTACCAAGTCGAGGATGCCATCGACCATGCCAAGGCCTGCGCGCAGGATGGGAACGATGGCGAGCTTCTTGCCGGCAAGCTGCTTAAACGTGGCAGTGGTGATGGGAGTCTCGACCTCGACGTCTTCCATGGGCAGGTCGCGCATGGCCTCGTAGCCGTCAAAGAGCGCAAGCTCGCGCACGAGCTGGCGGAACTGGTTGGTGCCAGTGCTCTTGTCGCGCAAGATCGACAGCTTGTGCTGGACGAGCGGATGGTCGACAAGCGTCACACGGGACGTATCGTAGGTGACGGTCATGGGTTGATGCCCCTTTCATTGCGGCCGGAAGATGGCCTTGCTGACAAGGCGCATGGCGACGTTGTTGCCTCGCGCCGTGCATAAGTTTAACGGTTTGTTGCATCGAGCAGCTCGTCGCAACCCTACTGAGCGGTGTTGAGCGAACGCTTGACGGCATCACGCCAACCAGCGAGGTTGCTCTCACGGCGCTCGGCGGACATGTGAGGATGGAAGACTTTGACGATCTGAGCGTTTTGCTCCAGCTCCTCCAAATCCTCCCAATAGCCGACGGCAAGGCCCGCCAAGTACGCGGCGCCGATCGCCGTGGTCTCCACCGTCTCGCACTGCAGCACGGGGATATCCAGCAGATCGGCCTGGAATTGCATGATGAACTCGTTGCGCGAGGCACCGCCATCGACGGACAGGCGCTCAATCGAAAGTCCCACGTCCTGCTCCATGGCGCGCAGCACGTCATAGCTCTGGTAGGCCATGGACTCGCAGGCCGCACGCACAATGGTCGCGCGACTCGAGGCGCCGGTCAGGCCGCACACGATACCGCGAGCATGCGGGTCCCACCAGGGAGCGCCCAGGCCTGCGAAGGCGGGAACGAAGTAGCAGCCCTCGTTGTCGTTAATCGAAGTGGCGAGTTGCGCGGACTCGCTCACGCTCGAGATGATGCCCATGTTGTTGCGCAGCCAGTTCATGGTTGAGCCGGCGGCAAAGATAGAACCCTCGAGCGCATAGCTGATCTTGCCGTCCGCGGCGATACCGATCGTGGAGACCAAACCGTTCTTGGATTCGACGATCTCGTCGCCGGTGTTCATGAGCATAAAGCAGCCCGTGCCATAGGTGTTTTTGGTCTGGCCGGGATGGAAGCAGCAGTGGCCGAACAGCGACGCCTGCTGGTCGCCCGCCACGCCCATGATGGGTGGCATGTTGGTCATGATGTCGCTCGCAACGCGGCCGTAGTCGCCCGAGCTCCAACGAACCTCGGGCATCATGGAACGCGGGACGTCGAAAAGCGCCAGCAGATCGTCGTCCCAATCGAGCGTATGGATATTAAAGAGCGCGGTGCGGCTGGCATTGGTGTAGTCGGTGGCAAAGACCTGACCGCCGGTGAGGTTGTAGATGAGCCAGGTGTCGATGGTGCCGAACATGAGGTCGCCCGCCGCCGCGCTCTCACGCGCACCATCGACGTTGTCGAGGATCCACTGCACCTTGGAGGCCGAGAAATACGGATCGAGCGTGAGTCCCGTGCGGGAGCGCACCAGTTCTTCTGCGCCCTGCTCGACCAGCTCGTCGATCAGAGGTGCGGTGCGACGGCATTGCCACACGATGGCGTTATAGATGGGTTGGCCGCTTATGCGGTCCCACACCACCGTGGTCTCGCGCTGGTTGGAGATACCGATGGCGGCAATGCGGTCAGAATGGATGCCGCTCTTAAACTGGACCTCCATCATCACGCCGATCTGGCTGGCAAGCACCTCCGTGGGATCCTGCTCCACCCAGCCGGGGCGCGGGAAGCTGGTTTTGACGCTACGACGCGCCTGGGCGACGATGCAGCCGTACTCGTCGACGATGGTCGCGAGTACCGAGGTGGTGCCGCAGTCGAGCGCCATGATGTAGGAACCGCCAAAGCTAAACGAGGCGTCTTCCATGCCCAGGCTACCTAGATTCAACGACATCGCTTACACCTTTCTATTGCATCGGGTCGGACAGGACCCGTTCGATCTCTGATGCGGGAAGCGCGCCTTGGCGCAGGATCTGGAGCTCGCCGTGCTGAAACGACACGATGGTTGAGGCGTCGCGACACGGGGTCTCACCGGCGTCGACGGCCACATCGACCCCCTCCAGGATGCGCTCCTCCACCGTGACAAAACTTGCCGGCGCGGGTGCGCCATGCGTGTTGGCGCTGGTGCAGGCAAGAGGGCTGCCACAGGCGCGGATGAGCGCCTGCACCACGGGCGAGGCCGAAGCGCGAAGTGCCACCGTGTCGTCGGCGGCGCGCATAAAGGTCGGCACGCAGCGGGCCGCCTTGACCACGATAGTCAGGGCGCCCGGCCAGCATCGTCGGGCGAGCACGCGGGCCTCGTTAGGGATATCCACGCCATAGCGGTCGAGTGCCTCGGCATCATCGACCAGCCAGGCAACCGTTTGGGTGAGCTCGCGCTGCTTGAGGGTAAAGATGCGACGATAGCCGGTACCGAGTGCGGGGACCGCGGCGCCGTTGACGGTGGCCTGCGGATCGCGCGGCCACGGCAGAGGTTCACTTGTATCTTGTGGAACGGCATCCGAGAAGGCGTTGACCGCCACGGCGACACCGTAGACCGTCTCGGTTGGAATAAGCGCCAGGCCGCCGCGACCGAGTAGCTCGGCCGTGCGCTCGACTGCAAGCCGATGCGGCTCGCGCGCTCCCTCGTATACCCGATAGACCGTCTGCATGTGTATGCCAGCCCCTTACGCTCTGGTGCAAGTTTGTTTACTGTGGGGCATTCTCGCACGAAACGTTCAACCTATTTGCCCAGAGCGCATGTTGGTTTGGTGAGCGGCTCT
This sequence comes from uncultured Collinsella sp., assembly GCA_902490305.1. Taxonomy (GTDB): domain Bacteria; phylum Actinomycetota; class Coriobacteriia; order Coriobacteriales; family Coriobacteriaceae; genus Collinsella. Next base: position 17,761 of record CABUDI010000009.1, read on the forward strand.
AGTAGTCGGTGAAAGTGAGGGGGTTATTGCAGATTTTTAGCGAGCAAGCGTAACGGTACGATCGGGAAACTCAATGCTTGCGACAAGCTTTCCGCCGAGGCTCTCTGCGTACCTGCTCAGCGTGTCAAGCCTCATCGAACCCAATTCCCCACGCTCGAGCTCGGATACGCGTTTTTGAGAAACGCCCATCGATTGGGCGACCGACACCTGTGTTAGATCTTTTAGCCTGCGAATCTGAGCAAGCTTATAGGCTTCGATACGATCGCGAGTCCTCTCCTGCTCGGCGGTAATGGAGTCGCGTGTTATCCCGCGAGATTCCATATACTCATGCAATTCCATCTCGATCGAGCCTCCTTACGTGGCGACGGTATATTTGCTCGGCCTTTGGAATGTTGATCGCATACCAGCCGTTCCATTTTGCCCTTGACGATCCCGCTCGCGACTTATCACCCGCCAATAGCAATACCGCCTGGCGCTTGGGGTCAAAGGCGAAGAGGATGCGGATCACCTGCCCACCACATGAAGTCACTCTCAGCTCCTTTAAATGATGAAGCTTCGAGCCCTTGACACGGTCAACCAGTGGACGACCAAGGCTGGGACCTTCCTTCTCGAGCACCAAAAGGTCTGCATAAATCTGCTTCAGCGTAGCTTCATCCTGCTCATCAAGCCAAGGTTCAATGTAATCAAGCACGATACGGTACCGATGCAGCTGATTTGACATACCTTTCTCCTTCTATAGTAGAAGTTTTACGGTATATTGCAAGAGCAAACTTGAGCAAATGTCTATTAGTTCAGCTTAAATACGCTGCTTGGGCTCGGTGACGATGGCTCGAACGATGCGGGGGCGATCGGTGAGGTCGTGGACGATGCGCACGTCCGACAGACCCGCTTGACGACAGAGCTCGGCCGCAGCGTCGAGCGCGCCCTCGTAGAGCTCGCAGGCAAACAGGCCGCCGGCGCGCAGCATGTAGGGCGCCGCGTTGAGCAGACGGCGGAAGATATCGAGGCCGTCGGCGCCGCCCTCGAGCGCCAGATCGGGCTCAAAGTCCTTGACCTCGTGCGGCAGCGAGCGCATGACATCGGTGGGAATGTAGGGCGGGTTGGAGACGAGTACGTCAAAGGTGCCCCACTCTTCGCGGGGAATGGAACTCACCAGGTTCGTGAGGCTAAAGGCGACCTCGTCGGACGTGAGACCAAGCGCATCGCGGTTTTTGGTAGCAAGGTCGATGGCGCGCGGCTCGATATCGGTAGCAGTACAGGTGACATGGCCGCGACGCTCCCAGGCAAGCGAGAGCGAGATGCAGCCCGTGCCGCAGCCGACCTCGAGAACGCGGGCGATGCGGGGCTCGGCTGGGGCAGGTACGTTGGCCTCGGCGGCATCTTGCGCGGGAGTCGCCTGTTGGTCGTTGTCCTCAATGGCGATGCCGTATTCGTCGAGCTCGGGCTCGGGGGTTTCCACGGCCTCTGCTTCTGCCGCCTGCGCGGCGGCTTCCTCGGCCTCGCGATCGGCAAGTTCCTCGGCATAGGCGCGGCTACCGAGCACGTCGCTACCCAGCGCCGCCTCATCGGCAGCCGTCAGGTTAGCGGCACGGCGCTCGGCGGTCGCGCGTTCGTCTGCCAGCGCCGCCTCGGCTTTGCGAGCCTGCTCGACCTCATCGTTCCAAGGCAGCTCCACGCGCTGGCGGGCAGCGGCCTCGGGGCTCAGTACCTCGGCATCCAGATAGTCCAGGACTTCCTCGACGAGCATCTCGGTCTCGGGGCGCGGGATGAGCACGCCGGGGGCGCACGCGACGTCGATCATGCGAAACTGCGTGCTACCGGTGATGTACTGCAGCGGCTCGCCCTTCGCGCGTCGGACGACTGCCGCGTGCATGGTCTCGAGCTGCGCTGCGTCGAGCGTCTCGTCCATGCGCATATACAAGTCGATACGCGCCAGGCCCGTTGCCGCACACAGCAGCCACTCGGCAGAAAGACGGGGATGCTCCTCACCGCGCTCGGCCAGGTACTCCTTGGTCCACTCGAGACAACGCTTGATGGTCCAGATCTCGTTTGCCATGGGGTCCTCCCCTCTTAAGCGCCAGGCGGCGCGCGAATGTCGGAGCAGATTGTACGCGAGGCCAGCGCTTGGCAAGGGACGATTGAAGGCGATTATCGAGAATCAGCCCAGATTTTTGCTTGGATTGCAATCGAAGCGTTCATTCGCCGACGTCTAAATCTGCATCCGTCAAGCTTTTGGCAAGGTTGCCCCAAAACTGACCAATATCTAACCAAGAACTTGCCAAATCACTTGACGCGCGACGCATCAAAAATCGCCCCGCAACTTCTTGAACGATTTTTTGAGCATTATTTTCAATAGCAGATGCACACCGTTAATTGCTTTAAGCAGGTAAGCAGCTCAAAGGCCATCACAGCTTATTGAATAACATCTCAAAGCAATGTGCCCAACCTAGTCATTTAAGAACGTCCCCAATGACTGCATCAAGGTCCCGCAGGTTGAGCATAAGTCAGCGAAAACGCCCCTAAGCGAGCAAGGTGACGTGAAAGAGGAGGGAAGCGTACTTTGGTACGCGACCGACGATTGAACGTCAGATTGCCGCTTAGGGGCGTTTGCAGCGTCGATCAGTTACGGCGTTTGGTAAAACGCCGTAACTTAAACTGCTTGTGCCAGCTTCTCGGCTCGCTCGGCGGCGGCAAGTGCCTCGATGACGGTGCCGAGCTGATCGCCCAGAAGGACGCCGTTGTAGGTGGAGTTAAAACCGATGCGGTGGTCGGTCACGCGGTCCTGGGGCTGGTTGTAGGTGCGGATCTTCTCGGAACGGTTGCCGTGGCCAATCTGGCTCTGGCGCTCGGCACCAAGCTCTGCCTGCTGCTTCTCGAGCTCCATCTCGTACAGACGGGCACGCAGCATCTGCATGCAGACCTCGCGGTTCTGGATCTGGGAACGCTGCTCCTGCGACTGCACCACGGTATTGGTGGGCAGGTGGGTGATGCGCACGGCGGAGTAGGTGGTGTTAACGCACTGACCGCCAGGGCCGGAGGCGCAGTAGGTGTCGATGCGCAGGTCGGACTGGTTGATCTGGACGTCGATCTCCTCGGCCTCGGGAAGCACGGCGACGGTTGCCGTGGAGGTCTGGATGCGGCCCTGGGACTCGGTCTTGGGGACGCGCTGGACACGGTGCACGCCGGACTCGAACTTCATAACGGAGTAGACGCGGTCGCCCTCGACCTTGAACTCGATGGACTTAAAGCCGCCGGCCTCGCTCGGGCTGGAGTCAAGCACGGTGGTCTTCCAGCCGCGCGACTCGCAGAAGCGCTGGTACATCTTGTACAGATCGCCGGCAAAGATGGCCGCCTCGTCGCCACCGGCGGCGGAGCGAATCTCGACGATGGTGTTCTTGTCGTCGTTGGGGTCGCTCGGGATGAGCATGTACTTGATGTCTTCCTCGAGCTGGGGAAGCTTGGCCTCGTTTTCGGAGATGTCCATCTGGAGCATCTCCTTCTCATCGGCATCGGTGGTATCGTGGAGCATTTCCTTGGCGGCCTCGATGTCATCGAGCGCGCCGATGTACTCGCGCGAGGCGGCGATGAGGTCGGACTGGTGCGCGTACTCCTTGTTGAGACGCGCGAACTCCTTAATATCGGAGGCGACGGCCGGGTCGGAGAGCTTCTTCTCGAGCTCCTCGTAGGCCTTGATGATCTTTTCGAGCTTGTCGCGCATGGCGGGACTCCTTTATATGCGTGAAGGTGAAAATCGGCAGAGTTGATGGGGCGCGCGGCGCCACTGCGGGGGTAAGCCCGGCTAGAACATGTCGATCTTCAGATACATGCGCATCCCTTCGCGTATGGGGTACATAGTTGCGGTCTAACCCATACATGATAGCGTGCGCAGGCAAACCTGCATATAACCCGCACGGAATGATTGGACGTAGTCGTTGGGGACGTTCCTTAACGACTAGTCGTTAAGGAACGTCCCCAACGACTAGCAAAGGGACTGTCGCTTTGTCACATTTTAGAGCGTTTGGAGTAGAGCGACGAGGAAGCGGATGCCCTGGAGGTAGGCGCGGCGGGTGATGCGCTCGTTGGTGCCGTGGACGCCGCGATCACATTCGTCGTCATCAACCACAAAGGCCGAGAAGCGAATGCACTCAGGGCAAATGTGCTGGTAGTTGGCAGCGTCGGTCGCACCGATCACGGTCGAGGGCACAATTGCCACTGGCTCGAATGATCCATTTTCCTCCGTCCCCTTTGGATCACGGAAATAGCGGGCGGCGATGGAGCGAACCGCCTCGAGGCCGGGGCCACCGATGCGCGGGGACGGCGAGGGTTCGGAGCTGCCGGGGCCTAGCTCCACTTCGACACGACCGGCAAGGTCCGCCCCGGCAACCGCCTCACGGCAGCGCGCCACAACATCGGCCACGCTCGTGCCCTCGAGCATGCGGAAGTTGATATTAGCCCACATATCCTGCGGCATTACGTTGGCACCGGTACTGCCGCCTTCGATTTGCGTGGGCGCGCAGGTGGTGGTCACAAGCGGGTACAGCTTTTTGCTGGCGAGGCAGTCGCGCACGATGGCATCCTTGCTGGCAGCAATCTCGTCTGCGGTATAAAGCCCCAGCTCGACGAGCTGCGCGGCAAGCAGATCGGTCACACGAGCCGGCCACTCGATATCGCAAATCGCGGCAATAGCGCGGCTGAGCACTTCGAGCGACGTGCCGCCGTAAGGGTTGGAAGAATGCCCGCCTTCGCTCTTCGTCTTGAGCACGATGTCGGCATAGCCCTTCTCGGCCAGGTCGGCGTGCATGAGCCAGCCCTCGCCCGCGGCATACTCGGCAGCAGAGACGATGCGGTAGTCGCCCTCGTCGATCAGGTACTCAAGCTCAACGCCGCGCTCCTTGAGCGCGCGGCCGATGGAACCCGCGCCGTACTGCGTGGTCTCCTCGTCCTGGCCAAAGGCGAGCAGCAGCGTGCGCTCGTGCTGCCAACCGTGCGCCAGCGCATATTCGACCGCTTCGAGAATGCCCGCGACCTGGTCTTTCATATCGATCGCGCCGCGACCCCAAATATAGGTGTCATCCACGTGCCCGCTAAAGGGATCGTGCGTCCAGTCCGTCTCGGTGCCCGGCACCACGGGAACCACGTCCATGTGGCCCATGAGCATGACCGGCTTGAGGGCGGGGTCGGTGCCGGCAAGCGTCACGAGCAGCGAATGGTCGATGAGCTCGACCTCGCCCGTCGCAAACACGCGCGGCCAGCCCTGCTGCATATAGGCGCGCAGGTCGTCAAACGCCTGCCAGTCCACCGTCTGGGCATCCATGCTCGAAATCGTCGGAAACGACAGCACGCGGCCCAGGCGCTCGCACGCGCCGACCTCATCGATATCGGCAAAATCATCCTCGTGCGCAAAGAAGCGCCAAACCTCGGCCATGCCTTCCTCCAAAAATAACGTGGCAAAGAGGCGGTCCCTTTGCCACGTTCGCTTGCATTATTTGTCGTTGAGATAACGCGAGAGGAACTCGCGGGTGCGCTGGTGTTTGGGGTTGCCGAAGAGTTCGGCCGGCGCGGCGTCCTCGAGCACCACGCCCTTGTCCATAAAGACCACGCGGTCGGACACCGTGCGGGCAAAAGCCATCTCGTGCGTGACGACGACCATGGTCATGCCGTCGGCAGCGAGCTTGCGCATGACCTCGAGCACCTCGCCCACGATCTCGGGATCGAGCGCGGAGGTAGGCTCGTCAAACAGCATGATCTGCGGGTTCATGCACAGGGCGCGGGCGATGGCCACGCGCTGCTTTTGGCCGCCGGACAGGCGACCCACGGCGGCGTGTGCGAACTTTTCGAGTCCCACGCTTGCCAGATGCTCTAGCGCGACCTTCTCGGCCTCGGCCTTGCTCATCTTTTTGAGCGTGACGGGCGCGAGGGTACAGTTGTCGAGCACATCCATGTTGTTGAACAGGTTAAAGCCCTGGAACACCATGCCGATGTCCTCGCGGAGTTTATTGATGTTGCAGCGCTCGGCCGTGAGGTCCTGGCCGTGGAACCAGATATGGCCCGCGTCCGGGGTCTCGAGCAGGTTGAGGCAGCGCAAGAAGGTCGACTTGCCCGAGCCCGAGGCGCCGATAATGGTGACGACCTCGCCGGGATTGACGGACAGGTCGATGCCCTTGAGTACCTCGAGCGATCCGAAGCTCTTACGCAGGCCCTCGACGCGGATAAGCGGCTCATTGGTCTGTGCGGCGGCCGCGGTGCCGGTAGTGGCGGTATCTGCCATGATGATTCTCCTCGTCTTAAGCCTAGTTAGAGCTGGGCAGCGTTGCCGGAGCCTCGGCGCCGAGCTTTTTGCCAAAGGCCTCGAGTAGGCGGCTCGCCACGAGCGTCAGGATCAGGTAGACCACGAGCGCCACGCAGTAGACCTCCATCTGGCGGTAGTACACGCCGGCGACGGTGGTGGTGGCGTACATGAGGTCGAACACGCCGATGACCGAGAGCACCGACGAGTCCTTGATGTTGATGATGAGCTCGTTGGTGAGCGCCGGGATCGCGTTTTTAATGCCCTGGGGGAACACGACCTTGCGCATGGCCTGCCACTGCGACAAGCCCAGCGAGCGTGCCGCCTCGGCCTGGCCGGGGTCGATCGACTCGATGCCGCCGCGCAGGACCTCCATCATGTAGGCGGTGGAGTTGAGCGAGATGGTGACGAGGCCGGCGGTGAAGGTACTCCAAATCTGGTTGGCCTGGGCAGTCTCGAAGCCCATGCCGCGCAAAACGGTGAAGCCCGCGTAATAGATGAGCAGGCCCTGGACCATCATGGGCGTGCCGCGCACGATGGTGGAGTAGACGGTCGCAAAGCCGCGGCCGATGCTCTTAAAGAAGCGTGTGAGGTCGTTATCCACGCGGTCGAACGTCTGGATGCGCAAAAACACAAGGAGCAGCGCCAGGAAGAATGCGATGACGGTGCCGAAGGTCGCAAGTGCGATGGTGATCTCGATGCCACGGATGAAGAAGTCGCCGCTCTTGTAGGTCATGTAGACCAGGCTCGACAAAAAGTCGCTGGGGTTGGAATCCGAGACAATGCTCACCTGCACCAGATCGATAAACGACATGACGCAACGGTCGATAAAGAAGATCGCCGCGATGGCAACCACGACATAGCTGCCCAAGCGCGCGCCGCGACGGAAGCGCTCGGAAGCAAACGGCGACGTTTCGCGATAGTCGTTCCAGTGCATGAGCTTGGTGACGAGCGCCGCCGCCGACACGATAATCCAGGCCCAAAGAATTGCCCAGAGGCAGTCCTGGAAGATACCGGTGGGGGCCAAGAAGCTCAGCGGCGTGGGGTTGCGCTGGCTAAACGCCAGGCCGAGCGCCGCGATAACGCTCGTGCCCAGGTATACATAACGGTGGTCTGCCTTGATAAAGGAGGCCAGGCGATTGATGGTTTTCATGCTGCCTCCCTATGCCGGCTGACGGTCGAGGCACGCGTCCCACATTTGGTCGCGCTCCTCTTGGCTAATGCCCTTGAGTGTCTTGTCGATGAGTTTAAGCAGCTTGTCCGAGCCCTTGCGGCAGCCGACGTTTGCCGTGACCTCCTGCTTGAAACCCTCGCCCTCGGCAAATTGAATCGGCACGATACCCGGGTTTTGGGCCATATAGCCCTTCTCGTTCTCGGTGTTGTAGGTCACGGCGTCGCACGTGCCCTGCAGCAGATTCGAAAACACCGTGGGGACCGAATCGACCGGGTTTTTGTGCACAACGCCCGGGATCTCGTCGATGACAGTGTCGAGCATGGTGTCCTTTTGACCGAGCACCGTGGCACCGCTGAAGTCGCTGAGCTTGGTGGCGTTTTGGTAGGGCGAGCCCTCTTTTACGAACAGGCCAAAGTAACCAATGAAGTACGGATCGGAAAAGCCGACGGACTCCTCGCGCTCGGGCGTGGCGCTCATGCCGGCGATGATGAGGTCGATCTGGCCGTTGTTGAGCGAGTCGATAAGGCCCGAGAAGCTCTGCTTGACGGCGACGGGCTCGCCACCGAGGGCCTTGCAGACGATCTTGGCGATCTGCACATCGTAGCCGTCGGCATAGGCGCCCTGCACGTTATCGATGGGGATGGTGTACTCGCTGGCCTCGGAGACCTGCCAGTTGTACGGAGCGTAGGCCGCCTCCATGCCGATGCGGATCTTATCCTTGCCGATCACGGAATCGGACAGGTCGTCGCGACCGCCGCCCGTCGTGGGCTGAACCACCTTGAGCGTGGACGGACGCTGGCAGCCGGCAAGCGCGCCGGCGACAACGGTCGCGCTCGCAGCGAGGGCGCTACCCAGAAAGATGCGACGGCTGCACACCGGCTGGGTCTGCATGCCGCGCTGTTGCCGAGGTTGCATCTGGTGCCTTCCCTATTTTGCGTTACTGACAATAAGACAGGATATACGCCCGCAACCAGCAGCGCGGCATGTGCGCGAAAAATTAATAGACACAGTAGTCGTTTAAGAACGTCCCCAATGACTACCTACCAAAAAGCCTCCCTGCCGGATGTGGCAGGGAGGCTTAGCGGGCGGGAAGGGACAAAGGGGCTGTCCCTTTGTCACATCTAGAGCAAGGTGACGCTAAAGCTACGTTTATCGGTAGCGCCGGGAGCCAAGGTGATGGTGTTGACCTTGTGCTCAAAGACGTCGTCCTCGGTGTCCATGGTGGTGTGACCGGTCCAGGGCTCGAGCGCCACAAACGGGGCGTCGTTGGCGGCAGACCACACGCCGATGTACTTAAAGCCCTCAAAGTCGATCTTGACGCCGTGGCCCGACTTGCGGCCGCGCAGCGTGAGCGTGGAGCCCGGGGTATCGGTGAACATGATGGCATCGTTATCGAAGCTGCGGTGCGTGATGGGCAGCACGTCCGAGTTATCGGGAGCCTTGTAGCTGCCCTCGAACGTCATAAGACCATCGGGCGTGATGATGGGAGCCTCGTTGGTCCAAGCCTCGGTAAATGCCAGCTCGTAGTCCTCGAACGTCTCGTCCTCGGCACCGGGGGCGGGCACGTTAAATGCAGGGTGGCCGCCCACCGAGAACGGCAGGTCCACGTCGCCGGTGTTGGTGACGGCAAAGGTCTGGGTAAGCGTGGCGTCGCCGGTTAGGGCATAGGTCATGTTGAGCTTAAAGTGGAAGGGGAAGGCCTTGAGCGACTCGGGCGTATCGGTGATCTCGTAGGTAACGGACGAGCCGTCCTCGGAGACCTCGACCAGCTTGTGTTCGACGATGCGCGCGAGTCCGTGGCGCGGCATCTCGCAGGTGCCGGCCGCAGACGTCGCCGTGTTGTTGCGCAGCGATCCCACGATGGGGAACAGAATGGGCGCATGCTTGCCCCAAAAGGCCGGGTCGCCCTGCCACAGATACTCGTTGCCGTCGAGGGCAAGACTCGTGAGCTGGGCGCCCATGGAATCGATGGCCGCGGTGAGGCCGCCGCGCTTGATGGTGGTGACGGTGGACATGCTACTTCCTCCAAAAGTAAACAATAGTGTCGAGGGCTATTGTGCCACTCTTGGCGGCAAGGAGAAGCGGCAGGCGCAGTTATTGAGCGATTGCGTAAAGGTCGAATCCGCCCTGCGGCGTGCTGTCGACCGTATCGGGCGCCTGCGAGTTAAAGCTCACGGGAACCATGCGCTTCGAGGCGCGGAAGCGCGTGCCATCGGTGGCGACGGGCGGCTCGTCGACCGTGAGCTCGTAGTCGCCGGGCTTGAGTTCGATGCCGTCGCCAGCGGAGTTGACATATTGATACTCGTCAATCGCCTGCCCCCTGAGTGTGCGGCCCACGATATGGATGAGCATCTGGCTGTCGCCGCGGGCGGTGTCCCATGTCGCACCGTCCTTGACCTCGACCGACACATGCACCGAGCGCGTGCGGCCGAGCGATTGCTCGACAGACATCTCGACCTTGGCGGCATCTTTGCGCTGTTGCTCCACATGGCTCCAGACATTTCCGATCGCCGAGCAAGCGATGACGCCGGCCATGAAGGCGACGAGGATGGGCCCGAGCGGAGAGCGACGGCCCGCATCTTCCTCACGAGACAGATCGGGTCGATGCGTGGGAGCGGGCGCTTGGGCACCCTGCGAGGGCACGTCGAGGATACTGAAGGATACCGTACTGCCGGGGTCGATGGTATGGCGCGGCTGCGGGGTCTTTGCCGGCGAGATCGACATGTCGGCCGGTTCGTCCAACGTTGCCGTGGCGTCGGCCTTTGCCTCGTCTGCCTCGGCCTGGGCCCAGGCCTGTTCGAAGGTTAGGGGCTCGGCGGAGTCGGAAGCGGCGTCCGTCTCGACGGCATCGTTGCCGGTCTCGTCCTCGTCGCTCGACGCGTCACGCGGCGCGGGCTCGTCCCACTCCTCGTCCGGAGCCTCGCCCTCGCTATACCACCATTCAAAATCGGGATCAAACCTGTGCTCGCCGACAGCCATATTGCACCTCCACCCTACTCATAATTGGTATATGTATACCCATCACCGCAGGTACGGAGCATAAAAATGCGGAAAAGAAATTGGTCCTTTTCCGCATTATGCAATCTAGCCGATGACAGCAACATGGCCGGCGCACCGCGGCGAGCCCAGCGGCAAGCCGGTATCCGACGGCCAAGAGCACTGGGGCGTATCGACGGCGACCGTGACGGTCTTGCCATCGAGAGCGCTCCACGAGTTTCCGGAATCGGTGGTGTCGAGCAAAAGCAGCGAGGTGTTTCCGTCGCGCAGACTGGAGCCATCACCGCTGAGACACATCACCTGCTGTTCGCCTCCCAAATCGAGCACGACATAGCTGTGGCCGCTCGGGTAATCCGGGTTGGGGTTCGCTACTCCCTGCAGGTCGCACACCCCGGCGTCATCAAGAATGCGCACCGTGCCCGTAAACGTCGCCAAACCGGCAGCCCGTGCGGCATCGGCCGCACCCGAGCCCTTCTCGACAGTGCTCTTCCAGCTTCCGCTTTCAAGATCCTTCAGAGCCGAGTCGTCGGCAACATCTGTCCACGTGATCTCCCTGCCCTCAGAACTCACGACAGAAGAAAGCTTCGAACCGGACGACAGGTCGACGGGCGCGGCAAACGTCTGGGAAAGCTGGTCACCGTCGAGCGTGATACGCACAATAGAGCCCATGCCCGTTCCAGACGAAAGCGTAGAATATAGCAGCCCGTTTCCGGCAGCCGAATACGACAGACTGCCACGGAACCCGCCGGCGCCGGCAACGCCCGCCGCGAGATCCTCCGTCGGCGTGACAAGCGAGCCGCTCTTCGCGTCAAAGGAAAATACCTGCACGGATTCCATACCATTCCACGCGTCATTCGATCCCGATGCGCAGACGAGCAGCTGTGGCAGCTCGTCTGTCGACATGTTTACCAGAGCGTAGGTGTACTCCGCATCGGCAACAAACTGCTCCTCGAGCCCGTCATTACGTCCAAAGTAGCCCTGCGGGTCTTCGAGGACCTCGCGGTATGCCACGGCCGCCAGCTGTGCGGGAGTCTTCTTGACCTGCTCTTTGTGCACCGGTGCGCTACCAGAACTCGACCCCGCAGGCTTTGCAGCCGCGCAGCCGCCCGCGCCGATGGCAAGGGCGCCGGCGAGTGCCGCGGTTGCCGCCACCCTGGACATCTTTTTCCTGTTTGCCTTGTCAACGACCATTGCAAAACTCCCCTCGCACCCATCCATGCGGGGCGCCCCTTAAGCCTCGCAAATAAACACTTGCTTGCCTTATACCCCCAGATGGCACGGGGGGCCGCCGACGCAGACAGGAAAACCGTCCCAACATTCGGCGTTTTTTCTCATTTTTGAGATTTTCATCGAATGTTGGGACGGTTTGGGCAGCGATTACATGGCGAGGGCCGTGCGGATAGACGGGTCGCTGAGGGCCTCGCGGAGCCAGGGGGCTAGCTGCTCGGGATGACCTTGCAGGTAGCCATCGAGCTCGGAGGGCGCCACGCGGCGTACTTCCGAGATTTCCTCTTGGTTGATATGTAGCTCGCCCGGCTCGACGCGAGCCAGATAGACCTCGCACCATTCGCACTCGCAGCGGCCGTCGCCGTGATCCTCGCGGTACACCACGTGCCCCAGGTGCTTGAGCTCGCCGGGCTCGCGCGTGATGCCAAGCTCTTCGTTGATGCGACGCGCCGTCGCAGCGGCGACGTCCTCCCCCGGGAGCGGATGGCCGGCGCAGCTATCGGCCAGCACCCCACCCCACAGGCACTTGAGCGGACTACGGCGGCAGAGCAGCAGACGAGTGTCTTCGCCCTGGCCCTCGACCAGAAGCGTCAGGAATGCTTGGTGCAGAATGCCCTCGCCGGTATGGGCTTTGATGCGATCGACAGGAGTGAGCACCTCGCCGGTCGCGGCATCGACCGCCACGACCTCGGCGCCCGCACCGCCCTCGTCCCAGCCGGCACGCAATATGCGGGCTGCGGTTTCTTCGAGCGCGGCGATGAGCTCCTTGGTGGTGTTGAGCACGCGCTGCAGGTCGTCCTTGCTCGCCTGCTCAACATGAAAACCCGTACTTGCGGTTACCGGTACGCCAAAGCGCGTGGCCAGCGCCGCTGCAATGTCGTGTGCCGGAATCTCGTCGCGATGGCACGGGACGACCAGGATGCTCACGGTCGCCGTACGGCCGGGCTCGGGTCGCGGAATGGCCTGCGCCGTGGCGCCCAGATGTGCAAACTCGGGCGAGCAGGCGTACACCACCATGCCTCGCGGCGTCACCGTCAACTGGGCCTCGAGCGTAAACTTGCCCTCGCCCACTGCAACCTTTGTCGTGTGCATACCCATGGGATCTCCTGTCGCCCGCGATGTACCTGAGACCATCTTCGCCTGTATTGCGACTATACAGGCAAGCGCAGACCGTGACAAAGGGGCTGCTTCTTGTCGTATTCTGCTAGAGTTGCAGAGACTGAATCTAGCTCATATAACGCAACATGGGAGCAACCGCCTTGACCACCGCAACCTCATCCACAACAGCATCGACCGCTGCCGCGCTTTCCCCCGCGCGCACCAACCTCTGCCTGGCGCTGCTCGTGCTGCTGGGTTTTTCGCTCGGCTGCTCGGAGTTCGTGGTCATCGGCATCGAGAGCGACCTGGCGACGGAGCTCAGCATCTCACTTGCCACCGCAGGCCAACTCATCAGTGTGTTCGCGCTGGTCTACGCCATCGCGACGCCGGTGCTTGCACTCAGCACGGGACGCTTCCGCCGCTACCAGCTGCTCGTGTGCTACAGCATTATCTTTGTGCTCGGCAATCTTGTTATGGCGTTGGCGCCCAACTTCCAAGTGCTGTTTGCCTCGCGCATCATCTTGGGCTCCGTCTCGGGCGCACTGCTCGCCGTGGGCGTGACGTATATCCCCGAGCTGCTGTCCCCGCAGCAGACATCGCTCGCCATCTCGGTGGTGTACGGCGCATTCTCTGTGGCGATGGTCTTTGTGACCTCGATCGGCAAGTTTGTGGCCGATACACTCGACTGGCATGTTGCCATGTACGGCACGCTCACCTTTGCCGTTCTGATCTGTGCCGCGCTCGTGGCGTTTATGCCACGCGCCGGCCAGACCGATGAGCCCGCCACCTTCCGCGAGCAAGCGGGGCTTCTACGCGAACCGAGCATCATCACCGGCATGCTCATCTTTTTGTTTGGCGTGGGATCGGTCTATGTGTTTTACGGTTACGTGACGCCCTACTTGGAGCAGGTGCTGGGCATGGGCACCGTTCAGGCAAGCACCACACTCATGGCCTACGGCGTGTTCTGCCTGGTCTCGAACATCCTGGGCGGATGGATCGATGCGCGCTTTGGCATGAAGGCGCTGCTCGTGACGTTTGTGCTCCAGGCCGCGGCTCTGTTTGGGCTGTTTGCCGTGGATACCACCATGCCCCTCGCGCTCGTCTTTGTCTTTAGCCTGGCGATGCTCATGTATCTGTTCTCGGTCTCGTGCATCACGCACTTTATGGACGTTGCCCGCAGCCGCCACCCCAAATCGATGGTGCTCGCGAGCTCGGTGGAACCCATGGCGTTTAACGTCGGCATCTCGTTTGGCACCGCAGTGGGCGGCGCCGTGGTAAGCGGAATTGGCATTGCCTACGTCGGCGCAGTTGGCGCCGTGTTCTCACTCGTGGCCTGGGTACTCACGCTAGTGACGATCAAGTTGGCGCGCTGGGAACGCCACCACGCAGCACAATCTTCGATGCAGGCATAGGGGCAAACATAGCCCAAGGTGGCGAGCGACCGGTGAAACCGTCCCATACAAGTGGTGTTTATCCGCCTGCAAGCTCTAGCAGTGCAATTTCGTGTACTTGAAATACACGCTTTTCCACGATTTCGTGTATTTGAAGTACACGAAATCGTACTAAACTATGTATTTGAAATACACGAAATTGGAAAGGCAGCCCCATGCGCAGATCAATCGAATCCGTTATCGAATCATGGGCGACAAAGGACGCCTCGCGCCCCCTCCTCATCCGTGGCGCACGACGCGTGGGCAAAACGTACGCTGCCGAGGAAATCGGCAGACGAATCGCCGGCGATGCATTTGTCAAACTCGACTTTCAGACCGATCTTGAGCTGATTGCCCCACTGTTCGACTGCCCCACCGACGACGTAGACACCATCGTGGCACGAATCTCAGACTATAAGCGCACCCCCATTCGCAAGGAAACCGCATTCATCCTGTTTGACGAGGTGCAGCTCTGCGAACGCGCGCTCAACTCGCTTCGCTTTTTCTCGGGTTCGGGCTGGCGCATATGCGCGACCGGCAGCCAGCTCGGCGTCGCCACGCGCAAGCGCAAGTTGCCTTTTCCCAGCGGCGTCCGTCAAGAGACCATGCATCCTATGTCGTTCGAGGAGTTTCTCTGGGCGCTCGGTGAGGAGCAGATGGCGGATGCCATTCGCGCCCACGCCGGCACGCTTGAGACCTACGTCGCGCATCAAGCCACGCTCAGCCTGTTTCATCGATACCAGATCGTGGGCGGCATGCCCGCCGCCGTCAACGCATATCGCAAGACACTATCCATCGAAGACGCGCGCGTCGAGCAGCGCGAAATCGACGAGACCTACACCGCCGATATGACCGACCCCGAAAACGGGATCAGCGGCGTAGCAGCGCGCAAGGTCTGGCGCTCCATTCCATCCCAGCTGCTACGATCCTCAACCAAGAAATTCAAGTACTCCGAGGTCGAACGCGGAGGCCGACGCTCAAAGCTCATCGAGCCACTCGACTGGCTCGAGGGCGCCGGCATCATATCGGTCAACAACCTGACCGAAGGCATCGAACCTCCCCTCGTCCCCTTCGACGACGAAGACGGGAGCTTCTTTAAGGTCTATCTTCTCGATACGGGCCTCATGTTCTACAAACTCGGTATCAACCCGCGACTCTGGCTCGACCTCAAAGAGGATTCCGCCATTGCGCTGTCTTCCGACTTTCGAGGTGCCTTGGCGGAGAACTCGGTCATGCAGGCATTTTCGGGCAATGGTTTGCAGACGTATTACTGGATGCCACCGTCGTCTTGGAAGACGAACGGCGAGCTCGATTTTCTACTTCAGACCGACCGTATGGAGATCGTTCCCGTCGAGGTAAAATCCGCACGCAACGTGCGCGCGAGAACGCTCGGGTCGTTTATGGAAAAAGCCCGGTCGCCGTATGCCTACATATTGTCCGAGAACAATTTTGCCCGCAGCGAAACCGATGACGGACGCGAGCTGCGCCATCTCCCCTTGTACGCAGCGGGCTTTATCGGAGCAAACTGCCTCAAGGGCAGTCTGTAACCCCCGCGCGACCGCCCAGAAAGGAACCATCATATGCAGCACGTACTGTTTATTTGCCACGGGAATATCTGTCGCTCGACGATGGCTGAGTCGGTGTTTACCGAACTGGTGCGCCGTGCCGGGCGCGAGGCAGAGTTCGTCATTGATTCCGCCGCGACCTCGACCGAGGAGATTGGCAACCCTCCGCATCATGGCACCGTCGCCAAGCTGCGCGAGGTCGGGATTCCCGTCGTTGCCCACCGCGCGCGCCAGGTGCGTCGCGCGGAGTATGGCGACTGGGACCACATTGTCTATATGGATGCCGAGAACGCGCGCGGCCTGCGTCGCATCTTCGGCGACGATCCCAACGGCAAGATTACGCGCTTGCTCGATTGGACCGATCGCCCCGGCGACGTCGCCGATCCCTGGTACACCGGCAACTTCGATGCCACCTACCGCGATGTGCTCGCCGGCTGCACGGCCATGCTCGAGCAACTGTAGGCGCCCGGGCGGCGCGGATGCGTGAGCCACGCCATCGGCATAAAATGAGCGTGGATAATCTCCCGCATACAAATTGAGCGTGGATTTTCTCCCACTTTGAGCGTAAAACCACGCTCTAAACGGGAGATTATCCACGCTCATTATCTTGGCGGGCGAAAATCCACGCTCGATTACTCGTCGACGATCTCGGCGAGCCAGACGTTCAACGTATCGACCTCGGGGCAGCAGAACTTTGCCGTGCCGGGCTTGTTGCCAGGCACGGTGCCGCCGTAGCGCAGGATGTCGATATAGGGAAAGCCCACGTGGCAGGCCATGGAGCACATCTTGCCGCGATCGCGGTCGAAGTCGAAGACGTCGCCCGGCTTGTGCCCATGGTGGCAGCGACACGTACCCAGCTGGTCCACGCAGCTAATGCGAATACGCGGGCGCTTGCCACGCGGCGCACCGAGCGGCTTGTTCTCGCTCGCGGGCTCGGGGATGCTTTCGCCGGCGCTACTCATGGTCGATCACATCCAGGCAGGCCTCGATGGGAAGGCCAGCGGACTTATCCTCCTGGTCGGCATTGCGCTCGATGAGCTCCGCTACCACACGCATGGCATCGCTCGTCGCGCGCTGCAGGCTCCAACCGGCCATAACGCGGCCGACAAGCACCGCCGAGAACGTGTCGCCCGTGCCCGGGAAGTAGACCGGAATCAGCTCGAAGGGAATCGTGAAGTACTCCCCCGCCACGTGGTCGTAACCGATGACGGCGTTCGTGCCGTCGACCACAGCGCTCGTAATGACCACCGACTTGGCTCCCAGCGCGCGTATGGCGTCCACAAGGACGCGGGCCTCGTCAGGTGTGATTTGCTCGGCGATGGGCGTGTCGGTGAGCAGGCAGGCCTCGGTGTAGTTGGGCACCGCGTAGTCGGCGCACTCGAGCAGGCTGCGCATGAGGCCAATCGTAGACTCGGGCACGCCGGCGTAGAGCTTGCCGTTATCACCCATGATGGGATCGACAAACACTTTGGTGCCCTTTTGCGCGCGACGGTGGCAGAAGTCCGAGATGATGCGCGTCTCTTCCTCGGTCACGATAAAGCCGGTGGAGATGGCGTCGAATTCAAAGCCGAGCTCCTCCCAGATGGCAAGGCTCTGGCGCACGTACTCCGTGGTGTCGTGGATGTAGAACTTGGGGTAGTTGAGCGTATCGGACACAAGTGCCGTCGGCAGGTTGTGGATACGGTAGCCCATGTGCGACAGCACCGGAAGCATGGCGGAAAGCGCGACCTTGCCATAGCCGCACATATCGTTGATCAGCAGCAGCTGAGTGTTCTTCATGAGTGTCCCCCTTGGGTCGGGAGCGGCGCATAGTCGCCACAGTGCGACTAAGTGTAGCGCAGGGAACGCTGCAGACGGAAGTTTGCACCAAAGCCTTGACAAGGAGTGTCCCTAGGTGCCGTCAGAAAAGGAACGTCCCCAAGTGCCAACCAGGGCAACGCTGCAGGTTGAGGACGGACAGCGAAAACGTTCCTAAGCGAGCAAGGTGGCGTGAAAGAGGAGGGCATAGGCCTTGTGGCCATGCCCGACGATTGAACGCCAGATTGCCGCTTAGGGACGTTTGCAGCGTCGAGTGGTTACGGCGTTTGGTAAAACGCCGTAACCAAATAAGTTTGGTACCTTGACATTCTTGTGTGGCACTCCTAGATTAGTTAGGCACAAAACAATTCCACTACCTAACTAAAGAAAGGAGCGATACGAATTCATGTGCGATGAACCCCTTAACCTTCGCCCGCATGAGCCCGGCGGCGATCCTTCGGAGCCGGCAGACGTGCCCGAAGCAGTTAACGGCGAAGACAAGCTCGCCAAGCGCATCCTGAGCGGCCTAGGCTTTTGCGGCCACTACATGCACTTTCATGGCGGAGGCGTGTCCGGTAAGGCGCCCATCGTCTGCCTGCTCGCCAAGCAGCCCACCGGCGAGCTATCCCAACAGGAACTCGGCATGCACTTCGACCTCAAGCCGGGGTCCCTTTCCGAGATCCTATCCAAGCTCGAAATGGGCGGCATCATCGAACGCAGTCGCAATCCCAAAGACCGCCGGCAACTCACCATACGCCTAACCGAAGCGGGATGGGAAAAGGCCCGCGTTGAGCAGGCCGCCCGTATCCGCTTTAGGGAACAGGCCTTTAGCGCGCTCACCCACGACGAGCGCGAACAGCTCGCCGAGATGCTCGAGAAAATCCGCGTAACCTGGGAGGAACTGGATGATTAAAACCCTTATGGGCAGCATCCGCGATTACATGAAGGTCACGATCGCCACGCCGCTGCTGGTGCTTGGCGAGGTAATCTGCCAGATGATGATCCCGTTTATCACCGCCGACATGATCGACGCCATCAAGGACGGCACCGCCGTTACCGAGATGCTGCCCACCGCCGGCCTTCTCGTACTCATCGCGCTGACGTCACTCGCCTTTGGCGCCGCCGCGGGCATCACCTGCAGCCATGCCAGCTGCGGCTTTGCCAAGAACCTGCGTCGCGACCTGTTCTACAAGATCCAGACGTTCAGCTTCGCCAACATCGACGAGTTCTCGAGTTCCTCGCTCGTCACGCGCCTCACCACCGACATCAACAACGTGCAGCAGGCCTTTATGATGCTCATCCGCATCGCCGTGCGCTCGCCGCTGGTGCTGGTCTTTGCCTTTACCATGGCATACGCCATGGGCGGCAGCGTCGCCATGGTCTACCTGGTCATCATTCCGCTGCTGGGCTTTGGCCTGTTCTTTATCATCTATAAGGTGCGCCCGATCTTTGCCCGCGTGTTCCGCAAGTACGACGCGCTCAACGAATCCGTTGAGGAAAACGTCACCGGCATGCGCGTGGTCAAGAGCTACGTGCGCCAGGACTACGAGAAGGAGAAGTTCGCCACCGCCGCGCGCGACGTCCAGATGGACTTCACCCGCGCCGAGAAGCTGCTCGCCTTCAACAACCCCATGATGAACATCTGCGTCAACGGCGCGTTCGTCGTCATCATCTACCTGGGTTCCAAGCTCATCATCACGAGCCAGGGCACTCTGTTCGACGTGGGCCAGCTCTCCTCCATCTTTACCTACGGCTTCCAGATTCTTATGAGCCTAATGCAGCTGTCGATGATCTTTGTCATGGTAACCATGGCAGACGAGTCGGCGCACCGCATTACCGAGGTGCTGGCCGCCGAGCCCACGATCGCCAACCCGACCGAGCCCGTGCACGAGGTTGCCGACGGCTCCATCGACTTCGATCACGTGAGCTTTAAGTATTCCGAGCATGCCCGCCGCCAGGCGCTCGACGATATCGACCTGCATATTAAGAGCGGCGAGACCATCGGCATTATCGGTGGCACCGGCTCGGCCAAGTCGACGCTCGTGAACCTGATCGCCCGCCTGTACGATGTCACCGAGGGCACCGTGCGCGTCGGCGGCGTGGACGTGCGCGACTACGACCTGGACGCGCTGCGCCACCAGGTAGCCATGGTCCTGCAGAAAAACGTGCTGTTTAGCGGCACCATCGCCGAGAACCTGCGCTGGGGCGACCCGAACGCCACCGACGAGGAAGTCCGCGAGGCAGCGCATCTGGCCTGCGCCGACGAGTTTGTCGACGGCTTCCCCAAGGGCTACGACACCTGGATCGAGCAGGGCGGCTCCAACGTTTCCGGTGGCCAGAAGCAGCGCCTGTGCATCGCGCGTGCCCTGCTGCGTCGCCCCAAGATCTTGATCCTGGACGACTCCACGAGCGCCGTCGACACCAAGACCGACGCCAAGATCCGCGAGGGCCTGGCGAGCTACCTGCCCAACACGACCAAGCTCATCATCGCCCAGCGCATCAGCTCCGTGCAGGACGCCGACCGCATCATCGTCATGGAGGGCGGCCGCATCAAGGACATCGGCAACCACGATGAGCTGCTCAAGACGAGCGAGATCTACCGCGAGACCTTTACCTCGCAAAATAAGATGAGTGCCGAAGGCGAGGACGCGGGCGAGACCGCCGCAGCCGACACCGAGGCATCCGCACCGCAAGCTCAGACCCAGGAAGGAGGCGAGGCACATGAGTAAGGCCGCTACCGCCGAGCGCGCGTGCAACCGCAAGGGCGGCACCATGACGCGCCTGATCAAGATGCTCTTTGGCTTCTACCCGGTGCTTTTGCCCCTCGTCGTCGCCGGCGTTGTGCTCTGCGCCATCATCAACTCCATCGGCGCGACGTTTCTCCAGAGCGCGCTGCAGGTCATTAGCGAATCGTGGCAGTCGGGCGACTGGACGGCCGCGCAGCCCAAGATTCTGAAGCTCGTGACCACCCTCGGCTGCATCTATGCCGTGGGCATCGCCTCCTCGCTCTTCTGGAACCGCGCCATGGCCGTCATCACGCAGGGCTCGCTCGAGAAGCTGCGCGAAAAGATGTTCAACCGCATGCAGGACCTGCCGATTCGCTACTTCGACACGCACCAGCGCGGCGACATCATGAGCCACTACACCAACGACATCGACACGCTGCGTCAGATGATCAGCCAGTCGCTGCCCAACCTGCTCATGACGATCATCGTCATCGTCACCGTGTTCTTCATCATGCTGTATTACAGCGTGTGGATGTGCCTGGTCATCATTGCCGGCGTCGCCTTTATGACCTTTATGACCAAGCTGCTCGGCTCCAACTCCGCGCGCTTCTTTATCGCGCAGCAGACCGAGCTCGGCGTGGTCGAGGGCCATATCGAGGAAGTCATGAACGGCCAGAAAGTCGTCAAGGCGTTCTGTCACGAGTCCGCTGCCGAGGCCGATTTTGACGAGCGCAACGAGAAGCTCTTCGAGGTCTCGCAGAAGGCCAACATGTACGCCAACATCCTCATGCCGATCCTCGGGAACCTGGGCGACTTGCTCTACGTGCTGGTCGCGCTGACCGGCGGCATCTTCCTGGCGCTGGGCGTGCCCAACCTGAGCCTCTCGGGCATGGCGCTCTCCATCGCCGTCGTGGTGCCGTTCCTCAACATGACCAAGCAGTTCTGCGGCCAGATCGGCCAGATCTCGCAGCAGATCAACGCCGTGGTCATGGGCCTTGCCGGCGCCGAGCGCATCTTTGAGCTGCTCGACGAGGAGCCCGAAGCCGACGAGGGCTACGTGACGCTCGTCAACGCACAGGTGAACCCCGAGACCTGGCAGCTCGAGGAAGCCGACCACCGCACCGGCATGTGGGCATGGAAGCACCCGCACCGCGCGACCGGCGAGATCGAGTACGTGCCGCTGCGTGGTGACCTGGTCATGGATAACGTGGACTTTGGCTACACGCCCGACCACGAGGTGCTGCACGGCGTGTCTGTGTACGCCAAGCCGGGCCAGAAGGTCGCGTTTGTCGGTGCCACCGGTGCCGGTAAGACGACCATCACCAACCTCATCAACCGCTTCTACGACATTGCCGACGGCAAGATCCGCTACGACGGCATCAACGTCAACAAGATTCGCAAGTCCGACCTGCGTCGCTCGCTGGGCGTGGTGCTGCAGGACGTGAACCTGTTCACCGGCACCGTGATGGACAACATCCGCTACGGCAACCTGGACGCCACCGACGAGGAGTGCATCAAGGCGGCCAAGCTCGCGGGAGCGGACGACTTTATCACCCGCCTGCCCGACGGCTACGACACCATGCTCACCGGCAACGGCGCGCAGCTGTCGCAGGGCCAGCGCCAGCTGATCTCGATCGCGCGCGCCGCCGTCGCCGATCCGCCGGCGATGATTCTGGACGAGGCCACGAGCTCCATCGACTCCCGCACCGAGGCAATCGTGCAGGCGGGCATGGACAAGCTCATGGAGGGCCGCACGACGTTTGTCATCGCACACCGCCTGAGCACCGTGCGCAACTCCGACGCGATCATCTGCCTGGACCACGGCCGCATCATCGAGCGCGGCAACCACGACGAGCTGATCGCCAAGCGCGGCTACTACTATCAGCTCTATACCGGAGCGTTTGAGCTGGAGTAGGACCGGTTACTGACGGAGGGCGCCCCGGGGGCGGCGGGGTAATTCCTCCGTGCTCAAACATTCTCGCTTCGCTGCGAAACTGCGCGCGGAGGAAATACCCCGCCCGCCCCCGGGGCGCCCTCCTGCGCGCGATCAGCCCGTCATTTAAAACGGAATAAAAGTTTGCGAGGCCCTGGCCGTTTGGCCAGGGCCTCGTTTTGTAAGGATGAACTAGTTGAGGAGTTGGGCCATGGCGTTGACGAATTTTTGTACTTGGAGGGTTGGCTCGAGCGGATAGTGCAAAAAGACCGGCACTTCGCGGCCGCAGAGGAACGGCACGCCCACAAAGGCCGGGTGCACGCCCGACCATGCGCCGCAGGTGAGCACCGCGTCGCCCTTTTCCTCGGCTTCGTTAAAGAGCGCAAAGTCGAAGCTATCCACATCGATCACGTCCACGCCGCCGTCGGCCAAAAGGTCGATGCGCAGGCTGTCCATGGCGTCGTTGCCGTGGCGCAGTACGCGCAGGCGCATGCCCTCCAGGTCGGCAACCGTGATGCGCGTCTTGCGCGCCAGCGGGCTCGTGCGCGGCACGTCGATATAAAACGGCACGTTGACAATGCGGAGCTTTTGGCAGGCATCGCCCCAGCGCGGGGTCGAAAAACTCGACTGCACCACATCTACTTCGCGACCAAGGCTGCGCATGACGGATTCGCGCTCGTCATAGAGGTCGCTCACCGGCACGATCTCAAAGCGCAACGACGGTTCCAGATCGTGGATGCCCGACCACATCGACAGCGTTTGACGCCCCGGGCACATCATCGACACGCCCAGGCGCACGGCACCGCCATCGCCCGCCGCGCGTCGGGCACGGCGCAGCGCGTCCTCGGATTGCCGCATGATTGAGCGTGCGTCGTCCACCAGCAGAGCACCCGCCGGCGTCACCTTGACGCCTGAGTGCGAACGTTCGAACAGTGTGATGCCGAACTCGGCCTCGAAGCCCGACACCTGCTTGACGAGCGCCGGAGTCGACACGCGCAATTTTGCCGCCGCACGCGAGAAGCTTCCCAGCTCCGCGGCGGCCGATATGGCCTCAAGTCGTCGATCGTACACGTCAATCTCCTGTTTTCACGTCCGTGGCCACATGGTGCCACAGAGGGGTTGTTTTCGCAGGTCACGCGCTCAATTGAGCATAGACTGCATCGCACAGTGTAAACCTACGGTTAACGCCATTCTAACAATTATGCAATTCACCTGCGCAAATGCAAAGCATACGATAACCTGCGAAAACCACGTGGGTCGATTAATGGGAGCGACCCACAGGGAGGCACAAGAAGGGAAGTTCCTATGAGCAACTGGCTTAAGCTCGAGGGCGATGTCTGCGCCGTGACCGGCGCGCTCGGCGGTATGGGCGCCGAGATCTGCCGCGAGTTCGCCCGCAATGGCGCCAACGTCGTCATGCTCGACCTGGACGAGGAGAAGGTCAAGGCCGCTGCCGCCGACCTCGCTGCCGAGTTTGGCATCCACGCCGAGGGCTACAAGATGAACGCCACCGACGAGGCCGAGGTTCAGGCCGCCGTCGACGCCACCATCGCCAACTTCGGCCGCGTCGACGTCCTCGTCAACACCGCCGGCATCCTGCGCTTCGCCGCCATGGAGGACCTGCCGCTGAGCGACTGGGAGCAGGTGCTCAACGTCAACCTCACCGGCTACTTCATCACCTCGCAGCGCTTTGGTCGCGAGATGATCAAGGCCGGCCAGGGCCGCCTGGTGCACATCTCCACCGTCGCCAGCCACTCCCCCGAGACGTTCTCGGGCGTGTACAGCTCCACCAAGGCCGGCGTCAACATGATGTCCAAGATGCTCGCCGCCGAGTGGGGCCCGTACGGCGTGCGCTCCAACTGCGTTGAGCCCTGCTTCGTCAAGACCCCCATGTCGGCCAACTTCTACGCCGACCCCGAGGTCGAGAAGAGCCGCAGCCGTCTGATCGCCACGCGCCGCATCGGCGAGGTCAGCGATATCGCCAACGCCGTCATGTTCCTGGCGTCCAAGCGCTCGGACTTTACCACCGGCGACGCCATCAAGGTCGACGGCGGCTTCTCCAACATGATGGGCGACCTCACCGCCAAGCCCGGCGGCCGTCGCGCCTATGCCGACAACTACCTTAAGAACAAGGGTGTCGAGCTCTGGTCCGATGGATCCGGCGTCGCTAAGCCGACCGACCAGTAAACCAACCCGGTAGAGAGAGGCGCGGGACAAGTCCCTCCCCTCCCCGCATCGATTAGAAAGAGTCCAATGGCTTCCACCAACTCCAACAAGGGTCGCGCCGTCGTGCTTTCCGCCGCGTGCGTCACCATGTTCTTCATCAGCTCCATCGCGCTGTATTCCGTCGTGAGCAAGAACCTGCTCGCCGTCTATCCCGAGTGGTCCAGCGCCCTCACCTGGGCCTTCCCCGTCTTCCAGACCATCATGGCCGTGACGGGCATCTTCGCCGGCCGCATCTCCGATAAGATCGGCCCCCGCAACGTCGTGATCGCCGCCGCCGTGTGCTACGGCGTGGGCTGGTTCATGTCCGGCACCGTCACCGAGCCGTGGCAGTTCTACCTGTGGTTCTCGCTCGTCGCCGCCGTCGGCAACGGCCTGGGCTACAACCCCGCCCTCACCACGGGTCAGAAGTGGTTCATCGACAAGAAGGGTCTCGCCTCCGGCATCACCCTGGCCGCCTCGACCGCCGGCCCCGCCGTGCTGTCCCCGGTGCTCGCCTCGCTGCTCATCCCGAGCCTTGGCATCTTTGGCGCCCTTAAGGCGCTCGGCGTCATCTTCTTTGTGATGATCGCCGCCTCCGCCCTGTTCCTGAAGGCCCCCGAGGCCGGTTGGCTGCCCGAGGGCTTCGAGGCCCCCAAGGGCGGCGCCCACGCCGGCACCTTCGGCGACCTCACCCCGGGCGAGATGGTCAAGACCCCGCGCTTCTGGGTTCTCATCATCACCTTCGCCTTTGCCGCCACCGCCGGCACGCTGCTCGTCGGCAAGGTTGCCTCCATCGCCGCCGTCCAGCTCTTCGCCGACCCCACGAGCGCCGCTGCCGTCGCTCTCGGCGGTGTGGTCGTCTCCGTCAACACCTGCGCCAACCTGGTCGGCCGTCTGTCCTTTGGCCAGATCATCGACAAGCTCGGCGCCTACAAGTCGCTGCTCATCAGCCTTGTCGTCACCATCGTCGCGCTCGTCATCATGTCGATGAGCTTTACGCAGAGCATGTTCTTTGTGGCGCTCGCCCTGCTCGGCTTTAGCTTTGGCGCCCTGCTCGTCATCTACCCGCCGCTCACCGGTGGCGCCTTCGGCACCAGCAACATCGGCGTCAACTACGGCATCATGTTCCTAGGCTATGCCGCTTCCACCTGGATCAGCCAGCCCATCACCGCCGTGCTGTATCACGCCGAGGCCGGCAGCGCCGCCTACCAGCAGTCCTTCTACGGCGCCATCGTGATCGCCGCCATCGCCGTCGTGCTCACCGTCTACATGATGGTCTCCGACAGCAAGAAGAAGTCCGCTTAGCAATTGCCGATGTGACAAAGTGACTGTCCCTTTGTCACATTCCATCGCCACCAGTATTAAGGAGTCGAAATGTCTGAGCTCAACCCCGTCCGCATTGCCGTCATCGGCGCCGGCGCCATGGGCCGCAACCACATCCGCTTTGTCACCGAGGAGCCCGAGGCCGAGCTCGTCGCCATCGCCGACGCTTTTGAGGGCGCCCGCGCCACGGCCGAGGCCGCCGGCGTGCCGTTCTTTACCGATCCCGCCCAGATGATGGACGAGGTCAAGCCCGAGGCCGTCATCATCGCCACGCCCAACGACCTGCACCTGGGCGTCGCCCGCGAGGCCGTCAAGCGCAACATCGTGCCGCTGGTCGAAAAGCCGATCTCCAACGACCTCGAGGATGCCCAGGCCTTCGCCGCCGAGGCCGAAACCGCCGGCGTGCCCGTGCTCGTGGGCCAGCACCGTCGCCACAACCCCTTCGTCAACAAGGCCAAGGAGATCATCGAGTCCGGCGAGCTGGGCAAGCTCACCGTGTCGAGCTTCCACTACATGATCTATAAGAACGACGAGTACTTCGACGTCGAGTGGCGCCGCAAGAAGGGCGCCGGCCCGATCCTGGTCAACCTGGTGCACGACGTCGACCTGCTCCGCTACCTGCTGGGCGAGCCCGTCGCCGTCCAGGGCATGCAGTCCAGCGCCGCCCGCGGTTTTGAGACCGAGGATTCCGCCGTGGTCAACGTCCGCTTTGCCGATGGCGCGCTTGCGAGCATGACTATCTCCGACGCCACCGCCAGCCCCTGGAACTGGGAGGCAACCGCTCGCGAGGATCCGCAGTACCGTCCCTTCGACGCCGACGCTTACTTTATTGGCGGCACCAAGGGTGCCCTGTCGCTGCCCCGCCTGCACCAGTTCTCCTACGACGGCGCCTCCAACTGGCACAAGCCGCTGCAAATGGAGATTCCGGCCGTGGATCCGGCGCTGCCGCACAAGATGCAGCTCAAGCACTTTGTAAAGGTCGTCCGCCGCGAGGTCGAGCCCGTCGTGACCCCCGCCGACAACGTCAAGACGCTCACGCTTCTCAACGCCATCAAGGAGGCCGCCGAGACCGGCCAGCTCGTCGAGCTGTAACGCCCCAGGGTGGGCCGCGGCAGAAACCCTGCGCCGAGCCCCTCGGCCCGCTATCGACAAGCCCCTCTTCTCTGCCCCGCGAGCAGCCTCCTGCCCGCGGGGCATTTTGGTATCCTTGGTAGCCCTGTGCTGCAAACGCACCTTAAACGCAAGGAGTCCCATGGATCTTATCGCCCAGCTCGCCCGCGAGCTCAACCTTAAGACCGCCAACGTCGAGGCGGCCGTCAAGCTCATCGACGAGGGCAACACCATCCCCTTTATCTCGCGCTACCGCAAGGAAGCCACGGGCGGCATGGACGACGTCGCCCTGCGTGCACTCGACGAGCGCCTGTCCTACCTGCGCAATCTTGAGCAGCGTAAAGACGACGTCATCCTGCTCATCGATGCCCAGGGCAAGCTCACGCCCGAGCTCGAGCAGCAGATTCGCGAGGCCACGCAGCTCCAGCGCGTCGAGGACCTCTATAAGCCCTACCGCAAAAAGCGCATGACCCGCGCGCAGAAGGCCCGCGAGGCAGGCCTGGAGCCGCTCGCCAACATGATCATCATGCAGGCCTCGGCCAAGGGCAGCGCGCTCGACGCCGCCGCGGCCTACGTCAACGAGGACGCCGGCTTCGACACGCCCGAAAAAGCGCTCGCCGGCGCGGCCGACATCGTGGCCGAGACGGTAGCCGAGGACCCGGAGAACGTCGCCGACCTGCGCGCCTTTACACAAAACACCGCCGACATCGTCGTCGAGGCCACCGACCCCGCCGAGAAGACCCCCTACGAGCCGTACTACAACTTTGACGAGCCGCTGCGCCGTATTCCCAACCACCGCGTGCTGGCTATCGACCGCGGCGAGCGCGAGGGCAAGCTCCGCGTGCGCGTGAACGTCGACGGCGCTGCCGCCACGGCACGCCTCGGCAGCCGTTGGCCCCGACGTCAGGGCGTCTTCGCGCCCGTCTTCGATGCCGCCATCGCCGACGGTTACAAGCGCCTCATGGCCCCCTCGCTGGAGCGCGAGGCCCGCGCCAAGCTCACCGTTCGCGCCCAGACCGAGGCCATCAACGTCTTTGCCAAGAATCTCGAGGGCCTGCTCTCGGCACGCCCCGTGCGCGGCGCCCGCGTGCTCGCGCTCGATCCGGGCTACCGCACCGGCTGCAAGGTCGCCGTCATGGACGAGACCGGCAAGCTACTCGACCACGGCGTGGTCTACCCCACCAAGCCGCGCCACGACGTCGCCGGCACCAAGCGCGAGCTCGCTCGCCTCGTCAAGAAAGACGGCGTCAACACCATCGTCATCGGCAACGGCACCGCCAGCCGCGAGACCGAGGAAGTCGTCTCGGAGTTCATTGCCGAGCAGGCGCCCAGCCTTCGCTACACCATCGTTAACGAAGCCGGCGCGTCGGTGTACTCCGCCTCCGAGCTCGCCAGCCAGGAATATCCCGACCTGGACGTCACCGTGCGTGGCGCCATGAGCCTGGGCCGTCGCCTGCAAGACCCGCTGGCAGAGCTCGTCAAGATTCCGCCCCAGTCTATCGGCGTGGGCCAGTACCAGCACGACCTTGACCAGGCCGAGCTCTCACGCACCCTGGGCCACGTGGTGGAGGACGTCGTTAACCGCGTGGGCGTCGACGTCAACACCGCAAGCGCGAGCCTGCTGGGATACGTATCGGGCATTACGCCGAGCGTGGCCAAGAACATCGTGGCATACCGCGAGGAAAACGGCGCCTTTACCGATCGCCGCCAGCTTAAGAAGGTCCCCAAGCTGGGACCCAAGGCATACCTCAACGCCGCGGGCTTCCTGCGCATCAGCGGTGGCAAGAACCCGCTCGATGCGACGAGCGTCCACCCCGAGAGCTACGAGGTGGCCACGTCCGTCCTGGAGCGCGCCGGCGTTGCGGCAAGCGAGCTCAGCCGCGGCGGCGTGCCCGATATCGAGCGTCGCCTGGGCAGCATTTCGGCACTGGCAAGCGACCTGGACTGCGGCACCCTGACGCTCATCGACATCGTCAACGAGCTCAAGAAGCCCGGTCGCGACCCGCGCGACGACGCGCCCGAGGTGGTCTTTAGCCGCTCGGCGCTTTCCATCGACGACCTGGAGCCCGGCATGGAACTCAAGGGCACGGTGCGCAACGTTGTGGACTTTGGCGCCTTCGTCGACGTGGGCGTGCACCAGGACGGCCTCGTACACATCTCCAAGCTGGCCAACCGCTTCGTCAAGCACCCCAGCGACGTGGTGCGCGTCGGTGACACGGTCAAGGTGTGGGTCGAAAAGGTCGACCGCGACCGCAAGAAGATCTCCCTCACCATGGTGCAGGGGAAGTAAACCGCCAAAGCAAGGGTACCCCCTCTCGCGACGTGCAAAATGGCGAATATTCAGCATTTCCCGGTAGCTCCGCGACGCCTCGGAGAGTCATAAAAGCAAAAACGGCCCCCGTTTTGGCGTTTTAGAGCCAAAACGGGGGCCGTTCCGTGCTTCGACCAACTGGTAAAAGTCTTTACCATGCTGAATATTCGCGATTTTGCACGTCGCTGCAGGGGGGGGTACCTTTGTCAACGGCAGGATATGGAAGCCAATCACCAACCTACCGGAAGTTCGTGTCGGCAGCCCCGGCCTTTCCTTTGCCTAGCGCGACCCTCGCGAAGCGCGTGAGCGATAGGGAAAGGAAAGGCCGGGGCGAACAACCCGCGATGTAGCCAGCGTTCGCGTTACGGCAGGATGTGGAATCCGAGCGAGGCGATATCCTTGGCAAAGCCGCGGACAGTATCGAGCGAAACCTCGTACGAATCACGGCCGATGTTCTTGCGCTTGGCCAGGATGCTATTGGGCACCGTGATGATCTGGCAACCGCATCCTTCCGCCTGGTAAATATTGATAAGCTCGCGTGTGGATGCCCACAGGACCTCGCAGTTGGGCTTGGCGGCGGCCTTCTTGACCGACTCCGTCATAAACGGAATGGGGTCGACGCCGGTGTCGGCGATGCGGCCGGCAAAGAGCGAGATGATAGACGGCGTCTCGGCGTCAACGGCCTCGACCATCTCATCGACCTGCTCGGGCGTAAAGATGGTGGTGACGTTGACCTTGATGCCGTCGGCAGAAAGCTTGCACACCAGCTCGGCGGTGGACTCACCCTTGGTGGTCACGCACGGAATCTTGACGTAGACGTTATCTGCCCAGGTAGCGATCTCGCGGGCCTCGACCTCCATGGTCTTGACGTCGTCGGCAAAGACCTCAAACGAGACGGACACATCGGTGATGTGGGCCAGGACCTCCTTGGCAAACGCGCGGCAATCCGTCACGCCGCCCTTCTTCATAAGGGACGGGTTAGTCGTGAAACCCTGAACGTTGCCGTTCTCGTACATGTCGAGCATGCCCTCGAGGTTTGCACCGTCAGCGAACACCTTGATTGCCATCTGCCTGATTCCTTTCGTTTGCATAAGGCCGGTAAACTGCTAAACACTTTACCTATGTTTATCAAGGCGTGAACTGCGGGTTTTTATCTTCTCGGCGAACGGTTTTACGGTTTTACCATTTTTATATCGACACCCCAGCAGCAAAACGTTTTTGCCATTCATTGCGTTTGATTCCGCTCACGGCGCAGAGACGATGCTTCGTCAATACGTTTTCACAACCACTTCAAAACAAAAAGCGGTGACGCCTCATTTGAGACGTCACCGCTTCCGTGTAGGAGCCGGTTATCGGAGCTCCGCCCGATTAGGGCTTAAAGTGTGCCTGGATTACTCTTCCTCAACGTGGTTGATCACAGCGCCTTTGGTGTGGATGAAGTTGGGGACAAAGGCGACGATCAGAAGGACAGCGAGAATCGCGTAGACACCGGTGGTACCGAAGGCCTCGGCAGCGCGGCCGAGCGTAATACCAATAACGGAGAAGTCGAAGTCGCCGAACGTAGTGTTCTTGAAGCCGAAGACGTCAAGAACAGGCAGGAGCAGAGCAGGGGCAAAGGTGATGAGCAGGCCGTTGACGAAAGCGCCAAGAGCTGCACCCTTGCGGCCACCGGTAGCATTGCCGTAGATGCCGGCGGTAGCACCGCAGAAGAAGTGAGGAACCATGCCCGGGATGATGAAGATACCGAGGGTAGCGCCCACGATGAACATACCGACCACGCCACCGATAAAGGAAGCGACAAAGCCGAGAATGACGGCGGTGGGAGCGTAGGGGAAGAAGACGGCGCAGTCGACGGCGGGGATGGCACCGGGGATCAGCTTGTTGGAGATGCCCTGGAAGGCCGGGACCAGGTCGGCGAGAATCATGCGGACGCCGTTGTAGACGATGGTGACGCCGACGGCGAAGGACAGAGCACAGGTCAGGGCGTAAACAATCACGTTGTCGCCGCCAGCAGTCTCAGTAACAACCGCAGGATCTGCGATGTAAGCGGCAAAAGCAGTCACCAGGTAGAAGAAGGCCATGGTAAGAGCCGTGGAGATGGTGGTGTCGCGCAGGAAGGCATACTTCTCGGGAACCTCGATCTTCTCTGTGCTGTTCTCCTCGGCGTCCTTAGCAAACAGCGTACCGACTGCAGCGGAGATATAGTAGGCAAGCGAGCCGAAGTGACCCATGGCGATCTCGTCGCCATCGGTAACCTTCTCGGTGAAACGCTGGCCGACGGCGGGAAGCATGGCGCTCACGAGGCCCAGGAACATACCGCCCACAATGATAAGCTGGACATCCTCGAAGCCAGATGCCTGCAGAACAGCAGACAGCAGGCAAGCCATGAACATGCTGTGATGGCCCGTCAGGAAGATGTACTTAAACTTGGTAAAGCGAGCAATGATAATGTTCACGACGTAGCCGAGAATCAGGATCATCATGGTCTGAACGCCGAGGACGCTCTGGGCCATCGAAACGACGACCTCGTTGTTGGGCACGACGCCGGTGATGTGGAAACCGGTCTCGATGAAGGTACCCAGCGGAGCAAGGTTCTCCTGAACAACAGCGGCGCCGGCAGACAGCATGATGTAGCCAAGGATCGGCTTCAGGGTGCCCGTCATCACCTTGTGGGCGGGACGCTTAAGCGCGACAAGGCCGACAAAAGCGAACAGGCCCATAATCCATGCTGGCTTGGTCAGAATCGATTGGATAAACTCAAGTATGGGAAGGATGACTTGCATCTGGGCTTCCTTTCTTTTTAACGTGGGCGCGTTTCCCTCTTCCACAGGGAACCGCCCTTTTTTGTGCCGCTTTAGGCGTTAGCGGCGGCCGCCTTGATTGCCTCGAGGGCGTCTTCGCGGATCTTCTTCTTGTTCACATAGCTGCGAACGATCACGACGTTACCGTGAAGCTCGGGAGCGAGCTCCTTAACGGTGATGAACAGATCCGGATTTGCGGAAGAAGCACCGTTCAGGTCCATAGACTCAACGTCGGCCTTGATGCCCTCCTCCTCGCAAAGCTCCTCGACTTTGCCAGCGAGCATCAGGCTGGACCCGATGCCGTTTCCGCATACGGTGATGATATGCATGGCAACCTTCCTCTCCTACACGTGACGGTTTTCCCGTCTATCCAAAAGCGGCGACGCATCGCCGTGCCATTAAGGCCTAAAAGAATGAACGCATGGTCTCCAGAACTTGCTCGGGCGTATCGCACGCGCTGAGCTTGGCAACGCAGTCCTCATCCTCGAACATCTGCGAAAGCTCCGCCAAGCAGCCAAGATGGGCCTTGGGGTCGGGCGCGCAGATGCCCACGAGCACGTGAACCGGATCGAAATCCTCATGTCCAAACGCAACCGCAGGATCAAGCGTGACGATGCAGATTCCCGCTTCGCTCACGTTGCCATCGGCCTGGGCATGGGGCATGGCGATGCCCTCTTCAAGAACCATATAGGGACCGAATTTGTGAACCGATGAAATCATGGCGTCGACATAGCTCTGGTCGCATTTGCCGGCGTCTACGAGCAATTTGCCGCACGCCTTGATCGCTTCCTCCCAATCGGAGGCCTCGACATGGCAGGCAACAAGCTCGGGCTTAAGAAGATCGGTCAGCATGCTCGCCCCCTACTCCTCGGGCAGGATATGAAAACCAAGCGCCTGAATGTCGCAGGCAAAGCCCTTGACCGTATCAAGCGAGTACTCAAGCAAATCTTTCCCGAAATTCTTGCGCTTGGCAAGAAGGGCATTGGGGACCGTAATGATCTGGCAGCCAACAGACTCTGCCTGGAAGATGTTGAGCACCTCACGCGTGGATGCCCAGAGAACCTCGGCGGCGGGCTTGACGGCAGCCTTCTTTACGGACTCCGCCATGAGGGGCAGCGGATCGACACCGGTATCGGCGATTCGGCCGGCAAAGATAGACAGAATAGAGGGGGTCTCGGCAGAGACGGCATCGACGAACTCGTCGACCTGCTCGGGCGTGAAGATGGTGGTGACATTCACCTTGATGCCATCGGCGGAAAGGCGCTTGACCAGCGCGGCGGTGGACTCGCCCTTGGTGTTGAGCGCCGGAATCTTAACGTAGACGTTGTCCGCCCAGGTTGCGATCTCGCGAGCCTCGGCCTCCATACCAGCCTCGTCGTCGGCGAACACCTCAAAAGAGACCGACACATCGGTGATGTGCTCAAGAACCGTCTTGGCAAAAGCACGGTAGTCAGTCACGCCACCGGCCTTCATAAGGGAAGGATTGGTCGTGAAGCCCTGAACGTTGCCATTGTCGTGCATGTCAAGCATGCCCTCGAGGTTAGCGCCGTCGGCAAACACCTTGATCGCCATGTTGGTCCTTTCTCATCTAGCATTATTGCTATCGAAAGCCTTTTTCTTTGTTTCAAAAGCTTTTCGGCTTTCTTTTATAAACTACTTCAAAAGATATCGAAAGCTCAATTGCCAACTTTCCGTGAACGGTCGATTATCGGGCGTGAACGTATCTCACTTTTTTTCGAATACCTTTCAGGCAAGACTCTTTACTGGCTGTTGCAGGCATTCTGCACGTCAGGCCAACTACTAATTACAAATAAAAGCAAGGCGTGTCATTCATCTCGTTCGCTCGATTTCGCCTTGTTCTTTTCATATCGATACGTTATATTTCGATTACGAAAGGCATTTCTTTTGCCTTTCGTTCAAAAGGAGCGACTTATGGCATCAACTTCAGACCTTTCCCCGGCCGAACGTCAGCGATTTATCATGAACTGGCTGGCCGAAAAGCCAAATATCTCGGTATCCGACATCGTTCGCCGCTTTTCGGTTTCGGAAGTTACCGCGCGACACGACCTCGTCTCGCTGGAATCGGAAGGCAAATTGCGTCGCGTACGTGGCGGAGCGGTATCGCTTTCTCGTTCCAATGCCATTTCGTATCCCGAAGAGCGCATCAATGTCCAAGTCGAGGCCAAGGAGGCAATCGCCGCGACCGCAGCAACTCTTGTTGACGATAGCGACGTTCTGGTGATCGACATCGGCACCACGGCCTTTTACTTCACTAAGGCCCTCATGGACAAACGCGATATCACCATCATCACCGGCGATCTTGCTATCGCAAACTATGCCAGCTTTAATCTGCCCAATGCTTCGGTAGTGCTGTTAGGCGGCTCCGTGCGAAAGGGTCACCTTTATCTCGCGGGCGCGCTAACGCTCGACTGCATGAGCAAGCTTCATGCCGACAAGGCATTTGTCAGCGCGGACGGATTCCATCCCGACCACGGCTTTACCGTCGAGCATGACTTCTCGGCCATGATCAAGAGCATGTATCTGACCAACTCAAACCAGGGCTATATGATGGTTGACCAGGGAAAGTTCAACAAGACCAGTTTTTATCAGTCCGCGCAGATCGATGACCTCGATGGCATCATCGTTGATGGAGACAATGAGGGCATCATGACGGCGGCCATCGAAAGCAGCCGCAGTCATCCCAAGCTCTATTTTGCAAAATAACTCAAATGGCCGGTTCGCCCACATCGAGGGCGAACCGGCCATTTATTAAATCAAGCCGAAGTGGCGCATCGCCGTAACCGTGCCGTCGTGTGCGACGTCGTCGGTTACGTAGTCGGCGACTGCCTTGACCTCGGGCATGGCGTTGCCCATGGCTACAGCCGTCTCGACGGCGGCGAGCATGCCCAGGTCGTTGCCCGAATCGCCAAAGCCAAAGGTGCGCGCGTTGCCGGTGCGGCCCAGATACTCCAGCGCTCGTGCCACGCCCAAGCCCTTGTCGATGCCTTTGGGGCTCAGCTCGCGATTCTGGCCACCGGTGTTGCACAGCTCAAACTCGCGATCGATAAAGCCATCATCGTTGGCTACGCGAGCCAGGTCGCACGCGTTAATGCACACCTTGCCTACGCGCAAGCGGCCACCGACGCGCATCTGGTCAACGCCGTGCACCACGCCGGCGCCTAGCAGAAATGACTGTTCGACACCAACTGGCTCAAGTGAATAGGTGACACCGTTCGTCTCGAACAACGCCTCGCCGCCCGCCACAGTAATACGACGCGCGAGCTCCGCGATAACGTCCTCGTCAAAGCAGTCCTCATGCACCACGCGGCCCTCGACCTCGAGCGTCGCCCCCGCCATGGCAACGATACCCGCCGGGTTCAGCGCACGCAGGCCATCGGCAATCAGCCACAAGGGGCGACCCGTACAGATAAATGCCCGGTGACCCGCATTGCGCAGTCGACCAAATGCATCGACAACAGCCTTCGACGGATGGACTGCATTGAAGTCCTTGTCGGTCATATCGTCGGGATCGAACGACGTCAGCGTGCCGTCCACGTCAAAAAAGAGCACAGCGGATTCGGAGCACGCATCAATCATATGGGTTCCTTTCGAGGATAAGGGCAAACGAAGCATCCATCATATAATGGAGCGACGCAACCAGAGAGGTCACCCATGGAATTTTACGCAAGCTGCCCCGAGGGCTTTGAGTCCGCACTCGCCGATGAGCTTAAACGCCTCGGGCTTTCGCATGTCCGCCGCCTGAAGGGCCGCGCTACGTTTGAGGGCGAGCTCGAAGAAGGCTACCGCGCCTGTCTGTGGTCGCGCCTGGCCAGCCGCGTGTTTGTGGTGCTTGGGCGCTTTGAGGCGCAGGATGCCGACGAGCTGTACGACAGCGTTTACGACATCGCCTGGGAGACCATCATCCGCCCCGGCGCCACCATCGCCATCACCGCCCGCGGCGTGACCGAGCAGCTGCGCAACACGCGCTTCTCGGCCCTGCGCGCCAAGGACGCGCTGTGCGACCGTCTGGCCGAGACCACGGGCCGTCGCGCCGATGTCGATGCCGCCGACCCCGATGTTCACCTACTGCTTTCGCTGCGCCAGCGCCGCGCGAGCATAAGCCTAGACCTTTCGGGCGACCCGCTGTTCAAACGCCTGCCGCCCGCAGCGACCCGCGCCGGCGAGGGCGCGCACGTGCTGCGCCCCGACTACGCCGCCCTGGTGCTGGCGCAGGTCGGCTGGACCGCGCTATGCGAGCGCGAGCTGACGGCCGACGATTACGCAAATGAAGCCCTTCCCACGCTGATCGATGCCTCGTGCGCCGGCGGCGGCCTGCTGCTGGAAGCCGTGAACATTCTGACCGACCGCGCCCCGGGCGCCGCACGCGAGCGCTGGGGCTTTGAGGGCTGGCAGCTGCACAACGCCGCTCTGTGGGAGCAGCTGCTTGCCGAGGCGCGCGAGCGCGAGGCGGCAGCGCGCGAACGCCAGGCGCGCATCGTGGCCGCAGACATCGACCCCGCCGCTCGCAAGACCGCCGAGCGCATGGTCAAGAGCGCCGGCTACAAGCGTTTTGTCGACTTTTGTGCCGCCAAGCCCGCCACCGTGCTGGACCATGCGGGCGCCGTCGCCGGTGCCGCCGTGGCCGCGGACACCACCGAGACGCCGCTTTCGCTCATGCACGACGCCATGACGCTGGTCGGCGAGCTGCGCCGCGCGCCCGAGCTCGCTTCGGCACCGGTCGCCGCGCTCACCCGCGATGGCCTTATGGCCCGCGCGCTCCACGCCGAGCCCGCGCGCTCCATCGCCGTCATGCCCAACAACGAAGAGGCGACCGTCGAAGTCTGGCCTTCGCTCGACCACGCCGCCGCAGCGTTTGAGGCTGCGGCCAGCGCAAACGCCGAGGGCGAGACCGCGGACGCCGACGACGTCATCAGCGACGAAGCCGCCGACACCTTCATGCCCGAACCTACCGCCACGCTCGACCTGGGTGACGGCAAGCCGCTGCCCGTGCTCATCCCCGAGTCCGAGCAGTTCGCCAACCGTCTGCGCAAGAACGCTCGCCTGCGTCGCAAGTGGGCAAAGCGCGAGGGCGTGAGCTGCTACCGCGTCTACGATGCCGACCTGCCCGATTACTCTGCCGCCATCGATCTGTACGAGGGTTGCCCGCAGACGCCGGGCCGCTGGCTCGTCATTGCCGAATACGCCGCGCCCAAGACCATCGACCCCGCACTGGCCCAGGTCCGTATGCTCGATATTCTGGCCATCGCGCCGCGTATCCTGGATGTTCCGGCCGAGCACGTGCACGCCAAGGCCCGCATGCGTTCGCGCGGCGGCTCGCAGTACGGCAAGCAGGGCGCCGGCAAGGGCGCATCGGGTGAGCGCGCCAACATCGCGCGCCGTCGCCTGCCGCTCATCGAAGAGGGCGGCCTCACCTTTGCCGTCAACTTTGACGACTACCTGGACGTCGGCATCTTCTTGGACCACCGCGTCACCCGCAACCTGGTGCGCGAGCACGCCAAGCAGGCGCGCCGTTTCCTCAACCTGTTCGCCTACACCGGCACTGCCACCTGCTACGCAGCCGACGGCGGCGTCGAGGAGACCGTGACGGTCGACCTCTCGAACACCTACCTGGACTGGGCCGAGCGCAACATGCGCCAGAACGGCTTTGTGGGACCGCAGCATCATTTTGTGCGCGACGACGTGCTCGCCTGGATTCGTGACCAGCGCCAGACGCGCAACCGCTGGGACCTGATCTTTGTCGACCCGCCCACGTTTTCGAACTCGTCCAAGATGGGCCGTCGCACCTGGGATGTCCAGCGCGATCACGTTGAGCTGTTGGCCGGCGTGTCGCGCCTACTCACGCAGGGCGGCCATGCCATCTTTAGCTGTAACCTGCGTGGCTTCCGTCCCGAGACGCGCAAGCTCGCGCGTGCGGGCGTGGTGCTGCAGGACATTACGGCGCAGACCATCCCCGAGGACTTCGCGCGCAACCAGAAGGTGCACCACTGCTATATCGTGCGCCGCCTGCCCATCGAGGACGCCATGGCCGAGGTCGGCTTTAGTGCCGAGGAGATTGCCGAGCGCGTCGAGGAGCTGCGCAGCCCCGAGACCCGCAAGCCCCGCGCGGCAGCGCCCCGTTCGATGCCCACCGGCGACGACAGGCCGCACGCCACCGGCAAACCCTCCCCCGCCGGCAAACCAAAAAAGAAGAAGTTCTACGCCAGCAAACCAAAGGGCAAATAACAAAGTTGCGGTGGAATACGGACTGTTTTGCCTGGAATTAGGCAGATTTAGACCGTATTTCACCGCAACTCATATTGGGATGGTGGTTGGCGATTTAGCCTTGGGTGACCAGGCGATAGCCGATACCCACGTGCGTCTGGATATAGCGCGGATGCGCGGGGTCGGACTCAATCTTCTTGCGCAGCGTGCCCATAAAGACGCGCAGGCTCGCCAGGTCGCTCTTAGTTGCCGTGCCCCAAATCTCGTGCAGGATAAACTGGTGCGTCAGCACCTTGTCGGCGTTGTGTGCCAACAGGCA
Source organism: uncultured Collinsella sp. (assembly GCA_902490305.1). Taxonomy (GTDB): domain Bacteria; phylum Actinomycetota; class Coriobacteriia; order Coriobacteriales; family Coriobacteriaceae; genus Collinsella. The sequence goes on from CABUDI010000009.1 coordinate 56,285, forward strand.
CAGGAGCTTATACTCGATCGGCGTCAGATGCAGTTCCTCGCCATCCATCGTGGCGATGCCGGCATCAAAATCGATATGCAGCTCACCGGTATCGAACGAGCCCTCGGAGGCAACACCGCCCGTTTGCGCATACGAAAGGCGCCTGAGCGTCGTGCGAATACGCGCGAGCAGCTCCTCGACCGAAAACGGCTTGGTCAGGTAGTCGTCGGCACCGGCATCGAGCGCGCGGATTTTGTCCGCATCCTCGCTGCGCGCCGAGACCACAATAATCGGCATACCCGACCATGCGCGCACCGATTCCACCACCTTGACGCCGTCCATATCGGGCAGGCCCAGATCGAGCAGCACAATACTCGGTGCCTGCGATGAGGCGGCGGCGATGGCGGCATGGGCGGTCTCCACGGCCATATGGCGCAAGCCGTGCGCCTCGAGCGCGGCAACGATAAGGTTGCGAACGGCGGGGTCGTCCTCAACGACCAAAATGAGCGGTTTTACGGCAGAGTTCGGCACGGCGCTACTCCTTATCAAACGAAACATCGGCGACGGGAAGCTCAATCGTAAAGACCGAGCCGTGCGGGTCCGCCGCGGCAACCTCTATGCTACCGCCATGCGCCAGCGCAATGGAGCGGCAGAGCGAAAGTCCCAGGCCCACGCTGCGGTGGCTGTCGGCCAAACCGTGGTTGGCGGTATAGAACGACTCAAAGATCCGCTCGCGGTCCTCGAGCGCAATGCCCGGACCATCATCGGCCACCGAGCACGCCACGCGTCCATCGTCGACGCCAATCGAAATCACGATATGCGAGCCTGCGGGCGTATAGGTGACGGCGTTGTTCACCAGGTTGACCACCAGCTGCACCATCAGGCGCGCGTCGACATTAACGAGCGCCGGCTCATCGCACGCCACCACCTTAAGGTCGTGCTCGCGCACGGCCGGACTTACATGGCGCAGTGCCTCCTCGACGATATCGTCCATAAGCTCGAGCGTAGTCGACAGATGCATGCCACCGCCCTCGAGCTTGGTGATGGCAAGCAGGTTCTCGACGGTAGCGTTGAGCCATTGCGCATCCGAGCGAATGGATAGAAGCAGGCCGCGGCGCGTCTGGGCATCGAGCACGGCGGTGCCGGTCGAGCCCTGGTCGAGCAGTACGTCGGCATTACCCGAAATACTAGTGAGCGGCGTGCGCAGATCGTGCGAGATGGAGCGCAGCAGGTTGGCGCGCAGCTGTTCGTTTTTGGCGAGTACCGCCGCCTCCTCGCGGGCCTCCATGGCGCGAGCGCGATCGAGTGCCAGCTCGCCTTCGCTCACGATGGCATCGGCAAGCGTCCGTTCCTCGTGCGTCAGCACGTCGGGCTCGGCAACGATAGCCAGCACGCCCACCACCGTGGCGGGGTCGCCCGAGCGCACGAAGCCGTCGCCTGTGCGAACCGTCAGGTAGATGCCATAAAACGCCGAGCCGCCAAACGTGGCGTCGAGCGGCGTTCCCACATAGGCGGACGCCGAGAGCCGCGGCGGCATCTGCGGCGCCAGCTCGTGCACCGGCGCCGCATCGCCCACGGCCGTGTACGTCGCACGCGGCAGCAGGTCATCGCCCTCGGCGTCGGCGCTGTACCACACAACCGGACAGCCCGAAAGACGCGCCAGCTGCGTGGCCATGGCGTGAACGATCTGATGCTGATCGGCGCACCGCTGCAGCATGCGGTTGGTCTCGAGCACCATATGCGTGCGGCGGTCGCTGGCGGCAGCCTGTGCCAAGGCGCGGCGCAGGGCCAACGCAATCGAGCTCGACACAAGCGAAACCACGAACATGATGAAGAACATGCCGGGATAGCCGCGGTCGATAAGCGACAGCGAGTAGCGCGGGTCGACAAACAAAAAGTTGTAGAGCGCCACGGCGGCAGCCGAGCTCAGCAAGCAATACAGGCGACTCCAGGTAAAGAATGCGCACAGCTGAACGGCGAACACATAGACGATCATGATGCTCGGCGCGAGACCCGGATGGTCGAGCAGCGCGCCCACAATCGTCGCCGCGACCAGCAGCCCCACCGATACGCAGGCGTCATACAGAGGAGTGCGGCGCGTCAGCGTTGTGCGCCGCCACCAAAAGCTATCAGCAATATCGCCGTCCGTACGGACGTCCATCAGTGCCCCGCCCCTCTCTCAAAAACAAAAACCACCACAAAGGGACAGGCACCTTTGTGGTGGTTTCCCTTGTGGTGGTTCCAAGTGTAAAGCCTTTGCAGCCTGCGGTCGCTAGACAAACAGCACGTGCGCGAGCAGGGCACACACGCACACCGCTCCAAATACCAGCGCCACGATCGAGATCACGCGGTCGGCCATGTCCATGTTGGCACGATTCGTAAAGAACCGATCTTCGGCGGCGTCGACACGCGCCTCACGCACCATTTCGACCACCGCCTCGCGGCCATCGAGCGCCTTTGTATCCATGTTTGCCTCCCCGGCCTCAATCTTGTCCATCGAAAACCAACTCCATGCAGCCTGTCGACGCCTACGGCCGCTCGTTGGGGGCCAGGCGCTGCATCTTGTTCACGGCCTTGAACTTGGTGAACAGCGGCACGTACTCAAAGCTCACGTTGGAGTTCTCCAGGCCGTACCAGCGCGCGGGCGTGCCGGCGGCGCGGCGGATGATGTACTTGAGCGTGATGGCCGTGCGCTCGCTGGGCTCCACGTCGCTCTCGGGCGCCAGCAGCTTGCGGATCATGACGAACTTGAACGTACCGATGTTGCCCGGATCCTTGTAGACCGAGTAGTCGTGCTTTTGCGCGGGCAGCTCGCCGGTGGCGGCAAGGTCCTGAACGACCTGGCGCAGGTAGGCATTGACGCGCTGGTTGACCTTATAGCCCAGGTACAGATGCACGCGGAAGACGTAGTCGGTGTCGAATGTCTCAACCGAGTAGGCAAACGTATACGGCTCGTCCATGGTCTCGACGTTGACGAACCACCAGGCGCGGGCACGCTTGGGATGCTTGTCCAGGATCGAGTAGACAATGTCGCGGTCGATGTAGTCGGTATGGGTGTCCTTGGTCAGGTACACGATGTTGTCGCTCATGCGCTCGTAGCGATCGTCGTCGCGCAGGCGCTTGAGCTGCGGCAGGTAGCTACGCAGCGGCAGCAGCGTAAACTGGCGCTGCTCGACCGCCGTGCCGTTGTACCAGCACACCATGACGCCCATGATGAGTGCAGCCATGAGGATGGTGAAGTAGCCGCCGTGGAAGAACTTGGTGAGCGAGCTCACGAAGAAGAAGCCTTCGAGCAAAAGGAAGAAGGCCGCGAAGATCCACGGAGCAACCTTGAGCTTGCGCTCCTCGTGCAGGTAGAAGAAGAGCAGCAGCGTGGTGCACATCATAGTCAGCGTAATGGCAAGGCCGTAGGCGGCTTCCATATGCGCCGAGTTCTGGAACAGCAGCACCACGATGACGCAGCCCACGAGCATGACGTTGTTGACCATGGGGATGTAGAGCTGGCCCTTGGTCTCGGCAGGGTAGAAGACCTGCATGTGCGGCATAAGGTCCAGGCGGCTGGCCTCGGACACCAGCGAGAATGCGCCGGTGATGAGCGCCTGCGAGGCGATGATGGCCGCGATGGTGGAAAGGCCGACGGCAAACGGGCGCAGGCCCGGGGCGAGCATCTGGTAGAACGGGTTGAGGTCGGCAATGCCCATGAGCTCGGGGTTGGCAGCGTTGTTGATAAGCCAAGCACCCTGGCCCATATAGGAAAGCAGCAGGCAGCACTTAACGAACGGCCAGGTGGCGTAGATGTTGCCGCGGCCGACGTGGCCCATGTCGGAGTAGAGCGCCTCGGCACCGGTGGTGGCGAGGAAGCAGCTGCCCAGAATCATGATGCCCGCGTGGTTGTTGGGGCTTAGCAAAAAGGCGATGCCGCGCACCGGGTTGAGGCACAGCAGCACGGCGGGGTGCTGGAAGACAAAGAACAGACCCGTGCCGCCCAGGAACAGAAACCACAGCGTCATGATGGGACCAAAGGCGTGACCGATCTTGGCCGTACCGATGCGCTGTACCAAGAAGAGCGCGATGATGATGGCGAGCGTAATGGCGACGACGCGGCCCTGGTCATCGCCCAGCACGGCATGGACCGCCGGGATGGTGCGCAGGCCCTCGATGGCCGTGGTAACGGTAACGGCCGGCGTCAGGATGCCGTCGGCGAGCAGCGCGGCGCCACCCAGCATGGCGGGGATGATAAGCCACTTGCCGCAGCGCTTGACCAGGCTGTACAGGGCAAAGATGCCGCCCTCACCATGGTTATCGGCGCGCAGCGAGATGAGCACATACTTGATGGTGGTCAGCAGCGTGACCGTCCACACGACAAGGGAGAGCGCGCCAAGCACGAACTCCTCCGTCACACTTCCGATGCCGCCGTTGCCGGCAACGAGCGCCTTGGTTACATACATAGGGCTGGTGCCGATATCGCCGTACACCACGCCCAGCGTGACGAGCATCGCCGAGATGCTCACAGGAATCGCAGCGTGCGAGGCTGCCTCCTTGGCCTTTTGTTCCATAAGCCGGTTTCCTCCCAACTTTAATGTTCGAAGGAATTATAGGTAATCGGCCCATGTTTGAATGGCACTGTTTTCCCAGCTAAATAAACATTTATACGGCCTTTAGGCCACCGCGGCGATATGAAATGTGACAAAGGGACTGCCCCTTTGTCACATTCGTCATTTTCCAAGCCAGTTTTTGAACCACCATTCCATGGATCGGCTCATCTCGGCCATAAAGGGACTCGTGTGCTTGCGGGTATAGATGTCCACGACGCGCTCCCCCACCTCGCGGGCATGCGGACGGAACATTGCGTCCATCTCGGCCACCTGCGCGTCCATGGTCGCGGCATCCGCGCGGCAGTAGCGCTCCTCGTGCACCAGGTTCACCACGGGGTGCGCAATGGCCGGACGCTCCTTACGGGGCGTGCCGATGATGAGCATCGACAGCGGCATGGTATACGGAGGCAGATCCAGCAGCTCGGCCACTTCCTCGGCATTCTCGACGACATCGCCGATGTAGCAGCTTCCCAGCCCCAGGGCCTCGGCGGCGACCACGGCATTTTGCGCGGCGATCACGGCGTCCTGTGCCGCGATGGCAAAGTCACCCAGACCCGGCGCACGACGGGGCGACTTGCCCGTACGCTCTACAAACTCGGGCTCAAAACAGCCCACATGCTCAAACAGATCGATCCACTTGGCATAATCGACCACAAATATAAGTGCCCAGGGAGCCTTGGCGATCATAGGCTGGTGGTCGCACAGGTCGGCCAGACGGTCCAGCGTAGCCTGCTCGCGAATGCTCACGATGGAATACATCATCATGGCGCCCGCCGACGGTGCGCGGCTCGCCGCATGCAAGATCGCCGCCCGCTGCTCGTCGGTCACCGCTACGGGACGGTCGTCGTCATCGCGCGCGAAGGCACGCGTAGACGAGCGATGCTCCAAAATGTCCAGCACCGCGTTGCCCGTAGTCTCGACCGGATAGCCGCACATATCCACGCCCGCAGCTCCGTCGCCGCCCATGTCCGCCTTGCAAACCTGCTCGCTCATCGCCTCATCCTCGTCATTTCTTTAAGAAGCCTTTACGTTTCCGTGTAATTCCCGTCCATTATCGCGCAGGTCGACACTCCATTGCGCAACACCGCCACACCCGCGCGTTATTATGGCTGGTTGTTGTGCGCAGCCCTCAAACGCTGCGCATATCTTGGTAACAATCGGGTAAACCCCCGCTTTCGTAGGTTTTAGTTTGTGAGGAGTCTCAGCATGTTCGCAGCCGCCATCTCGCTCATCGGTCTTGCGGCGACCGTCTACCTTGTTTTGCGCGAGGCCAAGGCCATTCGCGCTCAGTCGGGCACCGTTGCCAAAAGCGCCATCGCCTGGAGCGTCGCCTTCGGCCTGTTCCAGCTCTTCTTGACCGTCTGGGGCGCTATTGGCCTCGTGGCACAGAACGAGCCGCTCGCCTTTGTGATGCTCATCCTGACCAACGCCATCCTCACCGGCTGCGCCTGGGCCAGCATCGCCCGCGATCGCATCGCCCCGCGCGTCTTTGCGTTCGCCAAGCCCGACGCCCCCGCCCCCACCGGCAAGCTCGCCCGCCTGCGCGGCGCCTTTGTGGGCAAACCACTCGTCGCCGCCGTCCTGTGCCTGCTGCTCGCCGGCGTCTTTGCGCTGCTGGGCATGGAGGTCTCGTCCAACCACGACTTTACCTGGGTCTACCCCCTGTGCATCCTGCTCGAGTGGGCCATCATCACCGTGCTCATGACCGGCCTGTTCTTCCTATTCCAGCGCCACGGCGCAGCTCCCGCGGTCTTGGCCTTTGCCCTCTTTGTCCTGGGCATTGCCGAGTTCTTCGTCATCACGTTTAAATCCATGCCCATCCAGCCGGGCGACCTTTCGGCCATCTCCACCGCCGCCGCGGTCGCCGGCAACGGCTACACCTTCTCGATCTCGCTGTTCTGCGTGCTATCCATGGGCTTTACCGCCATCTCGATGCTGCTGTGCGAGTACGCCGGCATCGTGGCGCCGCACCGCCAGAAGGGTGCCGCCAACGCCAAGCGCATGCTGCTCACCAACCTGCTCGTGGCCGTGCTGTGCCTGGGCGGCGTGACCGCGCACGTCACGCTCATCGACTACTACAACACCCTCGGCATCACCGTCTACACCTGGCGCCCGCTCGAGAGCTACTGGCGCGAGGGCTACCTGCCCGCATTTATTAGTGCCGCGCAGTCCATCAAGCCGCCTAAACCCGCCGACTACTCTGTCGACGACGCCAAGGCCACGCTCAAAAAGTACGCCAAGGCCTATGACAAGTCCGATGCCGCCAAGAGCGACGAGCGCGCCGCCGCAAAGGAGCAGTTCGATAGCGAGAAGCCCACGGTCATCGCCATCATGAACGAGACCTTCTCGGATCTGTCGATCTACCAGAACATGCACGCCGGCTACGAGGGCCCGCAGTACTTTAAGAGCCTGTCCAACTGCCTCAGCCGCGGCAAGCTCTACGTGAGCGCCTACGGTGGCGGCACCGCCAATACCGAGTTTGAGTTTATGACCGGCAACTCCATGGCCAACCTGGGCTCGGGCGTGTACCCCTACACCATCTACAACATGGAAACGACCGGTAATCTGGCAGAGCAGTTCAAATCGCTCGGCTATTCCACCACGGCCATGCACCCCAACCACGCGACCAATTGGAACCGCGAGAACGTCTACAAGGACTTTGGCTTTGACCAGTTCCTGTCCATCAACGATTTCCAGGGAGCCGACACCCTGCGCGGTATGGTGACCGACCAGGCTACCTACGACAAGATTCTTGAGCTGCTCGACCAGAACGCCGATCCGCAGTTTATCTTCGACGTGACCATGCAGAACCACTCGGGCTACGATACGGGCCTGCTGCCGGTCGACAAGCAGATGCACCTGAACATCGACACGACCGACCTGGACACCAAGACCGTCGAGGACGGCACGCTGTCCGATGTCGACGAGTATGTCTCGTGCATCGAGCAGTCCGACCAGGCGCTTCGCTACTTCCTCAACGCCCTGAGCAAGCTCGACCGTAAGGTGGTCGTGGTGTTCTGGGGCGACCACCAGCCGTTCTTCCCGTCCAAGTTCAACGACAAGTGGTTTACCGGCGAAGACGATGCCACGCACCAGGAACGTCTGTGGCAGACCGACTACATCATCTGGGCCAACTACGACGTTGCCGGCTGCGACCAGACGAGCGAGGTCGACGACCTGTCCACCAACTACTTGTCCACCCAGCTGATGCAACTGATCGGCGCACCGCTGACCGACTACCAGAAGGCGCACATGACGCTGCGCGAGTCGCTGCCCGCCATTAACTCCGTCGGCTACGAGGACGCCAGCCTGCGCTGGGCGCTCTCCTCCAACGTCACCGGTGACGACGCCGCAGCAGCAGCCGCCACCAAGGCGCGCGAGGATTACGCCAAGATGCAGTATTACGAGATGTTCCGCGACGGCAAGAACGTCTACACCGAGCACTTCCAGACCGAGGCCAACGAGACCGACCCCAACCTGGCGCCGGGCACGACCAAGATCAAGTAGCGGGTCGCTGCGGGTCTATCCCGGTTCGTCTGCCCGGGCGGCGCGGAATGTAAGGTTCCCTGCTCGGGCAGTCCTGCTCGCACGGAGAGCACATTAAGTGCTCTCCGGCTCGTGCGGAACTCGCGATGAACCTTACATTCCGCGCCGCCCGGGCAGACGCCTTGTTGTTGGAGCGCGGCTTGTCATGGGGAGTATTCGGAGTGTCTCTGGTTGAATCGGGCTCTTGCCTTGAAGACTCTGATTTCTAATAAAGAGAAAACCCGGGTGGCCTGTTTTTTGGCTACCCGGGTTTTTGGGTTGTCGATATGTTCGACTGGCTACTAGTGGGTCTTGCGGCGCTTGATCAGCATGATGAGGGCTATCACTACGAGCGTTGCTCCCGCTGCTGCAGCGGTGGCGACCAGGGCGAATGTTTGATCGCCGGTGTTTGCGAGGTTCTTCGCTGTGGTCGTAGTCTTGACCTTGGTGTCGGTCTTAGCTCCGTTGTCGGACTTGGGCTTGTCCGGGTTCGTCGGGGTCTCAGGAGTCTCGGGGTCCTTTGAGCCTTCGGAATCGGTTGGACCGGCGGTGTTTACCAGCGTATGGTCTAGGAACTTCTTGGCGCCCGCACTTGCCTGTGAGAACAGGCGGCGCGTGCGGATCGGGGTGGCATTCACCGTTGTGGGTGCTGTCTCCTCGGTCGCGATATTCACGAGCGTCACACCGGTATCGAGGCCAACATCGTTGTAACCCACATGGCAGTAGTACTGCGCGCCGTCATCATCTGCGGTCAGGTCAATCCCAAGCGTCGAGGCCGTCCCGGCTGCGAGGTTGCCATCGGCAGCCACACGCTTGAACTCGGTCTCGCCGCGACCCTTGCGACACCACATATATGTCGGCGCCAGCTCCGTTTCGCTACCGTCGGCACCGAGCTGCGTCACGTTGCCGATAGCCGAGAGCGTTAGGTGGCTTCCCGCCGCGCGCTCAACCGAGGATTCGTATTCGACACTCTCCCCCTCTTCAACATCCGCCGCAGGTCCGCTCACGCTCATCGTCATGCCCTCGGGCATGGTCTTGACCGTGATGATTGCCGAGCGAATGCCCGTTTCGTTCGTTGAACCATTCTTAACGGCGGCAATGGCAAATCGATACTCCGTATTGGGCTGCAACCCATCCCAGATAAGCGAGGTCTGCGTGTTGTCGGCGATCTTCCAGCTGTTGACGACCGCGTCCGCCGCATTGCTCTGCAGCATGCCCACGCCGTAGCTAAAGCCGTCTTTCTTTGCCAGCACATCGTCCCAGCTAAAGGAGATGCTTGTCGAATCAACGGCATTTGCCGTAAAGCCCGTCACGGCAGGCGCGTCGGGTACCTGGACGTCCTTGACGTCATAGCCCACAATCCAGAACTGATCGGTGTCCTTGGTTCCGAGCTTGTCACCCGAGTCGGCCTCAAACTTGTCGACATCTACCGCGTTGACGCCCAGGCGCCATGCAAAACCGTACTTGTTCTGCGCGGCCTCGGGCAGGTTGTCGACGGTGCCGCCGTATTCGGTCGATTCACTCGAGGAGTTACCCGTAGTAAAGCCGGCGTTGGCACCAAAGCACAGGCCGCCAAATAACTCGTGCTTTGCAAGCTTCGCGCCCATGACAACGCTGCCGTTCAGCGTAAAGCCGTACTCAAACTCCTGCTCCTCGCCCTCCTCGACTTCGATGGTCTGCGTAGTGCTCGCCCCCGACTGCGCGACAGCACCGCTATACCCATCGTGCGTGTAGGCGCGCGTTACGCCAGGCTTGCCCAGACCAAAGGAATCCCCAACGGGAGTCTCGCCGTTGAGCGTCGTTTGATAGGTTCCGGGTTCTCCCGACCGGTTGGTCAAAAAGTAGCTGAGCGGCGTCATATTGTGCTGTTTGGCAATGCGGTCATAGGCCTCGACATTAACGACCGAGGTCTGCGCGCCGAGCGACACGGGCGCCGCCATCACGCCCTTGCCACCAGTTTCCTCATTTTCGATCTCATACTCGTAATAGACCATCGGAATCGTGTAGAGCACGGCCTTGTCACCCTCGCCGGCATGCGACTCATAGCTTACGCTTGCGCTGACCGTGCGCTCGCTCCGGTAGTCATAGCATCCCTCGGCGGCAAAATCGACTGAAGCATTCATCGCGACCAGGGGCGGACCGGTCTGCACCTCGACGGCAACGCCCAACTCGGCGCCAATGGTATAGCCCTGGGATGTCCCCGTGCCCTTTTCCTCTCCGTATGACGTGCCGCCCAACACCAGATAGCCGTATGCCTGCTCCAGATCCTCAACATAGGGCGCATCCTGCAGCACGGCAAGCACGCGCGGGTTGGTATAGACCTTGTAGCGGTCTTTGTACGTGATCTTGACGCTGTCGTTGTCGACATCGGGCAGCGCGAGCGAGATAAATGTGCCATAGGTAGTGCCGCGACGGTTGCTCTCGCTAATCACCTGCTCCTCGCCGCGGCGCACCTTTCCGTTCTCGTCGAGCGAAAAATGCGAGGCGGTCATCCAATAGTAGTCATCGTTCTTGCGCAGGTCCTCGTCGCGGTGCTTGCCCACCACGGCGATAAAGCTCTCGTTATAGCGGTCCGAACCCGAGACGCTGCCCGCCTTGACGTCGCTGATCCACACCTGCTCTATACCCTTGTGGTCATGCTTGTTGCTGCTGTTGTATTGCTGACCGCTCATGCTCATGGTTCCGACCATGGACCCCAAGCCCTGAGCCCCGCTCTGTGCCGTGTTGCAGGCAAAGTCGCGGAACACATCGCCGCCCACGAGCACCTCGTCGACCGCCAGCTGCTCGGACAGGCCGTCAAGGTTGGCAGTGGCAAGGGCAATAGGCGCCAAGGTGCACGGATAGCGCTTATCCTGAGCGCTATCCTTCCATGCGCTGTTGGGCACATGCATCAGCCCATAGGAGGCGAGGAGCCCGTCTCTGTATTCCTTGCAATCGGAAAGCTTGAACTCGCCAGACTCCGAGTCAAAATACGCGTAGCGGTACAGCGCGCCGTACAGCCCCTTGCTGCCGTCAGAAGCGCCGTAATCAAAAGCGCTGCGTTGCCAGTCATAGCCCGCAAGAATAAGGCCCGTGACGGTTTCACCCGTCTTCTTTCCTTCTTCATCGTAGGCGGCAAACGTGCCGAACGTCGCATTCGCAGCGACCATGGTCTTGCCGTTCGCGGAGAGGGAGATTGCGCCCGCGTCGCCCAGAGCATCGACATGGACGAGCGCACCCTTGGATGCATCCCACGAAAACAGCTCGCAATGCGTCGACTTATCAATATTCTTCTTGCCGTAGGGTGCCGAGACCACGATGGCGAGGTCATCGCAAAAATCGCGATCGAGGTCGCCGGCCGCTAGCGAAACGACAGGAGCTGACTGAAGCTGCGTCCAGGAGTCGTTCCCGCCCTTGTTGTGCGTGGTGTAGTCCGCGGCGTTACCGGCATCGATCTTGACGACGCTTTGCTTCCAGTTGCCGCCCTCCAAGTCATACATGTCGACTACAGCCTTGCGCACGCCGTTCTCGTCGACATAGCAGCCCGCGTAGACAAAAAGCTCGTCGACGCCGTCGCCATCGACATCGCCCGCCTCGACATCAAAGACGGCGTCGTGCTCTTGCAGGTAACCGGCATCCAGGTACTTAAAACGGCCTTCGTACATCATATTAGTGTTGACCGTCACCGGCAGGTGTGTGTCGAGAGTGCGCGTACGCCCGTTGCTAAACGAGTAGAGGACCAGCTCAACCTTTCCAGCGTATGACTTGCCGTCAATCGTCGTGGAGGAACTGTCGCCGTAGGCACGGAGCTCGGCAACGCGGCTCTTTTTGCCCGTGCTGGCGTCGCTGCAGAACTCAACACTCGTGGCGTGAATGCCCGAGAAACCGTTGTTGTCGTTGGCGAGTACTGTTGAGGACTCATTGTTGCTTAGGTACGACCAGGTGCCGCCACCGTAGTCGCTATGCTTGTAGAGATCGCTGTTCGTATCGAAGTTGTTGACGTTTTGCCAGAACTTTGCGGCGCCCCACACACTTCCATAGCCATCGGTGAGTTTGCTGCTGCCGCCAATGTCACCGCGCTCGACGTTCTCGAGCTTGTCGCGCAGAGTGTAGCGATTGCCATGGCTACCGTTAACTGCCATATAGACCTCGCTGCGCGTGGCAAACGTCGTGGGAGTGGTGGTGGAGTAGGGGCCAACGGTATCGGCCGGAATGTCCTCGCTCGTGCCCAGGCCCAGGTCGCTATAGTCCTGCTCGGTCATATCGGTGATCTCAGGCGTGTCGGCCGCCTGGGCAACCTGGGGCGTGGCCGTGAAGCAGGCGACGCTCGTGGCGATCAACGCAGCAAGCGCCGCCGTCCCAACAAGCGGGATTTTCGACAGCCTACGGATACGGGGGTGTGGAACGTACATGAGGGACCTCGCTTTATTCGAGTGGGGTTGACTCATTTTTGCAAATGATACGTCCGATGCCCGATATCACGTGTCTCATTTTCGCCAACGGCGTGTCTCATTTTTGAGAATTCGAGATGCCGCGGAAATCTTATCCCAGCTCAAAGGCCATTTCTGGGATGTATTTTCCGTCGAGTGCCTCATCGGGAAACTGCATCCCATTTCAAGCGTCGATTCTGGGACGCACTTTCCCCTTAGACCCTCAACCGGAAACCGCATCCCACTTTGAGCGCAAATTCCGGGATGCATTTTCCGCTTGAGCCTCATTGGGAAACGGCGTCCCACTTTGAGGGCTGATTGTGGGATGCATTTTCCGGTTTTGCTCTCATTGGGAAAATGCATCCCGTTTCTTGACCGAATAATGGGACGCAATTTCCCGTTGGAGCGCCTTTGGGAAAGTGTGTCCCACTTCGACCGCCCAGAGTGGGATGCACTTTCCGCAAAGCACCTCAACGGGAAACTACGTCCCATTCCAAAGGCAAATTCCGGGACGCATTTTTCGAAAGCCTGCCCATCCGGAAAGCCCGTCCCACTTTGGACGCATCCGGGCACGGAACCATCGACCTATCAGGCCTCCCATCAATAAAGAGGCGTCCTCCCGGACGGCGGGGCACGAAGTTCATCGCGAGTTCCGCACGCAAAGAAGGCCACTTAATGTGGCCTTTGTCTTGCGCAGGACTGTAGAGCAGGGAACTTCGTGCCCCGACGCCCGGGAGGACGTTTCATTTAGAAAGATGGACCGACCGCCGTCAGCGATGGGAGCTACTCCCCCAGCACGGCCTTTTTGGCGGCTGCAGCCATGTTGTCCAGGTCCTCCTTGGTGGGATGGTCCTTTGCGGCAAACCAGTTGTCGAGCAGCATCTTAAAGCGGGCGTTTTCGGGATCTTGCTCGAGCATGGCCTCGTAGCGCTGCTTTACGGCAGGGCCCATTTTGCCCTGGCACATCGCCCAGCCCGCAAGCTCGGCATCCCCAGCCAAATTGGAAGTTACGCGGTCGATAATCTGCTGATAATAGCTCTGGTCGGCGCCAAAACCGCAGGTGCCAAACAGGAAGACGCGCTTGCCGTGCAAGGCGGAGAGCAACGCCGCAACCGAAGGCGTGCACGCGCCCTTGTCGCACCAAAAACCGACGAGCACCGTGTCGGCCGCGCAGGCGCCCTGCGCCTCGAGCGCAACCTGATCTGCATCCGCATCGTCGCTCAACGCCGCGGCATGGACAAACTCAACACCCGCAGCCTGCAGAGCGCGCTTGATCGCGCCCGAAACCATCCTAGTATTACCGCTCTTGCTGTTGACCACCAAAGAGCATGTCATAGTCACGTTGCTCGTTTCCCCCAAAACTAAAGCCACTAATGCAATTTATTAGATGAATATCTTAGTACTAACGTGACAGATGTAAACCACCGTCTGTCGATTGGCGACCTTGATTATCGACTTTATCCGAACACCTCCCACATTCATCCGCACATGTGCGG
>CABUDI010000010.1 GCA_902490305.1 uncultured Collinsella sp.
GGCTTGTCCGATTGTCCGCGCTCATGCTCCTATTAGGTCATGGCAGGACTCCGGGACGCGGATGCCGGGGCGAGACAGGTCGGTGTTAGCGTCGGAATAATTTAGCCAAATATAGTCGGCCGAGATTGACCAATCCCGGCCGACCCATTTTAGCCAACACGCCCGCATCTATGTCTTTCCTATCGCTTCCCTACATCCCCTCGGGCTGGATCCCCCTCACCTTCACCGCCTGGGGGACGGCCTCCACCGAGTAGGTGTCGAGCCCCCTGCCGCGGTAGCTCGGGCCCCGCATCACGAACACCGACGCCTTGTCGAACAGCCTGTCGAGGGCGCAGAGGAGCGTGTCGTCGCCCGTGAAGAACTCATCCCACCCGCTCGGGGCGATGTTACTCGTGAGGACCATCGCGTTCGGCCCCTCCTTCTCGTAGCGCCTGTCGACGACATCGAAGAACAGGTCGGTGCACGGCCTGTCGTAGACGCATCTCCCCACCTCGTCAACGATGAGGCACGACGGCTTGACGAGCGAGGAGACGACCCGCGAGGTGTTTCCCCGCTGGACGGCCTTCTGGAACCTGTCCCTGAGCTCGGTCGCCTTTATGTAGTAGGTCTTGAGCCCCCGCATGCAGCACTCGCGCCCGTAGGCCTGCGCGAGGTGCGTCTTCCCTATGCCGCCGGGCCCGACGAAGGCGACGTTGCGGTGCGCGTAGAGGTCGGCCAGCGACGGGAGCTTGCCCAGCGCGGCCGCGTCCCGGCCCTGGATCCTGGAGAAGTCGAAGCCCTCGAAGGTCTTGGGCTCGCGCCTGGGCAGCCTGCTCAGCCTCAGCAGCGTCTCGATGGAGGCGAGCCTCCTCTTCTCCGCAAGGTAGGAGAAGGTGGCTGCCACGGCGGCCATCTCCCCGTCGCCGAGGTCGAGGTCCGAGGCGAGGGTCGCGAGCTCCTCCGCCCCGACGGCGATCCCGAGCCTCGACGCGGCGTCGCTCGCGAGCTCGTAGGGGCTCGCCCCCGCGCCCGCCATCATTCGGCCCTCCCGAAGTCGAACCTCTCGAAACCGGGTTTCGTCCTGGGCGGGGCGATTTGCTCGACCACGGTCCCCACCGGCTGGGTCGGCAGCTCCTCGGGCTGCGCCGGCGATGTCTCCCACTGCCCCTCGCACCAGCTGTCGGCGCCGGTGCCGACGGCGTGGGCGACGAGCTCGCGGGAGAGGTCGTCGCTGTATATGTGCACCACGCGCCCCTCCCGGTTCACCCTGCACTCGCGGCGGACGTACCAGTAGGGCACGCCGTAGCGGTGCCCCTCGAAGCTCACGAAGCCGTCGAAGGAGATCTTCCGGCGCGGGCACAGGTACCGCTCGACCTCGGCCGTGACCTCGAGCGGCCTGGTGTTCGCCGAGCACGCCGCCTCGTGCTCGCGCATCGGGACGCATGCCGCCGCGCGCCGCCAGCGGCCTCCCTGCTCGGCGCACCAGAGGGCGGCCTCCCGGTTGAGGGCGTCAAGGTCGGTGAAGGACCTTCCCGCGAGGAAGTTTCCCTTCACGAAGCGGACGAGTCTCTCCACCTTGCCCTTCGTATAGGGGTGGCGCGGCCTGCACGGCCTGGTGCGGAAGCCGACGACGCCCATGAACTCGGCGTAGTCGGCCTGCCAGACGGGCCGGCCGTCGGCATCGCGGCGGACGACCACGCTCTTCATGTTGTCGGTGAGCACGGTCGCGGGCACGCCCAGCGCCGAGAACGCGTGCAGCATCCCGATGAGGAGGTTCTCCTGGCGCGCGTTCGGGAAGAACTCGACGTGGGCGCTCCCGCAATGGTGGCAGACCATGGCGAAGCAGGCGATCCGCGCCCGCTCCCCGCCGGGGCGCTCGACCGCGACGAAGCCCCAGTCCATCTGGTAGGCCTCTCCGGGCGCCGTCCTGAAGCGCTGCCCGCGGCAGCGCTGCGGGGCCACCTGCCGCCTCTTCGCGGGCACGAGGTCCCGGTGCGCGGCGATATAGGTCTTCACCGTGGTGAGGCCGCCGGCGTAGCCCTGGCCGAGCAGCCGCTCGAATATCACCTGCGAGTTGGTGACGCCCTTCCGCAGGAGGTCGTCCACCAGGCCGGTGTGGCCGGCGAGCACGCCCGGCGCGGCCCTCCTCCCGCTGTTCCCGTGGGGCAGGGCCCTGAACCCGTGTGCCCTGACCGTCCTCGCACGGGAGCGGGTGAGCCCCGTCCTCCTGCAGAACTCCGCGAGGTTGCATGCCTGCGGGTCGAACCCGTCGCCCTCCTCCGCGGCCATCTCCCGGAGCGCCGCGTCTATAATCTCCTGTAGGTCATCGTGTCTCTCGTTCACCTCAATGGTCCTCCTAACGCCGGCGTGTTGGCACCACCAGCGTAGTGGCGGCGGGGAGGCACGGTGGCCATTATTCGGTGACCGGGATTGGTCAAAATAGTTTGACTATTAGCGGCTAAAATCGCCCGGCGCTAACATCGGATTTGAGGACGGCCGAAGAGGCGTCAGCAGGTCAGTGGGTCATCGTCCCGGCGTTCAGCATCAGGGTAGCGCTGCGACGCGGAAATCGCGCGCCGTTGCCGCGCCCCGCAGTGCCCGCTTCCCCCGAGAACAATTATCAGTGCAGGTAGAGAGCTTGCGTGTTTTTGAAAAATACGGTTGTGGTCAGGAATGCCAGATTCATCGTAGTAAAATCGGCATAGTTTTGTTCGGGCAGCTCCATGCAAGCGTCCTCGCGAGCCCCGCGGGGCCAAAAATGATCCGTTTTCCTCCGTCCCCGGAGGATCAATTGGTGGTGCGCGCCACGAAATCGGCCCA
This sequence comes from uncultured Collinsella sp., assembly GCA_902490305.1. GTDB lineage: Bacteria > Actinomycetota > Coriobacteriia > Coriobacteriales > Coriobacteriaceae > Collinsella. The sequence continues at coordinate 2,800 of CABUDI010000010.1, forward strand.
TCTACTACGTTTGACTCGATACCCCCAACCATATCCCCGTTTTCAGCAAAACCGCAGGCGTTTTACCTGCGGTTTTGTTTTCACACGTTTCGGCATGGTCGGGGGCAAGCGGCTAAACGTAGTAGATGGGCCGGTTTCGTGGCGAGCCCTCCTCCCCTACGCACAAAAGTGCCGCCACGGAGGAGGGAGATGCCTCCGTGGCGGCTGGGGGTGGGGTGGGGGCTATGTTCTGGCTCCCCGGCAGCTGCCCGGGGCCCTTGGCCCCGGGCGCCGTCAGTTTGCCTAGCGCTTACGGATGCCCCAGATCAGGGCACCGACGCCGGACATGGCGATGACAAACGCCATGAGGAGCGCGGCTGCCTGCTGGTCACCCGTGGTGGGCAGGAAGCCCTTGACCGTCTTGACGATGTTCGTCACGGTCTTGGGCGTGCCGGGGTCGGGCGTCGGCACGGGCGTCTCGGGCTTCTTGTACGTGTTGTTGAACACGATACCCTCGACGCTCTTGTCGCCCTTGGTAAAGGCGACGTTCGCCTTGAGGTTGCCCTCGCCGTCGTCGACCACGTTGACGGTCGCGGTAAAGACGGACTTGTCATAGGTCATACCGGCCTCGTCGCCCTTGACCTCGCTGATGGTGTAGACGTACGTACCAGGCTCGTCGTACTCGAACTTGTCGAAGTTGATCTTGCCGTCGGCATCGTTGGTGACGGTGGACTCAATGTCCTCGCCAACGAGCTTAAAGCTGAACTCGTCCTTCTTGAGCTCGCGGCCCTCGAGCACCTTGATGGCGCCGATGGAGACCTGCGTGGGCATGGCGTGATACTTGTTGGTAAAGCCAGCCGACTCGGTGGTTCCCTCGAGCTTGTGTGTCGCGGTCAGCGTGCCGTCACCGTTGTCCTTGACGGTGGTCACGATGGTGTAGGTCGTGCCGTCATAGGTGACGCCCTTGTACAGGCCGAGCGCGTTGGGGCAAGCCTCGCGCAGCGTGTACGCGTGCGTGCCGGGTGCCTCGTAGCGGATCGGGCTCAGCGTAACGTTGCCGTTGGCGTCGTTGGTGCCACTAGCGACAGTCACGCCGTCCTCGAGCAGCTCAAACGTGAACTCGCCAGCTGCAAGGTCGCGGCCGGTCAAACGCTTGACCGTCTTGACCTGATCGGTCACGGCAGAATCGGTGGGCGCCACGCCGTAGGTGTTGGTGAACGTGAAGGCCGCACCGTCGTCGCCTTCGCGCACGACACTCAGATGTCCGGCGCGGTCGTCAGTCACGGTGTAGGAAACCTTGCGCGTGGCGTTGGCGTCGTTGGTCACGCCAGGGGCGCTACCGGACTCGGTCACCGTGTAGGTAAAGGTGTGCGAGCGCGGAGCGGTGGGGGCTGCGGGCTCGGACTCGTCGTTGGACTCGTCGGTGTCGGCAGCGTCGGCGTCAACCTCGGCCTCGTCGGCGTTGGCCTCGGCGTCGTTCGACGCGTCGTCAGAAGCGTCGGCCGTCACGCCCAGGGCGCGGTTGAGGTCCTCGAGCGTAAAGTGGATCTTGCCAAAGTCCACGTTGCCGGCCGCGTCGTTGGTTGGGTTCGTGCGCTCGGGCATCGGGGAGCCAGCCTCGTCGGCGGTCACGGTAAAGGTGAACTTGCCCGCGATGTCGGCCGGGGTCAGGCCCTCGGCAGCCTGAAGCTTCTTGGTGCCGGCGAGCGTGGCATCCACGGCCTCGGCGCCGTAGACGTTCTCGAACAAGGGCTCGACGCCACCGTAGTCGACCGTTGCCGTCAGGGTACCGTCACCGTTGTCGACAACGATAACCTTAAAGTTAAAGAACCACGTTGTAGCGGAAACGCCATTCGGCAGCCCGAATAAATCTTCGTAGGCCGTGTAGTTAATGGTCCAGGCAAGCTTACCGTCCTTATCGGTACGATGGGCAAGCCCGGCCGCCTCGAGATTAGCAAGCATCTCAGTATCGTAGTGCAGCGCATCAAAGCTCACGTGCCCGCCGATATTGGGCTTGAGGTTTTCGTATGCCACAAGCTCACCCTGATAGGCGATGCCGAACCAGAACTCGCCGTCGACCATCGGACGACCGGTCAGGGTCTTGGTGGCGACAACCTGAGCAGCGGTACCGCCAGGCGTGTTGGTCGTAGCGCTGTAGCTGTTGTGGAACGGGACCAGGGCACTCTCGACCTTGTTCTCACCGCTCTTGTGGACCGTCGCATGCGTACCCTCGGGACCGCCGGAGACGGTCGTCGTGGCGGTAAGCGTACCGGCGCCGTCATCGGCGATAGCAATCGTCACGGTGCGGACGGCGTCATCGTAGGTGTAACCGGGCTTGCCGTCATTCTTCTCGGCCACGGCGTACGTGAAGGTCTTGCCGGCGTCGGCCTGCGTAAACTTGACCTCATGGCCAGCCAGAATGTCAATCAGACCGACCGTCGCCTCTGCCGTTGCAGGGGACTTGAAGTTGTTGGCTCCGGGCAGCAGGCCAAGCGCGTTGGCCGAAGCCTCGTCGGCGGGCGTCACGGTAAAGGTGAATTGACCCTCAGTCATGGGACGTCCGGAGAGGCTCTTGCTGAGCTTGAGGCCGCCGGCCGCGGTGTAGTTAAGCTCAGTGCGGTACGTGTTGGTGAAGCGTCCGTTTTCCTTCTTGGTGACATTGGCGATCAGCTTGCCCTCGCCGTCCTCAGTCACGGTCACCTCGGCGGTCGCGGCATGCTCGTCATACGTCATGCCGGCCGCGTTGCCCGCGTTCTCGCGGATCTCGTACTTATAGGTTCCGGCAGCCGTGTAGCGGATCTTGCCGAACTTGATGGCGGCGATACCATTGTCGTCCGCGTTCTTCTTGCTCACGGTCACGGTTGCAGGGTCGGGCAGCGGGGCGTCGGTGCCCTCGGCGGGGCTGATGGTAAAGCTGAACTCGTCCGTATCCGTCCAGTCGCGGCCGTCGATAGCCTTGCTCAGGTCAAAGTCGACCTCGGTCTCGAGCGGGGTCACGCTGTAGGTGTTCTTGAAGGTTGCAGCCGTGGCGTCGCTCTTCAGGACATGCTCGGCCTTGAGCGTGCCGTCGCCGTTGTCGGTGATGGTGGTCTCGATGGTGAACTTGGCATCGCTGTAGGTGATGCCCTTGCTGGTGGTTCCGCCGTTGGCCTCGCGCAGCGTGTAGGTGTGCTCGCCGGCCGCGGTGTACTTCACGGCGCTCATCGTGATGTTGCCCTCGGCGTCGTTGGTGCCGGTGGCGACGACATCGTTGCCCTCGACGAGCTCGAAGGAGAACTCGCCGGCCTTGAGCTCGCGGCCGTCCAAGGACTTGGCCGCGGTGATCTGGTCGGTGACGCTGAACTCGTCCGGATTCGGCTTGTAGCTGTTGCTGAACTTCGCCTCCTTGTCGCCCTTCAGCTCGTGCTTTGCCACGAGCGTGCCGTCGCCCTTGTCGGTGATGGTGGTCTCGATGGTGTAGGTCTTGTCGTCGTAGGTGATGCCGTTGCCGGCGTCGCCCGGGACCTCGCGCAGCGTGTAGGTGTGCTTGCCGGCCTCGGTGTAGGCGATCTCGCTCATCGCAATCTTGCCGTCGGCGGCGTTGGTGCCGGTGGCGACAACATCGTTGCCCTCGACGAGCTCGAAGTGGAACTCGCTGGCCTTGAGGTCGCGGCCGGTCAGGGACTTGGTCGCCTTGACCTGGTCGGTGACGCTGGAGCTCTTGGGGGTCACGTTGTAAGCGTTCTCGAAGGTCGCCTTCTTGTTGTTCTGCAGCTTATGCTCGACGATGAGGGTACCGTCGCCGTTGTCCGTGACCGTGGTCACGATGGTGTACTCGGCGGTGCTGTAGGTGATGCCGTTCTCGGTGGCACCGGCCTTGGTCTCGCGCAGCGTGTAGGTGTGCTCGCCGGCAGCGGTGTAGGTGACGGGATCCATCACGATCTTGCCGTCGGCATTGTTGGTGCCGGTGGCGACCACGTCGTTGCCCTCGACGAGCTCAAAGCGGAACTCGCCGGCCTTGAGGTCACGGCCGTCCAAGGACTTGGTCGCGGTGATCTGGTCGGTGACGCTGGAGTCCTTGGAGCCAGGCTTATAGGAGTTGACGAACTTCGCCTCGTCGACGTCCTTCAGGACGTGCGTGGCGCTGAGCGTACCGTCACCGTTGTCGGTGATGGTGGTCACGACGGTATAGGTCTTGCCGTCGTAGGTGATACCACCGGCATTGCCCTTGACCTCGCGCAACGTGTAGGTGTGTTCGCCGGCAGCGGTGTACTCGATGGGGATCATCGTGATGTTGCCCTCGGCGTCATTGGTGCCGGCGGCGACCACGTCGTTGCCCTCGACGAGCTCGAAGTGGAACTCGCCCTCCTTGAGGTCGCGGCCGTCCAGGACCTTGGTCGCGGTGATCTGGTCGGTGACGCTGGACTCATCCGGATTCGGCTTGTAGCTGTTGTTGAACTTCGCCTCGTTAGCGCCCTGCAGCTTGTGCGTAGCGCTGAGCGTGCCGTCGCCGTTGTCGGTGATGGTGGTCACGATGGTATAGGTCTTGCCGTCGTAGGTGATGCCGTTGCTGGCGGTTCCGCCGTTGACCTCGCGCAGCGTGTAGGTGTGCTCGCCGGCCTCGGTGTACTCGATGGGGTTCATCGTGATCTTGCCGCGAGCGACGTTGGTGCCGGTGGCGACGACCTTGGCATCTTCGCCCTCGCCCTCGACGAGCTCGAAGGAGAACTCGTCGGCCTTGAGGTCACGGCCGGTCAGGACCTTGGTCGCGGTGATCTGGTCGGTGACGCTGGAGACCTCGGAGCCAGGCTTGTAGGAATTGGTGAACTCGGCCTTCTTGCCTTCCTTCAGGACATGCTCGGCCTTGAGGGTGCCGTCGCCGTTGTCGGTGATGGTGGTCACGATAGTGTACTCGGCGGTGCTGTAGGTGATGCCGCCAACGTCACCCTTGACCTCGCGCAGCGTGTAGGTGTGCTTGCCGGGCTTGGTGTACTCCACGGCGCCCATCGTGATGTTGCCGGCGGCGTCGTTGGTGCCGGTAGCGACGACCTTGGCGTCCTCGTCCTCGCCCTCAACGAGCTCGAAGGAGAACTCGTCGGCCTTGAGGCTAAGCTCGCGCCCGGTCAGGACCTTGGTCGCGGTGATCTGGTCGGTGACGCTGAACTCGTCAGGCTTCACACTATAGGTATTCGTGAACACCTTATCCTTGGACTTTGTGACCTCGGCCGTTAGTTTACCGGCAGTATCGACGGTTGCCTTTACGGTTATCTTCGCAACGTTATCGCTGTAGGCAATGCCACCCAGCGTACCCTTGACCTCGCGGACCTCATAGGTGTACTCGCCCGGCTTGTTGAAGGCGATCTCGCCGAAATCGATAGCCGTATTGCCCTGGCGCACGGTCGCGTCCGTGGACGCAGGCATCGGGGTGTCGTCCCCGGACGTCGCGGAGAGCTCAAACGCGAACTCGTCCGTACCCGTCCAGTCGCGGCCCTCGAGCACCTTGGTCAAGCCAAAGTCGGCCTTGGTATCCACCGTTGCCGGCGTCACATCAAAGCTAATCTTGCCGTTATTGCCCAAGTGAGAATCAACGTGCGTTGCGCTCTCCTTGGATGACGTGTCATTCCACCTGGGATTGAGCACGTCGGACGCGGTTTCGGTCGCGTTGGATTTCTTGTCCGTATGGAGCTCGTCAATAAAGGCCAGACGCGCGGTCCCCTCGCTAAACGACAGGTTTCCGCTGCTCTCGTCTTTAACCACGGCGCCCGCAAACTGCGCAGCATGCCCGCCGGCAAACTCGATGACGGTGGCGCCGTGGTCGAGCTTGCCGCTGCCATCCGCTACCTCAAACTCATCCTGGTAGTAATAATGACGTTCGCTCTCCAGCTGACCCTTCGCAGGCTGCGTGCAGGCGGGGTCCACGTAAATGGGCGTCTGCTTCTGGAAGAAGTAATAACGGTTGGTGGCGGCGGGCTTAAAGTTGGCAATCGTGTCGCCCAGGTCCAGGTCGCCGTTCCACTTGTTGGCATAGAAGGCAACGGACTTGGAGCCCTGCTCGTCGGTCGTATTCTTATCGATGTACTTCTTCAGAGCCTCGTCAGGGGTGAACAGGTTCTCGCGCGCGATGTCCTTAACGCTCGAAGCGTACTTCACGCGGATGGGCTCTACATCGCTGACCTTAAGCGTGCCCTTGGTCTCGTCAACGTCAAATTTGCGCAGCGGGATCAGCGACGCGGGGATCTTGACCTCTACGATGTCGCCCTGCTGGGGATTGCCCTCCGCGGCGCGCTGGACGGTGATGACAAGATTCGCAGCTTCGCCGGCAAAGGTGTAGTTGTCGACATTACCCTTGGTGGACTTTTCCGGATCCTTAAACGTCGTGCCGTTGTATTCGACTTCGGTAAAGTCGTCAACCTGCATAAAGTCGCCCAGCTCATCGGTAAACGTAATGTAGCCGGACTTATGCTCTCCATAGCCGTCGTGTACCTCGGTCGGATAGCCAACGACCTCGGTGATGCTCTCGGAGATATCCTTAAAGATGTCCTCGAGCTCCTGGGCGTTTTTCGCCGACTTGTAGTAATTGGCGTTTTCTGCACGTGCACCAAAGTTGATGGTCCATTCGCCCCAGAAAGAAATCTTGGACGAGGCGGCAGGATAGTTGCTCGACACGGCGTGCATGAACTTATTCTCTTTAATCGTACCGGAGGCCGTGGGGTCGGCGCTAGGATTCGCGCCGCTAAAGATGCCAATGGTGTAAATGACGGCGCCGTCTTTCTTCAGGCTGTTTGCCTTGTTGATGGCGCTATTGGCAACCGAGGATTCAAAGCCACTGGAGCTCGTGGGCGAACCATCGGTAAAGAACAGGACGACCTTCTTGGCATCTTCGCGGTCAGAGGCGATGCCTTCGGCAAGTTCCATGCCATAGTCGGCACGCGTGGCACCGGCAGGCCTGATGGAGCTGACCATGCTCTTAAGGTTGTTTACGTCATCGCCCGAGCAAGGCGTCAGGCGCATCATGGTCTGCGAATAGTTGTAAGTGTAGCCGCCTTCACGATAAGTGTCGTTGCCGACCTTACCAGTCTCATTGCCCGCGAACTTTACGATGGCAACCTGATGCTGCTTGGACTCGTCCGAGATCTTTGCATTTTCTTCGGCGATCTTTTCGATAAAGCTATTGGCCGCGATCTTCAGCGCGTCAATACGCTTGGTACGGTCGCTTGAACTCATGGGATCGTCCATCGAGCCAGAGGCATCCAGCACCATCACGATGCCAAGCGGTTTGGGGACCGTCGTTATCGTGTTAGATGTCGAGGATATCGCCGAAAGCGTGGTTACAAAGTCCGACTTATCGCCCCCCTCGACTGTCTTGTCGGTCCAGATTCGGCCGACGTTTTGTGTCGTGATTTTGCCGCTGCCGTCAGAGCCAGCAGCCCAATATGTCCAGTTGTCGGTGGTATCGGGGTCAACGGTCACTGTCGGTCCGTCCATTCCGGTGCTGGACCTGGCGTTGGCCTCGGGCAGCATGGCGAATGCTGCGGCGGGCAATACCAGCACTACGGCCAGTATCACCGCCAAGAGACCCCTCGTGTACCTGCTCATCGTGTCTCCCTTCTCGCAGGATCAGACCTTGCATCAGCCTAAAGTTACGAAATGAGACACAATTAGGGCAGGTGACACACGTTCCAGATTCAGTTTTAGGCGTGAGACAAATGTCTCACCAAAGTTGAGACATGAAGGTTTCCGCAGGAAAACGGGTGCGACTCAAGATCGACGGGCCAAAATGGCCCGTTTTCTTCCATCCCCAAGGGAGCAGTCGATGGCGTCCGCCACGAAACTGGCTCATCTACTACGTTTAGCCCGACACCCCCGACCATGCTCGCGTTTTTCGAAAAACCGCAGGCGTTCTACCTGCGGTTTTGTTTTTGCGTTTTTCGCTGTGGTTGAGGATAGCGGCTCAAACGTAGTAGATGGGCCCATTTCGTGGCAGACGGGTCGCGCGGATGTCCTCGCGAGGCCAAAATGATCCGTTATCCTCCGTCCCGGAGGATTAGAGGCTGCTACTGATACGGTGCCATTTCAAAACTATGCCGGTTTACGGGGCTAAAGTCAGAACCCTCATCCATGCCCCCTATTTTTGAAAAACAGCAAGCCGTCTACCTGTGGTTTTGTTTTCGCGATTTTCGGCATGGTCGGGGGTTCGCTCTCCAGCCCCGTAAACCGGCATAGTTTTGTTCGCGGCGGCCTGACCGCGCGTTCACGCGCGGGGCCGGCGGGGCATTTTTGCCCCACCGGCCCCTATTCCAGCGCTATACCAGTCCCATTCCGACCCTATTCCGGCTTGGTTTCTACCGTGGGGGTCTTGTCCGCCGCAACCGGGGTGCGGGCGGTGTCCATACTCAGGCAATGCTTGGGGCAGCTTTCGATGCACTCGCCGCACACCACGCAGGCGTACGGGTCAATCGACCAGGTGCCGCCTTTGCGATCGACCGCGAGCGCGCCCGCCGGGCAGCGACGCGCGCACATGCCGCAGCAAATGCACACGTCCATGTCGTTAACGATATGCCCGCGCAGACGCTCGGGCGCCGCGAGCTCCTCCTGCGGATAGCACACCGTTACCGGCTGCTTGACCATAGAACCCAAGGCCGTCTTGGCAAATGTCAGCAAACTCATGCCACGCCTACCTTTCCGTGCAGCTAATGCAGGGATCGATGGTCAGGATAATCATGGGCACGTTGGCGATGAGCACGCCCTGCAGCGCGTGCGTCAGACCGGCCAGGTTTTGCGACGTCGGCGTACGTACACGGAAGCGGTCCAGGTTCTTGGTGCCGTTGCCGCGCACATAGTAATACGCTTCGCCGCGCGGCTGCTCAATCACGACCTCGCCGCGCGCGCCGTCGGCCGGCGCGAGCTTGGTGCGCCCACCGATACCGTCGTGCGGAATCTTGCCCACGAGCTCCTTAATAATGTCCATGGCCTGCGTGACCTCGGCGCAACGCACCTGGCAGCGGGCGTAGCAGTCGCCGTCGGTGGCAACAATCGGCTCAAACGCGGCCAAATCTGCATAGGCGCCATCGCCAAACATGCGCACGTCGTAGTCCACGCCCGAGGCGCGCCCGAACGGGCCGACCATCGAAAGCTCCAGCGCGTCCTTCTTGCTGATCACGCCCACGCCATGCAGACGCTCGCCGCAGCTGTCGTCGTCCAAAAACGTATGTACCAGCGCCTCATAATCGGGACGCATGGCATCGAGCGTCTGGACAATGCCCGCCAGCTCGGAGTCCTCGATGTCGTGTTTAAGACCGCCGATCTCGTTGATCGACAGGATCACGCGGCCGCCGCACGTGCTCTCAAAGATCTTGAGAATCTGCTCGCGCAGGGTCCACGAACGATAGAACAGCGCCTCAAAACCAAAGGCATCGGCGAGCAGACCCAGCCACAGTAAGTGCGAGTGGATGCGCGACAGCTCGTGCAAAATGGTGCGGATATACTGCACGCGGCCAGGAACCTCGATATCGAGCATACGCTCGCAAGCTGTAGCATAGCCGTAGCTGTGACCCACGGCGCAGATACCGCAGATGCGCTCGGCGATGTAGCCAAACTGATGCATGTCGCGCTTTTCGGTAAGCTTCTCGAGTCCGCGGTGCACAAAACCGATCTGCGGAATTGCCTCGATAACGCGATCATCCTCGAGCACCAGGTCCAGGTGAAGCGGCTCGGGCAGCACAGGATGCTGCGGGCCAAACGGAATAACGGAGCGATGTGCCATGGACCTTACGCCTCCTTTTTCTGCTTGTCGCGGGCGGCCTTGGCGGCAAGCGCCGCGCGGACCTTGGCCGCTTTCTCGGGATCCATGGCGGCGAGCTTTGCCTCCATCTCGGCGGCTTTGAGTGCGGCCCTGGCAGCGGCATCGTCATGCTGAGCATCGGAGCCAGCAGCTGCAGCGGGCTGAGCGGCGGCAGCGCCCGCAGCATCGCCGGCGCCCTCCCCTCCAGCAGCGGCGGCCTTCTCGGCCGCGGCCTTGCGCGCCTTTGCCTCGGCAGCCGCGCGGACCTTCATGGCCTTCTCGCGCGCAGCCTTCACCTCGGGCGTGATCACGCTCATGGGCTCGGCCGTCGAGACCTGGTAGAAAAAGCCGTTAAAGTCGACCTGCATATCGGTGATGGCAAGGCCAAACAGGTCGTGTGCCTCGTTCTCAAACGGGAACACCGCCGGATAGTACGAGCTGATGGACGGGATCTCCTGGTGCTGGTCGATGCCCTCGACTACCAGGTTCTCGATCGCATAGTTGCCGTCCTGGGCGATCTGCTCCTGAGCAGCACGAACGTTGATAAACGTATAGAGCAGGCGATACGTGCCGTCGTCGACGTTGCGCTCGGCGTGCATTTGCACAAAGCGCGCGCCGACACCCTTGAGCGCCTGGACATGCGACAGGAGCTCATCGATCCCGACGGTAGTATAGATAGCCTTTTGCATTACTCGGCCTCCTTTGCGGCGGCGGGCGCGTCGCCGGCCGCGGACGTCCCAGCAGGTGCACCGTCAGCCCCGGCCCCCACAGCCACAAACCCGTCCTCGCCCAGCTCAACGCCGCCATCCCAGGTAGCGGCACCGCCTACGGTGAGCGGATCGCCACCGGCGCGCATCACGGCCTCCTTCTGGTCCAAGATGCCGCACGCCTCCACGATGGCATCGATCACCGTCTCGGGGCGAATGGCGCACCCGGGCGCGTACACGTCCACGGGAATTGCGCGATCCACGCCGCCGATCACGTTATAGGCATCGCGGAACACGCCGCCCGAGCACGCGCAAATGCCGCAGGCCACCACGCACTTGGGCTCGAGCATCTGGTTGTAAATCTGGCGCACGACGGGCAGATTCTGCGCGTTGACCGAACCCGTCACCAAAAAGATGTCCGCATGCTTGGGGTTGCCGGTGTTGACCACGCCAAAGCGCTCCGCATCAAACAGTGGGGTAAGCGAGGCCAGCACCTCGATATCGCATCCGTTGCAGCTCGAGCCGTCGTAATGAATAACCCACGGCGAGCGCGACATTTTATGATCCATGAATGCCGCCTCCTAAATAAACACGTCGACGAGGATGGGCATAAGGTTGAGCAGGCCAAACACCAGCGCCACGCCCCATCCGAGCTTAAAGCAGCTGCGCCAGGTGCTGCGTGCGAAGGTGTTGTCGATCAGCACCTCGACAAAATACGTCGCAGCCATCACGACCAGGGTGACCACCCAGCTCACCGGGTTGTCCCAAACAAAGAACATGCCCACCCACATCAAAAACAGCACGGTCTCGCACCAGTGCATAAGGGTCATCTTGGCCAGCGTGCCGCCGCTCATCTCGGTGGCGACGCCCTGGACAATCTCCTGATGCGCATGATGCGAATACGAAAGGTCAAACGGCGACTTGCGCAGCTTGATGGTAAGCACCGCGAGCAGCGCGAGGAAAATGGGCGCGCTGTACACGATGATGGGGGCCGACTGCCCCGTCACGGCGATGGAATCGAAGCTGTCGGTGGCAAGGTACAGACCCACGCTCATCAGCAGAACGGCGGGCTCGTAACTCATAACCTGCAGCAGCTCGCGGTCGGCGCCAACCTGGGCAAACGGGCTTTGCGTCGAGGCGGACGCTAACACCACAAAGATCGCGGCGAGCGTCACCATAAAAGCGCACAGCAGCGTGTTGGAGCCCGACACAAAGATGCCGCCGCCCACGACGGTAAAGATGAGCGCGCACGCCATGTAGGTATCGTCCATGGTGTTTACGCTGGCGGGGGCCTTTCGCAGCAGCTTGGCAACGTCGTAGAAGGGCTGCAGCAGGCGCGGGCCCACGCGGCCCTGCATGCGGGCGGACAGCTTGCGGTCGATGCCGTCGATCAGACCGCCCACAAGCGGCGCCAGCAGGGCAAACGCCACGGTACCAATAAAGATGCCCACGACACCCGAGCCTTCGAAATACTTGCCGCGCAGCACCGAGGGCGCGCTCATGGCAAGTCTCTCGGGCCCAATCCACGCGCAGCACAGCAGCGCAAACAAGATAATGCTGCAGCACACGACGCTGCCCGCGGGGCCGATACGCTTCTCGCCAAGGGCGTCCTCCGAGTACCAATTGCGCTTTTCGGCCTTCACCTCGTGTCCCATCGAGCCGCGGAAATGGCGATATTTGTCGGTTCCCACGCCCGAAAGATATACGTTTACGTGCGGTTTGTTGCTCACGCGGAATGAAGTCAGCAGCACCACGGCGATAAACGCCACGATAACCACCATCAGATACATGGAGTCCTTGCCAATAACGTACGGCACGCGGCCAAACACCATGGCCAAGTAAGGTGACACCAGACCGCTCGAGATAACCGGGAAGGCCACGCAGCACAGAATCAGCAGCGCGGCGATGGTGTTGAGCGCCATCCATTCGGTCTTATGGACATTGACCTCAACGTTTTGAGCCGTGGGGTCGACGCCCGAAAGCTTGGCAAGCCACTTGCCCCAGAAGAAGAACGTCGCGGCCGAGCCAAAGGCAAGCACCATGATCATGAGCACGTTGCCGGTCTGCGCGAACGCCACCAGGGCGCCCCACTTGGACACGAGCATGCCAAACGGCGCCACAAACATGCCCATGATGCCCAGCATCATCAGGCGCGTCAGGTGCGGCATGCGGCTGAACATACCGTCCATGTCCTCGATATTGCGGCTGCCGATATGATGCTCGGCCGTGCCCACGCACAGGAACAGCAGCGACTTTGCCACCGTGTGGAACAGGATCAGGAAGATGGCCGCCCATACGGCCTCGGGCGCGCCGACACCCAAGCAAGCACTGATGAGGCCCAAGTTGGAAATGGTGGAGTACGCGAGCACGCGCTTGGCATTGCTCTGCGAGATGGCCATAAGGGCAGCGAGCAAAAACGTGATGGCGCCCACGCTCGTGACCATAAAGCCGGTCACGGGATAGATGGCATAGAGCGGGCTCAGCTTGACCATCAGGAACACGCCGGCTTTGACCATGGTTGACGAGTGCAGCAGGGCGCTCGTGGGCGTGGGGGCAACCATGGCACCCAACAGCCAAGTGTGGAACGGCATCTGTGCGGCCTTGGTGAGCGCGGCGAGCGACAACAGGATGACCGGCATCACCAGCAGCGCGGACTGCGCGGTTCCGGCGCCGGAAAGCTCAATCATGCCCGAGATGGTCAGCGGCATGCCGTTAACGTGCAGGTACATGAGTCCGGCCAAAAACGCGATGCCGCCCAGCATGTTGAGGATGATCTGGTTAAAGGCGTTCTTGATGGCCTCGGGCGTGCGCGTATAGCCAATCATAAGGAACGAGCACACGGTGGTGATTTCCCAGCCGCAGAACAGCCACTCAAGGTTGTCGCTCGTCACGATGACGAACATGGCCGAGAGGAACAGGAACATAAGCGCCAGGAACTGCGGACGACGGTCGGGCGCGGTCTGCCCGCGCAGCGCGGCCTCGTGCTCATCATGGGCCTGGAAGTCCTTCATGTAGCCCAAAGCGTAGATACAGATAAGGCTGCCGACAATGCCGACAGCGAGGACCATGATCACACTCATGTAGTCCAGGTAGAGCGGCGTCGCCGTGACGGCTTCGGCCGCGGGCAACGTCATGGCTGCAAAGGCGAGCGAGCCCACCAGCTGGACTATGCCGAGCACCGTGGTGAGCGCGTTCCTATATTTGTACGCGTTGTACAGGATGACGGCGCACAGGATGACATCGATGGCGGAGCTGATGATCGAGAGCACATGCGAGGTGCTGGGGGCAACCTCAAAGCTCTGCGGGCCCGCGCCAAAAAACATGACGGCGACTACAACTGTCACCGCCATAATAATGCCGGAACCTATGAGCCCCACCGCATCGCGGGCGCGGTCACCGCGCGCGAGCAGCATGCCCAGCGCCGGTACCAGCGGAAACAGGGTAAGGAAATACAGTAGCGTCATACCATCACTCCCCCATGCAAAAACGCTGCAATTGTTTAACGTTATAACTCAATTACGGGGTTGCGGTGGCAGGTTTTCGGTCAACTGGGGAGTTTTAGGCGTACGGGGCAAGGGCACGTCCGCTTTGGAGCAGAGAGACGACGCTCCCCTATCGCAGCGACAGGCGCGCGGGCCACTGCGCGCGGTTTATTGGCCACTTTGGAGGATGTCCCGACAGGCTCGCGCCGGTCCAAAAAGTTGGCGCGGCAAGAAAAATGCGCCCCTGTGGGCGCACCATCCCGTTTGCTATTCCGCCTTTTTAACGCGCGGTTTGCGACCGCGCGGCTTATCGACCAGTGCGGCCTCACCGCTCTCGCGGTACTGACGGCACCAAGCCTTGACCGAAGACTCGCTGGGAATCTTGTGCTTGATCATGGCCTCGCGAACCGTCAAGCCGTTTTCCAGACGGTCCTTAACCACAGCGAGCTTTACGTCGTACGAGTAGGTGTGATGATGCGAACCGGCATTGAGAACGGCGTCGGCACCGCCCACGGCATACGCGCGGGCCCACTGACGAGCCGTGGCCTGGGGAATGCCAAGCTCCGCGGCGAGGGCGCGATGACCGACCCCCTCTTGGAGGATCTCGACGGCGCGCTGCCTAACCTCAGGCGCATGCGTGCGAGTCCTAGTTGCTTTCGACATACCTGCCACTTCTTAGCCTTAACCGTTAATCTGCTTTCTTACGTGCAAGTTAGATAGTAGCATTTTACTGTTTGCTCAAAGCAGTTAATTAAAATAGACGCGGCGTTATCTGGGCATTTGGCACCAAATTACGACATTTCTTTATCGATTATTTACGCTGGTAGCTGACTCGCAGCTAATCGTCATTCGCTTGTCAACAAAATTGGCATCTCTTTATGTCCTTTGGTATAGAGGATATAGTTATTAACCCCTCCCCCAATAATTTTGAGTGATCTGCAAGACAGTAGACGTCCTCACTCCTCATGATTACCGCGCATTGCCATCCACCGGAGCAAAACAAAAAGGGCGGGACCTGCTGCGCTTGCAGACCCCGCACCGGTTGACACCCGACGGGACACAGCCGGGCGAGACGGATCCGTGCTACCGCCCCGCCTGGCCGCGATGTTCAACTACAGCTCGTTGGCCGCGTGATACGCCGTGCGAATGGCGCTCGCGATGTCGGCGGTGCGCTCACCCGAGCAGTCGCCCACGCAGGTCACGGGCACCGTCACGCCATCCAGGTCAAACGCGTTGGCCTTGGAGCCCACGGCCATCACCACGTAATCGCAGGCGATCTTCACCGGCTCCTCGGCGCCGTCCTCGGTGGTGCGAACAGCCTCCACGCCCTCGTCGGTAATGGCGGTCAGGCGGGTCTTCACGTGCTGCTCCACGTTGTGCTCGGCAAAGTCGCTCATAATCAGCGGCAGAATGGTCTCGGACTCGCCCGCGGCAATCTTGTCGAGCATCTCCACGATCGCCACCTCGCAGCCGTGCTGCAGCAGGTACTCGGCAGTCTCGGTGCCCACCAGGCCACCGCCAATGACGGCGACGCGGCCCGTAAGCTCAACCTTGCCGGCCAGCACGTCCCAGCTCGAGACGACCTTGTCCGAGTCGGCACCCGGAACGGGGATGACCACGTCGTGCGCGCCCACGGCCACAATCGCGGCGTCGGCGGCGTTGAGGTCCTCAGCGGTAGCAACATGGCTGAGCTCGACCTTCACACCCAGGCCGGGCAGAATCTTCTCGTAGTACTCGACCGAGCGCATGATCTCGTCCTTGCGCGGAGGCGCGGCCGCCAGCACAATCTGGCCGCCCAGATGATCGCTCGCCTCGTAGACGGTCACGTCGTAGCCGCGCTTGGCCGCCACGCGTGCGGCCTCCAGACCGGCGATGCCGCCGCCCACCACGGCGATCTTCTTGTCGCCCTCGCCCGGCTTAATGGCGATGGTCGCCTCGTCACCGTTCTCGGCATTAAGCACGCACGAGATGTACTTGCGGTTTTGAATCGCGTCGACGCAACCTTTGTTGCAGTTGAGGCACTCGCGGATGGGTTCGCCCGTGGCGGCCTTCAGCGCAATGTCGGGGTCGCACATGAGCGAGCGGCCATAGGCGATGATGTCGGCCGCGCCGTCTTCCAGAATCTTCTCGCCGGCCTCGACCGAGACAACACGGCCCACGGTTGCCACCGGCACGGAGACCAGGGCCTTGACGCGCTCGGCCACGGGCAGCGTCCAGTTGTAGGGCATGGCGCCCATGGGCGGAATGGTGTCGCCCATGTTGCCGGTGTGGTTGGCCTGCGCGACCTGGATCATATCGATGCCCGCGTCCTCGAGCAGCTTGGCAAACTCGCAGGCCTCGTCGGGCTGCAGGCCGCCCTTGCCGCGCGGCGTGCCATCGGGGTTCTCCATGATCACGGGGAGTTTATACTCCACCATCAGCTGCGGCGCGGCTTCCTTAATGGCGGCGACGACCTCCAGCGCGTAGCGAACGCGGTTCTCGAACGAGCCGCCGTACTCGTCGGTGCGCTGGTTGAGGATAGCCGAGCACAACGAACCCACCAGGCGGTCGCCGTGGACCTCGATGGCGTCGATGCCGGCCTGCTGCGCGCGGGCGGCCGAGGCGGCGATGGCCTCCTTGATCTGGGTGAGCTGCTCTACGCTCGCCTCGTTCACAAAGTGCTGCATGTCGTGGTGCAGCTTGGCGTATGCCTGATTGCGGATCTCGTTGGACTCGGCCATCTTGGCGGCAAAGGTCTCCTCGTCGCCGGCGGCCTTGGCCTCCTGCGCGGCCTTGGCAGCGACCATGGAGCCCATGACCATGCGGCCAACACCGGGCACGTCGTACTCGGGGTGGAACAGCTGCAGCGCGACCTTGGCACCATGCTTGTGGACGGCGTCGGCCAGGGCTTTAAACGTGGGGATCTGGGCGTCGGTTGCCAGCTTGGGCGTGGGGCTTGCGGTCATGACGGGAGCAACGTCGCCGATGACGATGTAGCTCACGCCGCCACGGGCCAGGCGCTCGTAAAAAGCCAGGCTGCGCTCGCCAATGGAACCGTCGCGCTCCTCGTAGCCGGTGGTCAGCGGCGGGAACATAATGCGGTTCTTGAGCTCAAGGGGGCCAACCGTAATGGGCTGGAGCAGCTTGAATGCAGGTGCGGTCATGGACATTCCTCTCTTGTAGGCGCGGCGGCGATGTTGCCGCGTAGTTGTCTAAAGGATATGACATGGGAGCACAGCAGCACAACGAAAATCGGCGGATAGCAGGTAGCGGCAGCTGGATGGGGCGGGGCGGCCTGTCGGTTTGTCTCGATCTGTAACAACAACTCAGCAAAACCGGGTCTTACTGTTACAGATCGAGATATTCCTCTCGACCCATCCTCAACAATCTAGATCTGTAACAGCTAGGCCCACTTTTGACCCCTACCTGTTACAGATCGAGACAATAGAAACCATCCCAACAAAACGTCTCGATCTGTAACATCTATCGACCAAAACCGGCCCCAGGCGTTACAGATCGAGACAAACCAAACCCGCCTGCTAGAAAATCTCAATCTATAACAACAACTCGGCAAAATCCGTCCCTCGTGTTACAGATTTAGACAAACGGGACCCAACCCACCGGTATATCTAGATCTGTAACACCTAGCCGTCCAAATCGGGTCTAAATGTTACAGATTGAGATTTTGTTTGAGAGGCCGAGAATTGGACCGAAAACACAGTCCCGGAATAACAAAAAAGCCCGCCGGCTAGGCCGACGAGCTGCAAGTTCTTGGTCGCGGGGGCAGGATTTGAACCTACGACCTCCGGGTTATGAGCCCGGCGAGCTACCAGACTGCTCCACCCCGCAATGTCTGGGCGCCTCATGTGCGCAAGAAAGAATATTACGCGGGAGTTCGGTAAACGGCAAGGAAAATCTCGTAGAGCATAATTCCTTCATATTTATACCCCTCAACCCATATCACCGTAAACGAATCGTAGCCTGGCGCCGTCGTCGGCGCGTATACAATGGTGCGCGTCCTTTTACGCCGACACCTGGAGTAGACATGCTGCTCGCTATCGATATGGGAAACACGCAGACGGCCATGGGCCTGTTTGACGGAGACGAGCTGGTGCAGTCGTGGCGCATGCCCACCGACCGCTCCTATACCGCCGACGAGATCCACGTGCGCCTGATGGGCTTCTTTAAGATGTACGACCTCTCGCTCGGCGCGGTCGACGCGATCGCCTTTGCCGGCGTGGTGCCACAGCTCTCGCGCGAGTGGCACGCCGTGGCCAACCGTATCGCGGCAGACGCCATCGTCATTGGGCCGCAGACGGCGGCCGTGACCAAGCTGCGGGCGGCGCGCCCCCAGGCCGTTGGTGCCGACCGCATCGCCAACGCCGTCGCTGCCGAGACCTTCTACGGCGCCCCGGCGATCGTGGTGGACTTTGGCACCGCGACCAATATCGACGTCATCGACGAGGACGGCTATTACATTGGCGGAGCGATTGCGCCAGGCATCCGCATTTCGATGGACGCGCTCGCCGCCCGAGCCGCCAAGCTCGCCAGCGTTCCGCTCGAGGCACCCGAGCACGCCATCGGCCGCGATACCGAGGAGTGCATCAAGGTCGGCGCCGTAACGGGCGCCGCGGCCATGGCCGAGGGCCTGGTCGCGCGCATGAAGCGCGAGCTGGGGCGCGAAGACGCCACCGTTATCGCCACGGGCGGCCTCGCCAGCATCGTCGCCGATTCGACCGACGCCTTCGACATAGTCGACGGCCAACTCACCATCAAAGGCATCTGCGAAATCTACCGCCGCATGCAGGAGCTGGGGTAGGACGGGGACCTAAGTCGAGCACGCCCGATGCCACAGTCCCCGCAAACGTTCGCCAAGCCTATTCCTCAAAACTGAATAATTTTCAATTTTGAGGAATAGAGACTCCTCGAACACGCCCAGCACAGCGATATCGTGCATGTTTCCTATTCCTCAAAAACGAAAATTTTTCAGTTTTGAGGAATAGGACCGAGATGCCGCCCTGCAGTCACGCGAAAGCCCTCCTCGGTGCAGGCCGAGGAGGGCTTCGTTGTCATCGTTGTCTTTGAGCGCTGGCGCCTCGCGTTATAGCCCGCGAATGCGCACGGCCTCGGGTGGAAACTCCTGCTCGCCGGCATCGGTCTTGATGGTCGCGCGACCCCAGATGTCCAGGCCCGCGAACACGCCCACCGCGAGCGGCAGGCCGTTGGGCGACACCGCCGCAACCTGGCGTCCCAGCAGCGGCACCATGTCGAAGTACTCGCCCAGCACGGGAGCCAGCGGCCCTGCGGCACCCTGCGGCGTGTTGGCAACAACCGCCCAGGCGTCCACGCGAGCCAGCACGGCGGCGGCCAGCGCCTCGACCAGCGCTTCATCGGTCACATCCACGCCAAGCTCGCCCAGAGCCGCGCGCTCAATATCCACCGTCACGGCACCGAACATGCCCGCGGCACCGGCACCGCCGTTGACGGCGACGCGTGCAAACGACGTCTCAAACGCAGGCGCACCGCACACAATATCGCTCGGCCACTGAATGCCCACCTTGCCGGCAAGGCCCAGGCCCGGCGTCGACGCCGTTCCCACGAGCGCGTCCATCATGCCCATCGCCGCCACAAACGGCAGGCCGTGGAAGGCATGCATGTTCACATCTGGGCGCACGACCAGCGAAAACGTCAACGATGCGTCGCCGGCGCTCCAGGCGCACCAACCCGCGGACGCACCCTCGCGACCCGCGTCGCGCGCGGCATCGAGCTCAGTGCCAGCGGCTACAGCATTCATCTCAATCATCTACATACGCCCCAATTCGCCCACGATATGGCCCACGCGGTCCTCGGGTTCCTTGACCTCTACGCCGTTGTAGCGGAAGAACCGCGCCGGATCGTGCATCAGGTCCTCGAGCGGCACCAGCACAAAGTCGCGCTCGCCGATCAGCGGATGCGGCAGGCGCAGCTTTTTGCCGCCGTGAACCTCGCCATCCATCCACAGCAGGTCCAGATCGATGGTGCGCGGGCCATTGGCCTTGGCCTTTTTGGAACGGTCGCGGCCCAGCTCGGCCTCGATCTTCATGAGCTCGTCGAGCAGCACCAGCGGTGCCAGCTCGGTCTTAATCTCGATGACGGCGTTGGCAAAGGCGTCCTGGCGCGTCTCGTAGGCCGGTTCGCTCTCATAGATGCGCGAGCAGTTGGACACGCAGGTGAGCGGAACCTCGGCAATCATGTCGCGCGCGGCGCGGATGTTGTCGCAACGATGCCCCAGGTTGGAGCCCACGGCCACAAACGCGCGACGCGGCTGCGGCTTGGCAACAGCCCAGTAACCGTTCAGGAACTGCGCAAAGCCCGCGACGTCGTGCACGCGCACAATGTTGGCGCCGGCCTGGATGGCGCCCAGGCACACGCCAAACGTGGCGGCATCGCGCTCGGCGGCCTCGGTCACGCCCGAGACAGCGCCCACAAAGCGCTTGCGCGACACGGCGCACATGAGCGGATAGCCCAGCGACGCCATTTTGGCGGTCTCGCGCTGGATGACGATGTCCTCGTTGGCCGTCTTGCCAAAGCCCGGGCCCGGATCGATGCAGATGCGGTCGCGCGACACGCCGGCGTGGATGAGCGCGCGGGCCTGATCGGACAGAAAGCCCATGACGCGGCGCATGATGGGCGCCGAATCTGGCAGGGTAAAGCGGCGGAGCTGAGAGGTGGGCACGTAGGCCTCCTCGCGGCGGGCGCTGCGGCGCATCATGGCTGCCAGGTGATCGCTGGGCTCCGGCGCGGACTCAGGGCTCGCGGCGGCCTCGGCGACAGGGGCGGCCTCTTCGGCGGCCGGTGCCTCCTGCTTCTGCTCGTCCGTAGGCTCGGGCGCGGGTTCCGGATCGCCAAACGGCAGCGAGGGCTGCACCACGCCACCCGGCAGCTTGGCCTCCGTCTTGGGCTCGCCCAGCAGCTTGCCACGGCGACGGCGGGCAGGCTTCTCGGCCTCGCGCGCAGCCTCGGCGGCCGCCTCGCGCGCCTTCTCGGCAACAAACGCCGCGGCCGAGGTATCGAGCTGCACCGTCGCGTGCGTACGAGCAGTCGCGGCGACCTCGCCGGCGTGCATCACGATAACGCCGCAGGTACTCGTCGCGACAAACTCGACCATCTTGGGATCCGTGAAGCCCGTCACGTCGTTGACGATCGAGGCGCCGCAGCGCACGGCCGCCTTGGCAACCGCCACATGGCGCGTGTCGATCGAGACGATGGCGCCCTCTTTGGCGAGCGCGCGCACGACGGGCAGCACGCGACGCGCTTCCTCGTCGGGGTTGACCGGGGTAAAGCCGGGGCGCGTGGACTCGCCGCCCACGTCGATGATGTCGGCGCCGGCATCGAGCATCGCCAGGCCGTACTCGATAGCGGCATCCTGGTCAAAGTGCTCACCGCCGTCGCTAAACGAATCGGGCGTCACGTTGAGGACGCCCATGATGCGCGGACGGTCAAAGCTGAGCTCGTACTTTCCGCACCGCCATGTCTTGCTGTCGTTCGCCATGAACATCCTCCTAAAATGCCCACGCCGCCGCGCTCGAGCGCTGGCGGCGGGGTCGCTTTGCAATCAGTCTTTCTATTGTATCCGCGCGCGCGGGCTAGAACGCAAACGCGGCCGCGATGTCGCAAGAAATCAGCAGGTCGGCATTTGCATCCTGATCGGTGGGCGCCAAATTGCAAATGGCCAGCGTATCGCCAGTAAAGTAACGCGTGAGGCCCGCCGCCGGATACACCACGAGCGAGGTCCCGCCCACGATGAGGGCGTCGGCTGCGGCGATGGCAGCAACGGCGCCGGTCAGTACGTGCTCGTCGAGCGGCTCCTCGTAGAGCACCACATCGGGCTTGATGCGACCGCCGCACGCGGGACACACGGGCACGCCCGCGGCATCCTCGTGCTCGCGCGCGCAAATCCATTCGGCGCCGTAGACCGCGCCGCACGTCTGGCAGATATTGCGGTGGACCGAGCCATGCAGCTCAAACACGCGCCGCGAACCAGCCGCCTGATGCAGGCCGTCGATATTTTGCGTCACCACGGCGTCGAGCTTGCCGGCGCGCTCCAGCTCGGCCAGCTTAGCGTGGCAGCGGTTGGGCTTGGCGTTAAGGGAGATCATCTTGGTCCGGTAGAAGTCAAAAAACTCCGCCGGATGCGCCTCATAGAAGCTGTGCGAGAGCATAGTCTCGGGCGGATAGGAAAACCGCTGGTGATGCAGACCGTCCACGCTGCGGAAATCGGGAATGCCGCTTGCCGTGGAAACGCCCGCGCCGCCAAAGAAGACCACGTGGCCATGGGTTTCGAACAGTTCCGCCAGCGCGGCGGAGGCCTGTTTGGGGTCCGATATTGCCTGCGTCATATATGTCCTCCGTCCGTGTCTTAGGGACGGCGGCGTTTGCACCATCACTCGCGGACTCCGCCCCGCCCCTGTTGCGCTAATCTTAAGCCTGCCAACCCCGTCGAAAGGACACCATGCCCCAGACTTACACTTTCGCCTCGTGGAACGTCAACGGCCTGCGCGCCGTGCTCAAAAAGGACCCGAGCTTTATTCAGATCGCGCAAGAACTCGACGTCGATATCCTGGCGCTGCAGGAGACCAAGCTGCAAGAAGGCCAGGTCGATATCGACCTGGCCGGCTATCACCAAACCTGGAGCTACGCCGAGCGCAAGGGCTACTCGGGCACCGCGGTTTTTAGCCGCCAGGAACCGCTGCGCGTACTGCGCGCCGATGCACTGCTGCCCTACGCCGGCGAGGGTGAGGCTGCCGAGCTCGTCGCCCAAGCCGCAACCGAGGGCCGCGTCTGCGCGCTCGAGTTCGACAAGTTTTGGTTTGTGGACGTCTACACGCCCAACGCCCAAAACGAACTCGCCCGCATCGACGTGCGCATGGCCTGGGACGATGCCTACCGCGGCTTTTTGAACGCGCTTGAGCGCGAAACCGGCAAGCCCGTCGTAACCTGCGGCGACTTTAACGTGGCGCACGAGGAAATCGACCTTAAGAACCCCAAGTCCAACCGCGGCAACGCCGGCTTTTCGGACGAGGAGCGCGGCAAGTTTACCGAGCTGCTCGACGCCGGTTTTACCGACACCTGGCGCGCGGCAAACCCCGACGTCGAGGGCGTCTACAGCTGGTGGAGCTACCGCTTTAATGCCCGCAAGAACAACGCAGGCTGGCGCATCGACTACTTCCTGGTAAGCGACGCAATCGCCGGCAACGTACGCGGCACCGGCATCCGCGGCGACATCTTCGGCAGCGACCACTGCCCCGTCACCCTCGCCCTGGAGCTCTAACCCCCATGATCCCCCGGGGACGGAGGAAAAGGGGTCATTTTCACCTCGCGAGGGCATCCACGTGGTCCACTTGCCACGAAACTGGCCCATCTACTACGTTTAAGCCACCACCCTCAACCACAGCGAACAACGCAAAAAGAAAACCGCAGGTAGAAAGCCTGCGGTTTTTCATAAAACGCGGTCATGGTCGGGGGTATCAAGCTAAACGTAGTAGATGGGCTGGTTTCGTGGCGGGCATCCCCAGCGACCGCTTAGGGACGGGGAAACGGATCCTTTCGGCCCTCTGAGATCAGTGGCGACAGCAATATATGCCGGCCATATCAAAACTATGCCGGTTTACGGGGCAGAATCGCGAACCCCCAACCATACGCAATTCCGAAATAATAAAGCCGCAGGCAAACGGCTTGCCCTATTACGGAAAATGCCGGTATGGTCGGTCCGTGTCAATCCAGCCCCGTAAACCGGCATAGTTTTGATATGGCACCAAGGCAGCATTGATTCCCGCCCCGGTGCAACCGCCACTACAGCCCGTACTTCACGACGACGCGGTTGATGCGGCGACACCAGGGCTTGTACAGAGCGGCCAAAAACACGCAGGTCGCGAGGCCATGCGTGATATCGAACGGCACCGCCGTGGCAAGACGCGCCACGGCGCCCGCCCACGTGAGCGGCTGCACAAAACCGATGATGTCATACGCGTTGATCACGACGCCATACAGCAGGCCCGACGCAAAGCCGTAGGTCAACAGCGCCGGCATTCGCACAGTTCCATCGGCGCGGTCAAACGCGCCCACATGCGCCAGCACGCCGCCAACATAGCCAACCAGACCCCAGGCATACATCTGCCATGGCGTCCACATGCCCTGCCCAAAAAAGAAATTACTGGTCAGCGCTGCCAACGCGCCCACCATAAAACCATTGCGACGGCCAAGTGTCGCACCCGCGATAATGGCGATAGCGCTCACGGGCTTAAAGTCGGGAATGGGGCCAAACAGGATGCGCCCCGCCGCGGCCAGCGCCGCCAGCACCAGCGTGGGCATGATTTGGCGCAGGCCTGGACGTGATGTCTCATAGCCCGCAAAGAACAGTGCGAGCACGAGTGCCACAACAACCAGCATGGCAAGCGCCGCCTGCTCAATGCCCGCCAGTAACGCCGCAGTCATCACTGCCGGCACCACCAACAACAGCGGAATCTCCATTTTTGTGAGTAGGCACGAGGCGCGACGATCTGTCATCCCATCACGCCCTGTAGAACACGTTGTCGGCAAAGAAATCTGCAGGAGGCTCCATGCAGGCGATCTCGCCGTCGAACATCATGGCGACGTCGTCGGACACCTGCTCGGCAAAGTCCAAGTCGTGCGTGGCCATGATGACGGTGCCGCCGGCCTGCGCATGCTCGCGCAGGGCTCGGGCGATAATGCAGCGACTTGCCAGATCAAGGCCCTTGGTGGGCTCATCAAGCAGCAGCAGCTCCGGACCAATCAACAGCAGCTTTGCCAACGCAAGCAGCTGGCGCTGACCACCCGAAAGATCGTACGGGTGACGCGCCTCCAAGCCGTCCAGTCCCAGTTGCGCCGCACGCTCCCGCGCCAAGTTCTCGTCATATCCGCAGGTCGAAGCCCATTCCATCAGCTCGTCGCGCACCGTTTCGGCGACCAGCAATGCCTTGGGATTCTGTGGCAGCAGTGCCGCCGAGGCCGTCCCACGCACCATGCGGCCACGCTGCAGCTTAGCCGTCTTGGCCAGCACCGAGAGCATCGTCGACTTGCCACAGCCGTTTCCGCCCACGACCGCATGCACCGCGCCGGCTGAAAACGTCACATCGAGCCCGCGCAGCACCCAACCGCTCGCGCGATCGTAGCGAAACCAGCCTTCCGACAGGGTGGTAGCCGACCCGCCGTGCATTTTTTGGAGTATTCTGCTTCCATCCGTGCGCGGAAAGGCTTCCGAGCCGTTCTCGAGCGACGTTTGCGCCACAAATTCGGACGATTTGTCCAATTCCGAACTTTTTTTCGCGCTCGATACGTCCCTGGGCGGCTCCAGAGAGCCCAAATTGTCCTCGCGCCTGCTGAATACTCCGTTTTTTGCACATCGGATGGCACCCCACCCCAACATGTCATCGGAAAACAGCGATTCTCGGCGTCCCAAAGAAGCCATATCCGCCACCTCGCGCACGCGACCGCTCTCAATCCGGTACGCACACGTCGCATACTCGAGCATCGGCCGCGGTTGATGCGTGGCTACAACAACCGTGCAGCCCAGCTCACGGTTCACGCGAAACAGCGCGTGCAGAAAATTCTTCTCGGCAACGGGATCAAGCTGAGACGTGGGCTCGTCGAGTAGCAGCACACGCGGACGCAGCGCCAGGACGGCGGCAAGCGACAGCAGCTGCTTGCGGCCGCCCGAAAGCGTATCGGTATCGCGATGAAGCCAGTCTTCCAGCCCAAAGAAATAGCTGGTCTCAGCTACGCGACGGCGCATCTCATCACGTGCTAGCCCCAAGTTTTCCAGGCCAAACGCCATCTCGTGCCACACGGTTTCGCACACGATCTGGTTCTCGGGATCCTGGAACACATAGCCCACGCGCTCCGCCGATGCCCGCACATCCATGTCGGCGACGGGCTCGCCCAGCACGCGCAGCTCGCCGGAGCGCGTACCCGCAGGCGCGATCTCGGGCTTGAGCAGCGACAGCAGCGTCGACTTGCCCGAACCGGTACCGCCAACAAGCAGTGCAAACGCACCTTGGGAAACAGACCAGTCGAGCCCCTCGAGCACCGCAGCATCAGCATCGGGGTAGGCAAAGCTCAGGCTCCGCACCTCAATCGCCGGCATATCCGGGCCGCACGCCGCGCCCGACACCGGGCCCCTATCCAACCGAGCCATCAGCCAAACCTCTTCTCATCAATCGCGTGCAACGCGCAAGGCAGCACCATCCAGGCAGCGTACACAACATAGCCCGGCCACGGCGCCGGCACCAAGAGCTGAGGATAAAACGAATACTGCGTCGTCGCGGTCCACGCCACTGTCACCGTGACCACGCCAAACAGTGCAAGCCCAACCAGCGCGGCAACATCGCCGCGCCCCAGCCGATACCGCGCATACGTCGTACGACGCGTCGCGGCACCCCACCCGCGCGAGCGCATCGAGTCCGCGCGCTCCAGCGAATCTTCCATGCCCCAGCCCATCAACACACTCGATGCCCGCAAACGCGAACGCACGGGGTCGGCCGGCGCGCGGCCCGGTGCATCGATCGCATCCTGCACCGCCAGCACCGTACGACCGCGGCGCAAAAACTGCGGGATAAGCCTCATGCACATCGAGATCATGAGCGCGATCACCGGCGCGGCATTACCCAGCAGCGCGAGCACCTTGTCGTATTCGAGCATCGACGCCGCGGCCTCAAACCACAGCACGCTCGCCACAAACAGCCCGCCCATGCACAGGCCGTAAACCATGCTCTCTAGATACACCGCACGCATGCCAATACGAAACAGCTCCGTCGAACCCGAAGCGCTAAACAGTGGATTGACCAGCGCGATAATCAAAATCACCGGCAGCTGCCAGCGGAGTGCGCCCAGCGTGCGGGCAGCCCCACGCGGCGCAAATCCATACGCCAGCCCGCCCGCAAGTGACAGCGCAATCAGCACCGGCTGCATCGAGAACATGGTGAGCCCCAGCGTCAGCACTATATAGAGTGCCGGCACAGCCGGATGCGACATCGAGAATGCCGCGACGGGCTCGCCGCCAAACCCCTCTCGTATGTTGTCCACGGGTACCCCCGTCCCCTCGCTCAAACGACAGCTCCGCAGCACCGCCAACGCCGCACGCAAGCAGCGCAAACGCCACGCCGGCGGCGCAAGCCTCAACCGCCGCAAACCAATCGTTACGCGCTCGTCATATGCCTGCGGTATCATATTGCGCCGTGTATCGTTTCCAAACACACGTCTCTATAACGTAACAGGAGATCACATGGACGCAACCGCAATTATCCTCGCTGCCGGCGAGGGCACCCGCATGAAGTCGAACCACTGCAAGGTTTCGCACAAGATCCTGGGTAAGCCCATGGTCCAGTGGATCGTCGACGCTACCATCAAGGCCGCCTGCAGCCGCGTCGTGGTTGTCATCGGCAGCCACGCCGACGAGATGCGCGCCCTCATCGACGGCGCCTACGCCAGCAGCGCCACCAAGGTCGAGTGCGTCGAGCAGACCGAGCGTCTGGGCACCGGTCACGCCGTGAAGGTCGCGCTCGAGGCCTGTGGCATCACGCAAGGCCCCGTCGTGGTGCTCAACGGCGACCTGCCGCTCATCACTGCCGACACCGTCGCCAAGTTCGCGCAGACCGTCGCCACCGGCGAGCTCGCCTGCACCGTCATGACCATGACCCCGCCCGATCCTTTTGGCTACGGCCGCATCAAGCTGGGTGCCGATGGTCAGATCGAGCGCATCATCGAGCAGAAGGACTGCACGCCCGAGCAGGCCGCCACGCTGCTGGAGTGCAACGCCGGCTGCTACGCCTTTGACGGCGCGCAGCTCGCCGCCCACATTAACGAGATCGGCAACGACAACGCGCAATCCGAGTACTACCTGCCCGACATGCTCGAGATCCTCAAAGGCCACGACCAGGCTGTCTCCATCTTCCACTGCGACGACTACCGCGACGGCCTGGGCGTCAACAGCCGCATCCAGCTCGCACAGCTCACCGCCATCGCGCGCGACCGCATCAACGAGCACTGGATGGCCGAGGGCGTTACCTTCATCGACCCCACGCAGGCCTGGATCGGCCCCGATGCCACCATCGGCCGCGATACCGTCGTGTGGCCGCAGACGCACCTGATCGGCCACGTCACCGTGGGCGAGGAGTGCCAGCTCGGTCCCAACAGCCGCCTCACCGACACCACCGTCGGTAGCGGCTGCACCATCGATGAGACCATCGCCATTGAGGCCGTCATCGAGAACGGTGTCGACTGCGGCCCGCGCGCCTACCTGCGCCCGGGCACCCACATGCTCGACGGCTCCAAGGCCGGCACGCACGTGGAGATCAAGAAGTCCACGATCGGCGAGGGCTCCAAGGTGCCGCACCTGTCCTACATCGGCGAC
Organism: uncultured Collinsella sp.; assembly: GCA_902490305.1. Taxonomy (GTDB): domain Bacteria; phylum Actinomycetota; class Coriobacteriia; order Coriobacteriales; family Coriobacteriaceae; genus Collinsella. Next base: position 31,114 of record CABUDI010000010.1, read on the forward strand.
ACCACCATGGGCTCCGGCGTCAACGTGGGCGCGGGCTCCATCACCTGCAACTACGATGGCGTGCACAAGCACAAGACCGTCATCGGCAAGGACGCCTTCATTGGCTCCGACACCATGATGGTCGCGCCCGCCCAGATCGGCGACGGCGCACTCGTGGCCGCCGGCTCCGTCATCACCGAGCCGGTCCCGGCCGACGCACTTGGTCTGGGCCGCGCCCGTCAGGTAAATATTGAGGGCTGGGCCGCCGATTATCGCCGCCGTCTGCACGAGGGTGACGAGGTATAACGTTTTACCAAGCACAAAAGGAGCTGTTCCATGGGGACGGCTCCTTTTTCTATCGTGACCTGCGCGACCGGATGAGTGGTCGGTTCGTGTCCGTTGGCGGTAAAGACGTTATCAGGACTCGATAAACCCCGCCGCGCGGTTACAATGCAACAAGGCATCTATATGGCATTCGATGTATAAAGGAGAAGGGTAATGCCGATTAATGATCCCGAGAAGTCGGAGAATATGCGCAAGTCCATCCGCGTGTATTCCGGTTCCTCCAACCGTCCCCTCGCTCAGAAGATTGCTGAGTACCTTGGGGTCGAGCTTTCGGGCCTTACGCTAAAGCAGTTCGCCAATGGTGAGATTTACGCCCGCTACGACGAGACCGTCCGCGGCGCCGACGTCTTCCTGATTCAGTCCGTGGCCGGCGGCAACGTTAACGACATGCTCATGGAGCTGCTCATCGCCACCGACGCTGCCAAGCGCGCATCCGCCCGCTCCATCACCGCCGTTATCACCCACTACGGCTATGCCCGCCAGGACCGCAAGGCCGGCCCGCGCGAGCCCATCACCGCCCGCCTCGTCGCCAACCTGCTCGAGCGCGCCGGCGTCAACCGCATCATCACCCTCGACCTGCACCAGGGCCAGATCCAGGGCTTCTTTGATATCCCGGTTAACCACCTGTCCGCGCTGCCGCTGTTTGGCCAGTACTACAACAACATGCACTTCGACACCGACAACCTGGTTGTCGTCTCCCCCGACGTGGGTCGTGCCAAGGCCGCCAAGAAGCTGTCCGACATGCTCGGCTGCGACCTGGCCATCGCCCACAAGGGCCGTCCGCGCCACAACGCCGCCGAGGTCATGGGCATCATCGGTGACATCAAGGGCAAGACCTGCATCATCAACGACGACATGATCGACACCGCTGGCACCCTGTGCGCCAACGTCAAGGAGCTCAAGGCTATGGGCGCTGGCGACATCTACGTCTGCGCCACCCACGGCATCTTCTCCGGTCCGGCCATCGAGCGTCTGAACGACGCCCCGATCGTCGAGTGCCTCGTCACCGACGCCATTCCCGTTGAGGTCGGCGGCAAGATCAAGACCATCTCGGTCGCCGAGGAGTTCGCTCAGGCCATCTCCGCCGTTTACCACGAGGAGCCCGTCTCCACGCTCGTCGGCGGCGACTTCGCGCTGTAATCGCATCGTCCTTGCAACCCGACGCATCGCCGTCGGAACAGAAGAAACCCCCGCGCTCCCCCTTGCTTCGCAAAGGTCGCGCGGGGGTTTCTTCTGTTCCGACGGCTTGCTCTGCCGCGGCCGTGCTTTTGTCTGGTGGGATTTCGCTGAAACGAAGTCTCGCCTTCGGCGGGCGTGGTAGCCTTTGTCGTTGATTTAACTTTTGTGTAACGAAAGGAAGCATATGGCAGCTGCACAGCCGCTCAAGATTCGCATGGTTGCTGGGCTTGGCAACCCTGGCGAGGAATATGCCGAGACCCGTCACAACGCCGGCTTTAAGGCGATCGATGAGCTGGCCCGTCAGGCCGGCGTCACGTACTGGAAAAACCAGGCAGGCGCCGAGGTCGCGCTCATCAACATCAACGATCCCGAGGAAGAGGGCGGGAAGCGCCAGATTGTGCTGGTCAAGCCGCAGTCGTATATGAATACCTCGGGTGGCCCCATCTCCAAGCTCTGCCGCGAGTACAAGATCAAGGCCGAGGAGCTGCTCGTGATCCATGATGAGCTCGACATTCCCGCCGGCGACGTACGCGTCAAGGTAGGCGGTGGCCACGCCGGCCACAACGGCCTGCGCTCCATCATCGACAAGATGGGCAGCCGCGACTTTAGTCGCATCCGCACCGGCATCGGCAACCCTCCCGGCAAGATGGCCGTGGCCGACTACGTGCTCAAGCAGCTGCGCGCCCGCGAGGCCGAAGACTTCCAGGACACCTGCGCCCGCGCCGCAGATGCCGCCGGTTTGGCCATCGTCCACGGCGTAATCTACGCCCGCGATCACGTAAACGGCGCCGCTTCCGCCAACGGCAAACACTAAAACCTGCCATTTAGGGATGTTTATTTTGGCAGGTTTTATATGCGGAAACGCCGCGGCAGCCGCGTCGCAATAAACCCTGTGCCGCCATACATACGCAACGCTCCAAAGGGGGCCGGCCTCACCGATGCGCGAGACCGGCCCCTTTTGCCGTTTTGCCTGATAAAACCTGCCAAAATAAACCTGTCCCTAAATGGCAGGTCACTTTTCCCGCCTGCCAAAGACACACGTAAGCGACATGTCCATGAGGGTATAATTTGCACCGTATGTCTGCACAACGCCTGTGCGCGTACGGTTTTATTCGGGCTACCGTCCATTTCCGTGGAGGCACGGTTCGGCGGCCCTAACAAGAGAGGGGTTCTATGTATAAGATCCTGGAGAAGACGCAGTTCTCGGAGAAGGTGTTCAAGTTCCGCATCGAGGCGCCTGCAATCGCCAAGCATGCGCACGCTGGACAGTTCCTCATGGTTCGCGCCAACGAGACGGGCGAGCGCGTCCCGTTTACCCTGGCCGGCTGGAACGGTGACGAGGGCTGGGTCGAGTTCATCTTCATGGTGATCGGCAAGACCACCGAGATGCTGTCCACCTACGAGGCCGGCGAGTCGCTGCGCGACGTCGTGGGCCCGCTGGGCGTTCCCACCGAGATGGCTGAGGGCCCCTGCGCCGTCATTGGCGGCGGCGTCGGCCTGGCAATTGCCTTCCCGGTCGCCAAGCACCTGGTCGAGACCGGCCACGAGGTGCACGCCATCATGGGCGCCCGCACCAAGGACCTCCTGCTCATGGAGGACCAGTTCCGCGAGCTCCTCGACGAGGACCACATCCACATCACTACCGATGACGGTTCCTACGGCGAGCAGGGCGTTGTCACCGCTCCGCTGGAGCGCCTGCTGCAGGACAAGGCCGTGAGCCAGGTCTTCTGCGTCGGCCCCGTTCCGATGATGAAGTTCTCGACCCTCACCGCCCAGAAGTACGACACCCCCATCACCGCGTCGCTCAACCCCATCATGGTTGACGGCACCGGCATGTGCGGCTGCTGCCGCGTCGAGGTGGGCGGCGTGACCAAGTTCGCTTGCGTCGACGGCCCCGACTTCGATGCCACCCTGGTCGACTGGGATGACCTTCGTGCCCGCCAGGCCGCTTACCGTTCCGAAGAGGGCGAGTCCCTCAAGGCCTATGAGGAAAAGAGCTGCGCATGCCACTAGTTAACGGTCGTTTCGTTGCCGATATGAAGTCGCCCCGCACCCCCGATAACGAGGAGCCGGCTGCCGAGCGCGCCTGCGACTTCCGCCCCGTCGACAAGGGCTTCACCGAGGAGATGGCGCTGGCCGAGGCCGAGCGCTGCCTCAACTGCAAGAAGCCGTTCTGTGTTGAGGGCTGCCCCGTCAACATCAACATCCCCCGCTTTATCGAGCAGATCCGCGCGAAGGACTTCGGCGGCGCTCTCGATACCATCCGCGAGGACTCCATGCTTCCCGCCATCTGCGGCCGCGTCTGCCCGCAGGAGAACCAGTGCGAGGGCAAGTGCATCCGTGGCAAGAAGTCCGAGCCCGTGGCCATCGGCCAGCTCGAGCGCTTCCTGGGTGACCGCCCCGAGCTCGCTTCCACGCCCAAGATGGCCCCCAAGAACGGCAAGAAGGTCGCCGTCGTCGGCTCCGGCCCGTCCGGCATCACCTGCGCCGGCGAGCTCGCCCGTAACGGCTTTGACGTTACCGTCTTCGAGGCATTCTTCACCGGTGGCGGCGTGCTGGTCTACGGCATCCCCGAGTTCCGTCTGCCCAAGGCGGTCGTCAAGCGCGAGATTGACGGCTTGGAGGATATGGGCGTCAAGTTTGAGTACAACTCCGTCGTGGGCAACATGGCCACAGCCGAGGAGCTGTTCGAGCAGGGCTTCGACGCCATCTACGTGGCGACCGGCGCTGGCCTGCCCAAGTTCCTCAACGTCCCCGGCGAGAACCTGCCCAACGTCTTCTTCGCAAACGAGTACCTCACCCGCGTGAACCTGATGAAGGCCAACAAGTTCCCCGAGTACGACACCCCCACCAAGCACGGCAAGAACGTCGTCGTCTTTGGTGGCGGCAACGTGGCTATGGACGCCGTCCGTACCGCCAAGCGCCTGGGCGCCGAGCACGCCATCATCGCCTACCGTCGTACCGAGGACGAGATGCCTTGCCGTCGCGCCGAGCTGCATCATGCTAAGGCCGAGGGCGTCGAAGTTCTGCCGCTCGTCTCCCCGCTCGAGTTTGTCGCTGGCGAGGACGGCTCCGTGTGCGCCGTCAAGGTCCAGAAGATGGAGCTCGGCGAGCCCGACGAGTCCGGCCGTCGTCGCCCGGTGCCCATCGAGGGCGCCATCGAGGAGATCCCCTGCGACGTCGCGATCTCGGCTATCGGCACCAACGCCAACCCCTTCGCAAAGAAGATCGGCGGCAAGATGGAGCTCAACAAGTGGGGCTACATCGTTGCCGACGAGGAGACCGGCCAGACCACCGATCCCCGTATCTGGGCCGGCGGCGACATCGTCACCGGTGCCGCTACGGTCATTCTGGCGATGGGCGCCGGCAAGAAGGCCGCTGCCTCCATCACCAAGAGCCTGCTGGGCGAGTAATCACCCTCAGCGTTAGCCATCAAACGGCAAAGTCCCCGTCGAGCACGCGCCCGGCGGGGACTTTTTCTATGCCGGCCGCCCCACCGCCACGAAGGGGACAGGCACCTTTGTGGTGGTTTTGGACTCGGTCGACCGATTTGTCTCGATCTGTAACAGGTAGAGCTGTTTTTGGTGGCTAGTTGTTATAGATCGAGACGTTGTTCCGACACCCGCCAGCTTGTCTCAATCTGTAACATCTAGGTCCGTTTTGGGCAGCCAGATGTTACAGATTTAGATTTTGCTGACGCCGAGGACGGGCACCGTCACCAAAACCTAACGCTCGCGGCGCTTGGTCGCGGCGACACCGGCTGCGGCAACGGTTGCGCCGGCGATGCCCAGGGCGGCGACCGTCATCGCGGTGGAGTCACCCGTGCTGGCGAGCTCCGTGCCACCGGACTTCTTGCCGTTCTCGCCCTTACCCTTGGACTTGTCCGTCGTCACTGCGGTGGTCGTCGAAGTCGAACCGCCCGCAGGTACCCCGGTGCCGCCAGAGCCATCCGCACCGCCGCCCTGCTCGCCGCCGTCAGGCGTCGGCCCAGGCGCCGCCTCATCGGTCACCGTAATCGTAATGTTCAGACGCTCGGAATACTCGCTGTACGACATGCCAGGGCGCTGTGCCGCAATGCGCACATACATGTTGCTATCGAGCGCAATGGGCTCGGTGTACTTTACACGGCCTTCGTCACGGCAGGGGCAGGTGTCGTTGGTGGTGTACCAAATCGTCGCGCCATCCTCGGCCGAAAGCTCCAGCTTCGTGCCCTTGGGCACCGTAATGTAGTTCTCCTTGGGCGACCATGCACCAAACGTCGTCGCACCAAACGTCGCCACCGGTCGCGCCGGTCGCACTGCCTCGGCAGACACGCGAACGTCGACCTGCTTGGACAGCGGCGTGCCGTCCACCGCCGCCGTCAACGTTGTCAAACCGGGCAGAGCACCATGCAGCACAAACGTCGCCGCGCCGTCCTCGCCCGTCACGGCCTGGGTGGCATCGACAGAGCAGATAGCCGAGGACTCCAGCCCAACACTAACCTTCGCGCCCGCAAACGGCTTGCCCGCCTTATCGGTCACGTGCGCCACCAGCTCAAAGTCACTGCCCTCAAGCATGGTCACGGCCTGCTCCACGTTGAGCTTGAGCTTGTCGGCACGAACGCCCACGACAAGCTCGCCACTTGCCCAGCGCGCCATGGCCGTGCCGGCGTAGTTGCGAGCACCGTCGAGCTCAAACGCCACCGTCGAGCCCGCCTCACGCGCATCGGCATAGCGAATACGCAGCACGCGAGACAGCGGCTTGCCATTGGGATCGTCCTGTTTGTCGAGCCACTTATACGTCACGTCGCCCAGCCCCTGCGCATCCAGCGCGGCCAGGGCATCGTCGCTCGCATCCATATACTGCGCAAACTCAACCTCGATGCAATCGGTATAGGCATGGGCCAAGGCCACCTCGGGTGCCGCCGTCGACACCAAGCCAATGTTCACCTCAGTCTGAATCGGCGGCACGCGCAGCCAAGCCGAACGCGCCTCCTCATACCCGTCCTTGGTCACGCGCACCTGATACCAGCCGGTCGGCGTATTCCAGTTGTATGCACCGTCCGCACCCGTTGCAAGCGGATTGTCCTGCTCATACTCCTCGGCATCCCAACGCACTGCATTGGTACCGGCCGCATCGTCGGCGCTCCACAGCTCAACCGTCGCGCCTTCAACCGTATTGGACAGTAGGCCCTCGTACACCACGCCCGCAGGGTCGGGTGCAGCCTTGGCAGCCACATTGCGATAACGCGCCTCGAAGATCGACTGCATCTTCTCGTCCGAGATCAAGCCGTCCTTGTTGGCCTTGTAGACCTCGGTATCGGTCAGCTCGCCCCAGTTGACCGTAATACGATTCTGACACGCGCGCTCCACCTGCTCGCAGGCAACATCGTAGGCGCATTCGGCATTGGTCAGCTTAATCGCGCGCTCCGAACCTACGCTGGTCGAAGCCGCGTCATAGGCAGCGCCCACCACGGTACCCGCCGAACCGGCCGTCAGCACGCCGGCGATTGTCATAATGGAGCCCACCGCCACATCGGTGCTGTCGTGGCAGAGCTGGCGATACAGCAGATCCTCAAACGCACGCGCCTTCTCCATGGCGTCACGCAGCGCGTAAATGCACTTCCAGTCGTCCTCGGTCTTCTCGGGCTTGGCAAGCAAGCGCGTATGCTGAAGCTCATAGCCCTCGCGCTCGCCCTTCACCTTCTGCATACGGACGTTCACGTTCTCCCAGTTCTTGCTGGCATCGTTCACGCCGTAAATGCCGGTAAAGATGCCGATGCCCTGGGTCGCCGCGGGAAACGCCTGCCCCGCCGCCTTCCACGCGTCGGTCTTAAAGACCTGCCCGAACATCTCGCACTCGATCTTGTAGCTCTTGAGCGAACGAATCGTACGGATGAGCTTCATATGCGCGCTCACATCGCCGTTGAGCTTCCAGGCCATGAGCCACCCGCGGACCTTGGAGTTGTTAAGGCTATGGACCACGTTCCAGTTATCGTACAGTTCGTCCAAAATGTCGCACTGCATGGCAATCGAGTTAAACAGCAGCGCCTGGTTCTTGTTGTTATTGGAGTTCTCGATAAATTCGGACTCGATATAGGCCGTCTGCTCACCGTCGGGCGCGGCGACCTTAAAGCCCTTGACGGTATCGTCGTCTGCCGCCTTGTAGCTTAAGGAACTGCCGAGCGCCTGGCCCAGGTCGCTAAACCCGCTCGTCGACTGGCCTTTATACTCGCTGGCCTTAATGCCCGCACACTTGTTGAGCGCCGCAGCGGTTGCATCATTCCAGCTTCCGTATTGGTTGAGCTGGCCGATACTCATCGACTGGCCCACCAGATCCTCGGCCTGCTGCGTAATAAACTCCGCACGCGACGCATGGTCGACGAGTTCCTTGAGCGCCGCCGCGTCCGCAGCGTTCGTACCCTGGGCCGCCGCGAGTTCCTGGTACCAGTCCTCGCTGGTGCCGTAGGCGTCCTCAAAGATCATCTTATCCACGTTGACGCCATAGCTGTCGCCCTGCTGGGTCAGCAGCGCCGACGACCCGCCGACCGCGGCCTTGAGCTCAGCCGCAAACTGTGCGGCTTCGTCGTTGCCGCCCTCTTCGCCCTCGCCACTGCGAGCGGCGGGAGCGCGGCGGGCCTTGCGGGCACTGCCGCCTTGGGCCTCATCGTCCGCTCCGGTCTCCTCGTCCTTGCCATCTTCCTCGGCAAACGCATCGGCGACCATCTGGTCAATCGCGTCGTTAAAGGCCTCGTCGACATCATTAAACGAGTTATCCATCATATACTCGTGCCACTGCTGCACGGCATTCGAGAACTCCTGCTGGCGCTCCTCGGCCGCGGCGGAATGCTTTTTGGCCGAAGCGTTGGCGTCAAAACTCAGCATGGTCATAAGCTGAGCATTGGAGATGCGGTAGGTCTGCGGCATAAAGATTTGCTCAAAGTTGCCGCAGTTCACATAGGTCGAGTCATTCGCCTTGTTAAACTCGTCGAGCAGCTTAAGGTAACCCTCGTCCACATACTCCGCCACATAGCGTACACGGGTGCCCTCGCGCGACTTTTGAGTCAGAGGAATCGTCACCGTCTTGCCATCCACGCAGTCCACGTACAGGTCGAGCGTGTCGGCGGCCTCCTCGTTTCCCACCTCGAGCGTAATATCGAACGTCCAATAGGCGTTCTTCTTTTGCGGCAGATGGTGGAAGGTCCACAGGCTCTTACCCGTATCCTTGCCGTCCTTAACCAGGTTCTGCGTACCGCCGCGATACGTCACGTCAAAGTTCCAAACCGAAGCGCCCGGAAAATAGCGCACATAATTGCGAGCCGTTACCTCGGCAGCAGCGGCGGCAACATCGGTCGAGCCCACGCGCGCTTCGAGCGTCACACGCTCGGCGGCAAGCGTATCCTGCGGCAGGTCGTATTCAATCTTGGCACGGCCGAGTTTATTGGTCTTGCCGGTGTACTTTGCAGCCGAGGCACCCGTCCCCACGGTAAGCTGCACGCTCTTGCCCGGCGCTGCATAAACGTAGGCCACATTGCCCAGCAGACCGTGAACGTCGGTGCTGTCGACCTCGATGCGCGATCCGCTAACCTCGAGCGTCGTGCTCCCCAGCGGCAATGTCACCTCGCCAAGCGTAATGAGCGGCGAGATGGCATAGGTGCCTGCGGCCTTAGGCTTAAAGCGCACAAACACATCGGCGCCCGCGCTCTTCTTCATATCGAGAACGAGGTTGTCGCCCTCCCAAGTTGTGCCAGCCCACATGGCATCGGAGCTGGCGCCGGCTTCGCGAGAGCCAGCGGACACATCCTCGACGGCATCCTTGGCCAGCGGAATCTCAATCTTGGCAGCCTGGCTGTCCTTGAGCTCGTAATGAATGCGCAGCTCGGTCTCCACGCCAACGACCGCGGACGAATCAGCGATAACCGAGCCCGCCGTCAGCCCGCGCTCGGCACGATACGTCTCCACGTCAAACGTGGGGACGTCGAGCGTCACGTCGAGCTGTTTGCCGTCCTCAATCTTCACCTGCTTTTGCGCGATATGCTTACCCACGGTCAGCCCTAGGCGGCTAAACGTGGAATAGCTCGTCGCTTGGATGTCGTAGCTCGTCTTGTTAAAGGCGACGATGGTGTACGAACCGGCCTTAAGGCGCGGCGTCTCGGCCTTCATGATAGGCGTGGTGTCATCGTCTTCGTAACCCATCAAATAGGTGACGCCGTCGGCGACTAGCTTGCCGTCGGACGTACGGAACACCAGCACGCGGTTGGCTCCCTGGTAGTCGCCCTTGGTCGTGACCGTCGCCGTGCCCCAAGGCTTCAAGTCGATATCGACCTTGCCGGCCGAAGGCTTCACCGTCGCCGTCGCCCCACCCAGCTTGAGGCTGTCTTTGGGCACGAGCGTTATCTCCAGATCCTGGTCCGCGTCGGCAATGGCCTGCGACACCACGAGTGCTGTACCCTGGATACGGAAGTCGTTTTCCTTGTCACCCTTGGCAGGTTCGAGCGTCTTGCCGCCGCTCTTCACCGTCAGATCGATGTTATCGAGACTATCGAGCTCAATGCGTTCGGTCTTATCCTGGCCCACAATCGGTTCAAGATAGCCCACGTTGAGCTCAATCGCGCGCGAAGCCGGAATCTTGGTAAAGTCCTCCGCCTTAATCTCTCCGATATTCCATGTGCCCGTCATCTGGTCGCCCGGGCGCGCCAGCACTATGTCATAGTAACCGCTGAGCGAAATGCGCAGGGTGGCTGCTGTCTTGGAGAGAGCGTCCGCTGTAAAGCTGCCGTCATCGCCAACCGCCAGCGGCGTGGACTGCCCCGCCTGCACGAGTGTAGCCGTCGCGCTCTGGGGAAGTTTGCCCGTCACCTGGGCCGCCTCGCCCATCCACTCAAACGTGTAGGCAGGCTTCGAGGAATCGACGGAGTCCTTGCGATCGGCCACGGCATCGGCAAGCTTTTTGACCATCGAGGGGTTGCCAGCCGAATCGGTCGCATAGGCATAGATGGTCTGGCCTTCACCAAAGGGAATCGCATACGTTACGCCATCGATTGTCACGCGCTCATTATAGTCGCCCGGATAGCCCGCCTCACCAAACTGAAGATCGGGGTTCATCACGCGCAGGGCAACGGCATTATGGTTCGTCTCGTTTCCGTATCTCGTGTTCTCAAAAGCTCCCCACTCTATCATTTCCACGCTTTTGGGTAGCACAATCTCTTTGCCGGCAATCGCAGGATCAAGAGAGGCGAACGCGAGCGCCCCGATAGATTTGACACCATCGCCAATCGTCACCGACGACACATGCGAGCACCCGTCAAAGGCATAGCGCTCAATCCGCTCCACCGTGCCCGGCACATTGATCTGCGTAAAGGTGAGCACTGTTGTGTCCGAGACATAGAACTGTGGCACGCCGCAATAGGCGAATGCAAGATAGTCGATAGTTTTGACCGAAGGCGGCAGCGTTGCCACCACCTTGTCGTCAAGTTGTTCACATTCCTTAAAGGCCTGCTCGGGAATCGTGGTAAAGGCCGCGTTGTTGGGCCAGGTTACCGTTTGGAGCGTCTTGCTTTTGTAGAATGCATAGCTCTTGAGCTCCTCGACCGAATCGGGCAGTGCGATCTCTTTGATGCTGCTGCCGCCCAAGCCTCCAACCGAGCGGACATGCGAATTAGGGGCGAAGGTGATCGATGTGAGCGCAGCGCTTCCCATACCCGTAAGGCTTACGACATTTTTGTCGTCGATGGTCGAGGGCACCTCCAACGTGGTAATGCCCGCATCGCCATACTCGATAGAAATTTCGTTGGTGAGGCTATCAATCGAGAAGTAGTACTGCGCGGGGGTCTGCTCGCCGGCCACGTAGCCATCGTCGTATTCGTCCTTTACGCCCGTGGCGCCCTTCGAGGTCATCCAGAGCCCAAGATCCTCATTCCAGGTTGCTTCGGCTTCGGCGGTCTCCTCCTGCTTCTGCTGTTCGGCGAGCTCCTTGTCCTCGACAAGATCGGTGGCAAGCGTACCCGCAGGTGTGCTCTCGGTCTGCCCGGCACCCGTCAGGCCCGCCGCCGATGCAATCTCGGAGGCCGGGGGCGTAGGGGTGTCACCGGTATCGAGCACCGTGGGGTCGGCAGCGCCGGCATCGGGCGCGGGGTCGGCGGAAGCAGAGTCTGACGTTTGGGCGTCAGCCGAATCGGCGGGAGCGGCGTCGGCTGCTTGGCCGTTATCCGTCTGCACAAAAGTGCCGTCGGTGGTGAGGGTCTCGGCAAACGCGCCCGCGGGCAACGAGCCCGTCACCATGGTGAGGGTCACCGCGGCAACGGTCAGGCGGCGGCAAAGCGCTCGAACAGTAGTCCACCTCATGGTCGTTCCTTTCCTGCAAACCAAAAGTCATCCAGCGTAATCGTCGTCCAAAAACAAAGCGAACGGTAGGTTCATATATACGAACCTACCGTTCTACCTGCGCAAACCACCACAAAGGGGACAGGCATCTTTGTGGTGGTTTTGGACTTGGCCGGCCAGTTTGTCTCGATCTGTAACAGTTAGAGGTCAAATTCCCCGCCTGGTGTTACAGATCGAGACGTTATGTTGGCCACCCGCCGGTTCATCTAAATCTGTAACAGATAGAGCCGTTTCTGCTGGCTAGGTGTTACAGATTGAAATCTTGCTGAGGTGGAAACGAGGGCCTCCGCCGAGACCTAGTTCTCGCGGCGCTTTGAGGCGATGCCGATGGCTGCTGCGATGGCTCCGGCGAGGCTCATGGCCGCGGCGACAAGTCCGGTGTTGTCACCCGTTGCGGCGAGGGTGGCATCGGTGGTCTTGGCAGTGGGCTTGACGGCCGGAGTCTTGGTGGTCGAGACGGTCGTAGTAGTCGTGGCGGTCGTTGGTGCCTGGCCCGGCTTGGCATCTGGCTTGGGCTCGGGATCCGGTGTCGGCCTGGGGTCGGGCGTCGGCGCAGGTGTTGCTTCAGGCGTCATCGTAAGATTGGTATAGACCCACATGGTGGTCGTCTTACCGTCTCTATCGAGATTCTCCGCATCGGATTCGTTCCACCAGTAGCCATAAGTCTTGCCGTTAATTGTGACCCTAGTGTCACGAGTAAAGTAGAAACCCTCATGCGACTTGAGATAAAAACCGTAGCTGTAGGTCTTCCCAGCCTCAAACGTATCAATGTGGTTCTCGATATTTTGATCCCAGAACCATGCCGAGTTCACTCCAGCGCCATCCTCAGAATTCCAGAACTCGCACTGATACCAATAACGAGTGTCGTCGGACGTAGCGCCCGTGAACACCGGCTTATCGCCGTCTTTGAACGTGACGGTAGCGCCATTAATCTCGACCGTGTCGATTGCTTGCCACACAAGAGCCTTTTCACAGGTAAACGATGTGGTCGGCGCAAGGAACAGACCATCTTCGACTTTCTGAACACTCATGGCGTTAAGTGGCTCGCCATTGATTGCCACAGTGCAGCCGTTGGCAAACTCATACCCGTTCTTTTGGCGTAGCATGACAGAATGCATGTAGTGCTTGCCTTCTTCGAACTTGTCGATTCGCTTCATGCCCGGTGTGTACATGCCCTCGTCGGAATACCAGAAGGCGACGGGATGAAGATCCGTGGGGTCGCTGTTGTCCATCTCCTCCCAGCACTCGTAAGCAATTTCATACTTGTCGTAATCTGCGTATGGTACATGAGTGGTTGGAGCGGGAGTATCCCCAGCGCGATAGCCGATATATCCTGAACCCAAATCAACGCTATTGATTGCCTGTCCATGAGCAGCTAGCTTTACCACGGTGTTGAAGTTGTAGCGCAGGTAGTAATCGGTCCTTGTTTCATGGACAACGATTTGAGCTGGTTTATCGGAGGTGCTATCAGGATCGCCGATGAGGATGCCATCATTATAGTCGGTGCCGTCGAACGTCAACGTTGAAGTAAACGGCACATCCTCGTTGCGGATGAGTGCATAGTTTCCGTCTACAAAGTCGCCACCCGTCAGGGTCAGCGTCGCGCGCATCTGCCCTTCATATGGCGCAATGGAAATCGTCACGTTCGATTGAGACTGATCGACGACTTCAACAAGCGCGCCAGTAGCGGCATCTGCCTTGTAATACTTAGTTTCGGATGCGTTTGATAGCTTATCCGCCACCTCATCTGGGACCGGTCCAAAATCCCATGAGAAACTACCGCCTCCGGTAAGAGAAATCTCGGGTGGAAGCTCGCATTCCCTGTAGTAGGATTCGACGTTCGTGTCGATTGTCACGCCACCCCCACCCGTCACGTCGGTCACACCGCAGGGCATAATGGCGTTGTCTGCCGGCATGGCGGCGTTGTCGCCGGAAGCGTTTTGCTCGGCGGGCATTGCATCGCCAGCCCCTTCGACGGTGTCAGCCAAAGATACCTGCTGAGTATCGGCCTCGTTCTGAGTTGCCGGAGCAGCCTCGGTTGTCGGTGTTGTCGCCGCATTCGCATCCACCGTAGCCGCCGGCGCCGCAGGAGCCGCAGCGACCTCACCCGTCGTAGCAGCAGAATCGGCGCACTCGGTCGCAAGCGCCACGCTCGGCAGTAGCAGCTGACCGACCATGAGCGCACACGCGCCGACACTGGCGATCTTCACACCCACGCAACGCCAAGTTCCGTGAACCAGCGAGCAGGTGCGCTCGCGCTGCGCCTGCTTGGCAAAATGTTGTCCTTGCATGTCGTCCTCCTTCATCGAGGGTTGTTTCCATGGCACCACGATGCTGCAAACCGGGCGCCGCGCCTAGGTTCGTACATGCGAACCTGCACCTTTACCTGCGCAAATGCAAAAGCCGCCACGCGTGGACGCAAATCCTTGCGTGGCGGCTCAATCAAACGCACTGAGGCTTTATGCCCCGCTTGCCCTAGACGAAATTGTTATTCCTCGCGACGGCGCGCGGCAGCGATGCCGGCTGCCGCAACCGTGGCACCAGCGATGCCCATGGCGGCAACGGTCAACGCGGCGCTATCGCCCGTGGCCGCAAGAGCGGAAGTCGTCGCCTTCGAAGCCGTGACGGATACCTTGGCGGCAGCAGGCTTTACATTCACGGCCGAACCAGTCTGTGTCGAAGTTTGGGTCGTCGCCCCCGTCGTGCCCGTCGAGCCCTCGCCTCCCGGCTGCGGCTTGGGAGTCGGTGCCGGATCGGGAGCAGGCGTAGCACCTCCGTCGAATACGATATGCGCGACCTTGGCGATCTTGTCCGCATCGCGATCGGCCCGCAGGACGCCTTCGCCGGGCTCGCCAATCGTCTGTCCCCAAAAATCAGCACATTCAAATCGGTTGCCCAGCGCCATGGGGCGGGCGCCCAGTTTTTGGTAGTCGCGCACCACGCCATTGGCAGGAAGCACGACCTTCCCGCCCTCGCCGATAACAATCATGCCGGCAGGACCGTTGGCGGTCGTGTAGTTGTCGGCGACGATTGCTCCGTCGCTGCCCTCGGCAACAACGGAACCGTTTTTAATTTGGATGCTTCCGCCCTCGACCGCACTCCCCGAGCTGGTATGCAGACCATACGTGTCCTTGGAATACCGATCTTTCGAGGCGCTGGCTATCGCAGTCACAAACGTGCTCTTCCCATCGATGATGATATCGGCAGTGGCATCGTCGCCCATTCCGGCCGCCTCGATACCCACGGCACCCCAGTTGCCGCCCGAAGCGTCGGCAATCGCGGTCACGAGCGAATCGCCTGCAATTTCGACACGCGCTGCGCCGTTGTTGACACGGGACACAATTCCCTGAGACTCCAGAGTGGATTCGGCCTTGACCGTCACCGTTGAGCCGGAGCCGATCGATACGCGGCCGCCTTTGTTGCTCTGCCCGTCATGTTCCCATGCAAACTCGCCGTCTTCCCCAGGTGCACCGTTAGTGGCATAGATGCCCGTCACGTAACCGTAATACCCGTCACCGGACCCCGCCGCGCGCCCTGCCTTCACATCGACAGTCGCACCGTTTTTAATGGTCACGTCGCCGCCAAACGCAGTTATGGCCTCGGCGTTCTCGCACTCCTCGCCATTTGCATCCGTACCCGTCGCCGTCACGTTGACCGTAGCCCCGTCGACGGTGACGTCGCCACCGGTAATACCGTTACCCGCGGCCGTGATGACATCGGTCTGGCCCGTCGCATTGAGTGTGCCGTCGCCCGTGATGGAAAGGTTGCCGCCTGAGACCTCGATGGCGCTCTGACCGGCATCGGCCGTAATGGTGTTGGTGTTGGTCACACCGATGTTGAGGTTGCCCTCGGCGCTGATACCGCCGCCGTTATAGCCATTGAGCTGCATGTCGTCGCCGCCGTTCCAAGACCACGTGCCCGCCTCGTCGCTGACGACAGCGCCCGCGTTGTACTGCGTGCCGCCCACGTTGATCCAATCGGCTGCCAAGGCAACACTCGGCAGTAGCAGCTGACCGACCATGAGCGCACACGCGCCGGCGCACGCCAGCCTGGCACCCGCCCGTTTCCACGAACCGTGAACCAGCGAGCAAGTGCGCTCGCGCTGGGTCTGCTTGTCAAAATGGCTTCCGTTCATAGGGGCCTCCCTCGGTCGATGGACCATACCACCACAAAGGTGCCTGTCCCCTTTGTGGTGGTTTTCCTAGTCTCACCATGTGCCAAGCAATCGCATACGCCTAGGTTCGTAGATGTGAACCCCTATGGCTACCTGCGGTTTCATTCGAATGGATTTCGTTGTCGGTGTCTTCGCCTTAGGGCGCTACAATCGAGGGCATGATTATTCCGTCCACCCAAAGGACCGTTCTTGAACCTGAGCAAGCCTAAAATCAACGCGCTTCTAGCCCTCGCGCTCTTTACCTTTGTCTTCCTTGCCGCCGAGTTTCGCTTCGACATCAATGTCGGGCTGCTCGCCGGTGCCGAGCGCGTTGTGCTCGCGCAAGGCTTTATCCTGGGTGCCAGCGTTATCGGCTTTATCGGATACGCGCCGTTACTGGCCCTCGCTCAGCGCAAAAGCCAGCCCAAGGCAATCGCCACCGCTGCTGTCCCTATCGCCATTGTTGGGCTAACCCAGATTCAATCCCCCACAGGTCCACTTGCGCTCGAGATTCTGGGGTGCGTGGTATTCTTTGGGCTCGGCCTGCTGGGCGCCGCTGCGCATCGCGCCTTTGCGTTGGCATTCCAAGACGACCCCAAGCTCGCAACCGGCGCGGGGGCGGCCTATGCCGCAGGCATCCTCCTGCAGTTTGCCCTTAACCTGCTCGATTGCGGCGGCATCGTTGAGCTCATCATTCTTGGCGCGGCGACGATCATCATCTCCGCCCTCAGCGCCGCGCCCCAAGAGGCAGATGAGAACCCCAGCTCCACCATCAACCCTTTTACCGAGCCCTCACACGTCCTCGCCAAGCAGGCGTGTTGGAGCATCGCGCTCGTCATGATCTTGGCCTGTCTGTTCTCAACGCTCGATAACGTCGTCACGTTCTCCAACGCTCACGGCACCATCGCCGTGCAGACCTGGCCGCGCCTCTTTTTGGCAGCGAGCGGTCTAGCTGCCGGCATCGTTTTTGATCTTGCCGAGCGTCGCTACATGGGTCCTGTCATGCTCGGTGTCACGGTGCTCTCCACCATCTCAATCTTGGCCGTGGAAGCTGGTGCCGATCCCAACCTGGGCCTCATCGTCTTTTATCTGAGCTCGGGCTTTTTCGTCACATTCTTCACCGCCACGTTTACACAGCTGGCACCGCGTATGCACACTCCGGCTTTGTGGGCTGGCATGGGCCGCGCCGCCAACAATGCATGTGCATTCACCACATCGGGCATCTCGCTGGCACTGGTCACCTCGGGCAATGTCGCCCTCATCATGATCGGCGCGCTCGTGCTGCTTGTGGCGGCGAGCGTGGCATTTGTAGCTGCGGGGCTGTTCCGTCTACCCCAAACCGAGCAGGAGCGCGAACATCAACAGCTCGCCGAGGAGGCACTCGCCGCCCCCACCATCGAGGAGCAACGCCAGGCCTTCATCGCCAACCACGCTCTCACCCCGCGCGAAGTCGACGTGCTCATAGCTGTAACCCAAGACGAGCGCCCGCTCAAGCAGATTGCCGAGGAGCTTGGCATCTCGATGCGCATGGTCCAGCGTCACCTGAGCTCCATCTACCAAAAGACCGACACGCAAACGCGCGCCGGCCTCACCAAAGCCTTCCCCTCCGCCTAAAACAAAAACCACCGCAAAGGTGCCCGTCCCCTTTGTGGTGGTTTGAACGACACGGCAGCTCTCTCCACCAGTTTGTCTCAATCTGTAACATCTAGACCCCAAATAGCAGGCCAGCTGTTACAGATTTAGATTTCCCCACTCGGCTCCGCGTTTTATCTAAATCTGTAACAGATAGAGACGATTTAACCACCCAGATGTTACAGATCGAGACAGTAAAGGAAACTAAGCGGTGCCCGCCCTTGAGTTTTTTGAGCAGCGTTGAGTTCTTTGAGCGCGCAGCCGGCAGTGATACCTTCCAGCCTCCTCCGCCTAAAGCAAAAACCACCACAAAGGTGCCTGTCCCCTTTGTGGTGGTTTTGACCATCTAGCCTTCGAGCTGAGCTACTTTGTAGCGGTAGGCGGCGGCGATGACGTCTTTACAGCCCTCGCGGCCCAGCTTAGCACGGTTGACGACGATGTCTTTACCGCTCGTCATCTTCCACTTTCCGGCGCTGTAGCGCTTATAGAACGCCTCGCGCGCCTTCTGCTGCTGCTTGACCAGCTTGGCGCCCTTCTTTTTGTTAAGGCCACGCTTCTTGCGCACAATCTCGACGCGGTCCTCAAAGGGAGCGGTCACCAACACGGCAATGTGGTTGGGGTTGTTGCGAAGCAGGTAATCGGACAGGCGGCCTTCGATAATGCAGCTCTCGGTCTCGCCCAGATCCAAAATCACCTGGCTCATCTTTTGGAATAACTTGTCCGAGTACGAACGCGCATCGTAGCGGTCGGGCAGAAACGCCATGTTCTCCACGGCCAGGCGCTCGTCGTAAGCGGCCATCTTGTCGAGCGACTCGCCTGTGCGCAGCGAAGCACGTACCAGCAGCTCGTTATCGTACAGCGGAATCCCCAACTCGTCGGCAAGCATGCGACCAATCTCGTGGCCCTCGGCGCCAAAGTCGCGCGCGATGGTAATGACCACAGGACTCTTCTTGTTCACCAGATCGCTCATCGCGATTCCTTTCTAACAAATGAGAAATAGGCGATTCCTGATTCCCATTTTGTCACTTACGACCGTCCTGGTTTCCCAAGTGCGGCAGATTGCCCCGAAAGAGGAGCGCCGCGTACTAAATGTACGCAAGCGACGATTGAGAGGCAAGGTGCCGTGCTTGGGGAAGCAGGACTACGCTGCCACGATACGACGTTGATATGCTCGGACCAGCAGCGAGATACCAAAGTTGAGCACAAAGTACATCGCAAACACCAGGCCGTAGAGCATAAGCACCTGCGACAGGTCGATCGCATGGGCCATCACGACATTTGCCGTGTACATGAGCTCGGCCACGTTAATGCCCGAAAGATACGAGCTGTCCTTAATGACGGTCGTGCACTGGCTAAACAGCGCTGGGATGATCGTCTTAAACGTCTGCGGCAGAATGATGTAGCGCATGGTGGCAAAGAAGCCGAAGCCCTGGCTCTGCGCCGCCTCAAACTGGCCGCGCGGAATCGAGTTGAGGCCGCCGCGCACGATCTCGGCCATAACAGCGCTGGTAAACAGCGTAAAGGCGATGGTCGAAATCACAATGTCCAAACCCTGCACCGTAAAGTAGATAAACAGGATCCACAGCAGGTTTGGCGTGCAACGGAACAGCTCGATATAGGCGCTCACCAAAATACGGAACGGGCGGGGCGCATAGCTTTTAACGAGCGCCAGCACCGTGCCAAAGATGAGCGAGAAAAAGATCGACAGCGCCGAGATCTCGATTGTCTTAACAAAGCCGCCCCAAATGTAGAGCAGGTTGGTCGCGTTGAAGATTTCCATGCGCTAGGCCTCCTCTACGTTGTCGAGCCCCAGCTCGGCCAGGCTCACACCGCGCGGACGCTCCTTGGAGCGGCGCTCGAGCCACTGCACCAGCATGGCGAGCGGAAAGCAGATGATGAAGTACATAAGACAGCAGACGATGTATCCCTGCAGGTAACCGTACAGGCTCACAAAGTTGTCGGAACGGTACATAAGGTCGCCGCCGGCCACAAGCGCCAGCACCGACGTGTTCTTGACCAAGTTGAGCGCCTGGTTACACAGCGGCGGCAGAATGATCTTGAACGTCTGGGGCAGTACGATGTACCAGTACGCCTGCGCACGGGTGAAGCCCTGGCTCTGGGCCGCCTCCATCTGACCGCGCGGAACCGCCTCGATACCGGTGCGGATGACCTCCGAAATGTAGGCCGCGTGATACAGGCCCACACCCAAGAAGCCCAGCACGAACGGCGCGATGCGCACCGGCTGGTCGGCACCGGTTATGGCCTGCAAAAACTGCGGACCGGCCATGTACATAAAGAGCACCTGCACGGGCAACGGGGTGTTCTGGTAAAACTCCACGTACACGCGGCTTATGGCGCGCAGCACGCGCGAGCGAGTGGTAGAGAACACGCCCAGTAGTGTGCCCAGCACCAGCGACAGCAACAGACCGGCAACGACCACCTGCAGCGTCACGCCAAAGCCCTCCCAGAAGGGCCCCATGTTTTGAAATGTCGTCGACCAACGGTCGGCGTCAAATAATCCTTCGAGCATTTGATTCCTTCCTTGGACGATGCGCCTATACAAGACCCCAGGTCTTGACCTCTTGGTCGAGCCAGCCGTCGGCCAGGCGATCGCAAATCACCTGATCGACCACGGCCGAAAGGTCGCAGCCCTTCTTGGTCGCCACGCCGTAGCCCTGCTCGCCAAACTTGACCTCGGGCTGCAGCAGCTCAACAGTCTCGTTCATGTAACCGGCCAGCGTGGAGCGGTCCATGGCAAAGACGTCGATATTGCCGGCGTCGAGCGAACTCTTGATGATGGGGTAGCCGCTAAAGGCCCTAAACTCGGGCTTGCAGCTAAAGCCGTTGTCCTTGATCATCTGCTCGATCAGGCCCTGCGTGGTGGCACCCTGGCTCACACCAATGACCTTGCCGTCCAGGCCCTCAATCGAGGTAAAGCCCGAACGCTTCTTGACCATGAGTCCCACGTAGTCGGTACGGTACGGCGTCGAGAAATCCCAGCTCTTCTTGCGCTCGTCGGTGATGGTGTAGGTCGCCGCGACCATGTCGAGTTGGCCGTTATCGATCAGCGGGCCGCGCGTCTTGGGCGTTACATCGGTAAACTCGACAAGCTCCTGGGCGCGGGCCTCCTTGTAGCTCACGCCAAAGACGGCAGCGGCGATCTGGTAGCACAAATCGACTTCCATGCCCTCAAAGCGGCCCTTGGCGGTGTCGTAATAGCCGTAGCCGGGAACATCCTTCTTAACGCCGGCATTCAGATGGCCACGCGACTTGATGGCCGCAAGCTTGGACCCCCCGTCGGAGCCCTCGCCGCTGGTGGAGTTGCCGCAACCGGTAAGCGTGGTCCCCGTCAGCGCGAGCATGCCGGCACCAGCCAGCTGCAAAAAGTGACGGCGCGACACGGCCGCCCTCGTCATATCCGTCATGTCCATCACCGCGCCTAGTGCAGAATCTTGGACAGGAACTCGCGGCAACGCGGGTTCTCGGGGTTATCGAAGAAGTGCTCGGGCGTGCCCTCCTCCAGAATGCGGCCGTCCTCCATAAAGATGACGCGGTCGGCCACCTGGCGCGCAAAGCCCATCTCGTGCGTCACGCAGATCATAGTGATGTCCTCCTGCGCGAGCTCAATCATAACGTCCAGAACCTCCTGGACCATCTCGGGGTCGAGCGCCGAGGTCGGCTCGTCAAACAGGATGATGGGCTGCTTGGTGCACAGGGCACGGGCGATGGCGATGCGCTGCTGCTGACCGCCCGAGAGATTCTGCGGATACTCGCCGGCCTTATGCGCCATGCCGACGCGCTTGAGCGCGGCGATGGCGATCTCGGTCGCCTCCTCCTTGCTCTTCTTTTGCAGCTTGATGGGTGCGAGCGTCAGGTTGCCCAGCACCGTCATGTTGGGATACAGGTTGAACTGCTGAAACACCATGGAGCTGTACTTGCGAGCCATCTCCAGGTGATTCTTTTTGGTGAGCGGCGTACCGTCGATGACGACCTCGCCCGACGTGGGCTCCTCCAGATAATCGACGCAACGGATGAGCGTCGACTTACCCGAGCCGGAAGGCCCGATCATTACGAGCTTCTCGCCGCGCTTGACGGTGAGATTGATATCTTTGAGCACATGCAGGTCGCCAAAGTACTTGTTGAGATGCTTGATCTCGATCATGTCTGCCATGAATGTCCCTTCCCTGCGTTTACACGAGTTGAACTATTGTACGGAAAGAACCGCGTTTCCGCAGCCCACACTATATTCCCGTAAAGAACCCGCAACCTTTAACCCACTCATTGGGGACAGGCTTAAATGAGTAACCCACTCATTGGGGACAGACTTAAATGAGTACCTGCTCATTGGCACTCATTTAAGTCTGTCCCCAATGATTGCCCAGCCCAGCAAAAAGGGGCGCGACCGCAATGGTCACGCCCCCTCAGCCTCAACTGTGTACCGCTCGGCCCCTACGCGAGGCGGGCGCCGACGATCTTTGCCGCGGCCGGCTTGTCGAAGTTGCCGCCGGTGGCCTTGCCGAGCGCGCCCATGACCTGGCCCATCTGCTTCTTGGACGTGGCGCCCAGCTCGGCGATGACCTGCTCGATCAGGGCCTCGAGCTCCTCGCCCGAAACCTGCGCGGGCAGCAGGCTTTCCAGAATCTTGACCTGCTCGGTCAGGTTGTCGGTACGATCCTGGTCGGTGCCGGCCTTGATGGACATCTCCAGCGTCTCGCTCGTCTGCTTGATCAGACGCTTGATCATGCTGTTGACGTCTTCCTCGGTCACATCGCGGCGCTCGTTAACCTCGATATTCTTCACCTCGGCCTTAACCTGGCGAATGATAGACAGGCGAACCTTGTCCTTGGCCTTCATGGCCGCGATCATTTCCTTCTGCAGTTCTTCGTTGGTCATCTGCAAATCCTCCTCAATAGTGCGGGCGGCACTCGCACGAGCGCCGCCCCATGATTACTCAGTCGTCGACGAATCGTCGGTCGAACTCTTGGTGACGCCCTTCAGGCTGACGTTGTACGGCACGTCCTTGGGCATGGGGTTAACGGTGATGTCGGCATCCTTCTTGTACTGCTCCAGCCACTCGCTGTACGCGGTGCTTGCCGCCTGCGTCTTCACCACGTTGGAGACGTACTTCTTGATGTCCTTGGGCACCTGCTTAATGTCATCGACCTGATTATCGACATGGAAGTAGTCGGTACACTTGATGATGTGATAACCATAGGTCGACTCGACGACGTCGCTCACATCGCCCTTATTGAGTCCCTCGAGTGCCGCCTGATAGCTGTCGACGAAGGTGGTGAGCTTGTCCCAGCCCACATCGCCCTTCTTCTCCTTGGAGCCGGTGTCGTCGGAATACTGCTCCACGGCGTCCTCAAAGCTCAGCTCGCCGGAGTTGATCTTGTCCAGACACTCCTGCGCCTTGGCCTTGGCGGCAGCCTTGTCCTCGTCAGATGCGTCGGAAGCGACCTTGATCAGGATATTCGACGAACGACGGGCATCGTTGTAGTTGGACAGGTTCTCATTGATGTAATCGACAATCTCGCTGTCCTTGGGCTTGCTGGTGGGCGCCACGGCATCCTTGAGCTTCTGCTGCGCCAGGCTCTCCTTGAGCGAATCCTTGTAGGTGTCCTCGGTGTAGCCGTAGGTCTTGAGAGTCTCCTTAAAAGTCTTGGCGCCGCCCGCGCTCTTGCACGCGTCCTTCCAAGCCTTCTCGACCTCCTCGTCCGACACCGTCACGCCATTCTCCTTCTGCGCCTGTTGAAGCAGGATCTGCTGCGAGTAGGAGTCGATGAGCTGCTTGCGGTACTTCTTGGGCGTGAGGTCGTTGTCGACCAGGTACTGTGCCCAGTCCTTGTCCTTGGTGTAGCCGTAGGACGTGCGCATGCTCATGATCTGCTTGGTCACGGTGTCCTCGGTGAGGTTGGTGCCGTTGATAGTGGCAGCCACACCGCCGGTGAGCTTGTAGCCTGTACTAGTGTCCTCGGTCTGCGACATCAGGCCGGAGCACGCCATGGCCGAGACGGAGAGCAGCATCGCCAGCACGCCGATGACCACCAGGACAATCTTGACGGTCTTGGACACATAGGTCTTGCGCTGCTTCTTGCGAGAGCTGGAGGCGGCGCGGGACCGTTGCTCGGACGCCGGCGCGACCTCGGGGTTCTTTTTCTTGTTTGCCATGTTTGGCCTTTCGCATCACGAATCGAACAAACGCCATTGTGTCACAACGCAGCCCCCGCGGCACACTTGGTGCATGGGGGACAGGTTAATCTGCACCATTTTGGTGCAAAGGGGACAGGTCTGGCAATTGGCAGTTAGGGACGTACCTTTTCTGCCGGCGGTTAGGGACAGTCCCCCAGTGCCGGCCTTAGAAGTGGCGGCGGATGGCGTCGACCATGCCCTGCGGCGTGGTTTGGCCGAGTACATCGGCTGCGGCATCGGCATCCATAAAGATATTCATGAGCGCTTGCAGAGCCTCGACCTGGCCGCCCGGCTCGGCAATGCCCAGGTTGACGATGATCTGCGCCGGCACGGGGGCGCCCATGCCCGCCATAGCGTTGAACGTCACAGGTGCGGCGGGCTTTACCACCGCGATATAGGGCTTGGCCACAAATCCCGGATCGGTATGTGGGATGGCAATGTTGGCCGCCGGCATGGCAAGGCCCGTGGGATAGGCATCCTCACGTGTGCGAACGGCGTCGAGCCAACCGGGCGCAATGTAGCCACGCGGAGCGAGCTCGTCCTCGAGTTGCGCAAACACCTCATCCGGCGTCGCACACTCCCAATCAAAAAACACCAGCTCAGGCGAGAATAGCATCCCGGCGTTATCCGCCATACTGTCCTCCAAAGTTGTATGAGGTTCACAATGCCCCATATGATAGCGAAACGAGACAGACAAGGTTAGCCGAGGATCCCGATCATCTCGACCGCGCGAGCAGGTGTCAAGCACACCTCGGGCATCGCCTCCAGCATGCGCCGGTCGCTCGTGACCACATAGTCAACATCCGCCGTCTCGCCCGAAGCGATGATGAGGTTGTCTTCAAGATCCGGCATACGCTTGCCAAGCATGCGCGCCATCTCGCACTCTGCCAACGAAAGCGGGGAGGCAGTTGCCACCTGCATCATGTGCTCGATGCAGGCCCATGACGCCGAGGCAAACGACACGCTAACCCCATTCGCATTCCGCCGGGCTAGGCGCCGAGGCAAAATATAGAACACATCCTTTGCCGTCGTGGGCGCATACAGAAGGTCGATCTTTCCCGCCTCGGCCAGTTCAACCAATCTCTTCGCTTCGTCGAATGCCCCCTCTTGCAGGTAATAATCGAGCCAAACGTTCGTATCTACCAAGAGATGCTTTGCCTCAATCATCGGCAATTCGCCTCGATGTCGGCAATCATCGCGTCATACATATCATCTCGTACGGCATCCCAGTTGTCCGCAGATGATCCACCTGGCGCAAAATCCGAAGCGCTTAGCCCCAACGAGGAAAAAGCTAGGCCACACCCCTGCTCGGCAAGGCTCTCCGCACGGGGCGCCTCGCGCTTATCCGCCACCATAAATCCCGGCAACGTTTGATGCTCGACAAGATAGGCCCAAAGTGCGCGAATGGCATCGCTCGCTCCCAATCCATTGCGAGTTAGGACCGCGTCGCCACCAGCCTTGAGCATAGGATCGATTCGCGTGTTGAGCTGCACTGTTGCTGTACCCATAGCGGCTCCTCTCTACTTGCTAGCAGTATAGCAAACATGAAAAGCCACGCAAAAGGGCCCCGCCCACACACGGACGAGGCCCTGTCAGATTGGTAGTGTCGAGAAAGTTGGTGTAGCGCCCGATCCGAAGCAAGTCGGCTTGGCTTCCAAGAACCTAGAATACGGTTGATGCCCTATGCCGCCGACCAGCATATGAAAGACAGCGGGCCAAAAGCCCCATGGCTTCTAGCCCGCAGAAACATCGATGTTTCCAAATGATCGCAGCTTGTGTTTCAAGCGCTTTTCTACGCTACCGGCGGATGCAAATCCCAATCGGGAAAGCAGTTTGCAAAGCCTGAGAGATTTTGAGTCAAAACATTGTTCTCAGCTTGCTTCAGTCGCTCGTCCTCTTCAAACAGACTATCGAGCTCGCTCAATGCATCGAAGTCCTGCATCGCAGCATCGTTATGGTCGAAATCAGTCACATCATCAGTCATCTATTTCACTCCATTCATGGTTATCGAGTCAATCCTATCGGCTAGGCAACCTTATCGAGCTTAAGCAGGTCGCTGCGCTCGGCCGCCGCTTCCTTCGCGCTCTTCCACTGATTAAGCGCCAGATCGATCTCGGAACAGCCTTCCTGGATGCGTTTGGAGTATTTGGCCTCAATCTCTTCTGCCTCCGCAGTGCGCTGCTTGCCCGAGAGGCTCGTCTTTACTAGACAATAGCCAGCCCCCGCAAGTAGCAGAATGCCAATAACCTGGTTTACAAACGCAAAGAAAGCTACTCCCAAAACAGCGAGGACAACGGCCGCTATCTTGTAGCTCTTGTTGCCCTTCGCAACCCTGACATCAAGCTCAGCGAGCTCCTTTTTCTTCTCTTCACCGACATAGCGAACATAATCGCCGCGCAGCGCATTGCCCTCATCGCCGGTAACCGCCCTGCTTGTCCATCCGTCGAAGTCAAGGGTGATCGCCTGCGGAAATTCGGGGATATCGCTCTTGCGATACCGGTTGAAACCACCGTTGATATAGGAACCCAAAAACTGAATTGCAGTCTTCTTCTTATGCACATCCACAGACGCACTCTGGTCGCGCATCGAGCGTGTCATCTGGTCGATGATGTTCATCGTCTGCTGACGCTTCTCATCGCGGCGACGATTGACGAGCTCTCGGGCGCGCTCCACGTCTCCGCCAAATGCCTTGACCGCAAGAAGATACTCCTCCTGGCGGCGCAAATTTCGCTCCTTGGAGTCATCGGAGTTAACGAGCTCCATCAAATGCCTGTCAACCTGCTCGGCAAGCGTCCTCTCGTCAACATCAGAAGCTCTGAGGTCGGCGAAGTCATTGGAGATGCTCTCGATTGCCTCGACTTTACCGAGATACTTATTGATGTAGTCAAACTCCTTGACCACCACCTTGAGCGCCGGATATCTCGAGCTCATATCCTCCTCGTAGCCGGTAAAGTACTCCGCCCATGACTCTGACTGCTCATTCTCGAACTCAGGGCTCTGATTTCTGATCTGCTCGATCCAACCCGCCATATAGTCGTCGCACAGGTGCTTTTCGTCGGTTCCGAAGATGCCGTTGATATAGGCATCGATGTAGACCATCGCATCGGCATCGATGCGGGCGGCGTTTTGCGTCGAGAAGTAGCGCGCTAGCCATTCGTAGCACGTAGCCGTGCGGTTATTACGTCTGCAGATCAGAGCCATCGCAAGCGACGTGTGCTCGTTGTCACGTTTGACAGCCTCGCGTATTGCGCGCTCTGCAAGATCTCGGTTGTTGTTGATCCATGCCGCAAGGGCAACCAGGACAGGTGCCAGCCAGTAGTCCGGGGTAGAGATCATTAACTCCTCGGAGACCGTCGAAATCGTCGCCTTGCGCACGAGCGCTGCATCGGTTGCCTGGAGAATACCGACCATGGTGTTTCGAACCACCGAGTAGTTGCCGAACTTCTTGTCCATCTCCTGCCGGACGCTCACGAGCTCCGTAGTCGCCTGCTCAAGTGCGGCGGTACGACGCTGCTCGAGCATCATCTCGAGAAAGTCCTTTCGGAGCTTTTTAAGGTCCTTCCGCACTTCCTCCATTTGGGATTCGACCTTATCGACCTTCGTGGTCATCTGGTCAACTTTAGTTCCAATAGCGGCGATCCTGCGCTCGATAAGGGCAGTATCTAATCCCGAATCACTCATCTGTACCACCTTTCAGTTTGTACCGTTTAGATCATCCAATAGCTTTAAGCGAGCAAGCGCCCGCCATCTGCTTTATTGAGAGGCCATGCTTCGGTATTGCTCGGACACCTGCTGATAGGCCACAAGAAACTTCTGCTTGTATTGGCTTGCCTTCATCGAATTGACGATGCGCCCGACTGGCTCCACATAGTGTTCGAAAAAGTACGAAGTCCTTCTTCGTAACGCAAACGAACCAGTTTTATAGGGGGACCCGGGGTTCTCTCTAATGCCCTTGAGTAGTGCGAGACACGTTTTGGGTATATTGCAGTTGGCGGCAATATCTTGATAGAAACTCTCCCGCTCTGCAGTCATAAAGTCTTCCGAAGCATACCGTGCTATGCAGAACGGGCACACAGCATCGATAAAGTTCTCAAGTCGAGACCGATCCGCCATGCTCTGCATATTGGCGACCACGAGCGATACCATCTGAATCTCAAAGTCACGCATGTTGTAGAGCGTCGACTCAAACAAGTCGATCAAGTCACGCACTTCGTCATATTCGAGAGGGATATCTTCGGCCCTTTTAAAGAAAACCGTCATCGAACCCGAAAGACCTTCGCAAAACTCATCGCAGTACGCAACCATAAACTGTGCCGCCGCGTTGTCTTGCATCATATTGAGCACGTCTGCGGCAAATTTGCGGGCCTCCGGGAAGTTGCCGCCCTTAAAAAACTTGATGGCATTGTCCTTGGCAAACGCGATTTTGCCCGTGGCCCCCAGACGCGCCCGCGAATAGTACATCTCGCGACCGCACTGGTTGCAATGAACCTTTCGAGTTGCGGGGTCAAATTCGACATCGGTGCTGCCGCAGCCCTCGCAAGTTATTCCGTTGATTTCCAATAGCTTCCCCCACTTCAACCATCAAAGTGCCCTGGCAAAAAGCAGCACGAGCCCTTATTTGACAGCGGTCAGCGCCGCATTGCGCTTTTTCCAGATATTGCGCGCATCATGGACAAGGCCAACCGTAACATCTGCCGGCTCATCGGCACTCATGGAATTCGAGACCGCCTCAAGCGCGGCGGAGAACTGTCGCTCGATCTCTTGAACATGGGGCTGCGACATGTTGGAACTAAAGGAGATGTCATCCTTGAGCGCTTTGAGTTCGGCTTTAACCTGAGCGTCCTCCGCTACGGCAAGAAGCTGCCCCACACACAATCCGAACTGCGCCGTTTGAACCGTCTTTGCGGCGACGGCGGCAACCTTTTGGTCTGCCCGGCGGGCATAGGAGCCAAGACCCATCTGCACAAGGACAAGCACAACGAGAAGAGCAACGTTTGCGACAACCGGGATCGTGCTGCCGCCCCACCCATACGCCACAAACGCAAAGTACGTATTGGCAAGAAGGGCAACAACAAAATAGGCGCAGCTGAATGCAATCGGCAAATAATGGATTTCGGTCGTGCTTTTGACCGTGGACTGCTTATCGGACATGGTAGCCGAAATCGAAGCCACCGCAAAAGCCAAAACCCCAAAGCCAAGCGACATAGCAAAGACGATAGGGTTCATCAGCGCGTTATGGCAGACAAACATAATTACAAGCCACGCCACCAAGACGATTGCCTCGCCTAAAATGACACGTTTAACAGAACCGTTCATCTTTGTTTCTCCTTATTGGATCTTAGTTCCACAATCGGGGCAGAATTTGGTCCCTTCGGGCAACTCGGCTCCGCAGCTCGGACACCTTGGCGAGGTCAACCGGTTCCCGCACTCAAGGCAGAACTTGGCACCGACCGGGTTAAGATGCCCACACGCCAAACACGCAACACCCTGCTCGAACTTTTGTCCGCATTCCAGGCAGAACTTAGCACCCATCGGATTAACGTTTCCGCAACTGGGACATACGGGACCGTTTTGCATACCTGCGGACGCGGAAGCCGTTCCAACCATGGGAGCAACAGCGCCCATGGTCTGGTTGGCCAAGTTGGAGAAGCCGGCTCCAAATGCACCGCCCATGCCAACGCCCATGCCGAGTCCCATACCGGCTCCCATGAGGCCCGATGCGGCACTCCCCTCATTGCCCGCAGCACTCTCCATTACGTCCATGCCGCGCTCCTGCTGATAGTTGTAGCCTTCGCGCGCACGCTTCCTGGCAAGTGCCTCGGACTCGATGTCCATCTGGGCAGCGTTACCCTGTGCCTCGAGAATGCTCCGCTTACGCTGGATCTTCATCTCGTTGATGGCGGCAAGGTCCTCTTCGAAGGGCTTGATGCTGTTGAACGAGAAGTTATCGAGTGTGAGACCAAACTCATCGAAATAGTTAACGAGCTTGCCCTGCATCTGAGACGAGAAGTCGCTCAGATGCGTCGCAATTTTAAGAACGGAAACCTCCTGGTCAACAATCGCCTTGGCAAGCAGGTCAGGAACATACTCAAGGATTTTTGCCCGCATAAAGGAAGTAAGTTCTTCTCGCGTATAGCGATCTCGCGTGCCCACGACCTTAACGAGGAACTTCCTCACCTGAATGGGAACCAGGCTCGAGTCATTCTGCTCGATATGTGCGCCAAACAAACCGAAGGCGCGAACATGAACGTTGACGTCGTCCTCAGGGTCTTGGACGATGATGGGCTCGGTCGTGCCCCAGCGCAGCTCGTTCATGTAGTTAGCATTGATAAAGTACACAACGGAATGGAACGCCGAGCTACCGCCGGTAAGCGAATGGGCGGCATTGCGAAACGGGGCGAATCGGCTGTCTCCCGTGTCGAGCTTGATCTTGCACGGACCGACAAACACGCTTACCTGAGAATCGCCGGCACCCGTAGCGTCAGTAGAACTGCCCGCCCCCATATTGTTGGTAAAAACGGCAATCTGCGATTGCGCAACCTGAAGATAGGACCCGTTGGGAAAATCCTCGTAGGGATAGCGGAATGAGACAAGCGAGGCATCTTCGTCGTTGCCAGGCTCCCATTTGATATTGTCGACAGAAAAGGCACCGAGAATTCCGCTGTGCTTTTCTTCCTTTTCGTTATCGCTATGGAACAGTGACATGCTGATTCCTTTCGTTAATCCCAAACCACGCGTTCCGCGTGTCTAATAAATTGCGAACTGCCGAGTCGACAGGCGCATCGAAAGCCTGTGCGCCTCAATCTGTCCCCAACTTAGCTTGGCTAATTATAGCCCTCAAGTCATCTCATTTAGCCACCCCCGATGAGCGGTAATAATGTCGCACCTTTGGTCAACTGACGAAGAACCGGGAGGGTTCGAACCCCAGATACCCTTTTGGGGCATACCCGCTTAGCGGGCGAGTGCCTTCGGCCTCTCGGTCAGCTCTTCGTAACGGCCGTTTTAGCCGTAACTAAACTCGTCGGATGGAACAAGGGGAAAGGTATAGGCTCTGTTAGACCAGGATTGACATACATGTATCCCCACGGTGCCATATCGTTGACCCCATAGACCGCGATGATGGGGGCAGCATGAACGCCGAAGACCTGGTCCTCAACTTCAA
>CABUDI010000011.1 GCA_902490305.1 uncultured Collinsella sp.
GGGAGACGGCGAGTTAGCCGGCAGGTCGGCATGTCAATCCTGGTCTAACAGAGCCTTTCTTTTAGCGTCGGTCCCTGCGCCGGCGTGCGGCCTATTTCTCCCCCATTTTGGCCATTTTGCCCTCCAAACGGCACTACCGCCGGCAACATCCAGCAGATACGCTGAACCTAGCCGTATAGGCCCTATGAGAACGGGAGCAACCATGGCAGCCTTGTTCACGACCCCCAAACGCAATGACACGACCGCCGGAACCCATGTTGCCGAACCCGACGTTCGCCGTCGCATAGGACTCGCGCACGGCAGCTGGCGCCGCGTGACGCGCCGCATCGTCGTAGGCGCCGTGTGCGCGCTCACGGTGAGCTCGCTGCTCATGCCGAGCGTCTCGCTCGCGGCGGAATGGGTCAAGGTCGGCGAAACCAAATACAACGCCGGCACTGCGGCGGGCGACGAGACCGGCACCTGGTCGTGGGACGGCGCCGACGACTTGAAGCTCAACAACTATAACGGCGGCGAGATCCAGGCCGCAGGCAAGCTCAACGTGAATTACTCGGGAAACAACATCGTCACTGCCGACTGGATCGAAGGCATCAAGGCTTCTCATGGCAAGAATGAGAACGCCGAGCTCAATATCCAAGGCGACGCGGGCAGCACGCTCAGCGTGACATCTACTGAGGACGCTATCCTCTCCACGGGTAATATCAACATCGACGGAGCCGGATCCGTCAACGCCACGAGCGCTGGGTTTGATGCCATCGACGCCGAGGGCGATCTCGCTATCAAAGGTTCGGGCAACGTCAACGCCACGGGCGTATCGGATGGCATCAGGGCAAACGGCAATATCACGATTGACGACAGCGGGGCCGTCACCGCCAGGGCTACCAAGGACAAGGGCATCGGAACCGACAAGAACCTCACCATCAAGGGTGGCGGCACAGTCGAGGCAAGCTCAGCCGATGGTGAGGCCATTTGGAGCGGCGGCAACATCAATATCTCGGACGGCAGCCAGGTCGAGGCAAGCTCCGAGAAAGACGCTGCCGTCGAGGCCAAGGGCAGCCTCGCAGCCACAAACGCCTCCCTCAACGTAAACGGTGTTGAATATGGCGTCTATGCCCACAAGGGCATCACCCTCGATCATGCAAACGTGACGGTCCGTGCAAGTAAAGGCAGATACGGTGGCGCCAACGCCCTCTTCACCTACCAGGACGACATCGTCGTCAAGAATGGCTCCACCGTGGACGCGTTTGCGGAAGGCGAGGTTTCGGCTGCATTCTCCACCAGAAACGATCGACCCAACGAGAAGGGCGGCCACATCTACATCAGCGACTCCGTTGTCAAGGCCATGGCCCGCTATGTCGAGAACGGCGACGGCCCCATCCCCTACAGCGAAAACCAAGATGGCGAGACGAGGCGCGAACCCCAAGGCGAGAACATCGGCATCATCGCCCAGACCAGCGAGGGCGTCACACCCGCAGTCATCTCGATCATCCGCAGCAAGGTAACGGCCGAAGGAGATACAGCGGCAATCTTTGCCCGTGCCATGAGCGCTGACGGCAAGACAATCGGCACCATCAAGATTGAGAACGCCGCCATCCAGACGCCCGAAGGCGGCAAGGTCATTGACTATCGCAAGCTCCGTGACGGCATCTACGAGGCAGGCCAAGCCATCGGCACGGGCGACGCCACGGTCGACTCCCTCTATATCAAAGCAGTCGCCAAAAGTACGACCATCGCACCTCCCGAGGTAGCCAAGCCGGAAGACCCCAAGCCCGACGAGACCAAGCCCGCAGAAAGCAAGCCCGCGGAGTCCAAGCAGAACCCCAAGCCTGAGGGCTCAAAGCCGACCAAGGCCGTTGCGGCTTCAACCACGAAAGCCAAGACTACCGGCGTGCTCGCGGCAACCGGCGACACCTCGGGTGCGGCTATCGTGGCAACCGTCCTTGCGGGAACAGCCGCTATCGTCGCAGGCACCATGGCGAGCCGTAAGCGTTCTTAGACGCCTCTGCGCACATGACAGCTCCCGCGAAGGCCCCGAGCCCCAGCACCGTTTAACAACGCCACCGCCGAGCTCCCCTCCGGCGGTGGCGTTTTCCATATGCGTCCGCAGGGGATGCACGAGATTGTCTTTGGTCTAGCCCAACCGGCATACGCTGGCGTGCGACAATTGGGGCTGCCGATATCACAACACTGAGAGAAGCCCGTCATGGAAGCGCATCAAAAGCAGATAACCGTTTATTCGAATCATACGGAAAGCGCGCCTGTCATCTACCTTCCTGTGGTCGTGGGCGACGGCAGCGAGGTTTATAAGTGTTGCCGAGAGCTCGACTGTCCGCCATTCGCCCTCGTCACCATTGGCGGGCTCGATTGGAATCGCGAGCTGAGCCCCTGGGCATGCGACGGGACCGTACGCGATGCCGAACCTTTCGGCGGCCAAGCCGCCGGTTTTCTTGATGAGCTGCTGAATCAGATAATCCCCCAGGTGGAGTCGTCGCTTCCTCAGCCACCTGTTTGGCGTGGCATTGCCGGTTATTCGCTGGCGGGCCTCTTTTCGCTTTGGGCCCTCTGGCAAACCGATGTCTTTGGCCGCGCGGCGAGCGCATCGGGGTCGCTATGGTTTCCCGACTTTGTCGATCGCGCCAGCACGGCCCCTTTTGCCGGCAGCCCGCAAGCCGTCTATCTGTCACTCGGCAAAAAGGAAACCAAGACACCCAACCGCATGATGAGGCACGTACTCGACGACACGCGCGCAATGGAAGAGCTACTCATCGAGCGCGGCATTCCAACAACGATGGAGCTCAACCCCGGCAATCACTTTGCCCAAACCGACTTGCGCATGGCCCGCGGCATACACTGGATACTGACGCATTAAAAATGGCGCCCACGCGTACGCATGGGCGCCATATTTTTGATTTTGCTGAACACAACTACTACTCAGCAGCCTCCTCAAGCTCGGAGACATCAAACTCAAAGTCGTTACCCGGCAGGATGGCGTTAAGCACAATGCCCACCAGTGAGCCCGCGGCAATGCCGGACAGCGAAATGGTCACGCCGCCCAGCTCCAACACGATGGCGCCGGCGGTGCTGTACGCGATGCCGAGCGAAAGCACGAGCACCAGCGCGGCAACCAGCACGTTGCGGTTGTTCTGGAAATCGACCTGGTTCTCGATGAGGTTGCGGACGCCCACAGCGCTGATCATGCCGTAGAGCACGAGCGACACACCGCCGATCACACACGCCGGCATGGCCGCAATGACAGCCGCGAACTTGGGGCAGAACGAAAGCACGATGGCGCAACACGCGGCAATTCGAATTACGCGCGGGTCGAACACGCGCGTCAGGGCGAGCACGCCGGTGTTCTCACCATACGTAGTGTTGGCCGGAGCGCCAAAGAGCGAAGCCAGAATCGTGGCAAGGCCGTCGCCGAGCAGCGTGCGATGCAGACCGGGATCGGCAATGTAGTTGCGCTCGCAAGTCGAACCGATAGCAGAGATATCGCCGATATGCTCGATCATGGTCGCGAAGGCCAGCGGCATGATGGTGATGATGGCCGTCGTGGCAAGACCGCTATCGAACTGCGGCCCAAAGAGTGCAAACACGGTGTTGTCCCACACGATGGGCAGACCGACCCACGGAGCGGCGGCAACGCCCGAGAAATCAACCTCGCCGAGCGCAGCCGCAACGGCATAGCTCACCACAACGCCCAGCAAAATCGGCACGATCTTGACCATGCCACGGCCCCAGATGTTGCAGATGACGATAACGGCAACGCCAATGACAGCCACAAGCCAGTTGGTCTGGCAGTTAGCAATAGCGGAACTTGCCAGGATCAAGCCGATGGAAATGACGATGGGGCCAGTCACCACCTCTCGCGCACGCCGCCACCTGCAAACACTGCGCTATTTCCAAACGCGCTCGGCAATGCGCTTGACCAGCGCGATCTTTGCCCATTGCTCATCCTCGGTCAGCTTGTTGCCAATCTCGCAGCTGGCAAAGCCGCACTGAGGCGACAGATACAGGTTCTCGAGCGGCACGTACTTTGCGGCTTCACGGATGCGCTCGACGATGGCATCCTCGTTCTCGAGCTCTGCCGCCTTGGTGGTTACCAAGCCCAGCACGACCTTCTTGCCCGGGGCAACGTACTTGAGCGGCTCAAAACCGCCGGCGCGCGGCGTATCGAACTCCAGGTAAAATGCATCGACATCCTCGTTTGCGAACAGGTACGGCGCGATGGGGTCATAGCCGCCCTCGAAGGCATAGGTGGAGTGGTAGTTGCCGCGGCACACATGCGTGTTGATGACCAGATCGTCGGGCTTGTCCGCGATGGCGGCATTGTTGAGCGCCACGCCCAGCTCGCTTACCTTTTGCAGGTCGACCGGGCTCATGCCGGTTTTGGCGACAAAATCGGTGTCGCAGTAGACGCCCCAGGTGCAGTCATCAAACTGGATGTTGCGGCAGCCTGCTGCGTACAGGTCGGCGATCACCGTGCGATAAGCGGCTGCGATGGCGTCGGCAAGTTCCTCATCGGTCTTATAGACAGCGCGCAGGCTCTCCTGCTGGCCGTCGCAGCGGTCGAGCGTGACTTCGGAGAACGTCTGGATCGGCGCCGGAATGGTTTGCCGCGCGACCTGGCCCTCCCCCTCGAGCGCCTTGACAAATTTAAAGTGCTCGACGAACGGATGGTTCTCGCCGCTAATGGGGCCGGTTACCACGGCGGTGTCGGCTGTGGTCTCCTCGTCGTGGAACATATAGCCCGTACGCGAGGTACGGCGTTCAATGCCGTTGAGCCCCCACATAAAGTCGAGGTGCCAGTAACTGCGGCGAAACTCGCCATCGGTAATCACCTGCAGGCCAGCGGACTTTTGCTTGTCCACCAGGTCGCGAATGGCCTCATCCTCGACGGCCTTAAGGCCGGCGGCGTCGAGTGTGCCCGCAGCATAGGCGGCACGGGCGTCCTTTACGGCCTGTGGACGAAGAAAGCTGCCGACGATATCGGCGCGAAACGGCGCGTTCAGCGTGGTTAAAGCACTCATAGATATCTCCCTTTGCATTGGTTGCTTTACTGGGACAAAGTATGAGCGCTCATATAGCCATCGTAAAATATACGTTTATAACAGTTTGATATAGATGCTTCCTATATCAGTTGGGACTACCATGAAGAGATTTGACCTGTACAGGACGCAGCAGTCTAGATATGCTGACGGATCGCGTCGATATAGGCTTGACCGTAGCGCGTGAGTGTTGTGTTCTTGCGCGTGATGATGCCAATCTCCATGTACTCGTCCACATCGAGCGGAATGGAGATAATACCCGGCCCGTTGAGCTCGTGGCTGATCACGCCCGAACACACCGTGTAACCGTTGAGGCCCATGGCCAGGTTGAACAGCGTCGCCCGGTCGCGCACGCGGATATTCTTGCGGCGCTCAAACGTCGAGGTCAGTTCCTCGGAATAGTAGAAAGAGTTGTAGCTGCCCTGCTCGTAGGACAGGAAGGGATAGTCCTCCAGGTCCTCGAGCGTCACGCTGGAGCGGCCCGCCAGCGGATGGTCGGCGCACACAAAAACGTGCGGTGTGGCGCAGAAGAGCCCTTCGAACACGAGCTCGTTGGCCGCCAGCATGCGCTCGATGACCTCGCGATTGTGCTCCGACAGATACAGGATGCCCAGTTCGCTTTTCATATGCGCGACGTCCTCGATAATCTCGTGAGTCTGCTCCTCGCGCAGGGTAAAGTCGTAGCGCGCGGCATCAAACTCACGAATCACATCGACAAACGCATTAACGGCAAAGGAATAATGCTGGCAGCTCACACTAAAGTGCGGCACCTGCTCGGACGCGCCCTTGTACTTACCTTCGAGCAGATCGGCCTGGTCAAGCACCTGTCGCGCGTAGCCCAAGAAGGTCTCGCCCTCTTCGGACACAATGACGCCCTTGTTGGTGCGCTCAAAGATGTGCACACCCATCTCGTTTTCGAGATCGCGAATCGACGCGGTAATCGAAGGCTGCGACACAAAGAGCCGGCGCGAGGCCTCGGTAATGCTGCCGCATTCGGCAACCTTAACAACATACCTGAGCTGCTGAAGCTTCATAGCGCCCTCCCTAGACGTTCGTGACGTCGAAACCCGTCGCATCCATCTGACGCATAAACGGCGGCATCTCCCCCGTCGCGGCGCAGGCGGCAATCTGATGCAGAGCCCCGGCAACCGCATCGTCTGCCGCAGCGCCGATATGCCAGCGCGCGGCAGCCGTGACAGCCTCGTTGGCATTGGCGACTGCAACGGAGTTGGGAACGGCATCGATCATGGGCAGATCGTTATCGGAATCGCCAAATACGGCCACCTCATCGGGCGTCAGGCCCAAAGCGCGCGCCAGCTCCAGAGCAGCGCAGCCCTTGTCCCAACCTGCTGGAAGGATGTCGAACAGGCGCACGCGGTTGTTGGGAAACACAAGCGAGAGTTCCGGCACCTCAGCGGCAACGCGCTCGCGTAGCTCCGCGAGCTCCTCACGCGAACGGGCACTCCAGATATTCGCCTTGAACACCGGCGCTTCATCGACGACGGGACGGCACGGGGCCTCCTCGCCTTTGAGCCATGCGTTGCCGCCCGACTCCATGGCGCGGCGTACGCGCTCGGGGTCGCTCGTCACGCAATAGGCATCGTTATCCCAAAAGTCGTCACCCAGGCTGTAGACCTTTAGATAGGTATCGTCGGTCTCTTGCTCGAGGTAATCGGCCAGACGCATCAGGGCATCGTTGTCGGTCGCGCGCGAAGCGACCGCCTGACCGTCGACAAACATTACCTGGCCGTTGCAGAACGCGCCGGTCGAGAAGCACTCGGCGCGATTGCGAAACATCCAGCCCATCGCGGACGGCTGGCGACCCGAAACCGGGCCAAAGTGCAGACCCGCCGCCTGCATGGCATGAATACCCTCAATGGCGTAGTCGCTAGCGCCGTCATGCCCGGCTGGAATCAGCGTATCGTCCATATCGGTCAGCACAAGTTTGATCATAGAATCCCCCAGTCATTTTCACCGTAACCATTGTAACGACCTGCCAATAAGGGACAGGTTTATTTTGGCAGGTTTTATCTGGGAAAATGCAACGCCCCAGTTGCCCCCTGCCAAAATAAACCTGTCCCTTTTTGGCAGGTGCGTTAGTATAGGGAACAGCAGATTCGATGCGGGAGTGCCGGCGGTGCAAACCACAAGGCTGAGAGGGCATAGGGCCCAATCCTTTGAACCTGTCAGTTAATGCTGGCGTAGGGAGCATGCCGCCTTTGCAGGGGCGCTGTCTATGCACAGCGCCCCTTTTCTATGCCAAGGAGGCATGTGCAGTGATTGATTCGGAACAGCTTAAGCAACATATGGTCAAGGCCGTGGAGGAGATTCGCGCCACCAATCCGATGGCCGGCTCCATCACCAACACGGTGACGATCGACTTTGTCGCCAACGCGCAGCTCGCCGTGGGCGGTTCGGCCGCCATGGTCTATCTGCCCGACGAGGGCGAGGCGCTCGTTGCCGGCGGCGGCGCCATCTATCTCAACATGGGCACGCTCTTCCCCATCTACGAGCAGACGATTCCCCGCGCGGCCAAGGCGGCACACGACGCCGGCAAGCCCTGGGTGCTCGATCCGGTGGGCCTGGGCATCGGCAGCCTGCGCACCCAGCTGGTAAACGAGCTCAAGCAGTACAAGCCCGCCATCGTGCGCGGCAACGCCTCCGAGATCATCGCACTCGCCGGCCTGTGGGGTCTTGAGGGCGAGGCGGCTGATCTGAGCCGCGTGCGCGGTGTCGATACCACCGACACGGTCGACGCCGCCCGCGATGCCGCCGTGGCGCTCGCCCGTTACACCGGCGGCGCCGTAGTGGTCTCGGGCGAAGTCGACCTAATCACCGACGGCACGACCGTGGCCAAGTCCCACGGCGGCAGCCCGCTCATGTCAAAGATCACCGGCTGCGGCTGCTCGCAGGGCGGCGTGCTGGCCGTGCACGCCTGCGTCACCGATCCGTTTACGGCAGCCGTCTGCGGCACCGCGGTCTACAACGTTGCCGGCACGCGTGCCGCCGCTGTCGCCGATGCCCCGGCAAGCTTTAAGGTAGCCTTTATCGACGAGCTCTACCGCGCGACCGCCCAAGACATCGCCAACAACCAGCTCGAGCTCGAGGAGGCATAAGCCATGTCCGAGCCCGCAACCAATACCGGCATGAACACGCTCGTCGCCGTGGCCATCGCCCCGTGCGGCACCGGCGATGAACTCTCCGCCGAGGTCGCCGAGGTCGTGCGCGTCATTCGCGAGAGCGGCCTTCCCAACCGCACCACCTCGATGTTCACCGAAATCGAGGGCGACTGGGACGAGGTCATGCAGGTCGTGCGCGACGCAACCTTTGTGTTGGCGAGCAAGGGCATCCGCACCGAAGTCGTGCTCAAGGCCGATATTCGACCCGGATTTACCGACACCATGACCGGCAAACTCGAGCGCATGGAAGCACAGATCAAAAAGCAGGAGGAAGCACGATGAGCATCCGCGACAACCTTGATATCTCGGCCTATCTGGTACTCGGCCCCGAAAACACGCTGGGACGTCCCGTGGGCGATGTGGTGGCCCAGGCGCTCGATGCCGGCTTTACCTGCATCCAGGTGCGCTCCAAGGTGGCAAGCGCCCGCGAGATCATCGCACTGACCGGCGACGCCGCGCAGGCAATCGCACAGGCCGGCAAGACCGGTCAGGTCGCCCTGTTAATCGACGACCGCCTGGACTGCGTACTCGCCGCGCGCGAGCAGGGTATTGCTGTCGATGGCGTGCACGTGGGCCAGGGCGATATTCCCGTCGAGGTCTGCCGCAAACTTTTGGGCCCCGATGCCATCGTGGGCCTTTCGGCCCGCTGCGAGGAGATGCTCGAATACGCCAAGACCGCCGACATGAGTCTGGTCGACTACCTGGGCATCGGCCCGCTCCACGAGACCGAGACCAAGCGCGATTGCGGACGCGCGGCCGACGGCTCCATCATCACCAAAAGCTTTGAGGACCTGGCCGCACTCCACGCGGCAAGCCCCGTGCCCATCGTGGTGGGCGGCGGCGTCAAGACGGCCGACCTGCCGCAGCTCAAGGCCACCGGCGTCGACGGCTTCTTTGTGGTGAGCGCGGTCTGCAGTGCCGACGACCCCCACGCCGCAGCCAAGGAGCTCGTCGACACCTGGCAGCAGGCATAGGCATAAGCCGAGCAGCTGATCCACAGTCTCATATCTTCTAGAGCGGAAAGCGCATCCCAGTTTGGACCTCCATTCCGGGATGCGCTTTCCGTATGCAACCCCTACCCCGCTAGGTAGGCCTCCAACGCCGGCAAAGTCGCCTCCGCATCGCGGCGACCGACCTGGTAGATGCGCTCGAGCTCATCCGGTTCGCGGCACAGCGACGGCACCTTCACCGATTCGCTCGGCCGCACCACAAAGACCTCGCCGGCAGACTCGCGACGTGCCAGGTCATCGAGCGTGGCATTGTAGACCTCATGCCGATGCTCAAGCGCTGCGACAAACTCTGGGTAGTGACGGAACACGCGCCGCAGCATGGGCATCACGCTGTTGGGCTGCTTCACAAAGCCCGCCGGCTGCGTGAGCACCACGATATTGCGGTCATACCCCTGCGCAAACAGCCATGCGCTGGGAATAGAATCAGCCACGCCACCATCCAGATACTTATGCCCGTCAATAGCAACGGGACGCGTCGCCACGGGAATAGCAGACGACGCCCGGATCCACTCGATATCCCGCTCGTCGCCATAAGGCAGGTCATGGTAGACGGCCTTGCCCGTCTCGATATCGGTACACACGCACGTAAACCGCATGGAGCAGGCACGATATGTCTCCAAATCGATGGGATCGCGCTCGATGGGCACCTCGTGATAGGCAAAATCGGCATTGAACATATCGCCGGTCCGCAGCCAGCTTGCTACACCCGCATAGCGCTTGTCGGCACAATAGGCCTTGTTATAGCGAATGGCGCGGCCGATCTGGCGCGATTTAAAATTGTAGCCAAACGCCGCGCCCGCCGAGACACCCACCATATGGTCGCAGGTCAAACCGTGCTCCATCCAAACGTCGAGCACGCCCGCCGTATACATACCGCGGTAGCCGCCTCCCTCGAGCGCAAGCCCCACCGTGCGCGTCATATTTGGCTGTGTCATGCGACCATCTCCGTCCCCGCAAATTTAAACGGAACAAGTATACCCGTCAACATATACCGCCCCAGTCGCATTTTTCATGCGCACCCAGGCGTTGCCGTTTGGGGAATAAAAAACGCCTCGCGGCGTTGCCATCCCCTTGCGCGCCTATAAGATGTTTATACTATTCAGTACTTTTCGATAACAAACAGCAAGCTGACAAATAAGCTCAGCAATGCAACGAGGCGGGGGCATGGAAACAAACGAGGTGCAGGGTGCCGAGCCGCAACAGCACAACGAGATCGACCAGTTCAACACCTGTCTCGCCGAGTTATCGAAGCTCTACGGCGCACAGCAGCCCGAGGCCGAGCGCCTGCTCGCAGAAGCAACCAATGCCGCCGCCCACCTAAACGACCGCATCGTGCAACTCAAAGCCGATGCCTACATCGATTCGCTCACGGGCCTGCCCAACCGCACCGCCTACAACCATGACATTACATGTGTTTGGGATCGACAGCTCGAACACACGATTGCCTATATCGATATCGACGGTCTTAAAGTCTGCAACGACCATTTTGGACACCCAGCAGGCAACCGCTACATCATCAAGGTCGCCGACTGCCTTAAGCTGCACTGCCGTCCCGATGAGCGCATCTACCGCATAGGCGGCGACGAGTTCGTGCTCATCTCTATAACCGATTCGGTTGAGATGCTCAACCAGCGGCTCGAGGCCTGCCGGGCTTCTCTTGCCAGCTCGACGTTCGATGATGGCCAGACTCCCATGAGCTACAGCTACGGTTGCGCCCACGCCAATCCCAAGGCAGGCGATGTGTTCCACAAGATGACGGCCGAGGCAGACCGGCACATGTACGACTACAAATTCGCCAACGCCACACGCAATCGCATGAACAAAGCGTTCAACGAGCAGTATCGCGCACTCGACACCTTTGACGATTTTCTTGACGTGCGGGACCGCATCTTCCAGGCGCTATCGCTCACGGATACCGGACGCTACCTGTTTATCTGCAACGTCGACACCGATCAGTCTCATTGGTCTCAAAACGCTGTACAGGATTTTGGCCTACCAGCCGGAAACGTCCATCAGATGGACAAGGTATGGTCGCAACACATCCATCCCGACGACATCGATGCCTGGCGCCAGGATATCGAAGAGGTGATGTCCGGCAAAAAACACCGTCACAGAATGCGCTATCGCGCCAAGGATGCAAGCGGCCGATACATTACTGTCACGTGCTCCGGCATACGTCTTGACGGCAACGAAAGTGAGCCCACGCTGTTTGCCGGCTCCATCACAAACGCGAGCATTGTCGAAAGCACCGATCCCGCTACCGGTGTGGGCGATGTGCGCGCACTGATGGCGGCTATCGAGAAGCGTAGGGAACTCGCCAAACCCACCGATTTGGTGGCGTTTAAGTTCGAGAACATCGACCGTATCAATGCCATCTATGGCTACCAAACGGGCAACGATGTTCTCATGGAGCTCACTGGGCGCATCCTGTCTCAGCTCCCCGAATCGCCCGAGTTCTTCCGCTCATATGGCCTGCAGTTTGTTCTTATGTTTGACGGCCAGCCCGACATCGATCTTTCCGATGCCGCCCAAAGGCTGTGGCAAACGCTCATGGCCCCCATCACGGTGCATGACATCGATATCGTCCCTGTCGCCCACACGACCTTTGCGCGTTATTCGTCTATCACCTCGCAGCCGCTCACGGTGCTGTCCAGCCTCAATCGCCGCCTTGACGCCGAGATACGCAGCACGGCTCCGACACATCACAGTCCAAGCGCTTTGACCCAAGTCGGTAGTTTTGCCGCGTACGACCGACGGAACAAGATGACCGGTCTCATGCGCGGCAATGATTTTCTACACGTCGCCGACACGCATCGGTCCGCGCACCCCAACGAAGACCGCGCCATTGTCGCCATCGACCTGGGACGCATGCGCGTCTTTAACGAGTGGTACGGACGCCAGGCAGGCGATACCCTCATTGCCGAGGTAGGAAGCGCGCTGCAGACGTTACAAGCCGATTGTGGCGGGATCGCCGGGTACTGGGGCCAGGACGACTTTGTCGCCTATCTCCCCGGCGACCGCGGGACCATCGACACGCTCTACGAACGCATCCGGGGCATCGTCGCCACGCGCGACGACTCGGTCGGCTTTTTGCCCGCCTTCGGCGTTTGCCCCGTAGGTTCAGAAGAACGCATCAACATTTTGCTCTACGACCACGCAAAGGCCGCGCTCACCCGCGCGCGCCACGATTTTAGAGACCGCATCAAGTTCTTTGAACCCGAGACCTACGCGCAACGCGAGCGCGAGGACCATCTGCTCTCGGCATTCCAGCACGCTCTAAACCAGGGACGGATAACCTTCCATATCCAGCCGCAATATGATATGGAAACCAAAAAGATCATAGGCGGCGAAGCGCTTGCCCGCTGGAAAGACGAGGACGGCGGCTTTGTCTCACCCGGTACGTTTGTACCGCTGCTCGAGCGCAACGGCTTCGCGGTGACGCTCGATCGCCATATTTGGAGCCTCGTTTTTGCATGGCTCTCCGAGCGTTTGGCTCAGGGATTGCCCTGCGTACCCATCTCCGTCAACATAAGCCAAACCGATTTGATCTCGGTTGACGTCGCCAAGCAGTTCGAACGTCTGGCAATGCGGCATGCCGTTCCTACGCATTACGTTAAGGCCGAAATCACCGAAAGCGCGTACGCCAATAATCCCGAGGATGTTACAACGCTCGCCAGCAAACTCCGTTCTCTGGGCTTCTCCGTGCTCATCGACGATTTTGGCAGCGGATCGTCGTCGCTCAGCATGTTGCAGAATATTGACGCCGATGTGATCAAACTCGACAGCCGTTTCATGCCCGTCGAAACCAGTCAGGCAGACAAGGGAGAAAGCATCGTCAAGTCTGTCA
This sequence comes from uncultured Collinsella sp., assembly GCA_902490305.1. Lineage (GTDB taxonomy): Bacteria > Actinomycetota > Coriobacteriia > Coriobacteriales > Coriobacteriaceae > Collinsella. The sequence continues at coordinate 13,082 of CABUDI010000011.1, forward strand.
TCAACATGTCTTGGCAAATCGGCATGCCCGTCATAGTCGAGGGCGTCGAGACCGACAAGCAAATCGCTTTTCTGCATGAACTCGGTGTGCGCTATGTCCAAGGTTTTTACTACTACCGCCCCATGCCAATCAATGCGTTCGAGGAGCTCATTGCCGACAGCGCATCCATTGACCCGCGCGGCATCCTTTTGCAGAACAGCGGCCATACGCTGCCGCCGCAACATGGCGCCGCTTGTTAACGACAAACGCCTTTAGCCCCCACCGCGCAGCGCAACCAGTGCGCCGCAGCGCCTCGACCCAAGAAAGCAGCGTAGCTATGGATAGCGCCAACAACTATACCGAGAAGCTCGAAAAGACCGTCCGCGACCTTCTCGAGCGCCAGGATGATCTGATTAGGACCGCCTTTACCGACCAGCTTACTGGACTTGGCAACCGCGGCGGCTTTGCCCGTTCCCTCGAGGAGCTCTGGGAGCAGGACACCCCCGTTACCATGGCGTACATCGATATCGACAATCTCAAGCACTGCAACGACGTCTTTGGCCATGACGAGGGCAACCGCTATATTTTGCAGGTAAGCCTCTATCTCAAGCTGTATATGAAAGTGGACGAAGCGGCGTTTCGCATAGGCGGCGACGAGTTTGCCATCCTATCTACGATTGCGACCGAGGACGACCTCGCCGAACGTCTGGAACACTGCCGAACGGTCCTACTCAAAAACAACGATTCCGAGATGCCCCGCTCGTTTAGCTATGGAGTGTCGTATGCCGACCCCGCCCTGGGCGAAGCCCCCAATCGCATGACGCTCGATGCCGACCATCGCATGTACGACTACAAGCTACGTCATGCCATGCACCTTGATCGACGCAATATCACGCAAGTCCACGCCGACGACTTCGAAATAAGCGACCGTATTTTCGACGCCTTTTCGATGCTCAACGAGGGCCGCTATTTCTTTATCGAGAACTTGGACAAACATCGCACCCTTTGGTCGCAAGGCGCCTTGCGCGATCTTGGCCTTCCCTCGGAGCACATAGACAACTGTCGCGATTACTGGAAAACGCGCGTGCATCCCGATGACCTTGAGGCCTACATCAACGACATCGACCAGGTCTATAACGGCACCAAGCACCGTCGCGTCATGCAGTATCGTGTGCGCAATGCCGTCGGCGACTACGTCCTCTGCCGTGCTCGCGGGTTTCGCATCGACGGCGACGAAAATGTCCCCTCGCTCTATGTCGGCGAGCTCGTCAACCACTCACTTGCCGAAACCGTCGACGCCGCGACAGGCCTCGGCACCCAGCGCATGTTGGTCAATGCCATCGACGCCTGTCGTTGCGACCGTTGCGAGACGGGCCTTATAGCGGTGCGCGTTCGTGGCACGACAAAGCTCAACGAGCTCTACGGAGCCGAGGCTGTCGACAACATGCTCGCCGAATACGCAGGCCGCATGCTGTCGATCACCCGCGGCAGGAGCAGGGTCTACCGTTCACGTAGCGTCCAGTTCGTCGTGCTCAGCAATGACCTGGACCACGAGGCATTCGAGCAACTGACCCGCCACCTTAAAGAGGCCGTTTTCGCTCCTGTGCAAATCGCAGGCGACACCATTGCTCCCGTCTGTCTTGTCGTCCCGACCTTTTACGAACGCCTGGACTCCCAAGCATCGACTGTTTTGGGCGAACTCGATCGTCGCCTTCGCACGGCCGGCGGACTTGTTCCCAACGACAGTCTGCCCATACCCGAGATGGAACGCAAAGGCGCCGTCGCCGAGCACCTCGACATGCTCACAGGCCTCTACCGCCCCAGCGAGTTTATGCGCCGTGCCAATGCCTTCATCAAGGCAAGGCGCGACGGCGCTTGGTGTATCGCCACCGTCGACATGGGCCACATGCGCCTATTTAACGAATGGTATGGACAGGCCGAAGGCGACCGTATGCTTGCCGATGTGGGCACGGTGCTCAAGGATATCGAGAACGCCGACATGGGTGTCGCGGGATACTGGGGACAAGACGACTTTTGTCTGCTCATACCCTTTGAGCACGATTTCGTTCACCGTGTCTATGCGCGCGTGCGCGAGGCTGTAGCCAAGCACAACGACGGCGTAGGTTTTTGGCCGTCCATGGGCGTTTACCCCATCGACTCCAATGAGGAGATCACCATCGATGCGCAGACGAAGGCCATGTTTACCAATCGGCGCGCAAAAAACGACTTTAAGGAGCGCATTGCCATTTTCTGCCCCGCGGAGTACGAGCGCGAAGTCGCGTTCCACCGCACGCTGACCGAATTCCAGTACGCGCTCTCAGATGGTCGTATTACCTACCACTTGCAGCCCCAGGTCGATATGGAAACCGGTGAGATTATTGGCGCCGAAGCACTCACCCGCTGGATTGACAAGGACGGCTCTCTCATTTCGCCCGCAACGTTTATCCCCGCACTCGAGGAAAGCGGCTTTGTGGTGACGCTCGACAAGTACATTTGGCAGGGTGTCGCCTCGTGGCTGCGCGAGCGCATCGATCGAGGGCTTCGTGTGGTTCCGGTTTCGCTTAATGTGTCGCGCGTGGATATCCTTGCCTGCGACGTTGCCGAGCATATGGGGGCGCTCGCCGCCCAATACAACCTACCGCCCGAGCTCATGCGTATCGAGATCACCGAGACGGCTTATACGGGAGAGTCCGAGGCCGTGGACAAACTGACGGCCGACCTGCACACCCGCGGCTTCTCGACCTATATGGACGATTTTGGCACCGGTCAGTCCACGCTCGCGATGCTCAAGAACGTCAACGTCGACGTCATCAAGCTCGACCGCGCCTTTGTACCCACCGATCGCGATCAAGGCCGCAGCACGCAAATCATTTCATCGATGCTCGAAATGGCGCAGTCGCTCCATCTGCCCGTCGAGGTCGAAGGCGTCGAGACAAATGAACAGGCGAACATGCTACGACAAATGGGCGCCCGCTACGCTCAGGGCTTCCTCTACTACCGCCCCATGCCGGCGAAGGATTTTGAGGCATTGCTCGATGGTGGCAATAACAACTGATACGCTCGCGCGCAAAACGCCACCGCCGAAGGGGGAATTTGCCTCCATTAGCTGACTTATATCCCCAATTCAAACCGAATTGGGGATATGATACAAACCATTGTTCCGCCCAAGGAGGTTATCCATCATGAACGAGTCATATCGCCTGGGTGAGCAATTGATTATTGCCTATCTCCAACGACTTGCGAATGGCATCTCGACCGCCGAACTCGATGTTGCCGCGCTGCCTGCTGAGCTACGCGCCGTTGGTGAGCAACTGCAAAAGACGCATGCCATCCTGCAACAAGAGCGCCGGCTGCTTGAGCGCAACGCCTATATCGATCCGCTCACCAACTTGGGCAACCGCAGCGGACTCGACCGTCACGTCGAGCAGCTCTGGCGCAAAGGCGACCCCTTCACCTGCGCCTATATTGACATCGACCATCTCAAGCATTGCAATGATAGGTTTGGCCACGCCGAAGGCAATCGCTATATTCTGAGCATCTGCCGCACGCTCTCCGAAACCATGGAGCACGATGAGATGCTGTTCCGTATCGGTGGAGACGAGTTTGTGCTTATCTCGCTCTCCGCAAACGAGACTGAACTCGAGCAGCGCTTAGAGCAGGTACGTGCCGGGCTGATCGAGGCGAGCTCAGATGGCAAGGCGCCCATGATCGCCAGCTTTAGCTTTGGCTGCTCGCGCGTCGATCCACTTGCCGACGACACGCGTCGCCAGATGACGATGGACGCCGATCGCAAGATGTATCGCTATAAGCTTATGCATCGTGTACAGCAACCGGAAAACAATGACGCGCCGCAACGCCCAATCGTCGATCAGCTTCCCTGCAACGACCGGGTGTTCCAAGCGATCTCCATGAGCTCCGAGACGCGCTATCCGTTCATCCTTAACCTCGATACTGGAGAATCGCAATGGTCGGTTAACGCCGTGCGCGATTTTGACCTGCCTTCCCAGCACCCTTTTAACTCACTCGACATGTGGCTCGCCCGCGTTCATCCCGAGGACCGCGACAACGTACGCGCCGAGCTCGACATGGTGATAAACGGCACGTGGCACTTCCACTACATGCAGTATCGCGTAATGGATGCCACCGGAAAATACGCGCTTTGCGACTGCACGGGCTACCGCTTGGACGGCACCGATACCGAGCCCAGCATGTATGTGGGCATTATCGTCAACCGAAGCCTAGCGGATACGACCGACTCGGTAACGGGCCTGGGCGATGTCTACGCGCTGGTCAACGCTATTGGAGAGATGCGCCGCGTGCCGCACGAGGCAGGCTTTATTGCCATTAAGGTCGACGATATCGCCGAGGTCAATGCCCGCTTTGGATTCGATGCAGGCGACCGCGTGCTCGCCGAAAGCGCCGCCTGCCTCATGGATTGTTCGCGCGGCAAGGGTCGTCTGTTCCGCTCGACGGGGCCGATGTTCATGGCGCTCTTCGATGAGCTCGGCCCCGAGGCAATCGACGAGCTCGCAGACGAAATCGAGCGGTTCCTGGGTTCCCCCGTGCTCTTTGGCCCATTTGAATATCAGCCACCCATTCGCGTGGCCACGCTCCATCTGGACGGCGTCGACCGTCAGCCCGTTTCCATTTTGAACGAGCTCAAAGCGTTGCTCGGGAAAGCCGTGCAGGTGCCAGGCACCAAACTGGATTAGCACCGCGCCCACACCGCCTCCCCCATCGTGCGATAATCCTCTGCAGAAGTCACCGACAGCAGAGGGAGTTTGTGATGAAGGTTCTTTTGGTCAATGGCAGCCCCAAGGCAAACGGCAACACCGCCCGCGCACTCGCCGAGGTCGCCGAGCAACTCAATGCCGAAGGCATTGATACCGAGGTGTTTCAGCTGGGCACCAAGCCCATTCGCGACTGCATTGGCTGTGGTCAGTGCGGCAAGCTCGATTGCCGCTGCACCTTTGACGATGACGTGGTGAACGAGCTGATCGCTGCCGCCGAGCAGGCAGATGGTTTTGTCTTTGGCTCGCCCGTCTACTATGCGCACCCCAGCGGACGCATCCTTTCGGCCCTCGATCGCGCCTTCTATGCCGGCAGCAAAGCCTTTGCACACAAGCCGGGCGCTGTCGTCGCCGTTGCCCGTCGCGGCGGCACGTCGACCACCTTCGACGTGCTCAATAAGTACTTCACCATCAACCAGATGCCCGTGGTTGCTTCCACGTACTGGAACAACGTGTTTGGCGCCATGCCGGGCGAGGCCGCCCAAGACGCCGAGGGCCTGGCCACCATGCGCAACATCGGCAAGAACATGGCCTGGCTCCTGCATTGTATCGAGGCAGGACAGGCCGCCGGCATCGAAGCCCCCGAAGCCGATCGCGAGCGCACCAACTTCATCAGGTAGAACGGCGGAACAAATACATGAACGTGCAAATTTTTGGCACCAAAAAGTCTTTCGATACCAAGAAGGCTCAGCGTTATTTTAAGGAGCGCCGCATTAAGGTGCAGTTTATCGACCTTAAGGAAAAGGAGATGAGCAAGGGCGAGCTCACGAGCGTGATGCAGGCGGTCGGCGGCATCGACAAGCTGCTCAACCCCAAGGCTAAGGACGAGGAGACGCTCGCGCTCATCCAGCACCTCACCCCTAGCCAGCGCTTCGACAAGCTGCTCGAGAACCAGCAGGTCTTGGCCGAGCCCATCGTGCGCAACGGCAAAAAGGCCACCGTCGGTTATTGCCCCGATGTATGGGGAGCCTGGGAGTAGCCTGTGTTATTTGCCGGCGCGTGGGTATAAGAGCAGGCGTTTGGCATATGATTCAACTGTAAGCCATGTCTAACAAAGGAGGGCACATGCCCAACAAACCCGTGAAGATCATCATGCTTACCGGATACCTCGGTGCCGGCAAGACCACGCTGCTCAACCACATCCTCGCTAACGACGGCGGCATCCGCGCAGCCGTGATCGTCAACGATATCGGCGAGATCAACGTCGACGCCAGCCTTATCGCCGACGGCGGCCTTTCCGAGACCGACGACCTCATCCCGCTCACCAACGGCTGCATCTGCTGCACGCTTTCGGACGACCTTGCTAACCAGCTGCAGGGCATCGCCGATTCGGGCAACTTCGACTACATCATCATCGAGGCTTCGGGCATTTGCGAGCCTATCCCCATCGCCTACACCATCTCGAGCTTCTGCGACGAGGCTAAGGTGGGCGGCGAGCCCAAGCTCGCGCTCGACAACATCGTGGCCGTGGTCGACTGCGCCCGCATGTACGACGAGTTCAACGGCGGCCGCGACCTGCTGGCTGAGGATATCGACGAGGACGACATCGAGAGCCTGCTCATCCAGCAAATCGAGTTTTGCTCCACGCTGATCCTCAACAAGACCGATACCGTGAGCCCTGAGCAGATCGCCGAGCTCAAGGCCATCGTGCGCAGCCTGCAGAAAGACGCCGTGATCGTCGAGGCCCAAAACGGCGAGGTCCCCATGGAGGAGCTGCTCGATACTGACCGCTTCGACTTTATGCGCGCCTACAACTCCGCCGCCTGGATCGAGGCCATGGAGCATCCCGAGGAGCACGACGACCCCGAGGTGCTGGAGTACGACATCGAGACCTTTGTGTACTCTCGCCGCAAGCCGTTTGACCTGCAGAAGTTCACCGATTTTGTTGAGCAGGAGTGGCCCGACGAGGTCATCCGCGTCAAGGGTCCGCTGTGGCAGACCGGCGATCCGGACATGTGCTACATGTTCGAGCAGGCCGGCCACCAGATGCGCCTGATGGAGAACGGCCTGTTTGTCGACTCTGCGCCCGAGGGCGAGAAGCAGAAGATCATCGATGAGAACCCCGAAATCATGCAGATTTGGGACGACGAGACGGGCGACCGCATGACGAGCCTGTGCATCATCGGCCGTCACATGGACAAGGATGCGCTCATCGCCTCCCTCGATGCCTGCCTGACCGACTGGCACCGCGCCTAGGTTTATCGAAGCGAGCGTTTGCCCGCCCACGTAACCGCTAACCACCACGAAGGCGCCCCTTCGTGGTGGTTTTTCGTTCTATGCCAAGGAGATTCATGTTCAACATTGTGCTGTATGCGCCCGAGATTCCGGCCAATACGGGCAATATCGGCCGCACCTGCGTGGTTACCGGCGCCCGCCTGCATCTGGTGGAGCCGCTGGGGTTTTCACTCGACGACAAGACGGTGCGTCGCGCCGGACTAGGCTACTGGCAAAACTTGGACGTGACGACTTATGCCGGCTGGGAGGATTTTCTTGCGCGTAACGACCTCTCCCCCGCCGACGAGCGCCTGCATCTGCTGACCAAAAAGGCACGCCGCACCTATGCGCAGAGTACCTACCGCGATGGAGACTACTTGGTCTTTGGCAGCGAGAGCTCGGGCATTCCCGAGCCACTGCTTGCCGCGGCGTCCGAGCGCTGCGAGCGCATCCCGATGCTGCGCGATTGTGACTCACTCGATAACGCCGAGGCCTGGGAAGCCCACGAGGAATCGCTGGGACATACCGAGGGCAGCCACGAGGCCATCCTTCAACAGGACATCTGCGGCAACTTCGTCGACCCGGACGACTACCGCATCAGTGCACTCAACCTCTCCAACAGCGCCGCCATCGTCCTCTACGAGGCGCTACGACAAACGGGCTTTGCAGGGATGTGACAAAGGGGCAGCCCCTTTGTCACATTGCCTATAGGTAGCGGCCGGTGATGCTTGCGGAGCAGGCCGCGATGTCGCCCGACGTGCCGGCGCAGACGATTTGCCCGCCGGCGTCGCCACCGCCTGGGCCCATGTCAATCACGTAATCGGCGTTACGGATAAGGTCGAGGTCATGCTCGATCACGATAACTGTGGCGCCCTTGGCAACGAGGCCGTCAAACACGTTCAACAGCACCTGGACATCGAGCGGATGTAGTCCGATCGTGGGCTCGTCGAATACGAATACGGCGTCGTCCTGCACGCGGCCCATCTCGCTCGCGAGCTTAAGGCGCTGTGCCTCACCGCCCGAAAGCGCCGGTGTGGGCTCACCCAAGGTGAGATAGCCCAAGCCCAGGTCGTGTAAGGTCTGCAAGCGCGCCTGAACCTTCTTGAGTCCCACCGTGGCGTCGAGCGCCTCATCCACACTCATGTCCATGAGCTGCGGCAACGTAAGCAGGCTCCCGTCCTTGCCCTCGCGATGGACATGCGAAGCCGCGTCTGCATAACGTGAGCCGCGACATGCTGGGCAGACGATTTCGACATCGGGCAAAAACTGCACGTCGAGCGATATCGAGCCCGTGCCATCGCACGTGGGGCAGCGCAAGGCACCGGTGTTGTAGCTAAAGGCACCTGCCTTGTAGCCGGCTGCCTTGGCCTCGGACGTACGGGCGAAGGCACGGCGCAACTCATCATGGATGTCGGCATAGGTCGCTACCGTCGAGCGCACGTTGGCACCGATGGGCGTGGCGTCAATCAGGTTGGCACGGGCAATGCCCTCGGCATCGACCCAACGCACGTGCCCCGGCAAGCGTTCGCCGGCTGCCTGCGCCTTGAGCGCCGGGATGAGCGTCTCGAGCACCAACGTCGTCTTGCCCGAACCCGAAACGCCCGTCACCGCGACAAGGCGGCCGCGCGGGATATCGACTTCGAGCGGTTTGACGGTATGGATGGCCTCGGTTGCCATGCGGATATGGCCCTGGTCGAACATTTCCTCATCAGTCACCTGCGGACGCAAGCGCTTGGACTCTGAGCGCAAAAACGGCGCGATGCGACTGCCCTGCGATTGCTCGACCTCGTCTACCGTACCAGCGGCGATCACATTGCCGCCGCCTGCTCCGGCAACGGGACCCATCTCGACCAGATAGTCGGCATCCGCCAGTACGCGCGTATCGTGGTCGACAACAACCACGGTGTTACCGTCATCCACCAGATCTCGCATCACGCCTACCAGGCCGTCGACATTGGCAGGATGCAAGCCGATCGAAGGCTCGTCCAGCACATAAAGCACGCCTGTCGATCGGTTACGCACCACGCGAGCAAGCTGCACGCGTTGGCGCTCACCCGTGGAAAGCGTGGCGCCGGCGCGGTCGAGTGAAAGGTAATCGAGACCCAAGTCGACCAGACGACAGGCCGCGCTCAAAAACGAATCGCAGATATCCGTCGCCATGGGCCGCATCTCGGGCGGCAAGAATGCGGGCACCCCGCGCACCCACTCAATCGCCTCGCCCAGCGTCATAGCCGCCGCCTGCGCCAGATTGATACCGCGCACCTGGGGCTGGCGCGCAGCCTCGGAGAGACGCGTGCCGCCGCAATCGCGGCATGGGCCCTCGCGCAAAAAGCGCGCAACGCGTTTTAAGCCCTTATCGTCCTTGACCTTGGCGAGCGCATTCTCGACGGTATAGACGGCGTTGTAATAGGTAAAGTCGAGTGGCGTAGCGCCCTCGCCGTTTTTGGGCACGTAGAGGATGTGCTTCTTAACCGCCGGACCATGAAACACGATGTCGCGCTCTTGAGGCGTGAGCTGGTTAAACGGCACGTCGGTGCGCACGCCCATCTCGCCGGCGACCTGCTTCATCAAATCCCACATGAGCGTACCCCAGGGAAGCACCGCACCCTCGTTGATAGTCTTTGACTCGTCGGGCACCAGGCTCGCCTCGTCCACCTCGCGCATGACACCGGTGCCGCCACAGGTGGGGCATGCACCGCCGCTATTGAAAGCCAAATCCTCGGCACTCGGCGCGTAGAACTCGCGACCGCACGCAGGGCACGTGAGCGACAGGCCCGCAGCCACGTTAAGGCTCGGCTCCACACGCTCCCCGCAGTGCGGGCACACGTGATGGGCGCAACGGCTAAAGAGCAGACGCAGACTATTGTTGAGCTCGGTCATGGTGCCAAAGGTCGAGCGCACGCCCGGTACGCTGGGGCGCTGGTGCAATGCGAGTGCCGCCGGCACATGCAGCACCTCGTCCACCTGGGCGTGCTCGGCCTGCGTCAGACGACGGCGAGTATAGGTGCTGAGCGCCTCCAGATAGCGGCGCGAGCCCTCGGCATAAAGAACTCCCAGCGCCAGCGAACTCTTGCCCGAACCCGACACGCCGGCAATACCCACGAGCTTTCCCAGTGGAATATCGATATCGATGTCCTTGAGGTTGTGTACACGTGCGCCACGCACCTCGATAGCCTGCGGGCTCATCTTCTGTTCTGTCACCTTTATCACCCTACTTATGCCATAAAACGCGGTCGCGGATGTACTCGCCCAGCATGGGCACAGTAAACCGGACGAGACCGTATCCGGCAGCCTCGATGACGCGCTCGCGAATCAGGCTTGCGCGATATTTACTCGCCCAGCTCTGGGTACGATCACAGCGCTCAATGATATCCGCCATGCGCGTCGGTTTGTCCTCGTCAACCGCCATGGCCTCGATAAAGAGGCGCTGTGGACTGCGCAGCCCGTAATACAGGGGCGCGTCAACCGCTTCGTAGAACTCGGAGACGGCATCCGCATGGCCATCCTCGACATCGTGCCTTTCGATGACTTGCGAGCCACGCCGGACAGCAGAGCGCCACATGTAATAGCCCACCAGCTGAACCATATAGGGATGCCCCATGCTCCTGTGTGCCGCAAGGTCCGCCGTCTCCGTGTCAACGTAAAGACCAGCGTCTTTGACCGTCTGGATATATGAATCACGCACCTTGGGCAAGGATATCGCCCCCAGCGTACGCTGCTGGGCACGCCGCAAAAACGTCACGCTCGGCTCTTCGAGCAGATCGTCAACCATACTGGGTAAGCCTGCGAACACCAGCGCAAGACCGCGCTGGTCGCTATCGGGCAATCCCGTGGCATCCTGGTCTCCGAGCACCTGCTGATAGAGAACGGCAAGAGCCGCTAGTTCCTCGATAGACGCAGATTGCGCCTCGTCAATCGCAAACAGTATGCCCTTGCCTGGACCGAGCTTCTTAAGGCGCTCGTTGACCAGCCCTCGCAACGTTTCGCCCTTTGCTCGCGCCGCCTCGACCGACATCCGGCCAAACGACGAACCGAATTCCATTGACGTCACAACGGGCCTATTCGAGCGAAGCGCGTCGGCCAAGCGATCACATAAGCCAAGAGAAGCGGAATCGGAGACAACCGCCCATCCGCGCTCGCTGGCCAGACGTTGCAGCTCCCGCAGGAGAACCGTCTTGCCGCAGCCACGGTTTCCCGTAATGAGCATGAGCCTGCCCGGCGCTCCGGCGCCGTTATCGAGCCCTTCCTCGAAATCTTCGATGACCGACTCGCGGCCGATGAGTATCGGAGGCCGCTTGCCAGCCGTGGGCTTAAAGGGATTTGGATTCATGTCGGCCTCCTCGGATTGGCAAACGCTGCCTATAGTTATACCAACTTATACCGAGTTATACCAACAGCAGGTGACAAAGAGGCCGCCCTTCTATCACCTATGGCAGAAGAACTCTGCGTCTGCTGCTCGCCAGGGGCGGAAGGTGGAGGGATCGACCTTTACGTGGGCTGCCTCGGGGACGTCGTACCATTTGACCGTGTAACCGGCGCCGTGAGAGCAAAAGACCGAGTCGGGCGTGTTGGGCAGATCGGCCTCGGGCTCATAGGCGGCCGTCTCGATTACGCGCTCGGCATCATGGCAAGCCGCATAGCCGGCAAACTCTAGGTACAGATGTCCGCGACCACTCGTGTAGGCAGCCACCTCCAGCGCGTAATCCTGCACTTCGGATGCCGGCACGCGACCCACAAGCTTCGCCCGGTCTCCCGCCATCGTCGGCGGCTCGTACTCGGCACCCATGCGCGTGGCATCCGAGAGCGCCCGGCCCACGCACTCCCCCGGCACCTCGAGCTCAAAGCGATACCACGGCTCCAACAGTACCGCCGCGCCAGCCTCACGCGCCTGCATGAGCCCCTGGCGAATCGCGCGGTACGTGGCCTGGCGAAAATCGCCGCCCTCGGTGTGTTTGGCATGCGCACGGCCGCCCGTGAGCGTAATGCACACATCGGTGATGGGCGAGCCGGTCAGCGCGCCCAGGTGATCGCGCTCCATGGCGTTGGTGAGTGCCAAACGCTGCCAGTTAAGATCGAGTTCGTCGGTCGAGGTCACGGTGCCAAACTGCACGCCCGAACCCGCTGGCAACGGCTCCAGGCGCAGATGTACCTCGGCATAGTGGCGCAGCGGCTCAAAGTGGCCCACGCCCTCGACCGGCTGCGAAATAGTCTCCTTATAGAGAATGCCGCCAGACTCAAACGCAACCGAAAGGCCAAAGCGATCGGCCAACACCCGCTGCACGACCTCGAGTTGCACGGCGCCCATCAGCTGCAAATGAATCTGCTCAAGATGAGTGTTCCAGCTTACGCCGAGCATGGGATCTTCGTCCGCCAACTCTGTCAGTGCTTTGAACACCGCGTGGACATCGTGTTCGCCCGGAAGCACCGTATAGGTGAGGACCGGAGCGATGACAGGCGCATCGCCCACGGGCTCCGCGCCCAAGGCATCCCCTGGGCGAACGTGCGCAAGGCCCGTCACGGCACAAATACCGCCAGCAGCAACTTCTTGGGCAAGCTCATACTTCTCGCCGTTATAGATGCGCACCTGGTCGATCTTTTGCTCCCAAGTGGAGGCGCCAGAGCATCCCTCGACAACTTGCTTTGCACGCAGTACACCGCCCGTCACCTTGACCCAGGCAAGACGCTCGCCACGGTCTCCACGACTCACGCGGTAGACTCGCGCGGCGAACTCCTGGGGCCATATTCGCTCGCGCATCAAAGCGCATATGCCGTCGAGTAGCTCTGCCACACCCTGGTCCTTGAGCGCCGAGCCCGCAAAGCAGGGAAACAACTTTCGCTCTGCGACCAGCCGCGAAAGCGTGGCAGTCGAAAGCTCCCCTGCGTCGAGAAACTCCTCGAGCGCCGCCTCGTCCAACGCAGCAGCGTCCTCCTGAACGGCACCACCCACCAACAGTTCGCTGGCATCCAGGCAGCCCTCGGAAAGACGTTGCCCAAGCTGTGCCAGCAAAACATCGCGGCCGGGATTCTCCAAATCGATTTTGTTGATAAAGATGAACGTCGGAATGTCATAGCGCGCAAGCAGGCGCCACAGGGTTTCGGTGTGCCCCTGCACGCCGTCGTTGGCACCCACAACCAAAATCGCATAGTCGAGCGCGCGCAGCGTGCGCTCCGCCTCGGCCGAAAAATCGACGTGGCCGGGCGCATCCACAAGCATGACGTGGGTATCGCCGTGGTCGAGCACGGCCTGCGACGAGAAGATCGTAATGCCGCGCTCGCGCTCGATCGCGTTAGTGTCCAGATGCGAATCGCCATCGTCCACGCGGCCGCGCTTGCGAATGCGACCCGCGTTGAACAACATGGTCTCGGCCAACGTGGTCTTGCCGGCATCGACATGCGCCAAGATTCCAACGACTGCCTGCTTCGACATGGCTCTCCTCTTATTACAAGCTACAAGCCCATCGCACGCGGCAACGGGCGTCCTCGTTCCACACTGGATGATACAATTTACGAGCCGGCGGGCGAAGCGGGCCCTATCCCCCGACCGAGCTCATCGCTCCGCGTTGCCGCGCGGTGATTTTCGTAGGTTCGCGCCTTGCGAAAGCCGGCTTGCAAAACAGCCTGCGAACGAAAATGGCCCCACCCGGGGCCATTTTCGTTCGTGCAAATTGTTGACACGCGTCCCCGCTCTTATGCCTCACGCAGCCAGTCAAACGCCACGCGCGGGGTACCGTCGGACACATACACGATGCCGGCGCGCTCAAACCCCGCCTTAATACTCGCACCCCGCATGGGCAGGTTATCCTGATGCGTGTCGATACGCAGGTGATCGGCACGCTCTTTGGCAAAGGCAAACATCGCGGCCGCGATACCGTGCGCGGTGCCGTCGGACGCCACACGGTGCAGCACGGCGTACGGAGTGTCGCTGCGCCATTGCCCGTCCTCAATTACGTCATAGCACTCGTCCGGGCCCGGTAAAAAGGCAAACGTCGCCACCACGCGGCCGTCGACTTCACACACATAGCTGCCACCGGCGGCGATATCGGCAGCCAGCTGCTCGGCAGAAGGCGTGCCCTCGGGCCACTGCGTGGCGTTGCCATGCGCGCGCATAAAGGCGCGGGCCGTGTCATAGATAGCCATGACGGCGGGAATGTCGGTATCGAGGGTTTTTCTGATCATCACGCGGCGACCTCACGTTTATTGGTATCACTTTGATTGGGCAATGATACCAGCGTTTGGAGAGAGGCACGAAGCAGATGGGGAGCAAAAAGCGAGCCGCTTGGTCAAAAGCCAAAAGCGAGTTTTTGGGCGCTGCCACGGGCGGCGATATGAGCGACCTGTTTGCGCGCGAAGACGAGCGCCGCGACACCCTGAACGCCGAGCGCGACGAGGCCTGGCGCTACAAATCGTGCGAGCGCAAAAACCGTTACGACACGCGCGCCGAGGCCGAGGCAGTTATGGCCGACTGCGAAAGCCGCGGGCGGCGCGGTTTGGCCTGCTACAAATGCGAATACTGCGGCGGCTGGCACCTGACATCGCACCCTTGGAAATAGGCACCGCATCGGCACGGCACCGACGGAGCGCCAACCATCGCACGCAAGCTACGGGCGCGGCGGCACCAAGACATCGTAACGAACGGCCTTGCCCGCAAGTTGATAGCTCGGCTTAACACCGGCAAGCAGTGGCCCCTTCACCGGCCGCTTGATAACCAACTTGCGCGGATGCACCGCGAGCGCAGCCTCGACCAGCGTCTCTTCATCGGCACACGGCTGCTCCAAATGATGCAGCAGTTGAAACTTCTTTTTGACCGCCGCGCTCTTGGTGCGCTCGGGGAACATGGGGTCTAGATATACCACATCGGGCGCGACGAGCTCGCCCTGCTCGACCAGCTCAGCCGTATGGCGAAGACCGGCAATACTATCCTCGCCCGCGTGCAGGCGCATGCGCGCCACGGCATCCGCAAGCGCCGGGTCTTTCACGGCACGATCCAGTGCATCCTGAAGGAGCGCCGCGATTACACAGTCCTGCTCATATAAATCGACCATAAAGCCCGCGGCGGCAAGCAGCAGCGAATCCTCACCAAAACCTGCCGTGGCATCGATTGCCCACGGACGCTCGACGCCTTTCGCGCGCGCGGCCTTCACCAGCAGCTCCTGCTGCAAACGGCCCTGCTTGAGTCGCGGAAGCATGCGGGCAAAATCGGCTCGCAGCTCCATCGTGCCATCGGTGAGCGTGAGGCCCTCGGGTGTCCTGGTCAACTCGAGCCCAGCAGCTTGAGCAACAGCAATAGGATCGGCAACGCCCATGGGCACTCCTTAACAAGTAAAACGACTACGCGGGGTGCCGTTCGTGCCGGCACCCGACTGTTCGCTATTGTCCCACATGAGACATGGCCCACAGCATCCCAATGCAAAGCACCGCCATCAATCCCGTGCACACAGCAGCGATCACAGAATCACTCATGCGCCTTCCCAACGACCGCGGCTCACGCACCTGCTCTGCTCCGTACATCATGGTTCCTCCTTCAGTCCAGCCCTTACCATGGCCTCATCATCGCAGTGCCGCGCATACGCTGCCATCGATTTGGCTTACGCCCAGCTTTCCTTTTTGAAAGGTTGAATCGTACAGGCTTCAAAGCGCTTTCAAACGCATGCACGCCGCCGTTGAACTACAATGTGCTTCACCATATGTGCTGTACATGGGGCACGACGAGGTCGTCCTGCCCACATCGAAAGGACCAGTTATGAGCGCCGCTCGCAAGACACTCAAAATCCTTGCCCTGATTTATTTTGTTCTGGGCATCGCCAGCCTCGTCATTGGAATCGCCGGCATCGCCACCGGCAAGCTCGAGTCCACCTACGGATCGAACGCCGTGCTCGCCGCCGTCGTGATTATCGCCAAGGGCCTCGTCGACCTTGCCGCAGGCGTTGCGGGCATCAAGGGCGCCAACAAGCCTTCGCAGGTGGATGGCGCGTTTAAGCTCGGCATTATTGCCGCCGTCACCACGCTCGCCCAAGCAGCGCTCACGCTCCCCGCACTCGGCGGCAGCGCCGTCAACATCGGCGCCTTTGTCATCGTGGTGTACGACCTGTTCTTTGTTCAGCAGGCACACGCCATTAAGGCCGAAAACAAGGACCGCCTGTAGGCACCTGTCTCCCATAGCCCCTGCTATCAAGCAGCTAAAAAGGGCCGATCGCGCATCTCCACGGTCGGCCCTTTACGTTTGCCTAGATAAAACCTACCAAAATAAACCTGTCCTTTTTTGGCAGGTTGTTAGCTGTGGCGGTACTCGGCGATGATGAAGTCGATATCGGTTTGGAGCGTGTCCAGGTTTGCCAGGCGCTCTTTGTCGGCAGGGCGCGTGCGGTAGTAGTACGGCGTCATCTGGAAAACCGCCTCGATGTCGGCCTGGGTCTGGAGCGTAATGTTCGCAGACACCCGCTGCGTTCCGACCAACTCGAGCTCGGTGGTCTTCGGCAGCTTCTCATCGTTAAGGTACGGCGTGTCGTAGAGCACCTCTTTGAGCCCAAACAGATGACGGGCGCCCGGCACCACGGTGTAGAGCGAGCCCTCGGGCGCCAGCACGCGAGCAAACTCGCGCTCGTTAAAGGGGGCAAAGAGCTCGGTCACCATATCGAAGGCGCCATCGGCCACGGGGATATCCTTCATGTTGGCCACAAAATAGGTCGCATCGCCGCGCTTGGCGGCCAGGCGCACCATCTCTTTACCCAGGTCAAAGCCGTAAGCATCCACGCCCGAAACCGCGCCCATGGCACTGGTGTAGTAGCCCTCGCCGCAGCAAATATCGAGCAACGTCATGGGGCCGTTCGTTGACGCGGCACGGCCAGACACCCGCTCGCGCACCAGCTCAACCATCGCATCGCGCAACGGCGCGTAGTATCCGCGGTTCAGAAAGTCACGACGGCTACGCGCCTGCGACTTGGGATCGCCCATGGAGTCGCCGCTCTTGGATGAGCGCAGCAGATATAGATAGCCCTCGCGCGCACGGTCAAACCGGTGTCCGCCCGCGCATGCAGCACCGCGCTCATCGTCCACCAACGGTTCATGGCAAACGGGACACAACAACATGGCTACTCCTTAGCGCGAACAACACAACGCCCACTATTGTCGCACGCCTTCCCCACCTAGTCATTGGGGACGTTCTTGAATGACTAGTCGTTTAAGGACGTCCCCAATGACTACAAGGAGTGTCCCCAGCTGCCGGCAGAAAAGGAACGTCCCTAAGTGCCGACTGGTTGCATTAGGAGTATCATCGTCTGCGCAAATAAGCACGATATAGCATGTTAGAGATTGAGAGCGTATGGCTGATACCGCATCTAAGCACATCGATATGACCACCGGCTCGCTGTGGCGCAATATTCCCCTGTTCGCCTTCCCCGTGGCCGCCACGAGCATCTTGGAGCAGCTGTCGAACCTCATCGCCACGGTCATTATCGGCAACTTCTCGGGCGACCAGGGAACCCTCGCCATGGCGGCGGTCGGCTCCAATGTTCCGCTTACCAGCCTTATGCTCAACCTGTTTATTGGCATGTCGCTTGGCTCCAACGTGGTCATCGCCAACGCTATCGGCCGCGACGATCAGAGCATGGTCAAACGCGCCGTCCATACCTCGATCTTAATGGCGCTCGTGGGCTTTATCGTCATCGCGCTGGGCGAGATCTTTGCCGAGCCCATGCTCGCCGCCCTCAACGTTCCCGCCGAAACCATGCCGCTCGCTTCGCTCTACCTGCGCGTCTTTTTGCTGAGCATGCCCTCGATCTTGCTCTACAACTTTGAGGCTGCGATCTTCCGCTCCGTCGGCATCACCCGCATGCCGCTGCAGGCGCTTGCCGTGTCCACCGTCCTCAACATTGGCCTGGACCTCATCTTTGTCCCCGTACTCCACTGGGGTGTCGCGGGCGTCGCCATCGCCACCGCCATCGCCTACACCGTCAGCGCCGCCACACTCTTTATCCGCCTGCTCAAGACCGACTCCGTCGTCCGCGTCACCCCACGCGACCTGGCTATCGACCCCGTCGCCCTCAAGCGCATCGTCAAGATCGGCCTGCCAGCCGGCATCCAAAGCGCCGTCTTTGCCGTAGCCAACATCATCATCCAGTCCGCCATCAACAGCCTGGGCACCGAGGTCATGGCGGCATCGAGCGCCGCCATGAGCTTGGAGTACGTATGCTACAACCTGCTCAACAGCTTTAGCCAGGCGTGCACCACCTTTGTGGGACAAAACCACGGTGCCCGCCAGATCGACCGCTGCACCAAAACGCTCAAGGTCTGCCTGGTCGAAGGCGGTATCGTCGCGCTCACCACGATCATCGTTATTGTCGGCCTGGGGCGCGAGATCTTGTCGCTGTTCAACAGCGATCCCAACATCGTCTCGATCGGCTATATCCGCGTGTGCTCGATCTTCCCGGCGTACGCCTTTAGCATGTTCTACGAAAACATGTCAGGCTACCTGCGCGGCTTTGGCATCTCGCTCACACCCGCCCTCATCACCATGATCTGCGTCTGCGGCATCCGCTTCTACTGGGTGTTCTGCGTGTTCCCGCACTTCCGCACCTTTGCGAACATCATGATGGTCTACCCCATCAGCCTGGGCACCACGGCGTTCTTTATGGTCGTGGCGGTACTACTTTGCCACCCGGCACGCACCTATCGCGCCACCCAAGCCAAAGCGACAGCCCGCTAAACACCGCACTCAACGCCACGACAGTCATTAATTGACAATATGCGAGCTCATATAGTCGATAAAGCGCCTCGTGGCGATAGGCATGGTGTCCCAGCTGCGCCAGGCGGCCACCACGTCGCGCGAGGGGGCATGCACGATGGGCCGCACACGAATATCGGCTCGCATGCCCTCCACAGTACGACGGTAGAGCATGCTCACGCCTAGGCCCTCCTCCACCATCGCCATGATGGTGTAGTCGTCAGTCACCTCGCTCGTCACGTGCGGCGACAGCCCATGCGCCGCAAATGCATCGAGCACCAGGCTCTGTTCGCCCTCATCCAGCAGTACAAACGGCTCGGACGCCAGGTCGGCGAGTGTCACCTTTTCCTTTGCCGTCAGCGGATGCGCGGCCGGCAACAATGCCACCAACTCGTCGTGATAGACCACGCGCTTCTCGAGCCCAGCGGTAAATCCGCGTGCCGTAAAGCAAAAATCAACCACGCCATCGTGCACCCACTGGGCGTTGCGCGTGTAATCGCCCTGCTTGAGGGTAAAGCGTACGCCCGGGTGCAGGGCTCCAAAATCGCGGATCACGCGCGGCAACACGGTTCGACTCACGTTGGTAAACGTCGCGATGCGAATATCAGTCGACGAAAGCCCCAGCAGCTCCTGCCGCTTGCCCTCGAGCTCGAGCTCGGCGGTCACAATCTGGCGCAGGTACGGCAGATATTGTTTACCGTCGCGCGTAAGCGAAACGCCCTGCTTTCCGCGCTCGATAAGCGTGGTGCCCAGCTCGCGCTCGAGCGCCTTGACGGCCTGGCTCACCGCACTTTGCGTATAGCCCAACTCGTCCGCCGCGCCTTTAAGGCTGCCGCGGTCGACCACCATACAAACAATCTGATACCGCGATGCCATCGTGCCTCCACATCAATGCAGCCGTAAAACGTTTTGCCAGCGCTTTTCGCGCCTACTTTAGCGTTTCTTAATCATACTGAAGATACATTCGCTTTACTACATCAACATCTGAGAGCAGAATCCTTTGTGCGAAACCGTTCTGTAACAAAAGGAGTCCCATGGATCGCAAAAAAGCAATCGCGCTCTCATTTTCCGTTCCCGTCGCATGGGGCTTTTCGTATCCCCTCATGAAGATCGGCATGGACAGCATGAACGCCACGAGCATCGTCGCGTTGCGCTGCATCATCGCCTTTGTGGCCTGTCTGCTGCTCTTCCACAAGCGCGCGTTCCGCATCAACCGCGACCTTATGGTTCGTGCCGCTATCATCGGCGCCATTATGGCAACCGAGCTCACCTGCATGTGCTTGGGCTCCAGCCTCACTTCTGCCTCCACTGCCGGCTTTTTGCAGAGCCTGACGGTCGTGATCGTGCCGTTTGCCAACGCCGCCCTGCTGCGTCGCGCCCCCGAGCGCAAAGCGCTCGTCGGCACCGCCATCGTCACCTGCGGTATGTTGCTGCTCTCGGGCGCAGACTTTACCAGCCTGAATCCCGGCGCGATCATCATGCTGCTCTCGGCCTTTATCTATGCCAGCCACATTATCGTGGCCAAGCGCTTTGTCGAAGAAGTCGATCCGCTTGCTCTGGGCGTTTGGCAGCTGGGCTTCGGCGGCTTGTTCTCGGGCATCGCCGCATGCGTCTTTGGCGGTTTCACACTTCCCAGTACGCCCAGCGAGATCGTGGTCGTCGTCGCGCTCGCACTCATCTGCTCTGCCTACGGCTTTATCACCCAGACGCTCGTGCAGCCCCACGTACCCGCCGAGACCACCGGCTTCGCCTTCTCGCTTGAGCCGGTCTGCTCCGCTGTCTTTTCGTTCTTCTTGGTTGGCGAGGTCCTGAGCCCCATCGCCTTCTTTGGCGCCGCCCTCATCCTAACCGGCGTCATGGTGGCAACCGTCGAGCTTCCGCGCCTCCGCGCACATGAACAGGCTCGCATGGCAGGAGCGCCCGAGCACGTCTCGTAGACCCCGCTCTTCATACAGCCGTGGCATAAAGGCAACCGGTGCGCCTTTACAATAGATGCCAACAGAGCATCTGCCATAAAGGAGCCCCATGGACACCGCGACCCGCGACCGCAACATAGCAACTTGGTTGGGCGATGCGCCGCAGCCGGTACGTGACACTACGAACCAGCTGCTCGAGCGCATCGCCCTCTTGCGTGCCGAACAGACCATCTACCCGGCACAAGACGACATCCTCAATGCCCTCGCCTACACGCCGGCCGACCAGGTCAAGGTTGTCATCTTGGGTCAAGACCCCTATCACGGACCCAACCAGGCCATGGGGCTGTCGTTCTCGGTCCCCGCAACGCAAACCAAGTTGCCGCCGAGCCTGCGCAACATCTATAAGGAACTCAAAGCCGATCTGGGTTGCCCCATCCCCGCCACGGGAGACTTGACACCATGGGCACAACAGGGCGTCCTGCTCCTCAACACTACGCTCACCGTGCGCGAGCATGCCGCCAACTCGCACGCCAAACTGGGCTGGAGCACGCTCACCGACTACATTATCGAACGCTGCTGTCAGCTGCCCCAGCCGGTAGTCTTTTTGGCATGGGGCCGCTTTGCCCAGCAGATGGTCGAAGGCAAACTCGCCGCTACCGGTGCGGGCAAGGCAACCGGCAAGTTCTGCCTGGCCTCTACGCACCCCTCGCCGCTTTCGGCCAACCGTGCCACGGCAGAACTCCCCGCTTTTATGGGGTCGCGCCCCTTCTCTGCCGTCAATCGGCTACTCGAACAGCACGGCTCGACCCCCGTCAACTGGACTTGCATCGGCTAAAAATCGATACATCAAAAAACGCGCCCGATGGCTTTCCGCCGGGCGCGTTTCCTATTCGGGCCATATAAATTGTGTGCGACCAGCCTCGCCGCCATCGATCAACAGACTCTGCCCGGTCATAAACCGGTTGGTCACGCCCACAAAGTAGATCCACTCGGCGATCTCTTGGGCGGTGGCCCAGCGTTTAAGCGGCGTGAGCTCCATAATCTGGTTCCACAGGTGTTCGTCTTCCATCACGCAACGGTTGAGCGGCGTTATAACGCCGCCCGGGTCCACACTGTTGGCGATGGCCTGCGGTGCCAGGCGGTTTGCAAGGTTCTTGGTGTAGGCGATAACACCGCCCTTGCTGGCGGCATAGGCGGGAAACTCCGATCCCGTATGTCCGCTCGCCGACCCCACATTGACCACGGATTTGATAGCCGGCGCAGGCTTGGCGGCGAGCCCCTCCCCCACAAAGGCGTAGCGCTCGGTCACGTTGATGGTGCCACACAGGTTGGCAGCGATGTCGTCGGCCGAATCCTGCGTACCGGCAACGTTCACGATTACCTGAGGCTCAAGGTCGCTTGGAAACGAGTCCGGCTCGCGGACATCAACGATCAGATGGCGGTAGCGCTCGTGTTCGATCGCCGGCGACAGCAGATCAAAGCCCACGACCTCGTGGCCCTCATCCAAAAAGCGCTGCACGCACGCGGCTCCGATACCGCCCGAAGCGCCCGTGATCAAAACCCGCATACTCGCTCCTTAGGCGGTTGCGTGGCGCTCGAGGTACTCGGAGCCCACATTCTCGTGCTCCCAGCCGCGCACGACCTTGTAGCCCACGGGGCTCAGGAAAACCTCGCACAGCAGCTCGGCAACAGCGCCGGTCAGCGAGCACATAAGGACCTGCACCCAGGTCCAACCAAAGAACGTGTGGCTCACCACAATGGCAAAGACCAAGTTGTCGATAAACTGGCCAACACCCGTGGACACATAGGAGCGGAAGGCGAAGCTCGCAAAGTTATTCTTTTTGAGCATGCGGCCGAGCGACTGGTTGAGCGTGGAGTTAACCACGGCAGAAACGAGCATTGCCAGCGAAGAGCCCAGCACCACGTACCAGGTGCCGCCAATGGTGGCGTTAAGGGCGGTGTTGACCTCGATCATGCCGGTGTCGTAGTAGGCGCCCCACATACCGGGCGTGAGCGAGCATGCCCAAAAGCACAGGCTCACGGCCAGGTTGACCAGCAGCGCGAGGATAGAGATTTTGATGGATGCCTTGGCGCCAAAGCGCTTGCAGATCATGTCCTGGCACAAAAACGAAACCCAGCTCACCACAAAGCCGCAATCGAGTGCCAGATACGGCAGGCTGATAAGCTCTTTGTTGGCCAGCAGGTTCATCATGATGACGCTCACGAAAAACAGCGAAACCGTTGCCGCGGGAATGCTCCGCAGCAGGACCTTGTAGTCCTCCATGACCTTCTTGATCATTATGTACTCCTTTGGTTTTAGGTTTAACGAGCAGGATATCGGACCCGAACTCCTCGGACGCCCCGGTCTTGAGACGACGGTGGGTATGATAGCCGCTCACACGGCATCAGGCAAGCGAACGGCGCGGCAGCCCCGCAGGGCCACCGCGCCGATGCGTTAAAAGGCCACGTTGCCAAACTCCGACAGGATAAGGTCGGGGTTGTGGTCGGTAGCCCAATCCACGTTCCACGGGCTCGTGAACAGCAGTAGCTTACCGCCGCGCATGTCCTCGACGCGCAGCGTGTCGCGCGTGAGCGAAAGACCCGGGATATCGATGGTATCGGGGTCATTCTGGATCCAGCGGATGTCCGTATAGGGCAGCGGCTGGCGACGAACCTCAACACGGTACTCGGCCTTGAGACGGCGCTCGAGCACCTCAAACTGCAGCACGCCGACCACGCCCACGATGACGCTCTCCATGCCGGCACCCAGCTCGCGGAAGATTTGGATGGCGCCCTCCTGGGCAAGTTCCTCCATACCCTTGACGAACTGCTTGCGCTTGAGCGTGTCGACCTGCGTAATGCGAGCAAACATCTCGGGGGCGAACGTCGGAATCTGCGGATACTGCACGTGGCGCTTGCCGGAGCACACGGTGTCGCCGATGCTAAAGATACCCGGATCGAACAGGCCCACGATATCGCCCGCGTACGCCTCGTCCACGATGGCGCGATCGTCGGCCATCATCGACGTGCCCGTGGCAAGCTTGAGCTTGCGGTTGCCCTGCACGTGGAAGGCATCCATGCCGCGCTCGAACTTGCCCGAGCAAATGCGCACAAAGGCGATGCGGTCGCGGTGGTTCTTGTCCATGTTGGCCTGGATCTTAAACACAAAGCCGCTAAAGTCGTCGCGGCAGGGATCGACCGGCTCGCTGGTGAGCGTATCGGTATAGGCGCGCGGCGTCGGGGCCAGACGCAGGAACTCCTTGAGGAAGGGCTCCACGCCAAAGTTGGTGAGCGCCGAGCCAAAGAACGCCGGGCTCAGCTTGCCGCAGGCCACAGCATCCAAGTCGAGCTCGTCGCCAGCGCCATCGAGCAGCTCGATGTCGTCCATCAGGTTCTTATGGTTCTCCTCGCCGATGAGCTCGTCCATGGAAGGATCGCCCAGCTCGGCCTCGACCTCGGCGACCTTCTTGGTGGCGTTGGCGTGACCGTCGCCCTCGAAGGCGATAACGCGACGGGTCTGACGGTCGAACACGCCGCGGAAGTTGCGGCCGCTGCCGATCGGCCAGTTCATGGGATAGGTGTTGATGCCCAGAACATTCTCGATCTCTTCCATGAGCTCAAACGGATCGCGAGCCTCGTGGTCGAGCTTGTTCACAAAGGTGAAGATGGGAATGTGACGCAGCGTACAGACCTTAAAGAGCTTTTTGGTCTGGGCCTCGACGCCCTTGGCGCCGTCGATGACCATGACCGCGGCGTCGGCGGCCATAAGGGTACGGTAGGTATCCTCCGAGAAGTCCTGGTGGCCGGGGGTATCGAGGATGTTGACGCAGGCGCCGTTATAGGTGAACTGCAGCACCGAGGAGGTGACGGAAATACCGCGCTCCTTCTCGATGTCCATCCAGTCCGAGACGGCATGCTTGGCCGAACTCTTGCCCTTGACCGAACCGGCGGTCTGAATGCTGCCGGTATAGAGCAGCAGCTTCTCGGTAAGCGTGGTCTTACCGGCGTCCGGGTGGCTGATGATCGCGAATGTGCGGCGCGACGAGATTTCATCCGACAGGCTTGCCATGCGGATCCTTTCTTGCATTGAGTGCATTACGTCGTTGTAACCGCACTATTGTAGCCGCGAAATCCCGCTCTAGGGCGCCTATCAGGACAAATTCATCAGTTGGGGCCTAGGCAGCCGGCCCAATCCGTATTTGCCTCTTGCATAACTGTGCATAGTGTATATATACTGTGCTTACCGGTTATATACACGTGTAGCCCAACAGCTAAGGAGCCGCTGTGGACATTATCCTATCCAATTCGAGCGACAAGCCCATCTACGAGCAGATATCCTCGCAGGTCAAAGCTCAAATCCTTTCGGGCACGCTCGCCGCGGGAGCCAAACTCCCCAGCATCCGCGCACTCGCGAGCGACCTGGGCGTGAGCGTCATCACCACCAAGCGCGCCTACGCCGATCTGGAGCAGCTCGGGTTTATCTGTACCGTGCAGGGCAAGGGCTGCTTTGTCGCCGAGGACAACCAAGAGCTCTTGCGCGAAAACCAGCTCTGCCATATCAAAGAGCTGCTTGCGAAAGCGGCAAGCCAAGCCGAAACCCTGGGTGTCACGCGCGACAAACTGCACGAGATGCTCGACCTGGTGGCCCCCGAAACCATGCAGTAGCCATCTGCAAGAAAGGCTATACCATGCAAAACTTGCTAGAACTCAAAGGCATCTCACGCACTGTAAGCGACCGCTTTTCGCTGCGCGACGTCACGCTTGCCGTGGAGCCCGGCCAGATCGTCGGCTTTGTTGGTGCCAATGGTGCCGGCAAAACAACGACGATTCGCGCCGCGCTCGGGCTTATCAAGCTCGATGCCGGCGAGGTGCACCTGTTTGGGCAGCGCTGTGGCGCCGACGCGCCCGATGAGACACAGCGCTGCCTGCGCTCCCGCGTCGGTCTCGTCCTGGACACATGCCCCTTCCCTTCAACGCTCAAGGCGGGCCAGATCGAGGCACTCGTAGGCCCGGCGTACCCCACCTGGAGCCACGACACCTTCGCCAGCCTCATCGACCGATTTGGCTTGGATCCCAAGGCAAAGGTCAAGGACCTCTCCCGCGGCATGGGCATGAAGCTGCAGCTTGCCTGCGCGCTCAGCCACCAGGCCAAGCTGCTCGTTTTGGACGAAGCCACCGCGGGCCTCGATCCCATGGCACGCGAGGAGCTGCTCGATGAGCTGCTCGCCTTTGTTTCCGACGGCCTGCACAGCGTGCTGCTCTCGAGCCATATTACGTCCGACCTCGATCGCGCCGCCGACCGCGTCATCTGCATCGATAACGGCTCGATTATTTTTGACCTGCCGCGCGAGGACATTACTGACCGCGCCGGCATCGCCCACTGTACCCAAGCACAGGCCGCCGAGCTTATGGCTTGCGTCGAAGGCGCCCGTGCCGTCCACCACGCCTATAGCGTGGACGTGCTCGTGCCCAACCGTCGCGAAACGCTCGAAACCTTTCCCGAGATTCCCTGCGATCGGGCAACCATTGATGACTATCTGCGCCTCATGCTGAAAGGGGCTTCGAAATGAAACGCGCCTTTATGTCCGAGCTCGCCATCGTTCGCACGCTCACCCCGAGCATCGCGGGCGTCGGCCTGTTCATCTTCGTCGTGCTAACCCTTGCCAACGCGTCGGATGGCGATTCCGGCATGAGCGCCGGCGCCTGCGCGGTCAGCGCCATGTCGCCCATCATGGTCATGAGCTCGCTGGCCGGCTTCGACAATCAAAACGGATGGGAGCGCTATCGGGCAACGCTGCCTCTCACGCGCAAAGACATTATTTGCGCACGCTACCTGTGCATCGTTGTCTTCTCGGCCATCATGGCCTGCGCCGCCGTGCTTTTGAACATCATCGCCCTTCCGTTCTTCAACAGCGCGGGCGTGGCCTCGACAGGACAAACCATCTTTGAGATCGCAATTGCCTCGGCAGCATCGATGCTCATCTCCCTCATGATGGTGTTCTTGGCACAGCCGCTGTTCTTCCGATTTGGACACATGGAGGCACTGCGCCTATCCGTTGGCCTGTTTGCCCTACTCGGATGCCTTACCATGGCAGCGCTGAGCTCCTCCAACCCCATCAGCAACTGGCTTATGTCGATTGCCGGGGCGAATCCCGATCCTGCCGTCCTTGGCTGTCTGTGTGCAGGAATTGCCGTACTGGCGCTCGCACTATGTGTAATCAGCTGCGCTGTCAGCACCAAGGTTTATCGAGCACGCGATCTGTAATCGACGGCTAAAAAAGCTTAGGTGGTACCCCGCTTATTTTTTCAATGTAACGAGGCGGCATAGCGTCACCACCGCCCTTCACAGCAGGCCGTCTAGTTCTTGGCAACCAAAAAGACACCGTCAGCATATCGAAGGTGAATACTTTTCCGAGAAGTGAACGAGTAAAAACAGTGCCCTGTAGCATCGACATTTTTAAGGACTCAATTCCTGCGGTTTTTGTCTAAGAATCCTGCAGTTTTGTTCGTAAAAAGTGTGTATGTTCCAGGGGTCCAGATTTACTCGTTCACTTCGCGGAAAACCATTCACCTTCGATTCGAGCCTTAACCAAATGCCCTCTCGAACTATGGCCCCTGTCTCACCACAGCGATACCAAAGCTTCATGGCGGGGTGGTATCATCGGACGAGCGCCGTAAATCTGGCGCGGTCGTTCTTTGGGGAGGCATTTCACCCGTGTCGTGGGTCGCAGCAGCATTTGTGTCGGCTTTCTTTGCCGGCGTCACATCTGTCCTGGCCAAATGCGGCATCAAGCAGACCGACTCCGATGTCGCGACGGCCATTCGCACCTGCGTGGTGCTCGTTTTCGCCTGGGCAATGGCGGGCATTTCTGGATCCATTGGAACCATCGGCAGCATCGAACCCAGATCTTGGCTCTTTCTCGTCCTCTCGGGACTCGCTACCGGCGCTTCGTGGATCTGTTACTTTAAGGCGCTGGGCATCGGAGACGTCAATAAGGTCGTACCGGTCGACAAGATGAGCACCGTACTCGCCGCACTGATCGCCATCGTGCTTTTTGGCAAGACGAGCAACCTTGCGGTTAAGCTCGTGGGAACCGCTGTCATCACCCTCGGCACGTTTTTAATGATCGAGAAGAAGCAGTCTGCCGGACCCGAGCAGCAGCAAGACCGGACCTGGCTCGCTTACGCCCTCGGCGCTGCCGTGTTCGCGGCGCTCACGTCCATCCTTGCCAAGGTTGGCATCGAAGGCGTCGAGTCAAACCTGGCCACGGCAATCCGCACCTGCGTGGTACTGGTTATGGCATGGGCGATCGTGGCAGCCAAGGGAAAACTGGATCAGGTCGCGCACGCTGACCGGCGCGAACTCACATTTCTCGCAACATCGGGCATCGCGACCGGAGCATCGTGGCTGCTCTATTACTACGCCATCGCCACAGGCCAGGTGAGCGTCGTGGTGCAGATCGACAAACTATCGATTGTCGTATCAGTACTATTTGCGCGCCTGACATTCAACGAAAAACTCTCACGACACAGCGTCATCGGTCTCGCCCTCATCGTACTGGGCACCGCCGCGCTCGCAGTTTGGAAGTAGCGCGGCCAGCAGCCGCTACATCCTCACACCTGGCTTGGGATGCCTGTACTGACCGTGGGATGCCGTGCGCTTACCGTGCGAGATGGCAAATTTGGGACAA
The DNA here is from genome assembly GCA_902490305.1 of uncultured Collinsella sp. Classification (GTDB taxonomy): domain Bacteria; phylum Actinomycetota; class Coriobacteriia; order Coriobacteriales; family Coriobacteriaceae; genus Collinsella. The sequence goes on from CABUDI010000011.1 coordinate 41,391, forward strand.
CAATGCAGGCAACGAAGGCAGGCTGCGCACTCCGGCTTTGTCCAGACGGGAAGGCCGTCGCGCATCTCAATCGCCGCCATGGGGCAGCGCTTGGCACACAGGCCGCAGCCGATGCAGCGATCGGCATCGACGGCAAACTTGCTCGTCTGTTGCATGCGCGGCAGCCCAATTGCGTGATACGCGCACGATGCAAACAGAGGCACGCGATGGCGCATCATGTTGCCCGTGCGGCGTGCCCGCACCGCCTCGATCACGGCATCAATCTGCGCCTCGGCAGCTCTATTGATACCCTCAACCTTTTGAGGGTCAGACAGGTCGAAAACAGGCGTCCAGGTATCGGGCATCTTGACGCTCATCGCCGCATCTAACTCGAGCCCACGCTCGTGTAGCAGATCGCGGGCGAACTTGGCCGATTGCCCGGTCGTCGAACCATATGTCGAGACATAGAACGTATAGGGGCGCTCGCCGCCCTTTGTGCCGGCAGCAACCGATAGGTCGACAGTCTTCAAAAACTCGATCATTGGCGTCGGCAAGCCCCAGGCGTATACCGGGGCGACAAACCCCAGCCGACAGGGGCCTTCCATCACAGCAAGGTGAAGGATCTCGGCATCAAAGCGCTCAATCGACATAACTTTGTCGCTTGTCGCCGCTGCAATGCGACGCGCCACATGCTCGCTGTTCCCTGTCGCGCTAAAGTACAGGATCATCTCGTACCCCTGGAATTGACTCGTGAAAAACCGCGCTACTTGCGCAGCGGCTTGGGCAGCGGAATGCCGGCGGCGATAACGGCAGCGATGATCATGCAGACGATACCCTTGAGTGGGAAGCACATGAGCAGCAGGCCCACGACCATGACCGGCTGGCGCATGACCGCACCCATCGTCGATGCCGTGCAGACGGCGACGCAAAAGACCGGATCTGCGCCGGTGAGGATGGCAAGGCCGTAGCCCAGGCTCACACCCGAGAAGATAACCGGGAAGAAGTGGCCGCCACGCCAACCAAGGTTGATGAGGGCGGGCGTCAGCATGGCCTTAACAAGACCGGTCGCGATAAGCACGCCAGCGGGAATGGTCAGGTAGGTTTCCATGAGCACGTCGGCCTGGGTCTCGCCGGCAAACATGGTGTAGGGCAGGACCGTGCCGCAGATGGCGAGCGCCAGACCGGCCAGCATGGCCTTGACGACAGGGCGCGCCCCTATTGCATGGGCAAGCGCTTCGCTCGCATGCTCAGAGACAAAGAACAGCCAACCGCATACGGTGCCGACCAGCGCCAGCGGAATGAGCCAAACAAGTTCCAGGTTGCCTACCTCGGCAGCCTCGAACCTGGGCATGCCCATGCCACCGCCCACAAGCTGGCCAAGCAGCAGGTAGGTGCCCAGACCGCCGGCAATCGCAATGCCGTAGACCACCATCTTTTGCGCCTTGGGCAGCTTGATGGTGATCTCGCCGGACATGGACTCATCGTCGGCGTCTTCGCCCTGGCCGTCAGTACTTCCGGCAAGCGGCGCCACAAAGCCAAAGACGGGCGCGGTAAAGAGTGCCGTCAGGGCAGCCTGGGTGCCCAGCAGCGTGAGCTCCCTAAACTCGGCGCCAAAGCGACGCATGCGATCGCCGACCCAGCTGCACAGACCCGCGATGACGCCGGTCAGGCCGGCCTCCGGTCCAATGCTGCCGCCAAACAGCAGCGGCAGCAATGCCGCGAGCGAAAGCTTGCCCAGATTGTCGTACGGGTAGCGTCCATCGCGCTTTACCTTGGCCATCACCTGGTTGAGGTCATCGGTCTTGGTGCCCGTCGTCTTTTCGTACAGACCGATCAGCAGGCCGCCCAGCAGGCAGACGAAAAACGGGTATGGCAGAAAGCCAAACGGGCCGCTGGCAAGCTCGGGCGAAGCGACGCCCAGCGCGTGTGGAATCTCGGTCCATAGATAGTCGATGCCGTGCTCCATCGCAAAGAAGAACAGCTAGACTGCGGCACCTGCGAACGCACCGGTCACGGCAACGCTAACTAAAAACAGCGCGCGGTTTGTGGGTTTGGCAAGGTTATCCATCGGGTCCTCCCGCGGTCAAAGTCGACATAGATACGTTTTATTGTAGAGCGAGTGTGGCCCAGACAAGCCAACCGTCTGCGCCGCAAACGGCACCATTGGGAGCCATAGTGGGGCAGGCTCAAGGCTTATCCGTTGATAATCGAGGCAATCTCGCGCAAATCGTCGGCAAAGTAGATGCCGTGCTGGCGCTTCAGGCTCGAAAGCCCCTTATCAATCATGTGCCCGAGCAGCGCCTTGAGGTCGTTGTAGTAACCGTTCAGGTTGTACAAAATGCACGGCGCATCGAGATGCCCCAACGACACCGCGGACATGACCTCGGCAATCTCCTCGAGCGTACCCGTCCCGCCGGGAAAGGCAATGAAGGCATCACCAAGCTCGATCATCTTGGCTTTACGCTCGGCCATATCGCTCGTCACGATGAGATCGTCGATTCCGTCGTGCTGAAACTCGGCCTCGATAAAAAAGCTCGGCTCCACGCCCGTCACATGTCCGCCAGCATCGAGCACGCTATCGGCGAGCGCGCCCATCAGGCCCGATTTGGACCCGCCGTACACCAACGCGTGGCCGTTGGTGCCAATCCAGTTGCCCAGCTCCTGTACCGCAGGTAGAAACGCCGGGTCACTACCGACGCTGGCACCCAGATACACGGTGATATTCATTTCAGTCCCCCTCATCGTGACGCGCGGCGCCCGTTCTAGCGTTGGCGGCGGCGATATTCGCGCACGCGGCGCGACAGATCGGCGAGCTCGTCACGATCGAGCTCTTCCAAATGCTCAAGATCGTCCATAAAGCGCGCCATGGTGTCCTTTTGGCGCAGCTTGATGAGCGTATTGCAGTAGTTCACCGCCACGCCCGTAAGCATGGCGATATAGAAGATACTGATGACGCTTAGGATGACGGTAATGCCGCGGGCAACCGGCGTTTCTGCCGGGATATCGCCAAAGCCGATCGTCGAGACCGTCTCAAAGCTAAACCAGAGACCATCACCAAAGGTGAGGGTCGTAGGCTCGGACAGCCAGACAGCCGTCGAGCACAGCAGGTAAAAGATAAGAAACAGGCCCGTAATGCGTGCAAAGCCAGCCTGTCGCAGCACATCGGCAAGCGTCCTGAGCTTTTTCATCGCGACCCCTTCCACGGACAACCAATCACGTTCGCTCGGTATTGTCCCACGCCTCCCCAGCAAACGGAACTAGTCATTGGGGACGTTCTTAAATGACCAGTCAAACAAGAACGTCCCCAATGACTAGTCGTTTAAGAACGTCCCCGATGACTGCCGGGCGGGAGCGTTTAGCGGTACAGCTGCCGACTGGGCAGGCTGAGCTGGTATCCTTATGCGGTAATGTCTCGATTCGTTAGGATTGCATGTGAGAGCTTCCGCTGTCCTTCGTTCAGTTATATATCGCACCCTGGCCGTCGCGCTTGCCGCGCTTGCCGTGCTGAATTCCATCGCGCCTGTCCAGGCTTTTGCCGATGACTCTAGTCAGCAGGTCAAAACGGTCCGCGTTGGTTGGCTCGTCAACAACGAGGGCTTCCAGGACGGCACCCCCGGCGAGCGTCTCTCGGGATGGGGTTACGAGTACCTCCAGACCCTCTCGTACTACACACCCGGCTGGCAGTACGAATACGTCTCCGGCACCTTCACCGAGCTTATGGAGAAGCTCGAAGCCGGCGAGATTGACCTCATGCCAAACATCTCCTACTCCGAAGAACGCGCCCAAAAACTGCTCTTCTCATCGAACCCCGAGGGCACCGAGCGCTACTACATCTATGCCAGGCCCGAGCGCGACGATCTGGCCAAGAGTGACCCCCGAGCGCTCCAAGGCCTTACCATCGGCTGCAACCCCGGCGTTATGCAAACCTTCGTTGGCCAGCAATGGCTCGCCAACGAAGGAATCGCCTGCACATACAAGGAGTATGACGGAAACTCCGTTCTCTTTGATGCGCTGGCAAACGGCGAGGTCGATGCCGTCATCATGAACGACACGACCTCGTCGCCCAGTGCCTCCCCCATGTTCTACATTGGGTCGAGCGACTACTATTTTGCCGTCCCCAAAAGCCGCCCCGACCTGATGGACGACATCAATGCCGCCATGACAGCAATCGCCCGCGTCAACCCACGCTATAACGACGAAGTCAAATCTCACTACTCGGCCCAAAACAGCGGTTCATCATCGCTCAACGGCCCCGAATGTTCCTGGCTCAAAGCAAACAACAACACCATCACGCTCGGCTACATTACGGGCAAACTCCCCTACTGCAACGAAGACGAAGACGGCAAAATGGAAGGCTCGCTCGCATCGCTTGCGACGACGCTACACGATAAATTTGGCATTACGGTCAAAACCGTCGCCTTTGATAGCTACAAGATGATGTCAAAGGCCCTGTCAGAGGGAAGCATAGACGTTGCGCTGCCGGCATACCGAGATTACTGGTTTGCCGAGCAATCAGGCGTTGTGCAGTCGGTATCGTTGGGGACCATGTCCCTCACCGCCATCCACACCGGCAGTAACCTGAAAAAAGACCTTCAGAACATCGCCTGTACCAAATCATCGTTTGTCAACCGAAATGCACTTGAAAGTCTATTCCCCACAGCGACCGTAACCGAATACCAATCCGACGATGAAGCGTTCGACGCCCTCAGGAAGGGAACGGCGCGCTGCATCGTCGCTCCCAGTTCACGCGTAAAAACCATCGGTGACCGTTATGATCTCGAGGACTGCGAGACGGTCGAGCTCCCTGACACCTGTGACCTCGCGTGCTTGATGTCGCGCGGCAAGCCCGAACTGCTGGGAATCATCAACAAGGGCATCATCAATGCCGGAGAATCGCTCTCCGCAAGCAATTACTCATCCACGTCGTACACGACCCAGGAATCAGACACGCTTCAATTCCTTTTTCGCAACCGCACCGCCATTGCAGCTACCCTCATCGGTATGTTGTCGGTCGGCATCGTCCTGCTCATCTGGGCGCTCGTGCGCGCTCGAACCGAGCGCAAAAAAGCCGATGCCGCCAACGCCGCCAAGACGGCATTCCTCACGCGCATGAGCCACGACATCCGAACGCCGCTCAACGGCATCCTGGGCCTTATCGATATCGAGGAATTGAAGGAAGGCGATATCCAGGTCGCCCGCGAAAGCCGCGCCAAGGCTCGTGTTGCCGCCAATCACCTGCTCTCGCTGATTAACGACATCCTCGAGATGGGCAAAATCGAAGACCGCAAGATAACACTGGAACATGCGCCTTTTAACCTCAAAGAGCTCTGTGACAATACGCTGGTTCTGTGCAAGCTCCGTGCATCCGATAACGGCATCACAATGCAGGACAATAGTCTGCCATACGCCACGGGGCCATACATGGTCGGCAGCCCCACCCATATCCGACAGATCATGATCAACCTGTTAGACAACAGCATTAAGTACAACAAGCGCGGCGGCTCCGTCACCTTTAGCTCAAAGACCAAGCCACTCGATAACGGGCGCGCGCTCTTTTGCTTTAGCGTTTCGGATACCGGCATTGGCATGACTCCCAAATTCTTAAAACATATCTATGAGCCGTTTGCCCAAGAAGGTAACGATGCGCGCAGCAAGTTCCAAGGAACCGGCATGGGCATGCCAATCGTCAAGTCGCTTATTGAACTGATGGGCGGCACCATCGAAGTCACCAGCGAGCTCCATGTGGGGCACCACGTTCTACGTGGAAATTCCGCTCGATATCGACAAGAATCCCCAGGCGCGGGCGAATACGGTTGAGAGTACGCTCGACTGCTCGCTCGCCAACATGAACGTGCTGCTCGCCGAAGACAACGAATTGAACGCCGAGATTGCCCAGGCGCTGCTAGAATCCGAGGGCGTCGTGGTCACCCGCGCCGCCAACGGCAACGAAGTCGTCGATCTGTACCTGTCACGTCCCGCCGGCAGCTTCGATGCGATTCTGATGGACATTATGATGCCGGACATGGACGGCTATGAGGCAACCCGCGCGATTCGTCTGAGCGAGAAGGTCGATGCAGCCGATATCCCCATCATCGCGCTCACCGCCAATGCCTTTGCCGAGGACGCCAAGGCGGCACACGACGCCGGCATGAACGCCCATCTATCCAAACCGCTCGACTTTAACAAGCTCAAAAACATACTCGCCCGCATCAAGAAAAACGGATCCGTTTCGCTATAGTTTGTGCTCAACCACCACGCACGACCAGAAAGGAAGCCAACGATGTTTAGACCCTTACGTCGAAAGAAACGCGCCATCACTGACGAGGAAGCGCGCGAACTGCTCGCTACCTGCAAGCGCGGCGTCTTTGCCGTCAACGGCGACGATGGCTACCCGTACGCCATTCCCGTCAACTACTTCTTTGACGCCGAGCACGACAAGATCTATTTCCATGGCGCCAAAGCCGGCCACAAGGTCGACGCACTCAAGCGCGATGACAAGGTCTGCTTTACCGTATATGGCAACGAGTGGTACCAGGACGGTGACTGGGCTCCCCACGTTATGAGCACCGTCGTCTTTGGCCGTTGTCGCCTGGCGAATGACACCCCCGCGTTTATCGAGGACAAAGTCCGCCAGCTCGCCCTTAAGTACTACCCTTCTGCCGAAGAAGTCGAAGAGGAAATCGCCAAGGACATCAAGGGCGTCCAGCTCTACGAGATTTCGATTGAGCATCTCTGCGGCAAGCAGATTCAGGAAAAGTAAGCCCCTCAGCAGGCCTCATCAATAACAATATGGCCTGGTTCCAACCCACCTTGGAACCAGGCCATATGCTTATAGAGCGTCGGCGGCTATGTGCGCAAGCGCCTCAATGAGCTCCTGCGAGCTCACGGGTTTACTCAGGTGCGCGTTCATGCCCGCCTCACGCGAAAGCCTGCGGTCGTCGGCAAAGGCGTTGGCGCTCACGGCGATAATCGGCGTGGTCGCGGCATCCTCGCGATCGAGTGCTCGAATCTGACGTGTGGCCTCAAGGCCATCGATGCCCGGCATCATGATGTCCATCAACACCACGTCGTACTCGTGCGGCACGCTCGCGGCAAACATCTCGACGGCAGACTCACCATCCCTAGCGTGTGTCACGACGGCACCGGCACGGCTGAGCGTAAACTGCGCGATCTCGGCATTCAGATCGTTATCCTCTACGAGCAAAACGCGCAAGCCCTGGAGTGCATCGCCGTCTCCCGCGTCCACGCGAACTGCCTGAGGAATCTCGGAGCGTTTGCATTTCTCGAACGGCAGGCGGATGGTAAACGTCGTCCCCTGCCCCAAGACGCTCGTAAAACTCATGGTTCCGCCCATAAGCTCGACCAGCTGTTTTGCGATAGGCGCGCCCAGGCCAGTTCCCGACGAAGCGCCTTCCACCTGCTGCTCCTCGCGGCAAAACGGCTCGTAGAGGTGCTTTTGGAACTCCTCGCTCATGCCAATACCGTTGTCGGCGATCGTGTATTCATAGACGGGGACGCCATCCGCTGGCTCCACCTCGCGGCACACCAGGCGGACATAGCCGCCCTGGCGGTTGTACTTGACGGCATTGCCGGCAATATTGAGCAACAAACGCTTGAGGTGCGTCACGCTCACCCGCGCATAGGGATGATTAAGCGTCTGCTGGTCGGAGATAATTGTCACCAGACGCTCCTCGGCCTGGCGCTCCAGAATATCGCGCACTTCACAGTTGAGGGCCACCAAATTTATGGGCACGAGGTTCAGGTCGACCTGCCCGCTCTCCAGGCGACTCATATCGAGCGCCTCGTTGGCAAGGTCGAGCAGCAGTCCCGATGCCGTCCAGATTTTGAGCGGCACTCAGTCTGCTTTTGCAGATCGTCCGCATTGGCATCGCCAACCTCGACCATGCCGCGAATGCCGTTGATGGGCGTGCGCAGATCGTGGCTCATGCGACGCAGAAACTCCGTCTTTGCCGAGTTGGCAGACGAGTCCTCACGCGCCGCCTTTGCCAGCTTGTCGCCATAGTCGCGCTCCTGCTGCAGCAAGTCCGTCAAACGTCGACGATCAGCGCGGCGACGCACCGTCACAACAACGGCTATAACACCGCCGTAGAGTACCAGCACGCCGGCGGCAACAGCCGCGGCGACCTCAAAGTAGCGCTGCGCCGAGGCATAGGTGTACACATAGAATTTGTGCGCTTTTCCAAATGTGCCCAAATACCACTCGCCGTCGGCGTTAACCAATCTGACCTTACCAGCCAGGCATCGATCCTTAATACCGTCGACAATAAAGACATCCGTCGCAGGCAGATCGAACACGCCCAATACGGTGGGTTCAACGGCATTGGTCGCAACGACCTTGCCGTCGCTTTCGATCACGATATTGCCGCTATCGATGGTTTCATAGCCATCAAGCAAGCTCTGCAGTTTGAGTGTATTGCTTGCAACCGCTTTCGCGCTCTGATGCCTTACCGCGATAACGATGCCCTCGCCATCCTGCCGAGTCACGCAGCCAATGTCTGCGACCGAATCATCCGCAAGCGTGATGCGGGCGGTATAGGACTTAAGCGGATGAGTTGCCACCTCCAGCACGGGTGATTCTTTGAGATACGTAGCGAGCGACCCGTAGTCCACATCGCCCGTCGAGGACTCGGACACCAAATTGCCCGATGCGTCCGTCACGATCAGCGCGCTCACGTTGAACTGGTCGGCGTATTGCTCCAGCATGGCGTTATCCACCGAACCGTCGCGCTCCATATCGCGGGCAGCCTCTCCGGCGATTTCCATAACGCGTATCAGGTTTTTGGTCGTATAGGCGCTGTTGAATGCATCGTAGGAAAGGCTCTGCGTCGCCACGTAATCGACAACGTCGGCAAAGCGCTGCTCGGCTTGGGCCGTCGTGTAATCGTAGCTCATCATGCCGGCAACAACCGAGAGCGCTATCCCCAGCAGAGCGACAAGGAGCCATGCCCCTGTCGAACGATTGTCCCGCTCCTGAGCGGCGTGGTCGGGCGCATCGATCATGACAGGCCCTCCATATTCAAAAATGGCGAAGGGTCATCGAAGTACTTTGACACCAGGCGTTCCATGGTGCCATCGGCAAGCATTTCTTGGTAGGCATGAGTGAGCTTGACGTCGATGCCACGCGTATCGTTGATATCGAAAGCGGTGCCCAAACCGACCTCTAGCAGCGGCTCATCCAAAATGCGATATGCCACACCATAGTCTTTTTCGTAGGTGAGGAACGAGGACTCATGCGCGGCGATAGCGTCGACCAGGCCCTCGACGAGCGCCGGGTTCAGGTATGAACCGTCCGAAAAGCTGTAGAGTTCCTTGATCTGCGGAACGTTTTCATTTATGCGATTGAGCAAAATGTCCTCGGGCTTGGTGGTGGACTGAACCGCCACGATCTTATCCTCAAGATCGGCAAGCGTGTAGATATCGCTCTGGGGATCGACCGCGACCACCTGGCGGCTCGCAAGGTACGGGCCGGCCCAACGATATTCGTTTTCGCGACCCGTCATACTAAAGCTGCCCATGACACAATCGAGTTCGCCGCTCGCCAGCAGCTCCTTCTTCTTTTCCCAGTCGATCAGCTGGTATTTTGGCTTGTAACCAATGCGAGTCAAAGCCTCGGTCAATATCTCGACATCCAGGCCAACGATATCGCCGTACTCGTCGGTATACACAAACGGTGGATAGAGGTCGCTGCCGACGTTGAGCGTCTTAAGGTTGTCGTCTTTGGCCTGCGAGGCATCCAGGCCTTCTAATGCAGACGTCGAGGCTCTGCCATTCGACCCGGAACAGCCGGCTATCGCTACGACAAAGGCGCACGCTACCGCAAGCGCAACAAACAACGAAATGGCAACCGAGCGACGGGACCTTTTCATCGAGCTCCATACGATCCTGTTTACAGACTGAAATGGTAAAAAATAATAGCAAACAAAACCACACGAGTGCCCAATGGCTACAGACGTTTTACCATGTGGGGCCTTCCAGCCGACTTGGCAGAAGGCCCCGCATGCAGTGCTCACTTACCGTGCATTAAAAACGTAGCGGTCCAGGCGGTCGCACGCTTCCTTTACGCGCGAAAGCGGCAGCGCCAGATTCACGCGAATGTGGCAGGGCCCGTGGAACGGGCGGCCGTCCTGATATCCCACGCCCACGCGCGCCCCCTCGTCGAGCAGCCACTGAATATCGCGGCCATGCTCGCGACACCACTCGGTGCAGTCCAGAAACACCATGTACGTGCCCTGCGGACGCGAATAGGACACGCCCTCAAAATGCCCGTCCACGTAATCGCAGAAGTACTCGATATTGCCGGCAAGCACCTGGTTGAGCTCGTCCACCCACTCGTAGCCCTGCGGCTGGTAGGCACCGATAAGCGCATGCATGGAGAGGACATTCATCTCGTTGTAGTGGGTCTTGTTGGACACGGCGCAGATGCGGTCACGCAGCGTCTCGTTGTAGACAATGTGGTAGCTGCCGACAAGGCCCGCCAGGTTAAACGTCTTGCTCGGCGCATAGAGGGCAACCGTGCGCATGCGGGCATCCTCGCTCACCGACTGCGTCGGGATGTGCTTGTGCCCCGGCAGGATGATATCGGACCAAATCTCGTCCGAAATCACCACGCAATCGTGCTGGCGATAGATGTCCATGGCGCGCTCGATTTCGTCGCGCTCCCATACGCGGCCGCAGGGATTGTGCGGCGAGCAGAACACCGCGGCATGGATGTGGTTTTGGGCGAGTTTGCACTCCATGTCCTCAAAGTCCATGCGCCACACGCCCTGATCGTCGAGCTTAAGCGGGCTATGGACAATACGATAGCCCGCGGCCTCAATGGACTTGGTAAAGCCGATGTAGGTGGGGCTGTGGACCAGCACCGCATCGCCCGGCTGGACATACGCGCGCAGCGTCGACACGACACCGCCCAGCACGCCGTTTTCGTAACCGATATGTTCAGGGCGCAGGCCCTCGACGCCATTGCGGCGGCTCTGCCATTCGATGATGCGGTCGAAATACTCGGAGCGCGGATTGAAATAGCCAAACATGGGGTGCTGGGCGCGCTGAATGATGTGTTCCTGGACCGTGGGCACCGTGGCAAAGTTCATGTCGGCCACCCACATGGGAATGCGGTCGAAGCCCTCGTCGGGTGCGTTCGGGGCCATACCGGGGATCTCACCCCAAGAGTCAACGGCGATGGCGTCCATGCCGTGGCGGTCGATGATTGAAGTGAAGTCGTATTTCATGCTGGACTCCCGTGCAAAGTTGATTGTTTTGGTAGGCGTTATTGTCCACCAGCGTGGGCGGTTTTGGCGCGGGGTTTGGCGCTTAATTTGACGGGTGCGGACGAATGGCTGGTTAGTCTTGCGCGTCGTTGACGGCAACTACGGTTAGCTGGGTTTCATCGACCGTAAACGATATGTCGAGCCCGGCGTAAGCCAGATGATAGACGCGGTGTGGCTCGTGCTTGCTGCCCGCGCGGCGCGGGTCTTGGCGAAGGACCTCGACCAAGCCGAGGAGCTTTGCGGGCGGGACCATATCCTGCAGTGCTTGCGGAAACTCAACATCGAGCTCTTGCCACGGAGCATCCTCGATCCAGCCTCCGGTCGCATCCGGGTGGCAGTCCGCAAACGGAATGTAGGGCTTGATGTCGTAGATGGGCGTACCGTCGCGCAGGTCGGCCCCCAACACATGGATGATGGGGCCATCGTCGGTGAGCTCGACACGATCAAGCTTGACGCAGGTGAGCCCGATGGGATTAGGGCGAAACGGACTGCGCGTGGCAAACACTCCCACACGTTCGGCTCCGCCCAGACGCGGCGGGCGCACGGTTTTCGACCATTTTGCGTTGGTGCCGGACCTGTCCTGCGTTTTAGCGTCGACGGCAATATCCTTAGCCGTGCCGCCGGGCGTTCCGTTTTCGAAGCGCCACAGCAGCCACAGGTGAGAGAAGGAGTCCAGGCCCTCAACCGCTGCATTGGAGGCAAATTCCGGCTCAAAAAAGATTCGTCCCTGCAGATGGGGCGCCAAAAAGCTGTTGCGCGGAATGCCGAACTTCTGCGGCAGGTCGGTATGTATGCGTGCGATAGGTTCCATGCCGGTCATTGTACGGCATGGAGGCGTGGGGCGTTGCGCGCAATTCTTCGCCGCGGTCCCCCGTCGTGCAACCAACGGTTGCTTGGAAGGGCGCCTGCCGCCGCGTATGCTTAAGCCATCAACCAGCAGAAAGGAGCCGCTATGGCCTTTGCAGAAAAGCTCATTGCTGTCCGTCGCGCCCATCACCTTACCCAAGAGCAGCTTGCCGCTAAGCTCTTCGTCACACGCCAGGCCATCAGCCGGTGGGAGCGCGGCGAGGTCACACCGGGCATCGACATGATGAAGCTCATCGCCGCCGTAACCGGAGAACCGCTGTCCCACCTGCTCGAAATGCCTGAGCACTATTGCCAGAGCTGCGGCATGATACTCACGCCCGACGACTGCGGCACCGATGCCACGGGCACCGCGACCGATCATTACTGCAAGTGGTGCTACGACCACGGCAAGTACACCTATGACACCACCATGGAGGCAATGATTGAGGATTGTGCCCCGCGCCTGACACAAAACACCGGCATGTCGCTCGACGAAGCCGTCTCGCTCATGGGCGCCGTCCTGCCGCAACTGGAGCGCTGGCGCACCATGCAGGAAAACGAGGCGCGCTACGGTGCCGAGGCGCGGGCGCGCTACGGCGATGATGCTATCGATGCAGCAAACGAAGCGTTGCTGGACATGGACCCCGAGACATGGAACGACATGAAGGAACTTGAACGCGCTATTCTGGGCCAGCTCTCAATTGCCATGGGCATTGGCGACCCAGAGAGCAACGAGGCTCGTAAGCTTGTCGCGATGCATCGTCGCTGGATTGCTCTCAACTGGGGATGCGAGCCCCAAGACGAGGCGTACCTGGGCCTCGCCCACGGTTATCTTGCCGACCAGCGCTTTGTTGACTACTACGACAAGCCCTGCGCCACCGGAGCCACGGCGTTTCTGGTCCAGGCCATCGAGTCTTCGTTGACGCGCGCATAGACCGCGGCGGCTTTGGGTATTTCAATCAAAACCTCAACCGATTGGAGACCTATGGCTACTAATCACGAGCTCGCGCTGTACGTTATGACCGGCTGCCCGTATTGCTTAAAGGTCAAGCACTTTTTGGCCGATAACGGCGTGACCATTCCCGAGCGCAATATCTCGACCGATTCCGATGCCGAACAGACACTCATCGCCGTCGGCGGAAAACGCCAGGTTCCCTGCCTGTTCATCGACGGCAAACCACTCTACGAATCGAGCGACATCATCGCGTGGGTGCAGGAAAACCTGCTCTAGTACGCACGCTCTGTCCGTCCAGGGCCCCAACCCATACGACCCAAACATGTACACCAGCATCCAAAGTCGACATTTTTCGACATCTTTGGATG
>CABUDI010000012.1 GCA_902490305.1 uncultured Collinsella sp.
CGCACATGTGCGGATGAATGTGGGAGGTGTTCGGATAAAGTCGATAATCAAGGCAACTGCAAGAGGAGCCGTGTTGGTTTGGCTAGGTTCGGGTGCCGTCCGCGCCGTGCGGTAGAATCGTAACCCTAAGATCACGAACCCGCATCGGAGCTCATTACATGGCATTTGTCCATCTGCACAATCACACTGTTTTCTCCATGCTCGACGGCGCAACCCGTATTCAGGATATGGTCAACCGCGCCGTAGAGCTTGGCATGCCCGCCGTGGCCATTACCGACCACGGCTACATGTACGGCGTGCCCGACCTGGCGCTGGCCTGCGACGCCGTTAACCACAACACGCCCGAGTACAAAACCTGGAGCCACGACAAGGCCTTCTTGGAAAAGGACCGCCGCGACGAGCTGGTGGAGCCCGATCCCGAGGAAAACCCGCGCGAGCATGCCCAGTATGTGAAGGACATGGCCATGTGGGACGAGAAGGGCAACATCGACGAGCTCAAGCCGCCTCTGGTCATCAAACCCATCTTTGGCTGCGAGGTCTACTTTACGCCGGACGAGACGCTCGCCCGCGACCACAAGCCCGAGCTCTACCACATGATCCTTCTGGCCAAGGACCAGGAGGGCTACGTCAACCTGATGCAGACGGTCTCCGAGGCCGCTGTGCAGGGCTTTTACTACAAGCCGCGCGTGACGCTCGACAACCTGCGCCGCCACGCCAAGGGTATGATCTGCACCAGCGCCTGCATCGCGGGCATCATCCCCAAATACATCGACCGCGGCGACATGGAAGGCGCCATCAAGTGGGCCGAGACCTTCCGTGACACCTTCGATCCCGGCGACTTTTATATCGAGATCCAGGAACACGGCATCACCACCGACAACGGCCTGACCGACGAGCAGATGGACCGCACACTCATCGATATTGCCAAGCAGGTGGGCGTCAAGGTCATCGCCACCAACGACTTCCACTACCTGCGCCGCGAGGACGCGCCCGTGCAGGACGTCATCATGTGCATCGGCATGAACGCCAAGGTCGACGACCCCAACCGCATGCGCATGACCGGCTCGGAGTTTTACATGAAGACCGAGGAGGAGATGCGGGCGATGTTCCCGTATTGCCCCGAGGCCTGCGACAACACGCTCGAGATCGCCGACAAGTGCTACGTGGAGCTGGACTGGGATTCCATCATCCTGCCGCGCTTCCCGCTGCTCGACCCCGGCGAGACGCACGAGAGCCAGTTCCGCCGCGAGTGCGAGAAGGGCCTGCGCCAACACTACGGTGACGACTGGGCCACGCGCGAGATCTGTGGCGTCAACATCAAAGAGCGCTTTGAGTACGAATACAAGGTCATCTGCGACAAGGGCTTTGCCGCCTACTTTTTGATCGTCGCCGAGTACGTGCAATGGGCCAAGGACAACGGCATCGGCGTCGGTCCCGGCCGTGGCTCGGCCGCCGGCGCTATCGTCGCCTACGCCATGAACATCACCGCGTTCGACCCGCTCGAGAACGGCCTGATGTTCGAGAGGTTCCTGTCCCCGCAGCGTACCGAGATGCCCGATATCGATATGGACTTCGACGATGAGCGGCGCCTCGAGGTCGTGGAGCACGTTCGCCAGCTCTACGGCCCCGAGAAGGTCACCCACGTTATCACCTACTCGACCATCAAGGCCAAGCAGGCCATCAACGATGCCGCGCGCGTTCTGGACTACCCGGTCTACATGGGCCAGCGCCTGTCCAAGATGGTCTCGAGCGACCCCAAGGTCAAGCTCAAGCAGGTGCTCGAAAAGCAACCCGGCAAAGAGGATCTGTTTAACCCCGACTTTGCCGAGGCCTATAAAAAGGATGACGACGCCCGCCGTATCATCGACACGGCGCTCTCGATCGAGGGCCTCACCCGTGGCGAGGGCGTGCACGCGTGCGCCGTCCTGATCTGCCGCGATCCCGTCAACGAGCATGTGCCCACCAAGCTCGATACCAAGGGCGGCGTCGAGATTACCCAGTACGAGGGCCATACCGTTGCCGACATGGGCCTGCTCAAGATGGACTTCCTGGGCCTGCGCACGCTGACGGTTATCTCTAAGGCCAAGGCAAACATCAAAAAGAACTTCGGCATCGACATCAAAGAGGAAGAGATCCCCTTTGACGATCCCGAGATCTTTAAGCTCATGGGCTCCGGCCACACCGCCGGCGTCTTCCAGGTCGAGTCCGCCGGCATGACGGCCACGATCAAGAACATGAAGCCCACCGAGTACAAACACGTCGTAGCATTGATCGCCCTGTACCGCCCGGGCCCGTTGGGCGCCGGCATGGTCTCGTCCTACATCAACCGTATGAATGGTAAGGAGCCGGCGGTCTCCTACGACGACCGCCTGGACGACATCCTGGGCGAAACCTACGGCACCATGGTCTACCAGGAGCAGGTTATGCTCATCTCCGTCGAGATGTGCGGCTTCTCCAAGGGCGAATCGGACTCGCGTATCCGTAAGCCCGTGGCTAAAAAGAAGATCAAACTGCTCACGTCAACGGTGCTCCACTGGGAGGATGGCTCGGACGAGACCACCTACGACCACTGGATGAACGGCGCCATCAAGAACAACTACACGCGCGAGGTCGCCCAGAAGATTTGGGACGATGTTCTCGAGTTCGCGTCCTACGCCTTTAACAAGTCGCACTCCGCCGGCTACGCCATCCTGGTTATGCAGACGGCGTGGCTCAAGGCGCATTATCCGCACGAGTACATGGCGGCCGTTCTGACGTCCTATACGGGCAAGACCGACAAGATCGTGCATTACGTCTCGGCGTGCCGTCACGACGGCATCCCCGTGCTTTCGCCAGATGTCAACGAGTCCGGTACCGAGTTCACGGCTACCAAGGAAGGCGTGCGCTTTGGTCTGGCCGGTATCCGCGGCGTGGGCACCGGCGTGGCGCAGGCGATTATCGCCGAGCGCGAGGCGGGCGGTCCGTTTAAGACGCTGCACGACTTTGTCGAGCGCGTGGACTCGAGCCAGGCCAACCGCCGTGTGATCGAATCGCTCATCAAGGCAGGCGCCTTCGACTCCACGGGGTATCCGCGTCGCCAGATGATGCACTTTGTGGATAAGAACAACCCTGAGAACATCATCGATGCCGCGGTAAAGCGCCAGAAGGACCGCGCGAGCGGCCAGACGTCGTTCTTCGACATGTTTGGCGACGTTGAGGGCTCGGGCTTTGAGGTGAGCGTGCCCGATCCGGACGGCCAGGAGTGGGACCGCCACCTTAAGCTGAGCCAGGAGAAGGAGGTTCTGGGCATCTATGTCTCGGACCACCCGCTGCGCCCGTTTGAGTATGCACTAGCCAAGGCACGCGACTTCTCGTTCTCGCAGATCGACACTGGCTACGAAGTTCAGAATCCTACGGGCGGTACCATCAACCAGGAGATTCCCGAGGGCAAGGCGCTGTGGTGGGCCGGCATGGTCTCGAGCGTGTCCAAGCGCGTGACCAAAAACGGCGACCCCATGGGCATCGTGCAGCTCGAGGACATGGAAGGCGAGGCCACGGTCGTGGTGTTCCCCAAGACCTACAAGGAGGCCGAGGGGTACCTGTACGGCGAGGTCGATCCCGAGACCGGTGCGCAGCTGTCCGACGCCTTTGTGCGCATTAAGGGCAAGCTCGAGCGCTCGGACCGCGGCGACCAGATCATCGCGCAGGAGATCGTGCCGCTTGAGCTTAACGAGGAGAACAACAAGCCCAAGGTGTTTGAGGTCATGGTGCCCAACAGCCGCTTTAGCCAGGGCAATATGGCGCGTCTCGCCACGGTGCTTACCGCCAACCCGGGCGGCGACCGCGTGGAGATCTTTATCGAGCAGGTGGACGGGCGCGTACTGCGTGCCGAGGTACCGGCCAAGGTCAACGCACGCTCGATTCCGCTGTTGGCAGAGGCAAAGGCCATCGTCGGCAACCAAGGCCGCGTGACGGTGATCTAGGGACGGCGTTGCTGGTCCGCGCGAGATTGGAGGAAGTGATGGCGCAGGGGACGTTTGCGCAGGCGCTTCGTAAGGAGGCGGCGCTCAGCAGTACCTTTATGAAGGGGCGCTCGCTCATGCTCAACGGCGCCGTGCTGTCGTTTGAGGACTCCGGCTCGCGCTTCTCCAAAAATGTGACTATTGAGGGCACGGTGCGCGGCTCGCGCGGCGACCTGTACAAGACGCACGTGGCGCTCGACATGGACGAGCACGAGGTTGTCGACTACGACTGCGATTGCCCCGCCGCCTTCCGCTATTCCGGCATGTGCAAGCACGCTATCGCCACGGCGCTGGCGTATCTGGATGCCAGTGGCGCCGAGCCTGTCGAGGGCCTGCGTACGCCGGTCCGCACGTTTACGGCACCGCCCGCACAATCCAAACAGTCCGCACGCCCCGCGCCTAGCGCATCTTCGGTCAACCCCAATTTTCCCTTCCCGGCACCCGTCCCCACGAGCCCGAGCCTTGTGGCGGCGCTTTCCGATCTTTCGGACGCGCGCATGGACGAGCTCGCGGCCATGCGCCGCAAGCTCGCCGGCACCATTGACCTCGATGCGCCCAAGGCAGTGCTGGAGCCCTCGCTGGTGCCGTACTACAATCCGCTGTTTGCCGATCGCTTTAACTGGGCGCTCGAGTTTCGCATTCGCTGCGGTTCGGTGTCCTACGTGGTTAAGGATATCGACGGCATGGCCGATGCCTATGTGCGCGGCGGTACGTTCTCCTATGGCAAGAAGCTTACGTTTGTCCATGTGCCCGAGGCATTCGACGACGTATCGACGAAGCTGCTCGACTTTGTCGCAATGACGGTCGCCTACCTGAGCGATATTACGAGTTCGCGCTCGGCATCGTACGACTTTGCCCGCAGCGGTTTTGTCGCCGAGCGTCAGTTGCCGGTATCCGAGTATTCCGCCGTGTCCGTGCTGGACCTGCTGCGTGGCAGGACCCTGTCCTTTGAACCTGCTTGGTCGCGGGGGACGACGACGCATCGCGCCTACGAGGTGGCGGTCGAGCCGTCGCCGCAGGGGGAGGGCGAAGTCCCGGCCAAGCGCCCGCCGCTCCTTGCCGCCAAGATTGCACCGGCGGCGGGAGGCAGCTACGACTTGCGCCTGCCGGCCGATACGTATTGCTTTGTCGCTGGTGACGCAGCCTATCTGGTCGATATGCGCCGCGCACGCCGTACCGACACAGCGTTTGCCCAGCATGCGGCACCGTTCCTATCGCACTTGTTGCCCTGCCGCACGCCGGTCCATATCGCCGCCGACCAGGTGGGCGAGTTCTGCCGCATGGCGCTGCCTATCTTGCGCGACTACACCGACCTGACCGCTCCCGCCGCGCTCGACGCCGTGGCGCCCGAGCCGAGCTTTGCCATGGCGATCGGCGTCGACGATGGTCTTGTGACCTGCAAGATTACGGTGACCTACGGCGATTGGTCGGCAGATCTCTTTAGTCTTGGTGCTCCGGGCAGTCCCTTCGAAGAACAACGCCCCGGCGTTCCGCCCCGCGATACGGTGGCGGAGTTTCGCGTTATGGACACGGCTGCCCTGTACTTCGATTTCTACGAGGGCGGCCTGGCGTTTGAGGAGCGCGATGACGAGAGCCTGTTCCACTTGCTGACCGAGGGCCTGTCTGCCCTGTCCGAGTTGGGCGAGGTCATGCTCAGCGACCGCCTGCGCCAGATCTCGGTACGCCCTGCGCCTAAGCTCTCGGTGCGCGCCACCGTCAAGAGCAACTTGCTCGACGTCGAGCTGGGTGCGAGCGGGCTTTCGGCGGCTGACCTTGCTGTCTATCTCGATTCGTATAAGCGTCACCAGACGTTTGCGCGTCTCACGTCGGGTGACATCGTGCGCCTGGACGAGGGTGCCCGCGCTGCGTTTGGCCTTGCCGAGGACCTGGGCGTCGATGCCGTCGACCTGCTCGACGGCGTGTCGCTTCCCGCGTCGAGCACCCTTTTTGTCGATAGCATGCTCGCGCGCACGCCAGCGCTTGAGGCCGATCGCGACGCTGCGTTCCTCCGTACCGTCGAGCGCCTGGACACGCTCGGCAAGATGGACTTTACGGTGCCCGCCTCGCTCAAGGCCACACTGCGTGGCTACCAGGTCGACGGCTATCAGTGGCTCGGCTCGCTTGAGCACTTGGGCCTTGGCGGCATCTTGGCCGACGATATGGGCCTGGGCAAAACGCTGCAGATGATCGCGCACATTCTGGCGCGCGTGGAGGCGGGGGACACCAAGCCCACGCTTGTGGTGTGCCCTGCGTCGCTTGTGTACAACTGGACCGCCGAGCTGGAGCGCTTTGCCCCGTCGCTTGATGTGTGCGCCATTGTGGGTGCCAAGGCTCAACGCCGCGTGCAAATTGCCGGCGTGGCCGAGCATAACGTGGTGGTAACGTCGTATGACCTTATGCGCCGCGACATCGACGAATACGTCGAGCAGGACTTTGCCCGCGTGGTGCTCGACGAGGCCCAGTACATTAAAAACCCGCTCACCCAGGTGGCCCGCGCTGCCAAGCGCCTGCCGGCCGGCGTGCGCTTTGCCTTGACGGGCACGCCCATCGAAAACCGTCTGTCCGAGCTCTGGAGCATCTTCGACTTTTTGATGCCGGGCCTTCTGGGCACGCGCGACTCATTTGCCAAGCGCTTTGAGGGTCCCGTCGAACATACCGAGGGTGACAGCGCCGCTCGTCTGCAGGCGCTCGTGTCGCCGTTTGTGCTGCGTCGCGTCAAGGAAGATGTGGTGGCCGATCTGCCCGAGAAGATCGAGGATACGGTGATGGCGCAGCTTACCGGCGAGCAGCGCAAGCTCTACCTGGCCAACCAGGACCGCATTGCCCAGCAAGTGCAGCACCGCGAGGCCGGGGAGTTTAAGAAAGACAAGCTCAAGGTACTTGCCGAGCTCACCAAGCTGCGTCAGATCTGCTGCGACCCGCATCTGCACTATGCGGACTACAAGGCGGGAAGCGCCAAGCTCGATACGTGCATGGAGCTCGTTCACGGCGCGCTCGACGGCGGTCACCGCATCTTGCTGTTCAGCCAGTTTACGGGCATGCTCGATATCATCGGCAAGCGCCTGGTCAAGGAGGATATCGCCTTTCTTAAGCTTACGGGCGCATCGTCTAAGGAGAGTCGCGCCAAGATGGTTGCGCAGTTCCAGGCGGGCGAGGTGCCGGTGTTCTTGATTTCGCTCAAGGCGGGCGGCGTGGGCCTTAATTTGACGGCTGCCGACGTGGTCATCCACTACGACCCGTGGTGGAACGTGGCGGCGCAGGACCAGGCGACCGACCGCGCCCACCGCATTGGCCAGCAGCACACCGTGACCGTGTACAAGCTCATTGCCAAGGACACGATCGAGGAGCGCATCATGCAGATGCAGGAGTCCAAACGCGATCTGGTCAACAGTGTGCTCGGCGGCGACGGCATCTCGTCGGCGCTGTTTACGCGCGAGGATGTTCTGGCGCTGCTCGGTGGTGACGGTCGCTAGCCTCGCGCGGGATGGGGCTGCCGGGTCGGACCAGGTCACCGGTTCGTCCTGGCCCGACCGCTTGCCTGATCCGTTATGTGTTCATTTGCAATGCCGTGGATGGTTTGTCTGCCTTTGGGCATAAGAACCATCGAGAACATTGGCACATCAGCAAAGGAGAATATCATGGCGAAATTCTTTAAGGACCCCGACGGCAAGCTCATCGCTGCCCTTGGCGACGGCGTTGCGACCCCTGCCGGTTGCACGGAGCTGACTGCAAACACTGAGGACGCGGCGCACGAGAAGCACGTGCCTGTTGTCGAGACCGAGCGTGACGGTCACGTGATTCGCGCACGCGTTGGCTCGGTCGAGCACCCCAGCCTGCCCGAGCACTACATTGAGTGGATCGCCCTTGAGGCCGAGGGCCGCTTAGAGGTCCATTACCTTGAGCCCGGCATGAAACCCGCGACGTTTTTCGCGGGCGGCTCCAAGACCGGTACCGTCTATGCCTACTGCAACCTGCACGGGCTGTGGTCCGCGACATTCTAGGAGCGCGCCCCCGCTCGGGGTATCATAGCTAGCATATGCACATGCAAGCGCCGACTGCATTATGCGGCCGGCGCTTTTACTACGATTTCGATGGTTTACGACGGAAAGGGCTGAGCCATGAAGCTCGCGCTTGCACAGATCGATATGCGCCTGGGTGATATTGAGGGCATTTGCGGCCGCATCGAGGACCAGGCTCGTCTGGCCCACGAGCGCGGGGCGCGCGTGCTGTGCGTTCCGGCTCCGCTCTTTATGGGCGCCATGCCCGGTGGCCTGGTGGGCGCTGCCGACTTTGAGCACGACATGCTTGCCGGCTTGACTGGTGTCGCCGAGCGTATCCAGGAGCTTGACATGATCTGCATCGTGCCCGCGGCGGTTTCGTTTGAGGGCCAGCCGCTGCTCGACTACATGATGCTCAAGGACGGTCATGTGGTGCCGGCGCGTTCGAGCATTGCCCTGCAGCGTGGCGAGAACAGCGACACGCGTTGGGCGCCGCCGGTGTTCGACGTGGACGGCGTGCGCATCGCCGTGATTTTTGACTTGGACCGCGAACTCGAGATGTTGCCGACCGGTGTTGACCTCATTGCGTATTTCCAATTCAACGCGTTTGACATGACCGACCGCGAGACTGCTGCCATTGCCGCCGTTCGCAGCGGCGCCTACCGCAAGATCGCATCCAAGCGCAGCGTGTGGTTTGCCTGCATAGCGCCGGTCGGTGCCTATGACGAGTCGGTGTATACCGGCGGTTCGTTTGTGCTCGACGACTGCGGCCGCGTGGTGGCCCAAGCGCCGTGTTTTGAGGAGAGCCTACTGGTTCAGGAGATCCAGCGCGGTGTGATGCTCGATGCCCTGGAAGACCACGAGCTGCCCGAGTTTCGCTCCGAGGAATGGCTGTGGCAGGCGCTGGTGCTTGCCGTTCGCGATAACGCCCGCGCCCGCGGTGCGTCGCGCGCCGTGGTGGCGCTCGAGGGCGACTTGCCGTCGTCTTTGCTGGCGGCGCTGGCCGTCGACGCTCTGGGCCCGCGCAATGTGATTGGCCTGGTGCTGGGGCGCAACCGTATCTTTACTCCGGCGCAGGAAGAGGCCGAGGCTGCCCGCTGTGCCGCCGTCCGCGCCATCGCCGAGCGTTTACACATTCGCACTGTCGAGCGCGATGCACCGGATGCGACGCGTGTGCTCGATCGCGACGTGTCGGCGGGCGATGCCGAGCGTCTGCGCTCGCGCACGTTGGGCCTCATGCTGGAGGACACGGCGCTCGAGCTGGGTGCGATGGCGCTGAGCCCGCTGTCCAAAACCGAGTACGCGCTGGCGGCGCCGGCGCTTTGCGGCGGCTACCAGGGCGATTACGCGCCCTTTGGCGATGTGTACCTGTCGACGCTTGAGTTTGTGGCGCGCGTGCGCAACCGCACGTCTGCCGTGGTGCCCCAAGAGCTCGTGACGCTCAACGCGGTGGAAGATTGTATGGAGCGCGTGCTGGCGCAAGCGCTCTCGACGCTCGACGGTCCGGTCGATATGCTCGACCGCGCGGCACAGCTGCTCGGCGGGCTTGAGCCGGGTGAGGTCGATGGCGCGCTCGAGGCGCACGTGGACCGCAATCGATCTTTCGACGACATCCCGATGGCCGCTGGCAAGACTGAGGCCTGCTCGCTGCTGCTGATGCTCGTGCGCCAGGGCGAGGCTGCTCGCCGCATGCTGCCGACGGCTCCGATCGTCTCGGCACGTTCGTTTGTTGAGCGCTCCTGGCCCTACATGCTTGCGTGGTCCGATCTGGGACTCAGCGGCAAGGAGCGCATGACGGTCGATTCGCTGGCGCGCGCCGAGGTGCGCCGTTTTGCTGACGAGGATACGAGCGAGCGCGTGCGAAACGAGATGATGGGCGTGCTGGGCGAGCTGCTGGGTATTTCGCCCGAGCAAATGGAGGAGCTGCGCTCCGAGGACGGTCAGCGTCGTTTGCACGAGGGAATGAAAAAGTTCGAGGGCGAGGTTCAGGACGCCATCGATAAGATGATGGGCGGTCAGGGCGGCTCGCAAGGTAGTCCCCAGGGTGGCCCGATGCCGCATCCGCCGGTTGATCCGAGGCAGTTCCCCTTTTTCTCTCAGAACTAGGTCGCTGCGCGCCCGCCAGAGCGGCAATCTGCCTTTCAATCGTCGGACATGACCGCCAGGTCAATGCCCTCCTCTTTCAAGGCACCTTGCTCGCTCTGGCGGGCGCTCGCTTGCGTATACTCAACCTACAATTCGATCTCGGCTGACTTATAGGGCTAGCGTTGTGTTATTCTAGAACAGACGTTCGTGAATGATGCGCGGGGCCTTGTCTTGCGCTGTGCTTGTGGCGAGGGGAGGTCGGCTTGGTTATCTTGGGCATTGACCCCGGTTTGGCTCATACGGGTTGGGGGATTATCGAGGAGCGGCGTGGCGAGGTTCGCTGCCGTGCCTATGGCTGCATCGAGACCAGTGCCGGAAGTCCGCTCGCGGTGCGCCTGTCGCATATCGCCCATGACCTTAAGGATGTCGTTGAGCGTTATCGACCCGACACGGCTGCTGTCGAGAGCATCTACTTTGGTGCCAACGTTCGTTCGGCCATCCCCACGGCGCATGCCCGCGGTGCTGCGCTTGTGGCGCTTTCGGAGTGCGCGCTCGAGATTGGCGAGTACACGCCCATGCAGATCAAACAGGCTGTGGTGGGCACTGGCGCCGCGGACAAGCGGCAGGTCGCCTACATGGTACGCACACTAACACAGCTCGACCACGACCCGCATCCCGACCATGCCGCCGATGCCCTGGCCTGCGCCATCTGCCACGTAAACCTCAGCCGCACCCGCGCCCTCACCGGTGGCGAGTTCTATCAACAGAGAGGAACCGGATACTGATGATTTCCCAGCTCCACGGAACGCTTGTCGAGGCCACGATGAGCTCTGCTGTCGTCGATGTGTCGGGCGTTGGCTTTGAACTCGGCATCTCGGGCAGCACTGCGGCCACGTTGCCGACGCCCGGCGGCGAGGTCCGTCTCTACACGCGTATGCAGGTGCGCGAGGACGCCATGACACTTTTCGGTTTTTCCTCAAAGGATGAGCGCACGATGTTCGACCGGCTCGTGTCCGTTTCGGGCGTTGGCCCGCGCCTGGCGCTTGCCGTGCTTTCCACCTATACCGTGGGGCAGCTGTATTCGCTGGTGATGGCCGAGGACGACAAGGGCATGGCCAAGGTACCCGGTGTGGGCAAAAAGACAGCTCAGCGCCTGATCCTGGAACTCAAGAGCACCTTTGCCAAGGATAAGGGCTTTGTGCCGGTCGACGTGATTCCCGGACAGGTTGCGATGCCCGTGTCCGCTGCCGCTCCCTCGGCGATCGACGATGCCCGTGCGGCACTCCTTTCCATGGGCTTTAGCCCGCAGGAGACCGATGTTGCCCTGAGCGGGTATGATGGGCAGAATATGCGTGTCGAGGATTTGCTCGGCGCGGCGCTTAAGCGACTTGGAATGGATGCGTGATGTGGGAAGCCGATGACTCTCAGGACCTGTGGGCGACGCCCGGCAACTCGCCGGCGGCATCCATGGCGCACGGCGAGCGCATGGTGGGCTCGGAGCTGACGGCCGAGGACCTCGATGTCGACCGCACTTTGCGCCCCCAGCGCCTGGACGATTACTGTGGCCAGGAGCACATCAAGCAGAGCCTGCGCGTGTTGATCGAAGCGGCGCAGAGCCGTGGCGAGACGCTCGACCACGTGATCTTCTCGGGTCCTCCGGGCCTGGGCAAGACCACGCTGGCCACCGTTATCGCCAACGAGCTGGGCGCTCAGATCAAGACCACGAGTGGCCCTGCCATCGCGCGCACGGGCGACCTGGCGGCCATCCTTACTAACTTGCAGCCGGGTGATGTGCTGTTTATCGACGAGATCCACCGCCTCAACCGTTCGGTCGAGGAGGTCCTGTACCCCGCGATGGAGGACTTTGCCCTCGATATCGTGATTGGCAAGGGTCCGGCGGCGCGCTCGATTCGCCTGGATATTCCCAAATTTACGCTGGTAGCGGCAACGACCCGCTCAGGCATGTTGACAGGCCCGTTGCGCGACCGCTTTGGCATTTCATATCGCCTGGATTACTACACGGTCGAGGAGCTCGCGCAGATTGTGACGCGCTCGGCGACTATCCTGGGCGTGACGATCGATCATCCCAGTGCACTCGAGATCGGCTCGCGTTCGCGCGGTACGCCACGTCTTGCCAACCGCCTGCTCAAGCGCGTGCGCGACTATGCACAGGTGCGCGGCAACGGTCCCATTGAGCTCGATATCTGCCGTCAGGCGCTCGAGTTCTTCGAGATCGACGAGCTCGGTCTGGACTGGATGGATATTCGTATCTTGGAGACGCTTGCCAAGACGTTCTCCGGTCGTGCCGTGGGACTTACGACCCTTGCCAGCGCGGTGGGCGAGGACCCGGGCACGCTCGAGGATGTCTATGAGCCCTATTTGCTGCAGTGCGGGTTGATGATTCGTACGCCGCAGGGCCGTCAGGCAACCCTTCGCACCTTTGAGCACCTGGGGATTGAACCTACCGTTTAGGGCGCTTTGTTTTGGCGGGCTGTTGGACTATCGCTGGGCATCGGGTAAACATATCGCCGTTCATCGGTTATGGGCGTTTTACTATTGCGCGCCCGTGCTATGCTGAATTGGTCTTTTTCTCATTCGGTAACGAAAGGACCGCCCATGCCTACTGACATCGAAATCGCACGTTCTGTCACGCCACTGCCTATTACCGAGGTGGCCAAGAACGCCGGCGTCGACGTTAAGCACCTGATTCCGTACGGCTTCGACAAGGCTAAGGTCGACTATTCACTGCTCAACGAGCCGACTGATCACCAGGCCAAGCTTGTCCTCGTGACCGCCATCAACCCCACGCCTGCGGGCGAGGGCAAGACCACCACGACCATCGGTCTGGCCGATGGCCTGCGTCGTCGCGGCGTCAAGAGTGCCGTGGCCCTGCGCGAGCCTTCGCTCGGCCCCGTCTTTGGCGTTAAGGGCGGTGCTGCCGGCGGCGGCTGGGCTCAGGTCATCCCCATGGAGGATATCAACCTGCACTTTACCGGCGACTTCCACGCTATCGGTGCTGCCAACAACCTGCTGGCCGCCATGCTTGATAACCACATCCAGCAGGGCAATCAGCTCGGTATTGACGTTAAGCGCATCACTTGGAAGCGCGTCGTCGATATGAACGACCGTCAGCTGCGCCACGTCATCGACGGCATTGGCGGTAAGGCCCAGGGCGTGCCGCGCGAGGACGGCTTCGATATCACCGTTGCCTCCGAGGTCATGGCGATCCTGTGCCTGTCCACGAGCATCAGCGATCTTAAGGAGCGCTTGGGCGAGATCGTTGTCGGCTATAGCTATGCCGGCGAGCCCGTCCGCGCCCGCGACCTTAAGGCCCAGGGAGCTATGGCCGCACTGCTCAAGGATGCGCTCAAGCCCAATCTGGTGCAGACGCTCGAGGGCACGCCCGCGTTTGTCCACGGCGGTCCCTTCGCCAATATCGCCCACGGCTGCAACTCCATCATGGCCACGCGTATGGCTATGCGTTTTGGCGATGTCGCCATTACCGAGGCGGGCTTTGGTGCCGACCTGGGTGCCGAGAAATTCCTGGACATCAAGTGCCGCATGACGGGCGTTCGTCCCAACGCCGTCGTGATCGTCGCCACCGCTCGCGCGTTGAAGTACAACGGTGGCGTCGCCAAGGCCGATCTCAACGAGGAGAACCTCGAGGCACTCAAGGCTGGCATGCCCAACCTGCTGCGTCACGTCGACAACATCCAGAACGTATATGGTCTGCCCTGCGTGGTCGCCATCAACCGCTTCCCGACGGACACCGAGGCCGAGCTCGCGCTCATTGAGTCCGAGTGCCAGAAGCTCGGCGTCAACGTTAAGCTTTCCGAGGTCTGGGCCAAGGGCGGCGAGGGCGCGCTCGAGCTTGCCGATGAGGTCATGCGTCTGATTGAGCAGCCGAGCGAGCTCAAGTTTGCCTATGAGGACGGCGCTGATGTCGCTGATGCCCTCGAGGCCGTTGCCACCAAGGTCTACCGCGCCGACGGCGTTGACTTTACGCCGGCCGCCAAGCGCCAGCTCGCCGAGCTGCGCGAGAATGGCTTTGGCAACCTGCCGGTGTGCGTCGCCAAGACGCAGTACAGCTTTAGCGACAACGCCAAGGCCCTGGGCGCTCCCGAGAACTTCCGCATCACGGTGCGTGAGCTCAAGGTTTCCGCCGGCGCCCACTTTGTGGTCGCACTGACTGGCAGTGTTCTGACCATGCCGGGCCTGCCCAAGGTCCCTGCGGCCGAGAACATCGACGTCGACAACGACGGCAACATCACCGGCCTGTTCTAAGCTCGCTGCTCATAGCCGCTTGCCCGCCCCGTCGCGCCTACCAAGGCCCGGCGGGGCTTTTTGATCCTTAGGCCCGCGCATGTCTTGTAGATACCGACGGACTCTGCCCATCATAGGCTTTTGCGCTGGTAGAATGCATGGATAACTTGATGCTTACAGGCGACGGAAAGGAATCGTTGCATGGATCAGGACAAGACAACCGTGATGGGCGGCTGCGGTTCCGCGCAGGCTGGCGATAGCGCCGATGCGACCCGCGTTGTTCCCAACCCCGGTTATGTCGACCCCGCCGCGACGCAGCCTTCTGCCGAGCCCACACGAGTTATGGGCTATGGCGACGCGGCGCAGGACCCTTACGCTGCATCTTTGCAAAGCCCCTATGGCAACGCGGCGGCAGACCCGTTTGATTACGCGCCGCAGGATTCTTATGCCGCCTCGACGCCGAATCCCTATGATGACCTGCCGCAGAATCCCATTCCGCAGCCTCAGCAGACGACGTATATGCCTCGCACGGCGCAGCCTCGCTACGAGTCGCGCGAGCCGTATCGCGAGTACCCCAAGTCGATTCCGCAATATGGCGAGGACGAGGAAGAGACGCCGTCGCGTTCGTCGAGCGTGATTAAGAAGATCCTCATCGTGCTGGCGATCTTCTTTGCGCTGTCGGTTGTGTTTGCCATCGTGTCGGGCATGCTCAACAAGCGAGGGAGTTCAACGGCCGATACCACTGCCGAGCAAACCGAGTCCGCCTCGTCTAGCACCGTCGATTTGAGTGATATCCCGGGGCAGTACTGGTCCAACGCCAAGAAGATCCTCAAGTCGCGCGGCGCCGATCTTTCGAATGCCGTGGTCCTGACTGATGATGGCTCAACGCCCGTCGTCGATGCCAACTGGGTCGTTACTTCTGCCTACTATAACGACAACGGCAACCTCGAAATTCAACTCACGCACAAGAACAGTTCGGGCAACTCGTCCGACGGCCAAAGCGGTACCGACAGCTCGAGCTCCAATACGCTGGAGGACTTGAGCAACAAGGCGCAGGAGTTGGGAGACAAGGCGCAAGAGCTGGGCGACACCGCTCAGAACCTGGGCGATACCGCGCAGAACTTGGGCGGCATGGCGACGGATGCCTGGAACGCCCTGCAAAACGGCATCTCGGGCGCGCAGGGAAACTAGCGGACGAGCGGAGCGGGGCTACAGCTGCTCGGCCGGACGCTCGGGCGAGCTGAAGCCCGAATCAAACGTGACGACGCATGAGACATCGGGCCGGCGCTCGTGCACGATGCGCGTGACGAGCTCCAGCAGCTCCTCGTCGGATATGTCAAAGCCGTCGGGACGCACCAGGTCAAACGAAACGAACCCGTCGTGCTCGTGCAGATCGTGGATGGAGAGCGCGGGATCGATCTGCATGACGCCGCGCTTGACCCAGCCGCGCAAGTCATCGCCGGTTGTCGCGATGGGGTCGCAGTGCAGCGTGATACCAATGCCCATCTGGCGCTTGATGTCGTGCTCGATGGTGTCCAGAATCTCGTGGTGCTCAAACGCGTCGCCCTCGCCGGGCATCTCCACGTGGGCGCTGGCAAACTGACGACCGGGGCCGTAGTCGTGCACCATGAGGTCGTGTGTGCCCAAGACCTGCGGATAGGACATGATCTTGTCGCGGATTGCCTGGACGAGCTTGGGGTCGGGCGCTTGCCCCAGCAACGGGCTGATGGCGTCGCGCACCAGACCCATGCCGCTGATGCAGATGAAGATGCCAACGCCCAGGCCCGCCCAACCGTCGAGGTCAACGCCGGTTGTTTGCGAGATAAGCGCTGACACCAGGACCGAGCCCGAGGTGATGACGTCGTTTTTGGAATCCTGTGCCGTGGCGATGAGCGTCTCGGAGTCGATGCGGTTGCCCAGCGTGCGGTTGAAGGCCGCCATCCAAAACTTGACGAGCATGGACAGGATGAGGGCGGCCATGGAGAGCGCCGAATATGCGGTGGGGGAGGGCTTGATGATCTTGGTGACCGACTCGATGATCAGGTTGATGCCGACAGCGCAAACCAGGACGGCGACGAACAGTCCTGCCAGGTACTCGTAGCGGCCATGGCCGTAAGGGTGCCCCTCGTCGGCCGGGCGGCTGGCAAGGCGGAATCCGAGCAGGCTCACGATGTTGCTCGAGGCATCGGAGAGGTTGTTGAAGGCGTCGGCGACAAGCGAGACGGAACCCGCGAGCAGGCCCGCGATGCCCTTGGCCAGGCACAGCGTGATATTGAGGCCGATGCAGATGAGGCTTGCGGCAAACCCCGCGTTGGTGCGGCAGGAGGTATCGACCGGCTCGCTCTCGCTGCCGGGAACAAGCGTATGTACCAGCCGATTTACAAATAGCATAACGGTCGTCCTCACAATCATGTTTAAGGGGATAGTGTAGCTCGCACGGACGCGTCGTGCGACGATGCTCAGAAAATGCAGCAATGGTCTGCCGATGCTAACGGGCACGGGGCGGAGGGGGGGGCGGTTGCCCGCATGGCTTTGAGCCCGCTGCGCCTTCTCGTCCGTGCGAGTGCTCCATTTTGGGCCACATGGGTATGGGCACGCGCCTGTTTGCTCGACATACTTAATGTCGACAGCCCCTGTGCAAAGGAGGACGTTTCCATGGACGAGATGTTTGCCATTAAATGCCAAAACTGCGGCGGCCCCATGTATTCGCACCAGGCGAAACGCAGCTTTGAGTGCGCCTATTGCGGCACGGTCATCCCATGGCAGGCGGACGCCGGAGAGCCCAAGAGCGCTTTGGGCATTCGTCATACGCCGTTGACGGTGGTGGATGGATTGCTCAAGCTCACGCATGTGTCGCAACTCGAGCGCCCGGAGGACCCGGACTGGTATTTCTTCAATTCGTACTGGCGCAATCAGTCGGTCCTGGAACATCTGCTGTGGGAGGATCGCGGCACGGCGCAGGAGTTCCAAGAGGCCACGCATGTGAGCATTCCTTGCCCCTTCTGCGGAGCGTCCTTTGAGGGCGAGTCAACGCAGCGTGTGTTTGAGTGCCCGTCCTGCGGCAATAAGATCGGCGTTGCCGACCTGCTCAAGCCCGGTACGTTTAGCAAGCGCCTGACCTTGGGCGTGGGTGCGGAGTATGTGCCGGAGCAGGGTATTCCCTGCGAAATCTCGCCGCAGCAGGCACGTGCCAACGCGCTGCAGCTGGTGCGCCAGTACCCGGATGCCTTTGCCGGGCACGACGTGGAAGACGCGATCCAAAACGACATGATGCTCTTCTATTTCCCCATGGCGCTGGCGGACCTGCGTATGATGGCGAGCTTCCCGGGCAAGGGCCTGAGCAAGGAGACCCTGGTGTACTACGAGGTGCTCGACTGGGCGTATCCGAGGGCAAACTATCTGGATGTTCGCCTTATGGGCATTCTGGAGCCGTGGGACTTTGCCAAGGTTGGGCCGTTTGATCCGGCCATGCAGGAGGGTGACTTCCGCGTTGTCTCCGTCGATGCGTCCACCAAGGACCAGGTGGTCATTGATAAGCTGGCGCTCGACGTTGCCGGCAACGATGCCGAGGCGGTGCTGGGGCTCAATAAAAAGAGCATCCGCACCTGGGCGCGCAAGGCCCGCAAGCACAAGGACGGTCTGGTTATGGTGCCGGTCTACTTTGTCGATCGTCCGGCGTCGGATAGCCGCGATGGCGAGCAAGTGCGCATCGCCGTGAACGGCCAGACGGGCCGCGCGGCCGCGGTGGTGTTTAGCGACAAGCGCGAAACGCATATTGTGGCGCCGCTCAACCCGAGCCTGCATCTGTCCGGCGAAAGTACCGTGCACGCCACGCCCATCGAGGTCAAATACGTTAAATCGCCGTTCCTATACCAGATCGTGCACCGTGGAGGCGGCGAGCAACCACGTCAGGTGGCAGCAGCGGCCGAGGGTTCTTACCGAGAGGAGAAGCCTAAACGCAAGGGCTTGTTCGCTGCGATCTTTGGGAAGTAGGGGAGTAGCGCCGGTTGTTGCCGTAACGTGATGGCCGGGGGTGCGGGGCGGCTCTCAGGAGTGCGGGCTGCCGTCTGATTGTTTGAGGGTGCCAGATGTAAATAAACAGTGGGGCGGCTGCAAAAGAGCCGCCCCACCGGGTAAAATCAGGTTGTGCCGCGGAACCCGCTCCTCAGTCGGTCAACTTTGGAAGCGCGGGCAACGCAGGTGCTATCGTCTAAAGGGCCGGCTGCAACCGGCCCTTTTCTATGGCAGCCAATGGGCCCACATCAGACGAAGGTCGCGTTTTTACCTGTCGGGTCACGCTTGCCAGCCACGGCAAGGATGTCATCGCCGGCGTCCATGACCGGTGTTGTTTCGTAGCGTGCGTCACAACCGCGAGTATGCCTGCGACGGCTGCGGCGGTGTTGGTCGCACTGTGCTGTTACCCTTGCGCTTCGCCATTCGCTGCTTCGTTGATGGCGCGGTACTCGGCGCTCAGCTCGCGTGCCAGCTCCTCCTTGCTTGGAAGATACGGCAGATATTTGGCGGCAAACACTTGGTCGTTGTCTTTGGGCAGCGTGTATTCGACAATCGAATTGCTTTTGTCTGCGCAGAGAACAATGCCTATGGGCGGGTTGTCGCCTTCATTCATGAGCTCGCGCGTGTAGTAGTTCACGTACATTTGCATCTGGCCCAAGTCCTGATGCGTGAGATCATCAGTCTTAAGGTCGATGAGAACGAAACAGCGCATCAGATAGTTGTAAAACACGAGGTCAATATAGAAGTGGCGCCCATCGAAGGTGATACGCTTTTGGCGCGCCTCAAAAGCGAAGCCGCGGCCAAGCTCTAGCAGAAACTTCTGGAGATGTGTGATGAGTGCCTGCTCTAGATCGCTCTCGCGAAACGCAGTATCGTCCGAGAAGCCTAAAAACTCCAGTACATATGGATCGCGAATGATGTCCTCGGGTCGACGAGCCGGGGCACTCTTTTGGATTTCCTGAGCGACGGTCTCTTTGTCCTTGCTGGCGAGTAGACGCTCGCGGAACATGGTGTTGATTTGGCGCTCGAGCTGGCGCGTGCTCCAGCGAGAGTCGGCGCATTCGTTCATGTACCAAGTGCGAGCTTCGGGGTCGGGAATGCGCATCAGCCTGCGGTAATGTGTCCAACTCAATTCGCTACGCAGTGCGTCGCGAATTGGAAACGCAAGGAAGAACTGGCGCATATTACGGAGGTTTGCGATACCAAAGCCTTTTCCGTAATCGGCGGTAAGCCTTTTGGAGAGGCCTTCAATCAATGCATCGCCGTACTTGGCACGCTCCTCGCCGCCTTGTTCCTCAAGAATGCTCTTGCCAATCTCCCAATATGCCTCAACCATCGCAAAGTTAACGGCGGTATAGGCCTTGTCGCGAGCGGCGTTGAGAATCGAGGAAACCTGCTTGTAAAAACCTTCGGGCACAATTGCCATTTCTCCGCGGTTTACCAGTTCACCCATCACTGTCGCCAGCCTTCCTCTTGAGAAGTGCATCTATATTGCATTTAGTTTAAAGCCTCGCGCGGACACGAATCGCGATGCCTTCCGGGCGCCTTCGCGTGGCAGTTTGGGACGGCTAAAATGTGACCATAGAGGCAGTTTTAGCGAACCCCACGGGAGTGACGCGCGTGGACAACAACACCTTGCTGTTTCAGGACAAAGGTTCGGGCAGGTTTAAAGACGTCAAGATCTACCCTAACCGTATCGAGGTGCTCAAGAAGGGCGTTTTTGGTGGCAAGCACACCGAGATCGTTTACCTTAAGGACATCACGGGGGTCAACAGAATCAAAGGCCGTGACGTTTTCCTGCGCAATCGGCTGTTGACTGCCTGTGTCTTTAGCCTGAGCAGCCGCTCCCAGGCTCAGGAGTTTGTCAACGCGCTGAACATGGTGATGTAGCCGACGTTGGCGTTCGGACCAAGGTAAAAATCGGGGGCGCAGAACGGTATTCTGCGCCCCCGATCGAGTTGATGTGTCCAAAAGGCCAGCTTGTCTATTCGTTAGCGCCTTCGTTGTCTTCGCGGTCGGTGGCAAGCATCGCCGCGCCGGCGACCGTTGTCGCCACGGCGGCAGCGGCGAGTCCGGCGGCAATGCCGGAGCCGTCGCCCGTGTTGGCGAGCTTTTCGCCCGAGCTCTTGCTCTTGTTGCCCTTACCGTTCTTGTTGGTGTTGCCTTCGTTGGAGCCCGTGCCACCGTCGGTGCCGGCACCGGCCGCGCTGCCCGAGGCCGCTACGGTAAAGCTTGCGGCTCCGTCGCTGGCGAGCGTGTAGTTCTGCGCCGCGTCGCCCAAGAGACCGTTCACACGCACCCAGTACGTTCCTGTGGCAAATGTTTCGCCCTCGGCCATTGCTGTGCCCGGAGCGCCGTTCGCGTCGTGCACAAACTCGAGCTGGGCCGTGCAGGCATCGTTTTCGAGCTTGCCCTCAAGCGATGCCGCAATCTTAGCACGCACGTCCTCGCCGGCCTTAAGGCCTTCGAGCCCCTCAAAATGAGGCGTTAGCGCGCGCGGATCGATATCGATGGGCACGGAACCTTGCAGTCCCGTAACGGTCTCGTTGCCTAGGGCGTCGACATCCACGTATTCGATGGCAAATGCGCGGCCCGAGGCTGCCACGTTAAGAACGTTATTGATGTCGACGAGGCGGAAATGGCCCTCGCCAACGGTCTTGCCATCCTGGAGTGAGGCATCGCTCAGCGAGTCGCCATACGTCATGCGCATGCGGGTCGGGAGGCAGCACGAAACTGTCGGCTTGTGATCCGCGTTGTAATTGCGCTGGTAGATGCTCCGGGCTAGTGCCGCGTCAACAAAATCGGACGCGATGATGCCAATGTGCTTGAGGTAATCTGACTTTGTATCCTCGATGCCGCTGGGATTGATGTACGGGCTCTTATACAGATGCTCGTTGACTACTCGTGCCGAGGTAAAAGGATTGCCTCCGTGCGACAAGCCCGTGCAGCTGGTGTAGTTGATAGACCAGCAACGCTCCTGGACTTGCACCTTTGCCCCGTCAGCGTCCTCGACGTCCACGTTGCCGTGCGTGAGTTCGGTCGTTTTCTTCAGCGCATTATCGACCCAGATGAGCTTGTCGGTTCCCGAGAGCTTGTACTTGTCCTGGGCGTATACCTTGGTGCAATAGGGTTCTTTGGTGCCGGCGTCGTCGGTCTCCTCAAAGCCCCGCGCGTCTTGGACGAGACACATGGTAGTGCTGTCGGAGTGAGCCTTGGCCTTGCCATCCCATTCGGTAAGGTCGAGGCCCCACGTGTGGCCGCTTACACTGTTGCCGGCGAGCCTAAATCGACGCAGCAGGACGATCTTTCCGCGCACCTCGCCTAGCGTGGGGACGCGGCTCGATGTGTAGAACAGGTCGGGGTTCTCATCCATAACCTTGGCGAAAGCCGTCGTAATACCCTCATCGGTGGCCTCGTCATTGCCGCGCGACACGAGCATGATGAGCGCCTCTGTCGGGTTTTCCTTCAAAAACGTTGTGAAGTAGCCTATGACATCGGAAAGATGCAAAAAGTTCCCGTCTTTTTTAAACAGATAGAAACCTCCGTGGTCGATGCCGGGGTCATCGCCCTTTCCGAGTCGAATATCAAAATAGCGAATGCCTTCGAGCAACTGCGTGGGGATGTAATCCTGCTGGCATTTTACTTGCGAGGTTTGAGGCTCGGTGTCGTTGTCCACACTGCAGGTGCCCGAATCGTGCGTACCCGGGATGCTCAGCTCGTCGAGGAACTTGTTGTCGTGGACGTTGCCCATCCAACATGGCCCATCGACGTAGCTGCTATATGTCTTCCAGTCGAGGCTGCTAACCGTGGTATTGGTCTTGCCCATGTCGTAACCGATAAGTTCGAGCTCCCACGGAATGCTCTCACTCTTATGGCAGATCTTGTTGTTGTCCTGGTCTTTGCCGTTCGATTCTATTGCCAGGTATTTAATGGTTTTTTTCTTGTCGTTTTTCTCGACGGTGCGGTCTCGGATGATATAGGTTCCGTTTGATTGACGCTCGAACGCAAAAGCGCGGCTGGGCTTGTTGTCATACTCGCCGCCCCATACGTGGATGACCTTTCCATCTTTGTCCGAGTCGCCGTCGACCGACCAAATGCTGTAGCCCGTCTTTTTATGCTCTTCGAAATTGAGCAAGGTGCGGATAGCATACCAGTTTGTATCGTCATTCTTGGTCGTTACGTTCTCAAGGATGAGCTTGCTGGACGTGCCGTCATTAAACAGATGGCAGACGTTGCCGATAACGTTGCCGTCTTCGTTGACGCTTGCGGTACGAAGATAGCCCGCGGGGCGAAGGCGAATGACGAACTTGTTGAGGCTGTCCGCTGGCCCGGTCGTGCCGTCCGCAAAGGCTGCCCGCGGGCTAATGCCCAATGCCGCGGTTTCGGGCAGGCTTGCCAGCGGCGACAGCGCTGCGAGTCCTAGGCCCAGCGTAAACGCTCGGCGACTGATGGCATGGTGTTCGGTCATAACTCCTCCATTCGCAGGGTGCGGTTATGCACTTTTTTAGTAACTATACTGCGTTGACATTAAGAAAGGGAGGGTCGGTTTTCCGACCCTCCCTTGGTACGAAGCGTTGGGGCACCGTCGCCTGCTTGCCTTGCGTCCGTGTCTCCCGTAGCGCTCGCCAGTCGCTTAGCGCTTGATCTCGATATCGTCGAGCTTAACATCCATCGCCTCGGCCTTGGCCTCGGCGATGTCGTCGGCAAACTCGAGGGACTTCATCATGGTCTCGACGGCGTCCTTGTGCTCTTCGACGTTGTCGATGCTCACGTAGACGCTGCCGCCGCCGGCTTCGGTGAAGTACTCAGTCGTCACGCCGCCCGAGTGTGTATAGGAAGCGTTGCGCCAAGTCTTGCCGTTGTACTTGACGGGGTCATTCTCGGTCCACTCAAAGCTGGCCTTCCACTTTGCCTCGTAGTCGAACAGCTCATCGGCGTTCTTGTCAGAGTCGAAGACGGGGATGAAGCGATCGCTGGCGTGCTCGCTCTCGGTGAACTTAAACTGGGCCCTGTCGGCAGCGTCGCCTGCGACGTCGGTGATCTCGACGCCCTCGGGGACCTCGACCTTAAACCAAATGAAGTCGGTCCTCATATCCACGGCTGGCTTTTCTGCGTCGCCGCCACCGCCACTGCTGGTAGCGCCGCCGCTTCCGCCGCAACCCACCAGGGCAACCGCGGCAAAAAGACTCATGCAGAGGGTGAGAATCGCAAAGGCCTTCTTTTTCATGGTCGTGTCCTCCTCGATCTGTAACCGCCCATGGATTACCTGCCTTTACTGTACGCGCGGACGGCTCGCTAGGGTGGGCCATGTGTCCCATTCTGGGGGTCGGATTTGCGCCGATAAGTGGCAATATGTGCGGACGCAAGAGAGGGGAGGGCCGATGCTGCCGACCCTCCCCGGGGTTTGGTGCCCACGCTTTTAATGGAGCGCGTGCACGGGCGTGCGTGGACAATTGCTACTTGATCTCGATGCTCGAAATCTCGACGCCGCGGGCCTCTTTCACGGCCTCCTTCATGTCGTCAGGGAACTCGATGGAGTTGAGGAGTGCCTCGGCTTCTTTCTTATGCTGGTCGAAGTTCGGGATGAGGATGTAGATGCTTCCCGGCTCAACGTCGGTAAAGAGCATGGTTGAGGTACCGCTGTTGTCCTTGTACGTTCCGGTGAGCCATGTCCTGCCGTTGTACTCGACGGGGTCGCCGTCTTCCCACTGGAACGTCCCCGTATGCCTTTCGGCTTGCTCGGCAAAGGACTCTTCGGCCGTCATCTTCTCTTGCCAAACGGGGATGAACTGGTCGACCGTGGTGTTCTCGTTCTCGGGGAAGGTGAGATGGACTCTGTCGGCGTTCTTACCGGCGGAGTCGGTTACGCCGACGCCTTCGGGCATCTCGACCTTAAACCAGATAAAGTCGGTCTTTTCGGCGACGGGAGCTTTTTCCTTGCTCTCGCTCTTGGCGGCGCTGCTGCCTCCGCCTCCGCCCGATGCGCTCCCGCCGCAGCCTACGAGTGCAAACGCGGCAAAGAGGGCGATGCAAAGGGAAAGGATCGATAGGGTCTTTTTCTTCATAGTGGCGTCCTCCTTGTCTGTCGGCGACATCACGGCACCGCATGCTGCTGGGGCGTTGTTTCCGTTTGCGGCGGATGTCTTTGTGCGGATGTGTTAATACCTCCGTTCGTGGTTTGCGGCCGTTGCGCAGCCGTGCCCCAACGGGCTCCTTACTTATAGATATGCCCCGGTTTGTGCTGCCAGAGAGTCTCGAAAGGTGGGCCATGTGTCCCATGTTTGCGTTGCCGCCGCCTATCGCGTGCCATAGAAATCCGCGATGGCCAGGTACGCTGACGCTCGTGTGCTTATGGGCTAGACTTAGCACCATTATGTGATCGATACGGTCAGCAGGCGGTTGCCACACGACCGATGTATATGACTTGAAGGTGCATGCGTATGAGCCAAGAGATGATGGATAAAACCTGTCGCGGTTTTGCCGAGGCACTGGCTGCGCGCGAGCCCGTTCCCGGTGGCGGCAGCGCGAGCGCCTTTGTGGGCGCGCTGGGCGCCTCGCTGTGCGGGATGGTCGCCCGCTATGGCGCGGCGAATCCCGCGCTTGCCGATCGCGCGGATGATCTGACGCGCGCGTTTGCCCAGGCAGATGAGTTGGCCCAGGAGCTTGTCGACTTGGTTGCCGAGGATGTCCGTGCCTACGGGCAGGTGTCTGCCGCATACGGTATTCCGCGCAATGACCCGGCTCGAACCGCTGCGATTCAAGATGCGCTGCACGTGGCCGCCATGCCGCCGTACCGCATCATGGATGCCTGCGGGCGTGCGCTGGCGCTACTCGAGGACATGGCCGATAAGGGCTCGCGTCAACTGCTGTCCGATGTGGCATGCGGCGCCGTCTTCTGCCGTGCCGCCATGCAGGGTGCGAGCCTGACGCTCTTTGCCAATACCACGTCCATGAAGGATCGCGCCCGCGCCGAGGAGCTCGAGGCGGCGTGCGATGAACTGCTCGATACATGGCTGCCGCGTGCCGATGCGCTGGCGCGTCGCGCCGCCGACGCTGCAAGAAAGAGGGGATAGCCATGGCTGATCCGCTAAAGGGTGCTCCCGTCGCCCGTGCGTTGACCGAGAAACTAGCCGCTCGCTGTGCCGCTCTGCGCGAACAGGGCGTCGTGCCGACGCTGGCTATTGTTCGTGTGGGCGAGCGCGAGGACGACCTGTCCTACGAGCGTGGCGCCCTCAAGCGCTGCGAAAAGGTGGGCATCGAGGCGCGTCGCGTTTTGTTGCCTGCCGATGTTTCGCAGGACGAGTTGTTGGCGGTGATAGGGGACATTAATGCCGATCCGACTGTCCACGGCTGCCTGCTGTTCCGTCCGCTGCCTGCTGCGCTCGATGAGGACGCCGTTGCTGCCGCGCTCGATCCTGCCAAGGACGTCGACTCCATGACGCCGGCTTCGCTGCTTACGGCGCTTTCGGGTCGCGGCGAGGGCTTTGCCCCTTGCACGGCCGAAGCCGTGCTGGCGATTCTGGATCACTATGGCGTTGAGCTGGACGGTGCCAAAGTTGCCGTTGTCGGTCGCTCGCTGGTAATTGGCCGTCCTGTTGCCGCCATGCTTATAGCGCGTAACGCTACGGTGACGACGTGTCATACGCACACGCGCGACCTTGCCGCCGAATGCCGTGCTGCCGATATTGTGGTCGCCGCAGTCGGACGCGCGCGCACGATTGGTGCGGATGCGGTCCGCGAGGGCCAGACGGTCATCGATGTGGGCATTAACTGGGACGAGGCGGCCGGTAAGTTGGTCGGTGACGTCGATTTTGATGCCGCGGAGCCGATTGTTGGCGCCATCACGCCCGTCCCGGGTGGCGTGGGCGCCGTGACGACGGCGATTCTCGCCAAGCACGTGATCGAGGCGGCCGAACGCGCGGTGAAATAGGCGTTTGGAGGACGTTTAGGGGGTTGGTTAGATACCCCGTGGTCAAAAAATGCCAAATATGAGTACTGTTGCCTCGTTGGTTACATATCTTTGAGGTAGTTTTGACTCCCTAATGATAGTGAATATCATTAGGGAGTCTCCTTTATTGAACCCATGTGGAATTACTTTGTTCAACTTTTGGACAAGTGGGGACTTCTGGCGCCCTGGATGATGGAATTTGCTGCTACTAAATTGGTGACAGTACTCATATTTGGCATTTTTTGACCACAAGGGTTGCCGGGGCCGTGGTTTCGCCCTTTTTGCGTCGAAGCGATACACTGTTGCCGTTTGATTTCTTCGTTCAAGGAGGATGCGCATGCCGTGCACAACGATTTTGGTTGGTAAGAACGCGAGCTACGACGGGTCGACCCTGGTCGCGCGTAACGAGGACTCGTCCAACGGGGTATTTGAGCCCAAGCGCATGCGCGTAGTGCATCCCGACGAGCAGCCGCGTGTCTACACGAGCGTCCTGAGCCACCTGACCGTTGAGCTGCCCGATAACCCCATGCGCTATACGAGCGTCCCCGATGTTGTCCCGGGCCACGGTATCTGGGCCGAGGCCGGTTTCAACGAGCTCAATGTTGGCATGTCCGCAACCGAGACGCTTACCACCAACGAGCGCGTCCGCGGCGCCGATCCGCTCGTGGACTACGTGCCCGCCAAGGGCAACGAGGGTGAGGACGGCTATGTGCCGGCGCAGCCCGGTGGCCTGGGCGAGGAGGACATGGTGACCCTGGTGCTGCCGTATGCCAAGTCCGCCCGCGACGGCGTGCGTATCTTGGGCGACCTGCTCGAGCGCTACGGCACTTACGAGAACAACGGCATCGCCTTTAGCGACGTGGACGAGATCTGGTGGCTCGAGACCATCGGCGGTCACCACTGGATCGCCAAGCGCGTGCCTGACGACGCCTATGTGACCATGCCCAACCAGCTGGGCATCGACAGCTTTGACCTGGATGACGCCGAGGGCGCCCAGGCCGACCATATGTGCTCCGCCGACCTGCGCGCCTGGATGGCCGAGTGGCATCTGGACCTGACGCTGGGCGTCGAGAGCGACGGCCCGGCTGCCGTCTTTAACCCGCGCGAGGCCTTTGGCTCGCACAGCGACAGCGACCATGTCTACAACACGCCGCGCGCCTGGTACATGCAGCGCTGCCTCAACCCCAGCGACGTGTGGGATGGCCCCGACGCCGACTACACGCCCGAGAGCGACGATATCCCCTGGAGCCGCGTGCCCGAGCGCAAGGTGACCATCGAGGACATCAAGTACGTGCTCTCGAGCCACTACCAGGGCACGGAGTACGACTGCTACGGCAGCAAGGGCACGCCCGCTACGCGTGGTGCCTATCGCCCCATCGGCATCAACCGCAACAGCCAGCTTGCCGTGTTGCAGCTGCGCCCCTATGCGCAGCCGGCCTACCGCGCCGTGCAGTGGATGGCCTTTGGTTCCAACTCGTTTAACGCGCTGGTTCCGCTGTACGCCAACGTCGAGACTATGCCCGAGTACTATGCCGACACGCAGGCTCGCGTGACGTCCGAAAACTTCTACTGGGCCAACCGCCTGATCGGTGCCTTGGCCGATGTTCGTTTCCATGAGTGCGGTCGTGCGGTCGAGGATTATCAGGAGAAGATCGGCGGCATGGGCCACAAGCAGATTCACGACGTTGACGCTGTCGTAGCCGCGCTGCCCGAGGCCGAGGTGCCCGCCGAGCTCGCCCGTGCCAACGAGGCCTTTGCCGAGCTCGTACGCGTGGAGACCGATGCTCTGTTGGGCAAGGTGCTCTACACCACGAGCTGTGCCATGAAGAATTCCT
The DNA here is from genome assembly GCA_902490305.1 of uncultured Collinsella sp. GTDB lineage: Bacteria > Actinomycetota > Coriobacteriia > Coriobacteriales > Coriobacteriaceae > Collinsella. The sequence continues at coordinate 28,145 of CABUDI010000012.1, forward strand.
TCGCGATGAACGATAACGTGAGGTAAAGACAACCTTGCAGCGAACGAGCGGGGCAAACGCCGTCAAAGGCTTTGCCCCGCTTGATTCCTTTCTGGGCGGTAAAACGATTTTGTGTCGTTCGCCCAATCTTGGGTACAAGAAGGCCAATGCAGTTGTTCATGATTGGAGCCAACCATGGTTATGAAACTCGATCAGCTTGTTAACGGCGCCATTAACGTGGGCTTCGGCGCCGCCGCCGTTGCCGTCGAGGGCGGCAAGAAGGTCCTCGACGACCTCGGTACCAAGGGCGAGCAGGTTCGCAAGGATGCCGGCACCCCCGATATCGCCCGCAGCGTGTCCGATATGTTCGAGCAGGCGGGTGGCACCATCTCCGACCTGACCGAGCGCCTGGGCATGCAGGGCGAGACTGCGGCACAGCGCGTGCTCGACGAGCTCATCCTGGCCCGCGTCCGCGTTATGACCGCCCCCGAGCGCACGGCCTTCCTGGCCCATGTGCGCGACATCGTCGATTCGGTCGAGGACAACGTGACCTCGGTGCCCGTCGAGTCTGTTGAGCCCGACGACGCAGGGGACGCCGAAGAGGCCGAGTAGCAGCGCAGATGGCAGATTCCACCACCGATTACAACAATCTAGATCCCTTGGGTGACGAGACGGCGGTTGTCGACGAGGTCGATGCCGCCGTCTCGGGCGCTCGCAAGAAGCCGCGCGCTGTCGATATGGTCCCCGAGGAGCCCGACGCGATGGCGCCGGACGAGGAATACCAGCTCACGCCGGCAGGTCGTCGTGAGCGCATTGGGCAGATCGTTCGCCTGATCAAAAAGTATCGCGTGTGGGACAACCTCACGCCGGTGCGCCTGCGTCGTCTGCTCGAAGAGCTCGGCCCCATGTTCGTCAAGATGGGGCAGATTCTGGCTAACCGCTCCGAGATTTTGCCGCAGCGGTTTTGCGACGAGCTGCGCCGCCTGCGCTCCGACGTAGAGCCGGTGCCGTATGAGGTAGTGCTCCGCTGTCTAGAAGAGGAATACGGTCAGCGCCTGGGGCAGATGTTCGACGCGATCGACCCCAACCCGCTTGGAAGCGCGTCGCTCGCGCAGGTACACCGTGCCCGCCTGGTGACCGGCGAGGACGTGGCCGTTAAGGTGCAGCGCCCCGGCGCGCAGCAGGTTATGGCTCAGGATATCGACATCATCCGTTCGGTGGTGCGCATCGTTTCCAAGTTCGTCAACACCGACCAGTTTGTTGACCTGCACGGCGTGGTCGAAGAGCTGTGGACCTCGTTTCGCGAGGAAACCAACTTTTTGGCCGAGGCCAAAAACCTCAACGATTTCTATGAGTTCCATAAGAGCGTGCATGGCGTGTCGTGTCCTAAGTCCTACCTGGATCTTTGCACCGAACACGTGGTGGTCATGGACTACATTGACGGCATCTCGATTGCCGATCCCGAGCACCTGGTGGCCGAGGGCTATGACCTGGAAAAGATTGGCTCGGCGATTGTCGAGGACTATTCGACGCAGGTGCTCGACGACGGCTTTTTCCATGCCGACCCGCATGCGGGAAACATCATCCTCAAAGATGGCATCGTTTACTTTATTGACCTGGGCATGGTCGGGCGCATGTCGAGCCACGACCGCGGTATCGTCAAGGACATGATTTTCGCCGTGGCCGAGGGCGACGTGCCCAAGCTCAAGGATTCGCTCATGCGCTTCGCCGTGACGCGTGGCGATTCGGCCGAGCTCGATCATTCAGCGTTTTTGTCCGACCTTGACTTTATCGTGGCTGACTTTGCGGGCCTTGACCTGAAGGATCTGGATATCGGCGAGTTTTTGACCTCGCTGTTAAACCTCGCGCGTAAGAATGACGTTGAGCTGCCGAGCGTGGTGACGATGTTCGCCCGCGGCATGGTGACGCTCGAGGGCCTGTTGACCGAGTACATGCCCAACGTCAACATGATCCAGATCATCCAGACGCACATCAAAAACGAGAAGAGCACCTACGCCCGCATGCGCGAGATGAGCCGCGATCTTGCCGCGAGCAGCTATCGCGCGGCAAAAGGCTCGCTCGAGGCGGCCGAGTATCTGGGCTTGGCTTCGCGTATGCTTACGCGCGGCCAGCTTAAGGTAAACACGCAGATCATGAGCAGCGATAAGGCGCTGCGACAGCTGGGTGGAATTATCGACCGCATGTCGATGGCGATTGTGATCGCCGGTCTGTTTATCGGTTCGTCGGTGGTGTACTACGCGCGCATCGAGCCGGTTGTGTTTGGTATCCCAGTCATTGGCTTTATGGGCTACGTGAGCGCGCTGGTGCTGGCGCTTATGCTGGGTCGCAATATCTGGCTCAACAGCCACGGCGGCAAGCACTAGAGGCTGCGGCCGTCACCGCATTTTCCTATCGCAAACAATAGCTTTTACCTTGGGCTTCGCCTGTGTGCGGGGCCCTTTTGCGTGATACCATTTTGACGGTAATAATCGATGGCCTAGATGGTGGTGCGGAGACGCACGAACGCGCGGTTTTCCTGCGCGTTTGGGAGAATCGGGGTGCAAGTCCCCGGCTGTACCAGTAACCGTAATTCCTCTTGGCTCGGGATGTTCGCGTCGCAGATCGGACGACGCGCCTGAGCCGTTAAGGTTAAGTCGGATCGCCTCCCATCTTGCATGCGGCTGCGGCTTTTGCCGCCGGTGTGCATAGGGCTCTGGAGGGAAGGGGGACCCCGATGGGGGAACTCGAGCGCAGCATGCGCGATGGCGTGGGGCAGCCTCAAGGCAACGCTCCAAGTACAGACAGTAGGAGACAAATGGATATGTTCGAGGACGAGCGCCAGCGTGCCTCGCATCGCCGTGGCGCGATTGCACGCGGTGTAGCCAAGCGCTGCCTGGTGGCATTCCTGGCCTTCGCGATGGCCTTTGGCACCACACCGGCTCAGCTGTGGGCCGAGGGCGCCGAGGGCATTGCCGAGGCCGTGGCTCAGGCTGCGACACCGGGCGAGGACGCAGCGCTTGCGGGCGGTACCGCTGAGCAGAGCGGCGCCGAGGTTTCGGATTCCGAGGGCGCGCCTGCAGCTAGTGCCGCCACAACAGGGGCGGCAGCTGGCGACGAAGGCTCGGCGACGGGGGAGAACCCTGCCGCGAGCGAGCAGTCTTCGACGGCATCCGCTGGCCAAGCAGGGTCTGCCGCCGTGGCTGCCGTCCAGGCAGAGAACCCGACGGAAACCGGCGATGTCGCCAAGAAGCAAGTCGAGGTCTCGTTCTCGATTATCGGCACCGATGCCGACGGCAAGGCTCAGACCTGGGTGGCACCTACGCAGCTCAAGCTCGACGAGGGCGCGACGGCTGCGGATGCCTTTATTAAGCTGCAGGAGAAGACGGGCTTCAAGGCGGACTACGATCCGAACACGGCATACGGGTTCTACCTCAAAAGCATCACATCCCCGAGCGATGGCCGCACGCTTGCCTTCGATCCGGCGACTTATGCCTACTGGCAGCTGTTCGTCGACGGCGCGTCTTCCTCGGTTGGCGCGAGCAGCGTCAAGCTCACCCAGGGGCAGAAGATTGAGTTTGCCTATACGGCTGGTAGCGCGTCCCCTGTCGTTAAGGACCAGGTTGCCGCAAATGTGACCGTCATTGGTCGCGATGCCCAGGGCAAGACTCAGGCTTGGGTCGATAACGCGCAGTATGTGGTGACGTCCGGCTCGAGCGCACTTGACCTTACGAAGGTCGCGCTCGAGGCAAATGGCATCGACGCCTTTGCTGCGGGCTCCATCATTTTGAGCCTTAAGCACAACGGCGTTGAGCTGGGTACGCCGCTCGATTATTCGACCTATTGGCAGCTGTTCATCAACGGCAAGTCGAGCGACTACACGGCAGACAATGTCACCATTCATGCTGGCGATACCGTTACGTGGTTCTACGGTGGCTGGGGCGACCAGTTGCCCTCTGATTCCGTCCATGCTTCCGTTCAGGTCCTCGGTAAGGGCAAGGACGGCAAGCAGCAGGTTTGGGCTTCGACGGGCCAGACGAGTCTCAAGGCGGGTTCTACTGCCAAGGATCTCCTTGAGCAGACCGGCCTTAAGCTCGATGCTAGCGAATCGTCTTGGGGCTGGTTCCTCAACGGCATTACTTCGCCGTTCGATGGTAAATCCTATGGCTGGGACGCTGCGACCAAAAGCTATTGGCACTTCTACGTAAATGGCAAGTTTGCCAACGTTGGCGCCGGTGCCTACAAGCTCCAAGAGGGCGATACCGTCACCTTTATGTATGGTGCTGACGCCGATGCCCTCCCCGGTCAGGTTCTTGGGTCCGTCGATGTTATCGGTCCCGATGTCAACGGCAACAATACTCGCTGGGGCTCGGCAAGCAATGTTTCTTTGCCCGAAGGCTCTACTGCCCAGAATCTTATTGAGACGGTCCTGAAGGCCAAGGGCGTTACGTACAACGGCTCCCAGAGTGGTGAGTACTGGTTACTGAATTCCATTACTTCGCCGTTCGATCACAAGCCGTATGGCTGGGATGCTGCGACCAATAAATATTGGCACTTGTATATCAATGGAGAGCCCTCCTTACTCTGCGCCAATCAGATTACGCTCAAGAGCGGCGATAAGGTTACGCTTGCCTATACCACCGACGATTCGGCCATGCCCGATCCCGACAAGATTGTCGTGGACCCGAGTGCGACGGCTCCTGATTGGGATGCCGAGTGGGCCGGCTACGGCAACAGTGGCAACGGTTCGACCGTAACGGATGCCAAGACGCCTGCGCAGGCCGCCGGTCTTAAGTGGGCCTTCGATTGGAAGGCCGAGTCTGGCCAGCAGTATGCCAACTGCAGCGAGCCTGTCATTGCTAACGGTTTTGTGTACATCGCGACCGAGAACGAGCTCATTAAGATCGATTCGTCCACGGGCAAAAAGGTTGCCTCTGCGCCGCTTGCCTCCAAGGTGAGCTACACCTCTCGTCCGATCTATACCAACGGCCTTATCATCGTTCCGCTCAACGGCGGTGCGGTCCAGGCGATTACTGCGGACAAGCTGATCTGCAAGTGGCTGACGCCTGGTTTGACGGACTTGACGCAGAGCTCCTGCACCGTGGTTTCGGACGGCGAGTACGTCTATGTTGGTACGGTCGATATTTCGTATGACGAGAACTACAACGTGACCTACGGCAACGGCTCCCTGAAGCGTATCAAGATTGCCACGGGCGAAGTCTCTTGGCAGAACATTGACCCTTCCGAGGGCTATTATTGGACTGGCGCTGCGCTGACGGATAAGTACACCATTGTTCCTACGAGCGCGGGCACGCTTAAGTGCATTGATAAGACGACGGGCGATGTCGTTTCGACCATGAAGCTCGGCGCTGTCGCAAATGCCGATTGCATTGCCGATCCGTCCAATGGTTCGACCTTCTATCAGATGACGCACGACGGAAAGCTCCATGTGATTTCGCTTTCGGCGAAGGGCGTGCTGAGTGAACAGAAGACGGTTGATCTGGGCCTTACGAATAATCTGAGCGCCCCTGCGGTGTCTGGTGACAATCTGATTGTCGGCGGACAGACGGCTACTGGCTCTGCTCTGGTTCTCTATAACCTGAAGACGGGTAAGACCACGATGGTCGCTGCTGCCGACGGCAAGGCGCTGCCGGCTGGCCTCAACGGTATTGCTGCTACTCCGCTGGTGAGTGTTCAGGGCGGCAAGACCTATGTGTACTTCACCGTTAACAGCGCGGATAGCAAGGATTACGTCAACTACTCTGCTGGTGGTGGCGTGTATCGCTATACGCTCGGCGATGCAGAGGCGACGCAGATTTATGATGCGGCTGGCCATTACCAGTACTGTGACTCTCCGGTCATTGCCGATGCTTCTGGCAACCTCTACTACATCAATGATTCGGGCACTCTGTTCAAGCTCGGGGCTGTTGAGTCTTGGACGGTTGCCTTTAATTCCAACGGCGGGTCTGCTTGCGACACTAAGTTTGTTGCTACGGCCGACGGCAAGCTGGTCAAGCCGGCCGATCCGACGCGCGATGGCTACACTTTCGGCGGTTGGTTCACCGATGAGGCTTGCACGCAGGCGTATGACTTCAGTACGCCGGTGACGGCCGATCTGACGCTGTATGCCAAGTGGACCAAGAATGCCGTTAACCCTGGCGGCAATGGCGGTTCTGGCACTAATGGTGGCAACGGTGCCGCTGGCAACGGTTCCGGCGCTGGCGCTGGCACGGGTTCCGGCTCCGGCTCTAAGGGCCAGCAGGCCGGCGGCGCTATCGCCCCGGGTCAGAAGCCGGTGACCAAGACGACGGTGTCGACCAAGACCGAGACCAAGGACAACAAGTCCGACAAGAAGGACACCGATAAGTCCGATAAGAAGGACGAGAAGAAGTCTGACAAGAAGGACGGCAAGTCCGACAAGAAGTCCGATTCCAAGTCCGATACGGGTGCTGCTTCCACGACCACTGCTAAGAAGTCCTCTAGTGCCTCCGAGCAGGAGACTGGCACCAACCCGCTCGCCATTGTTGGCGTTGCCGCCGGCGTCATCGGTCTCGCCATCGTCGGCGTGTTCGTGTTCACCAAACGTCGGTAGGTGAGGGCTGTGTCCAATAAATCCAAGGACGCCGACCCCAAGCAACCAGATTCCTCGTTTATCCAGTTTGACGATGCAAAGCAAAAGGGCGCCGCTTCGGCGGCGTCCGCCCCTCGCCGCAAGGCGTTCCTCGGCGTTCTGACTGCCGCGTGCACCATTCTGATCGTCGTCTCGCTGGGTTTCGTCCATCCTTCCACAAGCGGTGCCTGGTCCATCGACTGGATCATTCAGACCGTGGCGGGGGAGAGCGTCGTCACCAAGGACACCAAGGTGTCTGGCTCGACTACGACTTCGGGTGAGGCCAGTTCCAAGGATTCCAAGTCATCGAATGACGCAAAAGATGAGTCCAAGCATTCTGATGAGTCCAAGTCCAAGGACGATTCCGAGTCTTCAAACAAGGAATCGGATAAAAGCTCGGATAGCAAGAAGTCCGATGGTCAGGACGGCAAGAAGTCTGGCGATAAATCCGCTGCCCAAAATACGGGAGCCGGCGATACTTCCAATGCGTCTGGCGGTGGCCAGTCGTCTGATGGAGCCTCATCCTCTAATGGTGGAAACGCCTCCTCGGGCGGCCAGAGCGGCTCGCAGGAGTCCAGCTACATAACAGTGACGGTTTCGGTCACATCGAGCGCTGTGGGCAATCCTGTGTCTTCTGGTGGCACCTTTACCTTTAACGAAGGCGCTACCGTCTACGATGCCCTGTGCGCGCTGGGCCTTTCTGTCAACGCACATGGCTCGTCGTACGGCACGTATGTCTCCGCGATTGGTGGTTTGGCCGAGAAACAGTACGGCGGCACGAGCGGCTGGATGTACTCCGTCAACGGCACAACGCCCATGACGGCCTGCAGCAACTACGTTCTCTCCAACGGCGACAACGTGGTCTGGTATTACGTTACAGGCTAGAGGCTTCGACATAGCGCGCCAGACGGGCGGTTCGGACAGACATCCGGGCCGCCCGTTTTTCATGCGAATGGGATTGGGTCGCCGGGTCTCTCGGCAAACAAAAAACCGGTTGGAATGGGAATTCCAACCGGTTATACATTCAAGCAAATAGCGAATCGACTACGACCGTGCGCCCTCGAGGAAGAAGCGGCGGCTGAAGTAGTTGTACCAGGTGACGAGGAACGTGGCGATGGCCTTCATGGCCTGGTAGCCGATGCTCAAAAACGTGACGCCCACAAACATGTACAGGTCGTTGAGGCCCAGGCCGATTACCGACAGGATGGTGAAGATCGTGAACTCGCGCTTGCGGCTCATGCCCTCGCGATGGTCGAACACGTACTTCATGCTGAGCCAGTAGTTGACCACGACGGACGTGGTAAACGAGACCGTGGTGCTCATCAAAAAGTCGAGGTGAAACAGCTCGACGAGCGCAATGAGCATACCCCAGTCGATGCCAAAGGAGATAAGACCCACGACAGCGAACTTGAGGAACTGCTTGGTATGAGGTTGTGCCAGTGCCTTGCGCACGTAATCACATCCAATGCGTTGATGAATCGAGCAGAGGATACTTTAGAGCTTTTGCAAGGGAAACGTAAGGTCCTTGCCAAGAACTATACGAACTCGCCAAATTTTCAAGAGCTAATCCGCAAACGTTGAAAATTTGCCAGTAAACGAGCAATGCCCACGAACAACACAGCGCACGACGCGCGTCATCCGTGGGCATTGTAAAGCTGTAAGGTTGCGAGTTACTTGGTCTCATCGCCTTCCAGGAAGATCTTTCGGGTCACAAAGTTGTAGACCATGACAAGCGCGGTGGCGCAAATCTTGGCGATATTGGCCTCGAGCCCCAGGCCGGCGTTGAGTGTCAACACGATACCGTCGTTGAGTGCCAGGCCGATCACGGACAGCACGACAAAGATAATGAACTCGCGGCGGCGGCTCATGCCTTCCTTGTGCGCAAACACGTACTTCATGCTTGCGAGGTAGTTAAAGATGAGCGAGACGATAAAGCCGCTGGTATTGGCGATTAGGATGTTGAGGCCCAGACCGTAGTGGAGCAGATTCATAATGCCAAAGTCGATAACCGTGGCAATGACACCGACGACGCCAAATTTCATGATCTGCGCAAGGAGCTTTTGCATGGTACCTGCCTTATGGTGGCGCCGGGGCGCCGCGGGGATGACAAACTCAGCAAGTTTAGCCAATCCCCACGGGTGGTGCTAGGCGCGCTCCTCGATAGCACCGTTTCTATATGCATCGAGCAGCTGGCGCAGGTCTTGGATCTGGCTGCGGATCTTGGCTCCGGAATCGGTGTCGCTCACCATGCGGCGACGGTCTGCTTGGTCAAAACGGTTGGTCTCGCTTTCGATGTCCACGTTGCGCGTGAGTGCCTCGGCAACCGTCGTAAAGGCCCGGTGCGACTTGAGGCGGCAGCCGCGCGAGCTCGAGATGAGCGTATAGCCGGCGATACCCGTCTTGGGGTGGTAGGCGCGGCAGAAGCCGCCATCGATGACCAGCAGCTTGCCCTCGGCGCGGATGGGCTGCTCGCCCTTGGTGGTTTTAACGGGCGTGTGGCCGTTGATGATGTGGCCGGTTGGTGAACATGCCATGGGCGTGACGCCAAACTCGCGCATGATGTCGTCGCAGACCGAGGGCGACTTGGTAAGCGTAAAGTACGGGTCCATCGGCTCGACCCAGGTGCTCTTATCGGCGATATAGGCGCGCTCAAAGGTACGCACCAGGCGTCCGCTGGCGGGTGAGTTAAAGCCGATCCACAGGTACCACATCCAGTCGAGAGCGTCGCGGTCGCCCACGCGCCAGGCGCGGCGGGCGATGTGGTCGCAAAAATCGAGATAATCGCGGCCAGTGTGCCAGGTGCCCAGGCAGTTCATGCTGCTAAAGGTGCCGTCTTCGTTGAGTGGCACGCAGCCATGGAACAGCAGGTTGCCGTTGGCGACCTTGTACATCGAGCCGTGGGAATAGAGGAAATCGATATGGCGATGCAGGTGATCGGCGGTGACAAACTCGGACACGAGCTTGTCGATGATGTGCTGCTCCTGAGACGTGAGCGTATAGGGGTCCGTCGGGTCGACGGTGGGGAAGTCGTTGGTCGTGAGCGGCCACACGCTGCCGTCGGCAAGCGCGACCGTGCCGGCGTCGCGATCGACCTTGTCGAGCAACAGACGGTCTGCCATATCGAACTCGGGGTGGCGCTGGATAATCTGGCTCTCGAGCTTAAAGAGCAGCACGTTGATGGCCTTGATCAGCGGGGTGATGGACTCACCGGCGGTGTAGGTGGCATCGGCAAAGGCGACAAGCTCACGCAGCGAGATGCCGTAGTCGTTCTCCAGGATCTCGTAATTGTCGTAGCGTAGGTTGTTGCGCAGCACCGTGGCGATGCAGGCAGGCTCACCGGCCGCAGCGCCCATCCACAGCAGGTCGTGGTTGCCCCACTGGATGTCGAGCGAATGGTAGGTGAGCAGGCGGTCCATAATCTTGGCCGCGCCGCCGCCGCGGTCGAAGATGTCGCCCACCAGGTGCAGGTGGTCGACGGCCAGGCGCTTGATGAGCGAGGCGAGCGACTCGATAAAGTCGTCGGCGCTGGCGGTCTCCAGAATGGACTCCACGATGCGCTCGTGATAGCGCACGCGATAGTTGTTCTCGTCCGGATGCGTGTGCAGCAACTCGTCGATGATATAGGCGTAATCGCGCGGGATAGCCTTACGCACCTTGGAGCGCGTGTAGCGGCTTGAAAGCGACCGGGCGACCATGATGAGCTGGTCAAGCATCGTCTTGTACCAGGTGGGCGAGTCCTCGCGCCGGCTGCGGACCAGCTCGATCTTCTCGCGCGGGTAGTAGATGAGCGTGCACAGCTCGCCCTTCTCGTCAAAGGAGAGCGTGTCGCCAAAGATCTCGTCGACATGCTCGCGCACGACGCCCGAGCAGTTGTTGAGGATGTGCATAAAGGCTTCGTACTCGCCATGCACGTCGCTCATAAAATGCTCAGTGCCTTTGGGCAGGTTGAGGATGGCCGAGAGGTTGATGATCTCGGTAAACGCGGATTGCTCGGTGGGAAACTGTCTCGACAGCAGGCGCAGATACTTGAAGTCTTGCGGATTGCGATCGAATGCGACCATGAAACACCTTCCGATAGGGCTGGTAAAACTGATAAACAGCGTCAAACGTTTATCAGTATGCGCCGCTTTTGTTTCGATTGGGGATGGGCGGCCGAATTGTTAGCCGAACGGTTTGGTAAATCGATTTAGTGGAGGTAGATATGGCGGTTGAGTGGAGACGTAGGGTCGTTTTTACAGACGTATGCCTCCGGGATCGATAGAGATGATGACGGTAAAGATGTTCACCACCTTTGGCTCTATTTGGTAAATAGTGGACATTTGTACCGTATTTATGCTTGCTGTGCGATAATTTTTATAACTATACGTAAGGAGCCTCATATGAGTGATTTTGTCCTGACCTGTGAATCCGCCGCCGATCGAACTCGGGAGTTCTTTGAATCGCGCAATATCCCTGTCGTGTGTTTTCATTACGAGATCGACGATGTTGTCTATACGGACGATCTGTATCAGTCGATTACGCCGGACGAGTTTTTTGCCCAGATATCCGCGGGCGCCATGCCCAAGACGTCTCAGGTGAGCGTGGGTGAGTACGAGGAGTTTTGGGAGCCGCTTGTTGCCGAGGGTAAAGACGTGCTGCACCTGACGTTGTCGTCGGGTATTTCGGGTACGTATGGCTCGGCTTGCGTTGCGGCGCAGATGCTCGCGGATCGCTATCCCCAGGGCGGCAAGGTGTGCGTCATCGATTCGCTGGCGGCGTCTTCGGGCTTTGGCCTGCTGGCGGAATGTGCCGCCGACGTGCGCGATAGCGGGGCTTCACTCGACGAGACGGCTGCCTGGATCGAGGAGCACAAGCTCAACCTGCACCACTGGTTCTTCTCGACCGATCTGTCGAGCTACCTGCGCGGCGGTCGCATTTCGGCTGCGAGCGCGATCATCGGCACGGCGCTTAAGATTTGCCCGCTTATGACGGTCGATTGCGAAGGTGGGCTGTCGCCACGTGAGAAGATTCGCACTAAGAAGCGCGCGATTTCCGAGATGGCTCAGACCATGATGGCACACGTGCAGGACGGTGCGGATTATTCGGGTAAGTGCATCATGTCGCACTCGGCGTGCCGCGAGGATGCCGAGGCAGTTGCGGCGCTGATTGAGAAACAGGTTCCGCAGCTTAAAGGCAAGATTGAGATCAATAACATCGGTACTCTGATTGGCTCGCATACCGGACCTGGTACGGTGGCGCTCTTCTTTATGGGCGACAAGCGCGTGGATTAATTTGCCCCATCACATCGCTGCATGATTGCTCAAACGAAAACGGCCCGCCTCACGTTTGTGGGGCGGGCCAAGATGTTTTGCTAGCGTTTCTTTCCTCGGAAGAAAAAGCCGTGCAGTGAGGGCTTGAGCCCGCGGTTGGCGCGACGCTCCTCGACGCGCTCGTGGATCGAAGCGACGCGCTCGATGACCTCGTCGGGAATCGGCACGTCGGGATTCATGTTCTCGACCTGGCTGACTTCGGCGGCGGCGACCTGGTCGATAATGGGCACATCGTCGCGCGAGATAACGGGCGTGGCGTCTTCCTTCATCTTGCGATAACGCTGCATCATGTCGGTCTGTAGCTGCTGTGCCGAAGGCGGCGTCCAGATGATGGCGTTGGCGCCGGCGGCGATGGTCTCGCGGATGCTCTCGGGCGTCTTGCCGCCCGGCGCGATGAGCGGCAGGTTGGGATAGTGCTCGCGCAGTTCACGCAGGACCTGCGGCGTGTTTTTGCCAGCGGCGATGTTAAGAATCTTGGCGCCGGCGCGCACCTTTGCGTGAGCATCGTCGTCGCAACGTACGACCGTGGCGATGACGGGGATGTCGGCGATGTTGGTGATGTGCTCGACCATCTCGGCGGTGGCGGGGGAGTTGACCACACAGCCCGCCGCGCCCTGCATCTCGGAGACGGCTGCCATCTGAACGGAGCGCTTACCGGTCGTAGTTCCGCCGCCCACGCCTACAAAGACCGGGCACTCGGCGACGGTCAACAGTGCCTGCGTAATGGCCGGCTGCGGCGTGAAGGGGTAAACGGCAAAGACGGCATCGGCGTTGGAGTTGCGGATAACCGCGACATCGGTGGTGTAAATGAGCGACTTGATGCGGCGGCCGAAGAGCGTGAAGCCGCTGGCCTCCTCGATCTCGTCGGGCATGCGAAGGGCAGCCTTGCGCAGACGTCCGTCGATGGGCAGGGGCTCCATAGGGAGCAGGCCGTTGGGGGTCACGGCTACCTGGGGTTCGGTGAACTCGTCTGCGAGCTCGACCTCGGAGAAATCGACCGAGGCGACGATGTCCTCGTGAACCTCGGCGGGCACATCGATGGGGGCTTGGTCGTTTGCCGCGGCAGGCGTGTCGAAGGAGCTGGTGCCGACGAAGGCGTCGACGCGTTCGTTTAGGTCGTTGAGGGTATCCATGGAGGCTCGATTCTATGCGATGGTGGCCGGCGCGATGCAGCCGGAATTGCGAATGCTAAATCGTTTGACGAGTTGATTTTTCCCCGCCGCACCATCCGTTAGACCGAAGGGCGGGAGAACGTGAAGGAGCTGTGGTGGCGAGGATCGAGGTGCTATCTTGAAAGTCCCGTTTAAAAGAGAGGTGACGCGGTATGGAATTGACAGCAATGTTTGGCTCGATTGGCCTGTGCGTGGGCGCAATCGTTGCCGCCGCGGTCATCTACTTTGTGGTCACGGCCATTAAGGGCAAAAGGGCCGAACGCAAGGAGCGCGCGATGCTTAAACAGCATCGCGACCAGCAGGGCAAACGCGCACAGAGATAGCTTGTTGAGTTTTTGATCCGTGCGCTAGCTGCGTTTTCGGATCAGGGCAATGTAGAAGCCCTCAAAATCGCGGCTAGGCGGAATGGTCAGCGTGCCGGGCATACCGTTGGCGATGGCCGAGACATGGCCGGCGGCGATGGCCTCGGTGAGGGCGTTGCACTCGATATGCGGCTCCTCGCCGGCATCCTGGGCGCGACGCGCTTCACTTTCGCTCGGTGTGCCGTCGAGGGGGATAAGCTCGCAATCCATGTGCTTGTCGAGGGCCTCTTGCAGGGCGTCCTCGTTTTCCTGCGGCATGATCGAACAGGTGGAATAGACGAGCGTGCCGCCCGGTTTGAGGGCTCCCATGGCGCGGTCCAGAAGCGCGCGCTGCGAGCGGGCGCACTTGACGAGCAGCTGCTCGGTGAGGCCGCGCAGGCTTTTCTCGTTGCCACTGATGACGGTGCCCGTGCCGGTGCAGGGAGCGTCGAGCAGGATGCGGTCAAAGCGGAAGAACTCGTCGAGCTCGCGTGCGTCGATGCGCATGACGGGCACGTTTTTGGCACCTTGGCGGTGGAGGTTGGACTCAAGCTTTTCGGCGCGGGGAATGCTCATCTCGCAGGCCGTGAGGTGTGCCTGGCCCTGGGTGAGGGCGGCGATCTGCGTCGTCTTGCCGCCAGGGGCTGCGCACATGTCCAGGATGTCCTCGCCTGCCTGGGCGCCCAACACCAAAGGCGGCATCATGGACGACAGGCTCTGTAGGTAGATCTTGCCGTCGCGGTAGATGTCGAGGTTCCATAGGTCGGAAACCTGGGCCTCGGGCAGGATAAAGGCGTCCGGATACCAAGCGACGGGGTTGTGGGCGATGCCGGCGGCACCGAGCGCCGCAGCGATGTCCTCGGCGGTCGCCTTGAGCGTGTTGGCGCGCAGCGTGACCGGGCGTGTGGCCGCGGCGCCGAAGCCCTCGATCATGAGCTCGGCATCGGCGGGCGCATAGGCGCCGGCGACCGTGTCGACCATAAAGCGCGGCAGGTCGGCGGCGGAGTGTTGGGCGGCAAGCTGGTCGGAAAGCTCGGTAGCGGCAAACTGCCTGAGCTTGAGCTCGGGCTTAACCTGCTTTTTCTGCTTACGACGACGCGGCTTGGACATCCGTCTTTCCTTCCACCTAAATGATTATTCTGGGACGGGGATTAAATAATCATTCCATGACTCCCGTCACAAAAAGACTGTACTGTGGCGCCCGGGAATGATTTTTTAATCCCCGTCCCAGAATAATCATTCCCGGGCGCGTTGCTACTAGCGTGCTTTAGTACTGGCTCTCGTGCTTGCTGAAGAAGTCGAAGCGCGGGGGCAGCGGCTTCACGCGGTGGTCGCCGGGCTTCTCGCCCAGGCTCTCTACGAACTCGTCCGTGGAGGCAAAGATGTTATCCCAGCTAAAGAAGGCGACCGGATCGACGTCGAAGTACTCGCAGATGAGTTCGCAGCCGGCCGGGACGATACCGTGCATCAGGACGGTCGCCACGCGCAGCTCGGTAAAGGCATCAACCAGGGCCTGCGTCATCGCTGCGTTTGCTTCGTCGCCCTCGAGCTTGTTGGCGGCCTTGGAGGCGTCGCTCCAGCGCTTGTTGGCGGCGCGCAGGTAGTCGTCGCACACGGCAAGCGCGCGGTGCGTCTCGAACTTGTACATGGCCTGCTCAAAGGCAAGAGCTGCCTGCTCGGCAGCCTCGACCACGGCGGCAGAGGCGGCACCGGCGGGGATGCAGCCGTTGCGATAGGGGCTCTCGTCGCCTTCCTTGACGGCGACGCCGTAGAAGCAGCTGCGGGCCAGACGGTTGAATACGCCGGTCAAAAGGGCGCTCTCCTTAAGGGCCGGATCGATAACGCGCTTGTCGTCGCAGGCGCGCACCTCGTTGCCGTCCTTGTCCTTGCCGGTCACACGCGTGTCGTATGCCTTGGGGCTAAAGCTCACCGGCTTTTCGGACAGGCCGAGTGACAGCCAGTGCGCGCGCATCTGCTCGCAGGTGTAGTGGTTGAGTAGGTCGTCTGCCGGCGGGGGAGGCGTCTGCGAGGACGAGCTGGCCTTTTTGCCCATGTAGAGCAGGTGGTAGCAGGCGCTGACGGTGCTCTGCGTGAGGTCCCAGCCCAGGGCCTCCCACATGGCGGTCTGCGCGATGCAGTAGAAGTAGATGTTGTCCTGACCGATAAACTGGTAGATCTGTGCGTCGTCCGAGCACCACCAGTCGCGCCAGTCGAGCGAGCTGTGCTGGTAGGTGGGCGCGGGCACCTGTGTGGAGTCGGCAGCGGGCTCGCCCATGAGGGCGGCATCCTGGGCGGCGACGCCCTCGGTCACGCCGGCGGCCTTGGCATCGCGCGCGAGCACGGTACGCGTATAGCTGATGGGCGCCCACAGGCTCTCGGGCCAGCACCAGCAGGTGACGTCGGAAACGCCGTCGACCTGGGGCACCGGAACGCCCCAGTCGATGTTGCCGGTGATGCGGAAAGGCACGAGCGCTTTGCCGCTGCGGAAGCGCACGCCGCCGTTGGCGAGCACCGCATGGGCGTCGTCGCGCTCCTTCCAGCTGGGGAAGGTGACGGTAAAGCTGCTCTTGTTTCCCTCGGGCTCCAGCACGGTGTGCTCGGGCAGCTGGTCCTCGACGGCATCGAAGGCCTCGCGGAACTTGTTTTGGATATAGAGCTGGGCCGGCAGCAGCCACTCCTCCATGGTCTTGGAGACCACGGAACGAACCTGCGGGTTCTGGGCGAGCTTGGCGGTGTAGGTCTTCATAAAGTCGAGGTAGGCCGGCAGGTCGAAGTAGAGGTTGTCGACCGGGCGCAGCTCGGGCACCTCGCCGGTGAGCTGGCTCTTGGGTGCGATGAGCTCCTCGGGCTCAAACTGGTGACCCAGGTCGCACTCGTCGGCATAAGCCTTCTCGGACTTGCAGCCCTGGATGGGGCAGCGGCCGATCACTTGGCGGCCGTTGAGGAACGTGCCGGCCTTGGCGTCGTAGAACTGCAGCGTGGAGCGCTTGGAGATGGTGCCCTGCTCATGCAGGCGCTCGATAATCTCGGCGGTCACTTCGTTGTGAATCTGCGCAGCCGGCTCAAGGCCCGAGCCGCCGTAGATATCGCAGCTGATGTTGTAGTTGTTGAGGGTCGCGGCCTGGCGGGAGTGATTGGACTCGACGTACTCGTTAATGGACTTGTCGTAGCCCTCGTTCTCCTTGAGCTTGCGGTAGCTCTCCATGATGGGCGAGCCGTAGCAGTCGGTGCCCGAGGTGAAGATGACGTTCTCGCGGCCCAGACGGTCGCGCAGGAAGCGGGCGAAGAAGTCGGCAGGGACAAAGACGCCGCCGACGTGGCCAAAGTGAAGGCCCTTGTTGCCGTAGGGCTCGCCGGCGGTAACGATGGCGCGGCGAGGCCAGCTGGGACGGTCGTTCATGGAGTATTTGGATGCCATGGGACTCCTTCGCATATGGTGAGAGCGCGGCCGGGCGCAAGGCCTGGCGACGCGGTGGTCAATTCGTGCATATCGTTCGACATTATCGCACATGCGGACGGGTACGTGGCAGGGGCGCTATCCTAAGATGCTATGAATGAGATTTCCAACATACATGCGTTTGAAGACGAGGATTTTCTGCACGCTTGCTTTGTGTGGGGGATGGTCGTAGTCGGCGTGTTTGCCGTGTGCTTGGTGCCGGTGTTTATGTTGCTGGGTGGGCCTGCAGACTTGGATGCGGCTGACGCGGGCGGCTGGATGGCTGTCGTGGGCTGGATAGTCGGCTTGGCTGCGATCTCAATGGCGTCGTTCGCCGTGCACGAGCTGGTGCACGGTGTGTTTTTTAAGCTGCTGGCGCCTGCGGGCGCGAAGGTGACCTTTGGGGCGAATCGCGAGACGGCGATGATCTATGCCTGCGCCGAGGGCGTTGTGTATTCGCGCCGGCGGTACATGGCGGTTTGCCTGGCGCCGACGGTTGTTGTGACGGCGGCGCTTGCCCTGGGGTTTGCGTTTTCGGGCTATCCGCTGCTGTGCTACCTGGCGGCCGGCTTGCATTTGTCGGGCTGTGTGGGCGACTGGTATTACGTGCGGACCATTTTGCGCGACCGCCGCATTGTCGCCTGCGAGGATACGTCCTTTGGCGTGCGCTTTTTCGGGTGAGGAGATGTCGATGAAGCCGTTGTTGCTGCATGCGTGCTGTGCGCCGTGCTCTCTTGAGCCGGTCCGCCTGCTGCGCGAGGAAGGGTTTGAGCCCACAATCTGCTGGACAAACCCCAATATTCAGCCGCACGATGAATGGCAGCGGCGTTTGGACGAGCTGCGCCGGTGGTGTGCCGATGGCGACATCGATCTTATCGAGGCGGGGGAGGACCGGGGGCGCTGGGAGGCCGGCGTGGCCCCGCTGGGCGCCGATCGAGCCCGTCGCTGTCGCGCATGCTATGCCCTGCGTCTGGCCGAGGCGTGCCGTGTGGCCCAGGAGCGCGGGTTTGAGTTTGTGGGCACGACGCTCGCCGTCTCGCCGTACCAGTTGTTCGAAACCTGCAATGATGTGTTGGAGCGTCTGGCTGCTGCCCGCGGTCTCACTCCGGTGATTCGCGATTTTCGCCCGTATTACCCCGAGGCCACGCGTCGTTCGCGCGAACTGGGCATGTATCGGCAGAACTACTGTGGCTGCCGCTTCTCGGCTGTCGAGGCGGCCATGGACCGCGCCCGCATCCGCGACGAGCGCAAAGCGTCCAAAAAGTAGTTCTTTTGGGCTGGGGCTTTGAGCTGTCTGTGCGGTACGGTCGTTTTTGGGAAAGTCGATTTAATTAAGCGTGTGATCGTGGCTCGCTTGATACCAAACGACGACTCCTATGATTCTAATCCTCCGTTTGTTAAACATCAGATCCGGACTTGCTGTTGCATATGAATGGGACGACAGCACAATCATGTCGTTTCCTTCTGCAAATCGCCTAATTACCGGTGTTTTACCGTCTGCGAGCGCCAATACAGCACAGCCGTTCCAAGGCTTTGCGGTGGTATCGACAAGTAGTAAGCTGCCGGGAGGGTAAATGCGGGACATTTCGTCACCTTTGATTTTAACGAAAACGCTATGTGGGTGACGCTTGGCTACGTCTACAGGCGCGCAAGCATTTTGTTGGCTGTGCGTGATGCGGCGCTTTTGCGATTCGATATCGATGACGGGAAATGCGCCCTCCATTTCGTGGATAGCAGGGTCTTCGTCGGTGACGATTCTTTTATTTGCGAGCTTTACGGCCAAACCGTTTTCCTCGCCAACAAGTTCATCGCGGGTGCAACCGAAGAGCGCTTGTAACTTTTCGATATGGCGCTCACGGGGGGCATACCGACTTTTTTCCCAACGACAAACGGTCTCTTTAGATACCCCCAACATCTCTGCAAGTTGCGCCTGACCAAGGTGCTCCATGGTGCGGAGTTTACGAATATTTGCCCCGAAGCCCATGGCTATAGATCCTCTCGCCACAGAGGGAGGCATAGACAGTTTGTGCCACCATAGCCTTTGGTGAGCTCGTCAATGGATAACGGGAATAATTCCATTCCTGCTTTCTCAAGCGCTTCGTTGGTCCAAACGTTTTCTTCATATACGCATAGTTTTCCTGGCGAGAGCGCAAGGATAGACGTTGCGTTGTTCCGGCGCTCTCTTTCGTAGGCGGTTTGATTCCCGCCTCCGCAGTCAATTACTTTTATTGGTTCGCAACAGGCTGCAGAGAGTATTTCCGGAATCGTGCGATCGATAGGAGTGATCGTAAGGCCCTTTCCGGATCGTTTTAGTTGAATGCTGTATGCATCAACGGCATTGCATATCTCACGATCGATGAGGAACGCGTCGTGATCAATTCTACTTATGAACGTATCGAGGTGGATACGCAGCCCGTCAGAGGGGACTCGAATCGCAATTAGCTCGGTGGTCTGGAATTTATTTGAGGTCAGGAGCTCTTTGGCAAGTGACTCGACGGCGGCGGGTTCAGTTCGGTCAGAGATTCCAACTAATAATGTCTTAGCACTGATAACAAGAATGTCTCCGCCTTCGATATGGTAACTACTCCTGTTCAAATCACATACCGGGGTTTCTCCCATGATCTTGTGGTGGGTGAATATCTGCCGGTATAAGGCGACCTCACGATCACGCTCAGGCCAATACATATGATTTAGGATGATGCCGTCTCCGACTACCACAGCAGGATCACGAGTGAAAAAAAGCGTGTTGAGGGGATTGACCAAGAGCGAGGCGGGGTCAAATTGCTCGTGCACGAGCGCCCGTAGTGTTTCCGACTGGTTTGAACATAGCTCAGTGTCTCCAAAGCGAATGCCGTTAAGTACTATATTCACCAATTCCTGGGTGTTCTTAGCGTTCTCAAACAGCTGGGTTATTGTCTCGAGGAACTCTCTGCCTGTTGCCCCACTGCAACGGAGGTAGTCATCAATAAAACATTTAAGTGATTGGGGCTCAGTTTCAAGTGAGTCTTCGAGAAGGTCCCTAATTTCAATGGTTTCTACGCCATGCTTCTCAAGCAATTGAACCATGGAATCGTGCTCATATATTGCTTTGTCGAGGTCAAAACGACCGCTCCATTTTCGCAGGGAGAAAACTTGGCTGAAGTCGGCATCAGGGTAGTTTTGTGTTTCAGTTCCTGGTCGATGGACAAGTACGGCTTTTAAATGACCGATTTCATTTGTTATGTGTACGCCTTGCATGTCTGTCTCCTGTCCTGCTGGTTTTTATATAAGGCTAAGGCAGGTTCCTTGTTGTGTTGCGGAAAAGTTAAAAGACGTATGTAATTGATAAATAACATCAATTTTAAATATCAGATTGATTAATAACGTCACTTTAGCTGCCGTTCATAGGTGAAAAGCGACACGATGGCGATGGTTGGCCGACCACCGCTGAGCAACCTCATACATTTATGGTGCCAGCTGGATAGATGGGAAAAGGAATGAAGGAGGAGATATGGCAGCGGAAAGTTCGAAAGGCATCAAGCAGTTCAAGGTCCCGCACGTATATGCGATCATCTTTGCACTTATGGTCATCTTCGCTGTTCTCACGTGGATTGTTCCCTCTGGGTCCTATCAGCGTCAGGAGGTGAACGGTCGTGAAGTCACTGTCGCAGGTACGTATGAGCAGAGTGAAAAGACATATATTGACGAGGAAACCGGGGATGAAGTAGATCTCAGACAAGGCGTCTTCGATGTTCTTCAGGCTCCAACGCGCGGTATACAAGAGGCAATTGAGGTCGTTGCATTCATCTTGATTGTGGGCGGTTCGTTTCAGGTTATTACTAAAACGGGCGCTATCACGAGCGGAATGGGTCGTGTCGTTCGCCGCTTTAAGAACAAAGACATTCTAATTATTCCTATTGCGATGGTTCTCTTTGCATTGGGCGGAACGAGCTTTGGCATGGCGGAAGAAACTCTCCCGTTCTTTGCGATCTTCATGCCAATTATGATGGCTATGGGCTTCGACTCGATGACGGCGTTCATGGTCGTGTTCGTTGGAGCGCGCACGGGTTACATCGCCTCAACGATTAATCCGTTTAATGTTCTCATTGCGCAAGGTATTCTTGGTATTCAGGGCAACCCCCAGCTGTGGCTGCGTATGATTGCCTGGGTTGTTTTGACTGCCGTTGCAATTACTTGGGTTGTCCTCTATGCACGAAGGGTAAAGAAGAACCCTGAGTCATCGATCACATTTGAGGATGATATCGCCAAGAAAGTCGAGTTCGCTGCCGATGAATCTGCCCTTGACGCGGAATTTACGGGTCGTCAAAAAGGCGTGCTTGCGGTATTTATCGCTGGTATGTGCCTTATCATCTGGGGACTTGTGACCCAGGGCTGGTATATGAACGAGATTTCTGCGGTCTTTTTGGCCATGGGCCTGTTGGCTGGTGTTATTGCGGGCTTTAGTCAGGACGTCATCGCTCAGGAATTTGTTGCGGGTATCGCTGACTTTGCTTTCTCGGCAATTGTCGTTGGACTTGCGCGTGGCATCCTTGTCATTGCCTCTGACGGCATGATCATCGATACCATCCTCAATGCGCTCGCCACTGGTCTGGGCGGCATCCCGGCGGTTCTCTTTACTACGCTTCTTTATGCGGTTGAGAACCTCCTGGCGATTCTGGTTCCCAGCTCATCTGGCCTTGCAGCACTGACCGCTCCCATTTTTGGACCTTTGACCGAACTCATGGGCCTTAATCCCGAGGCCGCCGTGTGGGCTCTCTCCATGGGTAGCGCGACGATGTCTTTGATCTGTCCTACTAGCGCCATTCTTGTAGCGGGTTTGGGCGTGTGCAAGATCAAGCTTGGCCAGTGGTGGAAGACCGTTTGGAAATTCTTCTTGGTCGTGTCGCTCATCAATATCGTATTCGTAGCAATCTCGGGACTTATTGCCCTGTAGGTTTCATGGCTGAAATGGAGTAACAGGAATGTCTAAAGGACTGAATGTACACAGCGAGATTGGTAAGCTCAAGAAAGTTGTGCTTCACCGCCCCGGTCGTGACCTTGTGAACGTAAAGGCAGAAGAGTTCGAGGATGTCTGGATTCACGACTGTTTCTATCTTGATGTGGCTCAAAAGGAGCATGATGCCTTTGCGGATCTTCTGAGGAGCGAAGGTGTTGAGGTTCTCTATATGGAGAAACTCGTTGCTGAAGCGCTGGATGCATGCCCCTCGGCTCGCGCTGAGTTTACCGATACATTTATGGCTGAGAGCGGGATTGTCAATCCTATGCTTGAGCAGGCTGTTCGTGAAAAGCTCGACGCTATTTCAGATTCGTATCAGTTTGTACTTGAGGCTATGGGGGGGTATCGTTATCGTGACCTTGAGCTGCCTCGCGTTTCGACTACGCTTAGTATGATGGATAATGAGGATGCGAAGCCCGATGATTTGGTGTTGAAGCCTCTTCCGAGTTCATATTTCTCTCGCGATCCTCTTGCTTCCGTGGGCAAAGGCGTTCTGCTTCACCATATGTATTGGAAACAGCGAGATCGTGAAGTGCCCTTCTATGAAGCGATTTTCAAATACCATCCCGATTATGTAGGGACTCCGATTTGGTACGACCATAAGAATCCCTGGCATATCGAGGGCGGTGATGTGCTTAACATTAACGCTCATACCTTGGCTATTGGAATTAGCCAGCGAACTGAGGCGGCTGCGATTGAGGAGCTTGCAAAGAATTTGTTCTGGGGATCTGGGAATTCTGAGATCGATACCGTTTACGCTATTAAAATCCCCAACGGCTATGCTTACATGCATCTTGACACCGTTTGCACCATGGTGGATTTCGATAAGTTCACAGTTTATCCCGGTATTTTTGAGACCCTTCGTGTTTATCGTCTGACTCGTGGTGACTCTGAGGGAATGGTCGCTGTTCAAGAGATTGATGACACGCTTGAACATATTCTTGAAATGGCTACTGGCGTGGAGAAGGTGCAGCTTATTGAGTGCGGTGCCGGCGATATGGTTGAGGCATCTCGCGAGCAGTGGAACGACGGGTCGAACACTCTTGCCGTTGCTCCTGGTAAAGTCTGTGTTTACGAGCGCAATGTTGTCACAAATGATGAGCTCTACAAGAACGGTTTGGAACTTTTGGTCGTTCCCTCCGAGGAGCTGTCCCGCGGTCGTGGCGGCCCGCGCTGCATGAGCATGCCCTTCTGGCGCGAAGATATTTAGTTGCAAATCCACTGTGATAGGAGATGGCGAATATGGGTGTTAACATCGCTGGGCGCAGTTTTCTGAAGCTGCTTGATTACACGACGGAAGAGATTGAGTATCTGCTTGAGCTTTCTGCTAACTTCAAAAGCATGAAGCGTGCCGGTGTTCCGCATAAATACCTTGAAGGTAAGAATATTGTTTTGCTATTTGAGAAGACTTCCACGCGTACTCGTTGCGCCTTCGAAGTTGGTGCACTTGACCTTGGCATGGGTGTAACTTATTTGGATCCGGGCTCGTCCCAGATGGGCAAAAAGGAGTCGATTGAGGACACGGCTCGCGTCCTTGGCCGCATGTATGACGGAATTGAATACCGCGGCTTTGAGCAGACGAAGGTTGAGGAGCTTGCTGCAAAAGCTGGGGTTCCCGTTTGGAATGGGCTGACTACTGAATTTCACCCGACTCAAGTGCTTGCCGATATTCTGACCATGCGTGAAGAGTTTGGAGAGATTAAGGGCAGGAAACTTACATTTTTTGGTAAGGCGGCCGGAAACGTCGCCGATTCGCTCATGGTCATTTGCGCTAAGCTCGGCATTAACTACTGTTTTTGCGGCCCAATCGGGGGAAATTCGGAGGGGGCTACATCCTATGACCCTGAACTCCTTGCAGAATGTAGTCGTATTGCGGCCGAGCATGGATCGACGATTACCATTACAGAGGATATTGAGGAAGGCGCTCGTGATGCCGATGTAATTTACACGGATGTTTGGGTTGGCATGGGTCAGCCCGCAGAGCTGTGGGAAAGCCGCATTAAGCTCATGTCGCCGTATCGTGTGACCGCTGAGGTGATGTCTATGGCAAAGCCCGAGGCGATTTTCCTCCACTGCCTTCCGAGCTTCCACGATACTAATACTACTGTTGGTGCCGAAATTGCTGAGAAGTTTGGAGTCACCGAAATGGAAGTCACGGACGAGGTTTTTGAGTCCGATAAATCTCGTGTTTTCCAAGAAGCGGAGAATCGCATGCATACGATTAAGGCGGTGATGTACGCAACGCTTAAGTAGCGGGGCGTTGAGAAAACAGTCGCAAATCTGTTTGCCATACTATATTTCTCTCAACAAGCTGATAGGATACAGGGGAGAATGATGCGCGCGTCAGTCGATTTTTTCGACTGACGCGCTTTGTGAAAGAGGCAAAGATGCGTACCGATGATTTTGACTACAACCTTCCTGAGGAACTGATCGCCCAGGCGCCTGCCGAGCCGCGCGACTCCTGCCGCCTGCTGGTGGTTGATCGCAAAGGCTCCGAGACAGGAACGCCGTTAGGGCATGGCGGCACCGTCGAGCACCGCATCTTCCGTGACATCATCGACTATATCGAGCCGGGCGACGTGCTCGTCATCAACCAGACGCGCGTGATGCCGGCCCGTCTTATCGGTCGCAAGACGGGCTCGGGCGGCGTGGTCGAGACGTTGCTGCTCAAGCGCCGCGAGGATGTTGACCCGCTGGGCCATGTTTGGGAGTGCTTGGTCAAGCCGGGTAAGCGCCTGAAGCCCGGTGCTCAGATTGAGTATCGCGCCGGTGGCGCTCATGCGCCCGAGGGGGCTCCCGTGGTGCTGACGGCCGAGGTCGTCGACTTTGTCACCGATAGTCGCGGCGGCCGCCTGGTGCGTTTTGAGCCGGCCGGTTGCAATGCCGCCGGCGAGCCGCGCACGCTTGACGAGGCCATCCATGCTGCCGGTCACGTGCCGCTGCCGCCCTACATTACCGATTACGAGGGCGATCCCGAGAAATATCAGACCGTGTACGCCATGAAGGAGGAGCACTCGGCTGCCGCTCCCACGGCGGGCCTGCATTTTACTCCTGAGCTCATGGCCGCTATCGAGGCCAAGGGTGCCAAGTTTGCCGCCGTCGAGCTCGAGGTGGGCATCGATACCTTCCGCTTGGTGGAGGAGGACGACCCCACGCAGCACGTCATGCACACCGAGCGCTACCACGTGTCGCAGGAGGTTGTCGACGCCGTGCATAAGGCCAAGGCCGAGGGTCATCGTGTGATCGCCGTCGGCACTACCGCGGTGCGCTCGCTCGAGAGCGCGTTTGACACGGACGCGCCGGTGTCCGATCCGGCCGTGACGGCGCGCTATTTTGAAGGCCGCGAGGACGGGGCCGATACGCTTGGCCGCGGTGACATCGTGGTGCGCGAGAACGCCACGACGCAGCTTTACCTCATGCCCGGCTCGACCTATCACGTGGTCGACGCGCTGATCACGAACTTCCATGTGCCGCGCTCCACGCTCATGATGCTCGTGAGCGCGCTTGCCACCCGCGACCAGATCATGGATGCCTACGCCGCTGCCATCGAGGAGCGCTACCGCTTCTTCAGCTTTGGCGACGCGATGCTCATTTGTTAGTTACGCGGTTCTACGAACCGCGTAACTGCTCGACGCTGCGCGGGCCGCATTTGAGACAAGGTGACGTTCAACTTCAAGGGCGCGACCAGAAGGTCAGCGCCCTTTCGTTTCACGTCACCTTG
>CABUDI010000013.1 GCA_902490305.1 uncultured Collinsella sp.
CGCACATGTGCGGATGAATGTGGGAGGTGTTCGGATAAAGTCGATAATCAAGGCACCTTTGTGGTGGTTTTTCAATCTGCCAACGATATGTGAACAGATAAAAAAGTCTGCTATACTCTTTCCCGCTGTCCCCATCGTCTAGCGGCCAAGGACGCCACCCTTTCAAGGTGGATATCGCGGGTTCGAATCCCGCTGGGGGCACCACAAAATCTGAGAAGCCCGTTGCTCTCGCGGTGGCGGGCTTTTTTCTGCCTCAACGCCGGGATTCGAATCCGACAGGGTGCGGAGCTGAGGAAACGCGAAGCGTTTTCCAGCGCAGCACGCAAGGAGCGGAGCGACGCAGCGAAGGCGGGCGGCGTCAGCCGCACGCGGACATCCCGCTGGGGGCACCATTTAAATCGAGAAGCCCGTTACCCCCGCGGTGACGGGCTTTTTTCTACCCCAACGCCGGGATTCGAACCCCGAGGGCATTAAATCACACTGTCATCCAAGGGCCTGTGGGCAAAAAATAGCAAATATGAGTACTGTTACCAATTTAGTAACAGCGATTTCATGCCATCAGGAGGCGATTTAGACCACCAGGGGTCCTACGGCGGAAGAATTGCAAGCGTTTATCAGCTAAGTACTTGGACATATGTTGCGTAACACTGCATATTTTGCAAAAAGATAATGCTATAGGACTTGTGACAGTACTCATATTTGACGTTTTTTGCCCACGACCCTTTACACCTAGGCAAATCGGCGGCAAAACGGGCTCCAAAGCGTCCTTCGCAAACAAAAAGCCGGGGCCCGCGCGATGCGGACCCCGGCTCAATACCGTGACGATATGTCAGTTACGTTCTACACGTAGAACAGGATGTCGTCGTAGGTCGGAACCGGCCAGTAGTCGGCAGCCACGATCTCCTCCATGGCATCCACGGCGGCGCGCAGCGTGTCCATAGCGGGAACGACCTCGTGCGCATACACATTGGCCTGCTCCTGGCCATCGAGGGCCTCGGCCTTCTGATGCACGGCGTCGAGCGCCTTGATGGAGTCGTTGATGGCGGTGATACCGTTGCAGAGCTTGTTGAGCGTGTTCTGCTCGCACTGCATGGCGGCCTCAGCACCGGCGGCACGAATAGTCTCAAGGCCCTTCGCGACCTTGGTGGCATAGGCGGTAATGACCGGGCGATAGGTACGACGCGCCTCGCGAACCATCGTGGTAGCCTCGATGTTCATGAGCTTGTTGTACTTCTCGAGCTTGCAGTCGTAGCGGCACTGGGCCTCGGCCTTGGTCAGGACGCCCGTCTCCTCAAAGAGCGCGATAGCCTTATCGGAAACAAAGGCGGGCAGGGCGTCGGCCGTGGTCTTGTTGTTGGCAAGGCCGCGCTTCTCGGCCTCGATGGGCCACTCGTCGGAGTAACCGTCGCCGGAGAACAGGATGCGCTGGTGATCGGTCAGCACCTTCTTGCAGTACTCGAGCGCGGCGTCCTGGAACTTATCCTCGGGCGTACCCTCGAGTGCGTCGGCGAAGGACTTGAGCGATTTGGCCACGGCGGCATCGAGCACCAGGTTGGAGTCGGAGACGTTCTGCTCGGAGCCGCAGGCACGGAACTCGAACTTGTTGCCGGTGAAGGCAAACGGGGAGGTGCGGTTGCGGTCGGTGTTGTCCTGCATCAGCTTGGGCAGGGTATCGGCGCCCAGGTCAAGCACGCCGCGCGTGGCATGGACGGAAGCCTTGCCATCGATAATCTTCTCGACGACCTCGGTAAGCTGGTCGCCCAGGAAGATGGACATAATCGCCGGAGGAGCCTCGTTGGCGCCCAGACGATGATCGTTGCCGGCTGAGGCAACGGAAGCACGCAGGAGCTCCTGATAGTTATCGACGGCCTCGATCACCGCGGTGAGGAAGACAATGAACTGCAGGTTGTCGAGCGGGGTGTCGCCCGGATCGAGCAGGTTCTCGGACTCGGTACCAAGCGACCAGTTGTTGTGCTTGCCCGAACCGTTGATGCCCTCGAAGGGCTTCTCGTGCAGCAGGCAGACCAAGTCGTGGCGGGAGGCGATGAGCTTCATCTTCTCCATCATGACCAGATTCTGGTCGATGGCCTCGTTGACCTCGCCATAGACCGGTGCGAGCTCATGCTGGCAGGGAGCAACCTCGTTGTGCTTGGTCTTGGCGGGAATGCCAAGCGCCCACAGTTCATCGTCCAGGTCCTTCATATAGGCCGAGACGGTGGGGCGGATAGCGCCAAAGTAGTGCTCCTCGAGCT
Organism: uncultured Collinsella sp.; assembly: GCA_902490305.1. Classification (GTDB taxonomy): domain Bacteria; phylum Actinomycetota; class Coriobacteriia; order Coriobacteriales; family Coriobacteriaceae; genus Collinsella. The sequence continues at coordinate 2,253 of CABUDI010000013.1, forward strand.
CCTGGCCCTTGCAGGGGGCAGCGCCAAAGAGGGTGCGGCCGGTGATGACCAGGTCCCTGCGCTTGCGGTAAGCGTCTTTCTTGATCAGGAAGTACTCCTGCTCATCGCCCACGGAAGGAACGACCTTCTTGGGGGTCTTACCAAACAGCGCCAAAACGCGCTTGGACTCACGCGAGAGCGCGGTCATGGAGCGCAGCAGCGGGGTCTTCTTGTCCAGGGCCTCGCCCGTGTAGGAGCAGAAAGCCGTGGGGATGCACAGGACATCGTCCTTAATGAAGGCGGGGCTGGTAGGATCCCAAGCGGTGTAGCCACGGGCCTCGAAGGTGGCACGCAGGCCGCCGTTGGGGAAGCTGGAGGCATCCGGCTCGCCCTGGATGAGGTTCTTGCCCGTAAACTTGGTAATGGCGGTGCCGTCGTGGTTGGGCTCGAGGAAGCTGTCGTGCTTCTCGGAAGTAATGCCCGAAAGCGGCTGGAACCAGTGCGCGTAGTGCGTCGCGCCCTTGGAGATGGCCCAGACCTTCATGGCGTGGGCAACGGCGTTGGCCACATCCAGATCGAGCGGCTCACCGTCCTCGAGGGTTGCAGCAAGGCGCTTCCAAATGTCCTTGGGGAGGTAGTCCTTCATGACTTCCTCAGAGAACACCATGGTCCCGAAGCGGTCAGTAAGATCGGCCATACGGAACTCCCTTCGTATCGGCACCGCGTGAGAAGCGGTGTTGATTACTAACGAACGAGTCATAGCTTAGACTCGCCGTGTTTCCGCGACATTACCGTTATGTTGCTGTCACGAAACCAATCAATGAGGTTACCGCATCACAGCGGCGCTGCCGCCCTTAATGGCCAATCAACTGTATAAATTGCAGACCTCTCCCCATGATTTAAGGGTAGTCAATTTGGGACGGGGCTTTCTTAACTGGTATTTCGCATCAGATACCATTCAATATAGCCCCATCCTACATTGACTGCCCTGTTATAGGAAATGCCGATAGCGAAGCATTTTCGATTGGTATCCCCAAATAGCGAGTGAAACTCCACCGTGACACAGCGGTGCTGTAGAATCCTTAAAACACATCACACTATTACGTATCTAGAGGAGCACGATATGCGCGTCGACGAGGTTTTTAAGCAGGCAGCATCCCAGGGCACCGCACCCGTTTCGTTTGAGATGTTCCCGCCCAAGGGCGAGCTTACCCTCGACACGGCTCGCGAGGTGGCAGGCAATCTGTGCAAGCTTTCGCCGAGCTTTGTCTCGGTCACCTGCTCTGCCGGCGGCTCGGGCAACGGCGCCACCACCGCCCCCATCGCACATATGATTACGAGCGAATTCGATACACCCTCGGTGGCACACCTTACCTGTGTGGGCCGCTCGCACGCCGATATCGCCGCCAAGATCGATGAGTATCGCACCGCCGGCGTTGAAAACATCCTGGCCCTGCGCGGCGATCTTCCCGCTGGCGCGACCGAGGACGACAAGCCCGCCTCTGACTACGCCTACGCCCGCGACCTCATCCCCGAGCTCGTCGACGCCGGCTTTTGCGTGGGAGCCGCAGCCTACCCCGAAGGCCACATTGCCTGCGAGGATCTCAACCTCTCGGTCGAGCACCTCAAGCAAAAGCAAGACGCCGGCGCGAGCTTCTTTGTGACACAGCTCTTCTTTGATAACGAGTGCTTCTATCGCTTCCGCGAGCTTGCCGACAAGGCCGGCATCACCGTGCCCATTACCGCGGGCATCATGCCGTTTATGGGCAAGTCGCAGATCAGCCGCATGGTCTTTATGTGCGGCGCGTCGCTGCCCTCCCCCGTCATCAAGATCCTCGCCAAGTACGAGAACGACCCCGAGAGCCTGCAGGCAGCCGGTGTTGATTATGCCGCCCACCAGCTTTGCGACCTTAAGGAGCACGGTGCCGACGGTCTGCACCTGTACACTATGAACCGTCCTGCAATCGCCGCGACCATTATGGAGCGCCTGGGGTAATGGAAAAACCGCACGTCGATACAACCGTTGTTGAAGTGCCGGCCGACCTTGCGTCGCCGGCGCTTTACCGTATCGATGCTGCCCACCACCCTCGTGTCGACCGTGCCGAGATGCTGCGGTATCTGGGCTACGGCGGCCAGCAGATTGAGCCCGAACTGTCGCAGCGTATTGAACTTGTCGTTGAGCGTCTGGAGCTGGACATTGAGCCCCGCGGCGTGCGCCGCATATTTGCCATCGATGCCACGGGAGCCGATGAACAGGGCGACCCTTGCATTCGCTTGGTTGGCACCAATGTTGAGCTGCGGGGTCGTGATATCTATCGCCACCTCAAAGACGCCCGCTTTGCCGCACTCATGGCATGCACCCTCGGCATGGACGCCGAGCGTCGCCTGCGCACCACGGGAGCCCAGCAACCCCTGGAAGGCGCCGTGCTCGACGCCGCATGCTCTGCCTATGTGGAGGCCGCCGTCGAGCAGATGGACCAGCAGGTCAAGGCTGCAGCCGCTGCGCACGGGCTCGCCGGCAACTGGCGCTTCAGCCCCGGCTATGGCGACTGCCCGCTCTCTGCCCAGCGCTCGATCGTGGATGCACTCAATGCCACGCGCCTCATTGGACTTACCGTCACCCCCACCAGCCTGCTCATGCCCACCAAGAGCGTGACCGCTGTGATTGGTCTGTTCGACGGCGAAGTCCACGACGCCCAGAGCCGCCCCACCTGCAATATCTGCCGCATGCGCGAGCACTGCCGCTTCCGCGCCGCCCACACCACCTGCTATTCGCATTCTGAATAAAATGTCAATTGATGGCACGGTATCGAGGGAATCTCATCCGTAAGTAAGCGGATGTCCTCACAAACAAGTACCATAAGATGCCAAATAACAACTATCTGAAAGCCAGTACATGCACAACATTCTGCAGTTCTCGCCACAACTAACCGCGCTTGAGTTTTTTTCAGGCATTGGCTTGGCTCGTGCCGGCATGGCAAAAGCCGGAATCAAAACAATCTGGGCAAATGACATAGACCATACTAAATGCGCCATGTACAGCCAGTGTTGGGGCGATGAGCATCTAGTCGAGCAGGATGTCCACACACTCGACCCCGACCTAATACCCCAAGCCGACATCGCATGGGCGTCAAGCCCTTGCACAAACTTATCTCTCGCGGGAAACAGGGAAGGACTTATCTCTGGCAAAGAGTCCAGTGCGTTCTTTGGCTTTATTAAGGCCATCGAAGGAATGGGCGATCGTGCCCCGCGGGCACTTGTTCTCGAAAACGTCATCGGCCTTGCCACGTCTAATAACAGTGATGACTTTAGACTCGTTTGCCAGGAATTCAATCGTTTAGGTTATTCATGTGACGCTTATTTTATCGATGCACGGCACTGGCTTCCCCAGTCACGCCCCCGCATGTTTGTCGTCGGATTAAAAAACCCTCTTCCCAACAGCCGACTCGATTCCTCGCTTCGACCTGAAAAAGTCTCCTGGATTCACTCCGACCCTTCACTCATTACGCACGTCTCTCACCTAAACGAGCCGAGCCCACTTCGCATGACGGGCCTTGCAACGGTTGTTGAAAATATTCCCGAGGACGACAAGCGTTGGTGGAACAAAAACCAAGTACAAGCATTTATCGACTCACTTGCACCGCATCAAGCAGAGCGCCTTCAGCGCTTCTTAAATGCCAAAGAAAAAATTGTTCGCACTGCTTACCGTCGCACGCGATCAGGCGTTGTGCGCTGGGAAATCCGTGAAGAAGAAATTGCCGGATGTCTAAGAACGGCTCGCGGCGGCTCATCAAGACAGGCAGTCGTTATGTGCGAAAACGGAAAGATAGAAGTTCGCTGGATGACTGGAACTGAATATGCCCGTCTCCAAGGTGCTGACTCATGTCAGTTTAGCGGCTTCTCGGATGCTCAGATTCGCTACGCATTCGGCGATGCAGTTGCCGTGCCAGTTGTCACTTGGCTTATAAAAAATGCAGTCAAGCCCGCGCTCATGTCTTCAAGGAACGGAGTGAACAATAATGGAAATGACCAATTGCTCCTTGAGCGAGCCCGATAAAGGTATCTTGGATGCCATTGAACTCTGGTACGAATCCAAGCGCAGCAAGCGAGGCAATGTCAACCGTAACGTCATGGCGGTTGGCATAGGCATAAGCGAGCTGTTGCAAAACCGTTTTCCGCTCACCGACGATTATGTGCAATCGGACAAGGGAAGCCAAGTACGAGGCCTAAGTGGAGCATGCATCAAAACAGTTTTAGCCAGACATGGGGAAACGCGTGCCTTCGCATCAGAGGGCGGCAGAACCTCACGCGGTACACTCCCGATGGCGCTTGAGCTTGCCACAATTATCAACTCTGCCCTACCCAGTGACACTTGCGAAGACACTCGTCTTGAAGCTGCGAATGCAATCGCCAATTTCTTCGTCGAGCGAATCCAGGTCGATTTCTTTAACCGGCAGAGAATCAAAGTCGAAATCGATCTTCAAAAACCAATTTCTGTCATTGTCGATGATATCCTAGCCGAAGCAAGCCTACGGTCCGATAAGCCAACGGGCACCGTCGCACAGCACCTGGTAGGTGCAAAACTAGAGATGTTATTTCCAACCATAGAAATCGGAAAGGACAACTCAAACGCCGCCGACCAGCAGACAGACCGTTCTGGCGATTTCCAAATCAATGATGCTGCATTTCATGTGACTGTATCGCCAATGGCCAAATTGACCGATCGATGCCGAGATAACATTCGAAATGGCATTCGGCCCATCGTCGTTGTCCCCTACGATAAAGTTTCCTTCGCTTACGGACTGTTCGAAAGTGAGGGACTCGGCAATCGCGTACAGGTTATCGCGCTCGAATCGTTTATCGGCATCAATATTGAAGAATTATCGTTCTACAAGCGAGACCTAATTCGATTAAATGTCGCACGGCTTCTTGCCCACTACAACAAGCGAATCGAAGATATCGAGCCCGACAAATCTCTTCAAATAGAAATTCCTCAGTGGGCTCTAGACGAAATGGACGCACATGGCGAATAGCTCAAACATACTTATCACTCATGATCTGGACGGCGCCGCACTGGCGGCACCCGTTGATGCCGCACGCCGTAATGGCGCTGCATACAAGACGCGCACGATCGACGACCTTCGCATTAAGGATGACCGCCTGCGTGCCGCCATCGAGGGCACGGGACACCTGCTGTTTGACGGCGGCATGGGCACCATGCTGCAGGCGTCCGGCATGAAGGCCGGCGCCCTGCCCGAGCTGCTCAACTTTGAGGAGCCCCAGGTCATTACCGACATTCAGCGCCAATACGTCGAGGCCGGCTGCGACGTGATCACCGCCAACACCTTTGGCGCCAACGCCCACAAGCTCGACGGAGCCGCCACCGTGGCAGACGTCTTTGCCGCCGCTGTCGCCTGCGCCCGTGAGGCCGGCGCCCGCTACGTCGCCGGCGACATCGGCCCCATCGGCGCCCTACTGCGCCCCCTGGGCACCCTCAGCTTTGACGAGGCCTACGACCTCTTTGCCGAGGAGGTGCGCGCCGGCGTCGCTGCGGGTGTGGACCTCTTTATTATCGAGACTATGACCGACCTGGCCGAGATCAAGGCGGCAGTCCTCGCCTGCCGCGAGAACTCCGACCTGCCCGTCTTTGCCACCATGACCTTTGAGGAAGACGGCCGCACCTTCTTGGGCACGAGCCCCGAGGTCGCCGCCATCACCCTCGACGCCATCGGCGCCGACGTCCTTGGCATCAACTGCAGCCAGGGCCCGGCCGAGCTCCGAGGACTCGCTGCGCGTATGCTCACCGTTACCGACAAGCCCGTTATGGTGCAGGCCAATGCGGGACTGCCCCACGTGGACGATGACGGCAATACCGTCTTTGATATCCAGGCGCCCGAGTACGCCGAGGCCGTCGCCGGCATGATCGAGGACGGCGTGAGCGTCGTCGGCGGATGCTGCGGAACCACGCCGGCGCACATGGCGGCACTTCGTACCCTCATCGACAACCACACGCCCAGCCCGCGTCACCGCAAGCCCAGCATGTCGGTCACGAGCGCCCAGACGGTCGTGGACCTCCCCTGCGACGGCCACAAGATCGCCGTCATCGGCGAGCGCATCAACCCCACCGGCAAAAAGCGCCTGCAGCAGGCCCTACGCGACGGCGACCTGGACTACGTCGTGAGCCAGGGCATCAGCCAACAGGAGCAGGGCGCCGACATCCTGGACGTCAACGTGGGCCTGCCCGAGATCGACGAGGTCAAGGTCATCCAGCAAGCGACCGAGCAGCTCCAAGGTTCCACGCTGCTGCCGCTGCAGATCGACTCCACCGACCCCGCCGCCGTCGAGGCCGCCGTGCGTCGCTACGCCGGCAAGCCCATCATCAACTCGGTCAATGGCAAACAGCAGATCATGGACGAGATCTTCCCGCTGGTCGCCCACTACGGCACCAACGTCGTCGGCCTCACGCTCGACGAAGGCGGCATCCCCGATACCGCCGAGGCTCGCTTCGCCATCGCCGAGCGCATCGTGGCCGAAGCCGCCCGTTACGGCATCGGCCCAGACCGTATCCTCATCGACTGCCTGGTCATGACCGCCTCGACCAACCAGCGACAGGCTGAGCAGATTCTACGCGCCATGTCCCTGTGCAAGGAGCGCCTGGGCGTCAAGTGCGCACTCGGCGTATCGAACATCAGCTTTGGCCTGCCCGCGCGCCTGCTGCTGGGCTCGGTCTTTTTGGCCGCCGCCTTTGGTGCAGGTCTGGACGCCCCCATCATGAACCCGGGTTCCAAGCGCTTTATGGACACTGTCTACAGCTATCGCGTGCTGAGCGTTGAGGACGAGGGCTCGACCGGATACATCGAGCGCTACGCCGGCTGGACCGACCCGTACAAGATTGCCGCCAACCCGGCGGCCGCTCAGTCAGCATCGAGCGATGCCGCGCCTGCCGCAAGCACCACCGCAAGAGCCGATGACGACCCCATCCGCCACATGGTCGTCTCGGGTCGCAAGGGCGAAATCGCGGCCGAGACCGAACGCCTGCTGGCCGACCACGACGCCATGGACCTCATCAACAACCACTTTATCCCCGCCCTCGACGAGGTCGGAGTCCTCTTTGACCAGGGCAAGTTCTTCTTGCCGCAGCTCATGGCCTCTGCCGAGGCCGCGCGCGTGGGCTTCGATACCATCAAACGCCTGATGCCCGCCGGCGAGATTGCCGACAAGGGTAAGATCTGCGTGGCCACCGTCAAGGGCGATATCCACGACATCGGTAAGAACATCGTTAAGATGCTGCTCGACAACTACGGCTATACCGTCTTTGATCTGGGTCGCGACGTCGATCCGCAGGAGGTGCTCAAGACCGTCAAGGAGCGCGACATTAAGCTCGTCGGTCTCTCGGCGCTTATGACCACCACGGTCGTCGCCATGGAGGAGACCATCAAGCTGCTTCATGCCGAGGTCCCGGGCGTCAAGATCATCGTGGGCGGCGCCGTGCTCACCCCCGAATACGCCAAACAGATTGGCGCAGACTACTACGCCAAGGACGCCGCCGAGAGCGCGCGCATCGCCGAAGAGGTCTTTGGACAGTAACACAACGGAAACAACCGAGCACCAAAACGTGCCGCACGCGCCACGAGACGCGTGCGGCACGTTAGAATAGATGGGACTATGCTCGTTTTGGCAGATAGGAGCGCAAGGATGGCGATCACGCCTGCAGAAATCGCGGAAACCCGCGGCATGGTTGAGGAGCAGAACCTCGACATCAGAACCATCACCATGGGTGTTTCGCTCATGGGTTGCGGCGACGAGAACCTCGACCGCATGTGCACGAAGATCTACGACCACGTGACGCACACGGCTGAGCACTTGGTCGAGACCGCCGAGAACCTCGAGCGCGAGTACGGTATCCCCATCGTCAACAAGCGCGTTTCCGTCACCCCGGTGGCGCAGATCGCCGCGTGCTGCAAGGATGAGGACCTCACCCCCATCGCGCATGCCCTCGACCGCGCGGCCGAGACGCTCGGCATCGATTACCTGGGCGGCTTCTCCGCGCTCGTCCAGAAGGGCATTGGCGACGCCGACCGCCGCGTCATCCAGTCCATCCCCCAGGCGCTCGCTACCACCAGCCGCGTCTGTTCCAGCGTCAACGTCGCCAGCCTACGTGCCGGCATCAACATGGACGCCGTACTCATGGCTGCGCAGACCATCATCGACGCCGCTAAGCTCACGGCCGACCAGGATTCCGTCGGCGCTTCCAAGTTTGTCTGCTTTGCCAATATGGTCGAGGACTCCCCGTTTATGGCGGGCGCCGTCCACGGCGGTGGCGAGGCCGACGCCGTCATCAACGTTGGCGTCTCGGGCCCCGGCGTTATGGCCGCAGCCCTGGAGACGCTGCCCGATTCCGCATCGATGATGGAAGTCGCCGAGAAGATCAAGCAGACCGCCTTTAAGATCACCCGCGCCGGCGAGCTCATGAGCCGCGAGGCCGCCCATCGCCTGGGTGTCGAGAAGGGCATTGTCGACCTGTCGCTGGCTCCCACGCCTGCTATCGGCGACTCCGTTGCCCGCATCCTCGAGATCATCGGTGTTGGCACCTGCGGTGGTCCGGGCACGACCTGCGCACTCGCCATGCTCAACGATGCCGTCAAGAAGGGCGGCGTCATGGCCAGCTCCAGCGTGGGCGGCCTCTCGGGCGCTTTTATCCCCGTGTCCGAGGACGCCGGCATGATCGCCGCCGTCGAGGCCGGCGCGCTTTCGCTCGAGAAGCTCGAGGCCATGACCTGCGTGTGCTCCGTCGGCCTGGACATGATCGCCATCCCCGGTGACACCCCGGTCGAGACCATCGCCGGCATCATCGCCGACGAGATGGCTATCGGCGTCATCAACAACAAGACCACGGCCGTCCGCGTGATTCCCGCCATTGGCAAGGGCGTGGGCGACTGCGTCGAGTACGGCGGCCTGTTTGGCCGTGCGCCCATCATGCCGGTGAACCCCAACGCCGGCACCGTGCTTGCCCACCGCGGTGGACGCTTCCCGGCGCCGCTGAACTCGCTGAAGAACTAGCTGAGGGGTTCGGGCGAGGAGCCCCGGGGAGGGCAAATATATAAGGTCGCCTGCTCGGACAGTCCTGACTCGCACGGAGAGCACATTAAGTGCTCTCCGGCTCGTGCGGAACTCGCGATCGACCTTATATATTTGCCCTCCCCGGGGCTCCCGCACAACGGGACCTCAGTTGAGTTCTATCCCGTATGGCAGTCGCTTCGCTCCTGCCCGCCTTGGTTGTGAGGGCGGTTTGGCGTTGGATCGGTTCTTTCTGATATATGCTGGTTGCGGCTCTTCTTTTGGGAGGAGTCGCTTTTTTGTTGCTAGGAGGTTGGCCCGTGGTTGATGGGGAAAATCGTTCTGAGCTGCTTGCTGCGGATTGGAATGGCGAATGGATGCGCCTGCAAGCTGGTCGGCGACGGGCTGATGATTCTTTTGAGTGGGATAAAAGGGCTCGGCATTTTCGGCCGTTGGAGACTGCCCCTTATGCTCGGGATTTTATAAAGCTGTTGGCGTTGAAGCCCGGCGAGTCGGTGCTCGATATGGGGTGTGGGGCTGGGTCGATTGCTATTCCGCTTGCTCAGGCTGGACATCCTGTGATTGCTGCCGACTTTTCCCCTGCTATGTTGGGCACGCTTGATGCTGGCATTGAGTACTATGGGCTCGAGGATCGCATTACACCGCTTGAGCTTGCTTGGGATGATGACTGGGATTTGGTTGGACCGGTCGCGAAAGCGGTAGATGTTGCCTTTGCCAGTCGCTCTGTCACCACGACCAACCTAAAAGGCGCGCTTGCCAAGCTTGATCGAACGGCTCGTCGGCGTTGTGCCGTCACGATGGTCGCCAACTCCAGCCCGCGCTATGACCTTCACCTGATGAACGCCATCGGTGCCTCGGTTACCTGCAGTAATGGCTTTGTGTATGCCTTTAATATCCTCATTCAGATGGGTGCCCTGCCGCAGGTTACGTACTTTGAATCGCCTCGTCGCGATACCTTCGATAGCCTTGAGGCGGGCGTGGCGGACTTCTCCCGCATGCTCGAGCACGGTAACGAGGATAAAATCGACCGTCTGCGCGACTACGTCGCTCAGCATATGATTGAGAATCCCCATACCGGCGAGCCAGGGTCCAAGGGCGTGCCGCAAGGGCGCTACATGCTCGACCACGTCCGCAAGGTCCGTTGGGCGTTTATTGCATGGGAGCCGGTCTCTTCGAGCTGTCCATAGACCGCTTTCGGCTGCCGTACACGTCCGCCTGCAACCCGCGCTGTTCTCCCGCTCGGCATCCGCATTCTTTTTGAACTGGGCAAACACGCCCCACACCACGCCGTTCCTGCGCTATCGTGGGACAGCTCACGTAGATTAAGGCCCCATCGCGGGGCGCCCCATAACATAGAAAGCGAGAACCCATGGCACTGACAGGAGCCCAGGTCAAGCAGCTTCGCAGCATGGCCCATCACCTCAACCCCGCCATCATCATCGGCAAGTCCGACATCAACGAGGGCACCGTCGAGCAGACGGTCGCCTACCTGGAGAAGCACGAGCTCGTTAAGTGCTCCGTACTCGATGGTTCCAGTCTTTCTGCCCGCGAGGCCGCCGAAGAGCTTGCCGATCGCTGCCATGCCGAGGTCGTCCAGGTTATCGGCCGCAAGTTCTCGCTGTATCGCGAGTCCTCGCGCAAGGACATCGAGAAGATTAAGCTCGTCTAAGAGCCAACGATCCGGCGAGCCAACATACATCAAGCTTGTGAGCGTCCGAGCAATTCGGACGCTCATTTTTTATCGCTCGACGAGCACGCGGTTAAGCCTGCCCTCGACCAAGCGCTCGTACAGACGCCGCGTCTCGGGCTCGGGCACGCCATTGACCTGCTCCCTCAGGTGATGCATATGCCCACTGTACAGCTCGACGATATCGCGTCGTCGCCCCGCCGCGCCGTAGACGCGCATAGCGCAACGCACCATGTCCTCGCGCGCCGTCTCTTGCCGCAGCCCCGACTCCACCAGCCATACCGCCGACTGCAGGTCATTTTCTTCTAGGGCGGCATTCGCGCCCCGAATCATGCAGTCGATATACTTCGATTCCATAATGCGCCTCATACGCAAAAAGTAGGTGGGATTACAGCCATTGGGAACATACAACGGGCCGGCGTAAAGCTGCTCGATCTTAAGGCACAGCTCGATCAGATGGGGCCCGCGCGCACCCGTGCGATTTCCCAAAACTTCGCGGCTTATCTGATCAAACAACCGCACGTCGGTCTTGACGTAATCGCCGTTAAGCCCAATGCACTCGTTTTGGATCAGCACACACGACTTGCCGTCCGGTGTCGGCCCCAAGGCCGAACGCAGGCGCGATATCGTCGAGTACAGATTGTTACGAGCGCTATTGAACTCGGCGTGGGGCCACAGCTCCATAGCCAGCGTCTCGCGGTCGACCAGCGCATCCATGCCCAGCGCAAGCCGCTCGGCAAGCGTCGCCGCTTTCTTGCGGCGCCACATCTTATCCGTGATGGGAAACCCGTCGCGCTCGGCGCGAAACGCCCCAAACATGCGAATCTCGATATGGCCAATCGCATCGACACCCTCGGCATCGCCGGCCTGGAACAGACGCTCGCCTTCGCCCTCAAAGTCGTCACGCAGCGAATACCGCGACAGCTCGCGCACCGGGAGCTTCTTTCGAATTCTAGCAGCCGGCTCACCCAGACAATGCATCGCAAGACGCGCAAACAGCCGATACGACGGATCCAAAATCCCTGGGCGGTTCATGGACATCCAGGCTGCAAGGTCGCTATCGCGGCCAGCGGAGGCCAAATGCAGCGCCACCATCCAAGCCTCGGCACCACCGACCTGCGTCCGACTCAAATCGAGCAGCTCTGCCTCTTCACGCACCGATACCATCGATGTATTGCGTAAGTACGCCGCGCGCTCTAGCAACAGTGCGTTGTCGCGTATGTATCCAATAGATTCCTCGGCAAGCCTGAGCACCTGCACCGCACGGAATTTGGCATTGACCGGACGCCCCTCAGCCAACGACTGCCAGCCTTCCAGTATCAAGCCAAACAACTGGACTTGATTGTCACGCACACGCACGGCAAAACGGTCGAGCTCATTGAATGCCTGCTCGTCGGTCACCGGCATGCCGGCAAACAGGCGCCGCGCCGATAATACCATGCGCACCCAGATGGCGAGTGCTCGGATGTCACGCGCTTCGAGTGCCTCGAGCGTCAGGGCCATCTCGTCATCACGCTCGTCAGTCCCTGCATACGACCCATCAAATAGCTCCGTCAACATGCGGTCCGCCCGCACAAACGTCCCCGCGATATCGAGCTCACAATCGTAGACCTTATCCGTTTTGAGCCCTGCGAGGATCTCACCACCCTTCGCCCGCTCGGTCAGCCCATGTTTTATCTCGATATGTGCGGACAGCATGTCGAGTGCGGCACAAGACGCCTCACTTCCCAGCGCTGTATGGCTTGCCGGAAGCCCCAGACCACTATCTCCATAACAGGCGGCCGTAAACGCGTGCGCTACCTTCCACGACACGGGATCGAGCTCGCAAATCGCTTGCTCGCCCGCATGCTCGATAATTGAGGCCATATACCGCGCGAGTTTTGTATTGGAGACGCTCACCGCCGCCAGATAGATGCCGAGTGCCTCGTCAGGCGTCGGCTCCGATACCCGGCCATCTGCTTCGGTCTTTCCCAGTGCCGCGCGGCAGACATCCCCTCCATGCCCCGTCAGGGCCAGATCAACCCCATACTGCCCGGCAAGCTCCAACACCGCACTGCGGTCCAAAAACGCGTCGGCAAGGTCCATCGCGGTATCGCAGCGCCCCGCTTTAATCAATATACGCGCCGCCCGCACAACGAGTTCGGGGCGAATTTCGGCGACCAGCTTGCGCAATCGCAGACGTGCGTTATCCTCGGTACCCAAGCAGGTAAAGCTCCGGTCTGCCGGATCAACGCCAAATATGGGATAATCGCGGACAAGATAGGACTGGTCAATCGCCGAAAGCCTAACACCGCAAGCCTCGAGCTCCGAAATATTGCCCTCACCCATTAGGACCATCAAGCATGCCACACTAAACAGGGCGTTGTTCTCGAGCGATGCCAGATCAACAAGTGCCGCACCGTAGATATTAACGATCTCGTTTTCGAGCATCTGGGCAACGTCTCCCTGCCCGTAGAGTCCCGACTGCATAGCCGAGACGAGCTCGGGCACGCCCTGCGTAAGCTGGTAAAAGTCGAGCGACGTGCTGATCGAGAACGCCGATGCCCACGCCGAATACTCATAGGCATGCACCTTGAGCATCTGCGCGTTGACTTTAATCGAATCGCCCAGTCCATGAATCAGCTGGCGATTCGAAGGACGGCAGCTCAAAAAGACCCCAACCCCCATAGCACGCAGGCTTCGGATCCGGTCGATCAGCTCCTCGGTCTCGCTCTGGCTGAGATTAGGCACGTTATCGATTGCAATCAGGGAGTGCGGCTTGTCCTTAAGCTCATCGGTAACGACCTCGAGCTGCATAAACACCTCGCGCCCAATAGCACGGTCTGCCTCGATGATCCGCACGGGACCTCGCGTCGGATCGCTTTTAACCTCTTGGGTATACTGCAGCAGCACCGAGGTTTTCCCAAAGCCATCAGGCGCGTAGAGGACTACGATGCCGGCCTTTCGGCCCTTGGCGATAAGTTCGTTCATCAAGCGATCGCGCCGCACCGTATAACTACTGCCCAGCGGCATAAGCTCGAGGTCGTCCGTATTGCCCAAATCGTTAACCATGCCCGCTCCTCAACTCGACCACATGGACACCGTAACGCTAGACCATATGTATCGCTAGATGAATAGAGCGATGCTACGGTTTAGGATGTTTGTTGGTACGCAAATGGCAAGTTTTTGTTCAGCGTGGTCCGATTGAAACTTATCCCCCAACCAATCAGTCTTTGCGCAGGTCAATGCGCTTGCCAGCTTGTCCCATCCTTTGGCAGTGTACCTCAAATGAGCGCTGTTCAATTGTGTTGCGCAACTCACCTAACGCTAGCTACCGTCTGCGACCTTTTCATAGCATTTATGCATAGTATCTGTTATGGAATGAATCATGCTGCACCAGACGCACCCGTCAAGTTCGCTGCAAGATTTTCGTCAAGCACACTGCGCGCGCTCAGCAAAAAGGCCCCCGCAAAGCGGAGGCCTTCGGCAAAGCTATGTCGAGGTGATAGGCTTTCGCTACTTGCAGAGCGAAAGGGCGGCCTCGTCGGCAACGACAACGCAGTTGGTGTGCAGTTGCAGGATCGAGGCAGGGCACTCGGGGGTAACCGGACCATAGCACATGTCATGCACGGCCTGTGCCTTGGCCTCGCCGTTGGCGACAACCAGGATCATGCGGGCATACATGATGGTCTGGGTACCCATGGTGTAGGCCTGACGGGGCACGTCGTCGATGCTGTCGAACAGGCGGCTGTTGGCCTGAATGGTGCTCTCGGTGAGGTCGACGCAGTGCGTACCCTTGGAGAAGTGGTCATCGGGCTCGTTGAAGCCAATGTGACCGTTGTTACCGATGCCGAGCAGCTGCAGATCGGGGTAACCGGCAGCAGCGACGATCTTGTCGTACTCAGAGCAGGCAGCGGCAGCGTCGGGATTGGAGCCATCGGGCACATGCGTGTTGTTCAGGTCGATGTTGATGTGATCGAAGAAGTTCTCACGCATAAAGTAGTGGTAGCTCTGGGGATCGTCATGCGAAAGACCACGATACTCGTCGAGGTTGTAGGTGCTGACCTCGGCAAAGTCGACGTCACCCTTCTCGTACCAAGCGGCGAGCTGCTTGTAGGCGCCAATCGGGGTGGAGCCGGTGGCAAGACCCAGCACGCAATCGGGTTTGAGGATAACCTGGGCCGAGATGATATTGGCGGCCTTGCGGCTCATATCCTCGTAGTCTTTAGCTTTAATGATCTTCATTACGCGTCCTTTCTCGTACAAGAGAGGCAAGGCTCCCTTACAAGCACTTGCCCGCGGCCCGCGTCGGCCGCAACCAACGTGTGCGGCCACCAGGGCGAGGTCGCGTAATGTATGTGTCTCGTGTCTAGCCGCGTCGAGGCCCCTGCCCGTCCACGGTGACCCAAAGCTGTTTAGCTTCGGACAAATCCCATCTTGCCACGGAGGGCGCCCTCTTTCAAGGGCGCCCTCCGTAAACGTGTTTGAATTGTAGGCTAAAGGCCGAGCGCGCTCACTAGCGCTCGCGAGCGACGATGAGTTGGTCCATCTCCTCGACATGCTCGCCAATAGAGCCCTTGATGCTCGAGAACTCAACGGAGTTGCACACCAAGATAGGAACCGTCACATCGTAGCCCTCGGCAGCGATTGCCTCGCGATCGAACTCGATGAGCACATCGCCCTTATGGACGATGTCGCCCACTTGCGCATGTACGGTAAAGTGCTTGCCCTCGAGCTGAACAGTGTCCAAACCAACGTGGATGAGCACGTCTAGGCCATCGACCGTGTTGAGCGCAACGGCGTGTCCCGTGGGAAAAATGGCCTCGACCTTGGCGTCTGCCGGCGCAATCACGCGCGTGCCAGTAGGCTGAATCGCCACGCCCTGGCCCAAAAGGCCGGTGGCAAACGTCTGGTCATTG
Organism: uncultured Collinsella sp.; assembly: GCA_902490305.1. Lineage (GTDB taxonomy): Bacteria > Actinomycetota > Coriobacteriia > Coriobacteriales > Coriobacteriaceae > Collinsella. The sequence continues at coordinate 17,895 of CABUDI010000013.1, forward strand.
ACCTCGGACAACGGAATGACATCGCCCGAGATGGGAGCATCCAGCGTAAGGACTCGACCACGCATACCAAAAGACCTTAGGACTTTAGTGAACATGCTCCCCCTCGGACATACCAATCGACCAAAATAGCCTTAACAGTTTACCACTTGGCACTCGTTTTTGACCATTAGGGAAGTTCGCGCTTGACAACCTCGACGATGTCGTCGACAACGCGCTGGGTCAGCTCGTGCGTCTCGGCCTCGGCCATAACGCGGACCAGCGGCTCGGTACCGCTCGGACGCACCAGAATGCGACCGCGGCCGTCAAGTTCCTTCTCGGCAGCAGCGACGGCATCCCAGATGGGCTGGCAATCGTCCAGACCAGCCTTGTTGTCGGAATGCACGTTGACGAGTACCTGCGGGTACTTCTTCATGATGCCGGCAAGATCGGTGAGGGTACGACCGGTGCGCTTGAGCACGGCCAGCAGCTGCAGAGCCGTCACCAGACCGTCACCGGTGGTGTTGTGCTCCAGGAAGATGATGTGGCCGGACTGTTCGCCGCCGATGACGGCGCCATCCGCGAGCATGCGCTCCAGAACGTAGCGATCGCCCACGGCGGTCTGAACCATCTCGAAGCCCTGCTCCTTCATAGCGATGGAGAAGCCCAGGTTGCACATGACGGTCGAGACGATCTCGGAGTTGGCGAGCTTGCCGCGGGCGGCGAGGTCAGAACCGCAGATAGCCAGGATGTAGTCACCGTCGATCTCATTGCCCTCGCTGTCCACGAACAGCACGCGATCGGCGTCGCCGTCGTGGGCCAGGCCGATGTCAGCATGGGTGCGCAGCACGAGCTCGCGCAGGGGCTCAAGGTGAGTGGAGCCGCACTCAACGTTAATGTCAGTGCCGCAGTAATCGGTGTTGATGGCATGGACCGTGGCACCCAGGCGCTGCAGCGCGGCGGGCGTAGTCTGGCAGGAAGCACCATGACCGCAGTCGACGGCAACGACTAGGCCATCGAGCCTCAGGCCATCAAGCGTATCGATGGCGTGGTCGACGTATGCCTTGCGAGCGTCCTTCATCTTGATGATGTGGCCCACGCCGGCACCGGTCGGCAGCGTGTCGGCAGCCATGGCTTCCTCGGACATGACCCAGGCGCTGATCTCCTCCTCGACCGCATCGGGAAGCTTCATACCCTTGCGGCTAAAGAATTTGATGCCGTTGAACTCCGGCGGATTATGCGAAGCAGAGATGACGATGCCGCCGTCGAGCTCGTTCTGGACGGTGAGCAGCGCCACGGCAGGCGTGGGGATGACGCCGCAGCAGTGCGGACGGCCGCCCTCGGCCATGATGCCGGCGGTCAGAGCGCTCTCGAGCATGGTGCCCGAAAGACGCGTGTCGCGGCCGACGCAGATATCCGGACCAAGGAACTTGGTCGCCGCGCGGCCCAGGCGAAACGCGAGGTCGCACGAGAGGTCGGCATTGGCGACGCCACGGACGCCGTCGGTACCGAAGATGTTCTGGGGCATAGGATCGCTCCTTCCCTAGCAGGCGATATGCAACCGCCTACCCTAGTCGAAAAAGAAAAGCGGGACCCGCCGAGGAATCGGCAGGCCCCGCTTGTACATTGTATCTCGAAAGGAGATAAAACCTTAGCGCTTGGAGAACTGGGGAGCGCGGCGGGCCTTCTTGAGGCCGTACTTCTTGCGCTCGACCACGCGAGCATCGCGCGTAAGGAAACCGGCCTTCTTGAGGTCAGCACGGTAGTCGCCAGCGTTCAGAAGAGCGCGAGCGATGCCCAGGCGCAGAGCGCCGGACTGACCGGAGATGCCGCCGCCATCGCACAGAGCGATAACGTCGAACTGACCGGCGGTGTCGGTCACCTTGAAGGGAGCAAGGGCGTTCTCAACGAGCTGATGACGGCCGAAATACTGCTCGGCGTCACGCTTGTTGATGGTCACCTTGCCGGTGCCGGGGACGAGACGGACGCGGGCGACGGCGTTCTTACGACGGCCGGTACCCTGGTAGACAACGGTGTTCTCAGCCATCTTTAAGCCTCCAGCTCAATCTTCGTGGGGTTCTGGGCAGCATGCGGATGCTCGGCACCAGCGTAGACCTTAAGCTTGGTCATCTGGGCACGGCCGAGGGTGGTCTTGGGCAGCATACCGCGAACGGCGCGCTCGATGACCTTCTCCGGGTGCTTCTCCATAGCCTGGCGGAAGCTCTCAGCCTTAAGGCCGCCGTTGTAGCCGCTGTGGCGATAATAGGTCTTCGTGTCGGCCTTGTTACCGGTAAGCTGGACCTTATCGGCGTTGATGACGACAACGAAGTCGCCGCAGTCGCTGTTGGGCGTGAACTGGGGCTTGTTCTTACCGCGCAGGATCATTGCGATCTGGGTGGCAAGACGGCCCAGGACAGCACCATCGGCGTCGACGAGAACCCAGTTGCGCTGGACCTCGCCCTGCTTGGCGTAGTGAGTCGATTTCGAAATCACTTAGACTCCTCCATGTACAGTACGTGTTGTTACAGAGATTCACGGGGCTCTGCAAGTAACCCGTCCATATTACCCCGCTCGCCGTACGAGTCAACAGGTATTTTGGCTCCGACCAGAGTTTCTGCACATGTCATCCACGAGCCGTGATTTTTCCAGCTCTTTAGCTGTTGTCATTTTTTTGAGGGTTCGCTATCGCTAGCGCTCAACGAACTCTTGGATTTCCGCGAGCAGGCGCTTTGCCTCCTGACGGCCCTGGATATACAGGTCCAAAAGCTTTGCCGAATCGTGCTCGACATGGCCGACCTCGACCGGCTTTTGCGGAGCAACGACCAGCGCGCGGCCCTCGCGCTCATACTTCCACAGATGCATGCGCTGGATGTTATAACGGTCGTGGCGCGTCTCGATAGCCTCGAGCAGATAGGGGTAGTCGGCATAGCGGGCGCGCGCGGCGGGCATAAACTCGTAGGGCTTTTTCTCGTACGAGCGGTCCTGCGTGACAATGACAACCGCGCGATCGAAGCCCGCCTCCTCGAGCACATGCTCGATGGGGACCGAATCGGCTACGCCGCCGTCGACGTATTTGTGCCCGTCAATCTCGACCGGCGGCGTCACCAGCGGCAGCGAGGTCGAGGCGCGAACAGCGTCGAGGTCAAGTACGGCGCTTTTGACCGGCAGGTACGTGGCGGTTCCAAAAAGCATGTCCGTCGCGACGGCGTACATCTCGACGGAGCTTGCGTCGAACGTCTCGTTGTCAAAGGGATCTAGGCGGTCCTGGACATCGTTGAAGATAAAGTCGTAACCCACAATAGAGCCCGTGGACGCAAACGATGCGGCGCCCATGAAGCGGTTGTCATTGCAGAAAGCCAGGTTGATGCGGTTGGCACGGCCGATCTGGTGCGACTTGTAGTTCACGCCGTTGAGGGCGCCGGCCGATACACCGTAGACAGCCGGAATCTCGACGCCGGCCTCCATGAGAACGTCGAGCACGCCCGCAGTAAACTGCCCGCGGAAGCTGCCGCCCTCCAGGACGAGCGCGACCTTGCCGGCGTTCTTTGCCTTATCTTCTGCAGTCATATTGACCTCCTGCGATTGCGTTTTGGCTTTCTTCTACCCAGTTTTGGAATGGAGGGCGCGCAGGTTTTTTGAGGCGGCAGGTGAAGCGGAAAGTGTGTCCCAGTTTGAGGCGGAATTCCGGGATGCACTTTCCGCTTGGACCGCCATTGGGAAAGCGCGTCCCACTCTGCGTTGGCGCCGCGTTTTCTTTACGCCCGCGCCCTGCATAGAGTTAGATTCTCCGCGGATTTGGGGTTCCGTTGATGCGGCGCATGGCAGGCTGAGATTCGATAACATCGCATCTATATAGGGTTGAGGCTTTGCGCGGAGAATCCGCGTCTTTGCTTCGCAAATCCGCACCGGCTTCGGCCGCCTGCCGGCGTCCTCGCCCGCGGGCTACAAACGCTCCGCGTTTGTTTAACGCTCGCGCCCTGCATAGAGTTCGATTCTCCGCGGTATCTGTAAGTAATAAAAAAGCAGGTAGAGACACTTCTCTACCTGCCTGTAACTATTGGTGGAGGCGCGGAGAATCGAACTCCGGTCCACGAAAGCCCCCTGATTGGCATCTCCAAGCTCAGTCGCTGGTTTAGTCTCGGACGCTTTGCGCGCAGCGACACGCTCGCGGCGTCCTAACCGGTTCGGTCTTAGCCTGCGCCATACCGATTACGTGCGCAGGAGCATTCCCCTAACATGACGTCGCGCCGGTGTCGGGGAAATCACCGGGTTGACGCGCCGCTATAAACTAAGCAGCGAGAGCCATAGGCTCAAAAGAAGAGTTGTTGTCAATTCAATTTGACGGTACCCCTGTTTAACGAGGCGAGGAGACCTCGGCTTGCTTCCTCTCTCAGAGCTATCGTGTCGAAACCAGTCGCCCCCGAATGTTGGGAAAGTCTGGATGGTATCGGGTCTGCAAACACCCGATAACCGTCGACTTTTCAAGGAACACGCGGGGTGAACCCCGCTCGTGGATAGCTATCTTACCACGTTCTAAAGGCAGACAGCTGTTCTATGCACGAGCTGTGAAGACCCCAATGTGCTCCGCACTTCGCACTTTTGCTACCGATCGCGTCACGTATATTTTCGCCAAGCAAAATTGACCCGTCGAAAGGACCGTTATGGATACCAAGCAGCAACTCGTCAATGCCCTCGCAGGTCTGGGTTCAACCATTACCGAAGCTATGGATGTCATCGAAGGCTTTGTCCCCTGCGGACATCCCGCCCTCACGGTTTCGAACGCCCTTGTTGCGCTGGACGCTGACGATGATGCAGCTCTCGCCCAGCAGCTTGAGACCGTCGAGGGCTTTATCGACCACGTGAGCGAGAACCGCGGCGTGGCCGCCTACCACGGCATCGAGGTCGAGCTCGCGGGTCCCAAAGCCGATCTGCTCGCAGCAATCCGCGAGGTAGGCGCCCTTATGCAGACTGCAGGCGTCAAGAACACCCAGGTCAACGAGTGGGTCTACCGAAGCCTGGCAGCACTAAACGATTCCGACGAAAAGGCTGCCGAAAAGCTCGCCGAAGCTCCCGTCATCAAGGCCGCGCTTTTGTAAATATCAGACGCGGGCCCCTTGGCGCATCGTCGTCCAAGAGGCCCGCAAACAGTTCGCGTCAACCGATAGCCGCGCCGCCACGTTCGGCCAAAGCAAGAATCGGCATCATTTGGTGCGGGGTCTTTGCTGCAAGATCGGCATGTTCGAGCAGCTTACGATCGTTGGTCACCAAGTAATCGACCTGCGCGCGCTTGCACGCGGCGAGCACCAAGTTGTCCTCGTAATCGCGATGGAGCGCTAAGTATTTGTCGGCCAGCCAAAGGTCCGACGCATCTGCACCCACGGCCGTAGCGTTTTCGGTCATATTCCGAACAAACGCCAGCGCCGCATCGCCAATCGCGCGGGCAGAAGCCTCGTCGAGCGCTCCCCCGCTGGCAAGAACGCCACGCTTCAGCTCGTGTTGGACAACGTACAGTACGTCCTTAGCGATATGCACCGGAAAGAACAGCGATGCCCCCGCCTCCGTCGCCTGCCCAATAAACGCACGCGCGGCAAGCGACTCGGCATGGTCAACACAAAACGAATCAACCCATACGTTGGCGTCCACCATGATCTTGAGAGGGGCTCCGCTCACAGGATCATCCCCTTTTGGCGATAGCGCTCGTCCATGGCTTCGGAATAGATTGTGTCCCAATCGCGATCGTCGGATACGGGCGACGCAGCGATGCCCAAATCTGCATAAAGCCGGTCTGCCGCTGCCCACGACGCGGCGAACGGAGTATCGTGCGCGACGGTCTGTTGCCGGTCGTCGACGGCCGCAAGCACTTCCTCGCACTGCCCGCCGCCCTGCGCGACCTTGGCCACGACCTTTTTGATGAGCTCGGGCAGTGATCTGTCCGAAAGCCGCAACGCTTCCTCCGCATGGTCCTTGACCTGGCGATCCACGCGAACGTTCACCTGCGCCATGCCGCTAACAGCACCCACGTTGATCCCGCTCCCTTCAAATGCTAGCACCGCTAGCAACACTATATAGAGAAGCTAGCAAATGGTCAAATGCAAAAGGCCTGCGTCCGGACGACACCGATGCCGTCTGGGCGCAGGCCAGATAACGTGGGCGAACACGTCCGCTAGCGCAGGTAAGCCTTTGCGTTGCCCAGGCTGTAGGCGATCGTTGAGCCGTTGTGCAGCAGCGACGACGCCTGCGGAGTAATCATGCCGGTAATACCCAATGCCAACAGCGCCGAGTTGGTGAGCATCACCTTGGAATACGAACTCGTCAGACGGTCGATAAGCCCCTGACTCATGCGGCGCAGGCGCACGATCGCGGCGAGATCTGTATCGGTCAGGATGATATCGGCGACCTCCTTGGCGATGTCGCTTCCACCGCCCATTGCCAGCCCCACGTCGGCCAAACCGAGTGCCGGCGAATCGTTGACGCCGTCGCCCACCATGGCAACGTGGCGCCCCTCGCCCTTAATGCGCTCAACATACGCGTACTTGTCCTCGGGCAGCAGCTCGGCCTTAAACTCGTCGACACCCGCCTCGCGAGCAATGCGCTCGGCCGTGCGCTCCGAGTCGCCCGTGAGCATGACCACGTGCTTAACGCCCAACGCGTGCAAGTCGGCGATAGCCTCGCGAACCCCGGGCTTAAGCGGGTCCTCGATACCGAGCACGCCCACAACGGTGCCATCGACCGCCAGGTACAGCGGCGACAGCCCCTGCATCTGGGACTCGATTTGCTCCTTAATGTCGGACTCGAGCTGCGCGCTCTCATCCTCAAATACAAAGTGCGCGGAACCGATGATGGCGCGACGCCCTTCAATGGACGAAGCGATGCCGTGCGCCACGATGTACTCGACGGCGGCATGGCGCTCGCGGTGCTCGAGCCCGCGCTCGCGGGCGGCGTTGACCACGGCACGCGCCACCGGATGCGGAAAATGCTCCTCCAAGCAAGCGGAAAGGCGCAGGATCTCGTCCTCGCTCCAACCATCGGTGGTGAGCACGCAGGCAAGACGCGGCTGCGCCTCGGTAAGCGTGCCGGTCTTATCAAACACAATGGTGTCGGCCTTGGCAAACGACTCAAAGTACTTGGCGCCCTTGACCATAACACCCATCTTGGCAGCATCGCTCATGGCAGTCATGACGGCGACGGAACCCGTGAGCTTGAGTGCGCACGAGTAGTCGACCATCAGTGCCGCCGAGGTCTTGATGAGGCTGCGGGTGGTAAGCGCAACCAGGCCCGCGAGCAGGAAGTTCCACGGGACGATCTTGTTGGCGAGGTCTTCCATGTGCGACTGGCCCTCGGACTTGAGCGAATCGGCCGTCTGCACGAGCGAGACGATCGAGCGGAGCTTGGTCTGCGCCGTGTTGGCGCGCACGCGCACCAAGATGCTGCCGTCTTCCACGACGGTACCGGCGAACACATCGTCGCCCACGCTGCGCTCGACGGCCAGCGGCTCGCCGGTCAGGGTCGCCTGGTTGACCATAGCGCTCCCCTGCTCGACAACACCGTCGATGCAAATGGACATGCCAGTGCGCACGGCGACCAAATCGCCGGGCTCGAGCTCGGTCGCGGCAACGCTTACCTCGGTGTCGCCGACAACCTTTTGCGCCTTGTCGGGCACATCGAGCAGCGAGTTGATGAGCTCGTTTTCGCTCATGGCGCGAGTGTAGTCCTCGAGCAGCTCGCCCACGTTGAGCAAGAACATTGTCTGGCCCGCGGTGTCGACATCACGCTTGACGAACGAAATGCCGATGGCCGAAGCGTCGAGCACAGGAACGGTCAGGCGCGGCTGTGCCAGCTCATGAAGGGCAGCGCGCAAAAATGCCATGTAACCGGCCACGACAAACACCGCACGCAGAGGCGTCGGCAAGAACCAACGGCGCGCGTAGTGGGCGCCGATAAGTGTGGCAAGATCCATGACGAGCTTGTGCTTGCGCGGCTCGAGTTGCATCACGTAGCCCGACTTGGCATCGGCGATAGCTTGAGCATCGAGCGCGCCCAAGGCATCGAGCACGCTCGCGCGGCGCGGCTCGTCGTACTCCAGCGCCATCTGGCCAATGCGGCCATACACGCGCACCTTGCGCACGCCATCGATGTCGCCGCCAAGCTTTAGAAGCGCATCGAGATCGCTCTCTGGCACAGGACCCGCCAACTGAAGGCGGGTCCTGCCAGGGATCTCGCTGATAATCGAGAATCTCATAGTTTGTGCCTGGGAGCGCTACTCGGCTGCCTCGTCAGCAGCGGCCTCGCTCTGGGTGATGTAAGCAGCCTCGGCAACCATGTCGTCGACATTAGCCTTGGCCTGCTCGACCATGTCCTGGTAGCCGTTCTTGATGCGCATGCCGCACGCGATACCCTGCACGCAGGCATTCTTTACCGGAGCGCTGGTAAGCAGCTTGATGCCGGCCGTGCCAAGCAGAAAACCGCCACCGACAAGCAGGGTGTTAAACGTCGACTTCTTCATGTTGCTTCTCCCTTTTGCCGCACAAGCGCGGCATGGTGCCTTAGCACCCGAGTTCATTAGTTTGCTCGAGCACGCTTTGAGACTAGTTTAGTCGAACTATTATGGTCAACCAAAGTTAACCTTTGGAAATCTTGGTCCCCTTTCCTACAGCTGCCAGGCAGCCGCTTCCTTTTGCAGTGCGACCATACGGGCAAATTCTCCACCTGCCGCCTTGAGCTGAGCCGAAGCACCCTGCTCGGCAACCACACCATCCTTGAGCACAACGATTTTGTCGGCATTTTCCACCGTACGCATACGGTGGGCAATAACGATAACCGTCTTACCTGCAAGCAGACGGGAGAGTGCCTGCTGTACCACGGTCTCATTCTCCACATCCAAGCTTGCCGTCGCCTCGTCCAACAGCACGATGGGCGCGTCTTTGAGCAGCGCGCGGGCGATGGAGATGCGCTGGCGCTCGCCACCGGAGAGTTTGGAGCCGTTCTCGCCGATCATGGTGTCGTAGCCCTGCGGCATGCGGTTCACGAACTCGTCGCAGTTGGCGGCACGCGCGGCCGCAAGCACTTCCTCATCGGTGGCATCACGACGCCCGAGGCGGATGTTTCCCATCACCGTGTCGTCAAAGAGCAGCACGTCTTGGAACACAATGGCGTAGTCGCGCAGCAGCACCTCGGGATCAACGCCCGCAACATCCACGCCACCCACGGTGACCGTGCCTTCGGTGGCATCCCAAAAGCGCGCGGCCAGGCGGCTCACCGTAGACTTACCGGAACCCGAAGGACCGACCAGCGCCGTAACTTCGCCTTCCTTGGCGGTAAAGCTCACATCGGTAAGAACTTTCTCGCCGGCACGGCCGTCCTCGCCCGCACCATAGCCAAATGCCACGTGATCGAACACCACATCGTGGCCCACGGGCTCAAATGTCTCGCTGCCCCGCGCCACAGGCTCTTCCATGATGGAATGCATGCGCTTGGCAGACGACTCGGCGGCAAACAGCTCGGACATTAACATTAACGCTTGGTCAAAGGGTGCATAGATACGGCTCACCATAAGCAGGAAGGCAAACATCACCAAAAAGTCGACCTGCCCGGAGGCGACCATCGCGGCACCCGTGACCAGCGTGGTGGCAATGCCCAGACGCAGGATGGCAAAGGCGGAGTTAACCAAAAGCCCGTTAGCGAGCTCGCCCTTGGTGGTCTCGCGCTCCTCGGCATCGATCACGGCGTTGAGTCCCTCAAGATAATGGGCCTCCTGGTTGGTGGCGCGGATCTCGCGAACGCAGTCGAGCGTCTCTTGAATTGCCTCGGTAACCTTGACCTTCTCGGCACGCACGCGGTCGAACACCGGAGTCATGGGGCCGCGTGTTAGATACAGCACGGCAAAGGCCACGGGAACGCTCCAAAACGCCGCGATCGCCAGCTGCCAGCAAAAGAACAGCGACGCCACGAACACAATGGCGCTTGCGATGATGGCACCCCAAAGCTCTCCCAGCACGTGGCTGTAGGCGTGCTCCATGGCCTGGACGTCGCCCATGATGGTCTCGGTTAAATCGGCCAGATCACGACGACCAAAAAACGACAGCGGCAGTTTGCGCAAGCGCTCGGCGATCTCCATACGCTGCTTGCCGCACTCCTCGTAAAAGATGCAGTAGGTGTAGTAATACTGCTGCCAGTTAGAGGCAAAGAGCAACACAAAAAAGACCAGGAGGCCGCCCACAATCGGCAGGGCATCCGGCAGGTCGGCGCCGATGGCGAGATGTTCGACAAAACCGGCCATGACCAGGAATAAAAAGCCCATGCCGGCCATGGTAATGAGATTAGTGAGCGTGGTCCAGAAAATGCCACGTTTTACGCCGGCGACGCCTTTATCGGATAGGAAATACTTCTTTTGGAATGAGGCGAACATTTAGGCCTCGCCTCCCTTCGTGACGGCGGCATCCGCGGTCGCTGCAGTGATTTTCCAGCTCGCGGCCTGTTCGTATTCGGTCCACATCTTGGCATACAGGCCCTCTTGGGACAGCAACTCGGCATGGGTACCCGACTCCTGCACGCTGCCCTGGTTGAGCACCACGATTTGGTCTGCGCCCACTACAGTCGAGAGTCGGTGCGCAATCATAATGACCGTGCGACCCGCCGCCAGCTTGCTAAAGGCGCGTTGGATGAGCGCCTCGTTCTCGGGATCGGCAAACGCCGTGGCCTCATCGAGCACCACGATAGGCGCGTCTTTAAGGATCGCGCGGGCGAGTGCCACGCGCTGGACCTCGCCGCCCGAAAGATACGCCCCGCCGGCGCCGAGCATGGTATTGATGCCCTGTGGGAGCTTGGCCACAATGTCGTCGCACTGAGCTGCGGAGAGAGCTGCACGCACTTCGTCGTCAGTGGCCGTAGGCTTGGAGGCGCGCACGTTATCGGCAAGTGTTTGCCGGAACAACTGGTTGGTCTGGAACACGAAGGCGACCTGGTCCATAAGCTCGTGCGGATCCATATCGCGAACGTCCACACCGCCTACGAGCACTCGACCCGAGGAAACATCCCAAAAACGCGGGATCAGGCTTGCGCAGGTTGACTTACCGCCACCCGAGGGACCCACCAGGGCGAGGGTGCTACCAGCGGAAACGCTAAAACTCGCATGGTTGACGGCAGGCGCTTCGGCGCCCTCGTAGGTAAAGTTCACATCCTCAAATCGCACGTCGCTGCCGGCAGGGTGCTTGGGTTGGGCGGGCACGGAGAGCTGCCTGGAATCCATGATGCTTCGAATACGAGCCAGCGAATCGGCACTCATCTGAGAGGCCTCGCCCACAAACATGAGCTTGGTCATGGCCGTCGGCACCACGGCCGAAAATATCGCGTAAAACGTGAAGTTGGCCATAAAATGCGCGAAGTCCGTCTCGCCCGGCGCCAACAGCAACGCCACGGGCAACAGGAATGCCACAAGACCATTGAGCGCGGTAAGGTTGAGTACCTGCGGACCTCGACAGAACGTGCCTGCATAGTTTTGTGCCATGTCGGCGTATTCGGCGATCGCATCGTGGAAGGCCTTAAAGGAGTAGACCGTCTGCTGAAACACCTTGACAACGGGGATGCCACGTACGTATTCGGTGCCGGTCTTGTTCATCTTGACCAGCGCTCCCATGTAGGCCTTCATGAACTCGGCGCCTTTGCCGCTCATCATGGTGGCCATGGCGCCAAACGAAACGACGACCGAGATAAGGCATGCCGCCCCCAAACGCCAATCGAGGGCGAAAAGCAGCACGAGCAAGCCCACGACCATGGCGGCGGCGCCTGCGATATCGGGCAGCATGTGTGCGAGCAAAGTCTCGGTGGAGGCGGCACATCCGTCTACAACACGACGCAGCTCACCGGTGGCGTGCGTGTCAAAGTAGCCAAGCGGCAGCTTAAGCAGGTGCTCGCTCGTAGTTTTGCGAATATTGGATGCGCAGCGAAACGCAGACAGGTGCGTGCACATGAGCCCCACGAAATAAGCTACGATGCTTGCCAGGGCAAAACCCACGGCCCACCAGCCATACATCGCGATATCGGTGACTTCGCTCCAGTTAGGTGCCACGGCGATCAGATTGCGTGCGACAAGCCAAATGCACACGAACGGGCCAAAGCTCAGCAGCTGCGAGAGCGCCGAGAGCGCCATGCCCAAATACGTTAGGAATTTGCGGTCACCAGCATATGCAAGCAGCTCGCCGATACCGCCGCCTTCCTTTTTTGATTCCTTTGCCATGAGATTCCTTTCTAACGGCTTGAGAGTTAACCGTAATGAACTTATCATTGGCATGTTAGCCATGGCTCACAATCAACCGAGCTGTGGACGTTTCTGCAAAGGAAAGGGACGCTTTTGCAAATGCGGCGGGCAGCGACCGACATAACCGAGCTCTACGCACCGCAGTTTGAGCAGTTTGGCCTGGAGCTTACCGGCAAGGGCGCCGTCTTTACCGGCGAGGTGGCAAACGATCGGGCGCACGGACGCGCATGGATCATGCCTCTCTCCCCTGCCTGCATTGTCATGGAGCATTTCATCACCCCGACGCACGATATGTACCTGGCCGAATACACACCCGAGCCGTACGCCTGCGTGAGCCAAATCAGCAGCGCCACGCTCACCTGCATGCCCGAGATAGGCATAACACCCGCAAACCTCAAGCCGTTGCGCGGGTCGTGGCCGAGCAATGCAATTTGTAGTTTTATCCAGGATACCTGCGGAAACGAGCTCAGTCCGTTATACGCCGGGCAGCTCTATCACTCGCGCTCGGTGTTATTCCTACCGAGATACTTCGACGATTTCGAACGCCGCTACCCCGGCGAATTCGCTGGGCTTTTTGACGCCTTTGCCGAGTCGTGGGGCGAAGAAGCGCTATCGGCGATCGATCGGACACTCTGCCGTCTCGATGAGACGCGCGCTCGTGTCACGGGCGGGCATCTTTACATGAAGGGTACCGTAGAGACCATGGTTGCCGAGCTGGCGTACGCGCGAACAGCCCACAAGCAGGCACGTCAGGCCGAAGGGACACAGGCCGCTCTGGACATTGTCGAAGAAGCGATCCTGGCTGTCGAGCGCGCCCTTGACGAGGGGCGTCGCATCGGCGTGGACGAGGTCGCCGAGAGGCTCTACACAAGCCGCTCCAAACTATGCGCCACCTTTAAGGCCCAAACTGGCGAGTCCCTGGGCGCCTACATTCGCAGACGTCGTATAGAGCGAGCACAGGACCTTTTGGCCGATAGCTCGCTCACGATAGCGCAGGCCGCAGAGCGTCTAGGCTACCCCCAGCAGGCCGCCTTCGCCCAAGCCTTCAAGCAATACACCGGCATGACACCCACGGCTTGGCGAAGCAAGCATCGCTAAGGCCCAAGCTCCCTGGCCGTAACGGAGCGATTAATTAGCCGCCGCCCGTCAGCTCACCCGGGATCTAAACGTCAAGATGCACACAATCAAGCGCCTTTTTGATAAGAGGGACAGATCGATCAGCCAAATACAACGGAATGTTGAGCACCCCGTCGTCGAGCTTTAGGTTCTTAAGTGAGTAGCGGACCCTCAATGGAGTCGTCTCCGCATGCTTGTCGGCATAGTACTTAAGGCTCTTGGAATGAACGACCTCTCCCGATTTGACCTCGACGGGAACGATTTCGTTTCCGACCTGAATCAAAAAATCGACTTCGTGCTTCGGCTTCTCGTTTGTCCAATAACGCGGAGCAGCATCTAACTGTGAAAGTAATGCCTGAAGCACATAGTTCTCGGCGAACGAACCTTTGAACTCCGAAAATAGCGCATCCGAGATGGCAAAAGCGGACGCATCCAGCCTTGCCATGCGGCGCAGCAAGCCGACATCAAGACAGTAGACTTTAAATGCCTTGAGGTCATCGTACGCAGAGAGCGGCACACCACCGGCAGCATTAAGGCGAACCGCCGTGATGAGCCCAGCATCGGCAAGCCATTCCAGAGCATCCTCGTATTCTCGAGCACGAGCCCCCTCGCGCACCGCACCCCAAACGAACTTTTTGTTCTCGCGCGCCAACTGAGCTGGAATCGAGTTCCATATTTGCGAAAGCTTGGCGAACTGCGCACGGCCACCATGCTTGGCAAAATCGCGCTCGTAGGAATCCAAGAGATCAGACAACACCTTATCGACCTGAACGATATCGCCCGTCTCCACCCACCGGCCAAGAGCCTCTGGCATGCCGCCGCATGCAAAATAACGACGAAGATGCTCGACGAGACGGACATGGAAGAAATCGGGCACTGTCTCGATCTGATCCAGGCCGCCAAGGTATTCGTCGTAGTTTGCAGCGCCCTCGGCTTTCAGAAACTCGGAAAAGCTCATGGGGCGCATCTCCATGAACTCGACCTTTCCCACCGGAAAAGCGCTGGTCTCACGGGACAAGCGAACGCCCAACAAAGACCCTGCGCATGCGACGTGATACTCGGGGGCCTCGTCACAGAAGTATTTAAGGGCGCCGACTGCAGAAGGACAATCCTGGATCTCATCAATAATAAGCAGCGTTTCGCCGGGCTCGATAGGCTGTCCAAGTGCCAGGGAAAGATTTGAGATGATCCGTCGAGGATCGCGCGTACCTTCGAAAAACTGAGCGTACTCGCTCTGTACCCCAGGTGACGGCTCCTCGAGCGTCAGATACACAAAATTGAGGTACGAGGTTCGGCCGAACTCCTTAAGCGCCCACGTCTTTCCAACCTGGCGCGCCCCCTTAAGGATAAGCGGCTTACGATATTCTGACGCTTTCCAAGCGTTAAGCTTGGCAATGATATCTCGCTGCATGACCGAACCTCCCGCAAAGAAACTTCCGTAAACGTGATATTTCCCACATTTTACCCTAGGTAAAACGTGACATTTATCACATTTACGGAAGTTTTAAGCTCATTTCGCCACACTTTCATCACATTCAAAAGACGGAGGCGCTATTTGCGCCTCCGTCACCATCTTTCTATCAGCCCACCTGACCCGAACGGCCGAGTCGTCACAGAACCCGGGAGCCCCGGCAGGGCGGGTGCTTGCTCAAAATGAGTTCCGCACGCAAAGAAGGCCACTTAATGTGGCCTTCGTCTTGCGCAGGACTGTTCGAAATTTTGAGGAAGTACCCGCCCTGCCGGGGCTCCCGGGTTCCCGTTTACGAGAGCGACGTTCTCAGCAACTCGTTGAAGAGCTTCGGGTTGCCCTTGCCGCGGCTCGCCTTCATGCACTGGCCCACCAAAAAGCCGATGACCTTCTGGTTGCCATCGCGGTACTGCTGCGCCTGCTCGGCACAGTTTGCCAGCACCTCGTCCACGATCGGTTGCAGTGCGCCGGCATCGCTCACCTGGCGCATGCCGCGCTCGTCGACGATCTTGTTGGGATCGTCGCCGGTCTGAGCCATGGCCTCAAAGACCTCGTGCGCCTGGTTGGAGCTGATGGCATCGGTCGCCAGCAGCTTGGCAAGAGCTGCCACCTGAGCCGGCGCGATGCCGGACTCGGCCAGCGACACGCCCGCGCCCTTAAGGTAGGCGATCATCTCGTTGACCAGCAGGTTTGCGACCGTCTGGGCCTCCTTGCCGGCCATACCGGCAGCGGCGGCCTCAAAGAACTCGGCAAACTCGGGGTCGCCGGCAATCTGCTCGGCATCGGCCGTCTTAATGCCAAAATCGGCCTCAAAACGGGCGCGCTTGGCATCGGGCAGCTCGGGGATCTCGCCACGGCAGCGGTCGATAAACTCGTCGTCCAGGTCGAACGGCGCCAGGTCGGGATCGGGGAACAGGCGGTAGTCGTCTGCCGTTTCCTTCACGCGCATGACCACGGTGCGCTTGCGGCTGGGCTCCCAGTGGCGGGTCTCCTGGTAGATGATGCCGCCCTCCTCGAGCACCTCGGCCTGGCGGCAAATCTCGTAGGCAAGGCCATCATGCAGGCTCTTAAACGAGTTGAGGTTCTTGAGCTCGGTCTTGGTGCCCAGCTTGGTCTCGCCGCGGCGGCGCAGCGATACGTTGCCGTCGCAGCGCATGGAACCCTTCTCCATGGAGCAGTCCGAAATGCCCAGCGTCACAAAGATGCGACGGAGCTTCTCCATAAACAGGCGAGCCTCCTCGGGCGTGCGCAGGTCGGGCTCGGTGACAAGCTCGATGAGCGGCGTGCCGCAGCGGTTGTAGTCAACGAGCGACTCGGCCGCAGCGGTAATGCGGCCCTCGGCACCGCCCACGTGCACCATCTTGGCGGCGTCCTCCTCCATGTGGATGCGCAGGATGCGGATGGGCACCGTGTAGGAGCCGTCCTCGCGGCGCTCGGGCATCTGCAGGTTGGACGCATCGTAGCTGGCCAGGTGGCCGGCGCGCTGGTTGCCCTCGCGCATGGTCGACGACATGGACGTGGACAGGCCCTCGGCGTTGGCCGAGGCGCTTGCCAGGCTCTGGGCCTCGGCCTCGCCAAACGCGCAGTCGGGGCGCTCGGCGGCACCGCGTCCGGTCACGTCCAGGTCCAGATGACCGTACATGGCAAAGGCGACCGGACCCTGCGTGGTCTGGAAGTTCTTGGCCATATCGGGATAAAAGTAGTGCTTGCGATAGAACATCGAGTGGCGCTGGATCTCGCAGTTGGTGGCGAGGCCGGCCTTGACGATACTCTCGATGGCACGCTTGTTGGGCACCGGCAGGGCGCCGGGCAGGCCCAGGCACACCGGGCACACGTTGGCGTTGGGCTCGTCATCGTGGCTGAGCTTGCAGTTGCAGAACATCTTGGTGTCGAGTGCGGTGAGCTCGGTGTGGATCTCCAGGCCAATCACGGCCTCCCAATCCTGCAGGACCTCGGAAAGCTCCTTCATTACAGCTCGCCTCCCTTCCCGGCAAAATCGGGCGCGACGGAAAGCGCGGGCGCACCCGTGGCGGCATCGGCAAAGCCGCGCTCCAGGGCGCGGGCAAACGTGAGTAGCTGACGGTCCTTAAAGGCAGGTCCCACCAGCTGGGCAGAAACGGGCAGCTTGCTGTCCTCGCCCAGGCCCAGCGGCACCGAAATGCCACCGTTGCCGCAGATGTTGAGCGAAATGGTGTACAGGTCGGACAGGTACATCTGCGTGGGATCGCTAATCTCGCCAAACTTAAAGGCCGTGCGCGGCGAGGCGGGCATCAGGATCGTGTCCACCTTGGCATACGCGGCGTCGTAGTCCTGCGTAATAAGCGTACGGGCCTTCTGCGCGGCGTAGTAATACTTGTCGTACACGCCCGAGCTCAGCAGGTAGGCGCCGAGCATCTGACGGCGCTTGGCCTCGGCACCAAAGCCGTGGGCACGCGAGAGCGAGCTCTGGTCGGACAGGTTGGCGCAGCCCTCCTCCTGGTAGCCGTAGCGAATGCCGTCGAAGCGGGCCAGGTTGGAGAACGCCTCGGCCGGGCCGATGACGTAGTAGGCGGCGATAGCGGCATCCAGGTGCGGCAGGTCGACCTCGACCAGCTCGGCACCCTGATTCTGCAGCTCCTGGGCGGC
Source organism: uncultured Collinsella sp. (assembly GCA_902490305.1). GTDB lineage: Bacteria > Actinomycetota > Coriobacteriia > Coriobacteriales > Coriobacteriaceae > Collinsella. The sequence goes on from CABUDI010000013.1 coordinate 35,333, forward strand.
GCGCTGAACAGCGGCCTTGACCTCGGTGGTCAGGCCCTCGGCCTCCATAAACGCAGGGATGATGCCCACGCGCTTGCCCTCGATGCTGTCGTTGAGGTGCTCGGTAAAGTCGACGGCACAGTCCTGGCTGGTGCAATCGTACGGATCGTGGCCCGCGCCGGTAAGCGCGTTCATGGCAAGCGCGACGTCCTCGACCGTGCGGCCAAAGGGGCCAACCTGGTCGAGCGACGAGCCAAAGGCCACCACGCCGTAACGGCTCACGGCGCCGTACGTGGGCTTAAGGCCCACCACGCCGCAGAGCGCCGCCGGCTGGCGGATGGAGCCACCGGTGTCCGAGCCCAGCGAGAGCGCAACCTCGCCCGCGGCAACGGCGGCAGCGGAGCCGCCCGAGGAGCCACCGGGCACGCGCTCGGTATCCCAGGGGTTGTTGGTGCGATGGAAGGCCGAGCTCTCGGTAGAGCTACCAAAGGCGAACTCGTCCATGTTGGCCTTGCCCATGGGCAGGCAGCCGGCGTCGAGCATGCGCTGGACGCAGGTGGCGGTGTAGACGCTCTGGTAATCCCCGAGCATGCGGGAAGCGCAGGTGGTGCGCGTGCCCACGAGGTTCATGTTGTCCTTGATGGCCAACGGCACGCCCGCGAGCGGGGGCAGCGGCTTTCCGGCGGCACGGTCGGCATCCACGCGCGCGGCGGCCTCGAGCGCGAGCTCGGGCGACACCTGCAGGAACGCCTGGACCCCGCCCTCGCGCGCCTCGATGGCGGCAAGGGAGGCCTGGGCCACCTCGGTAGCGGTAAAGTCGCCGGCGGCAACGCCCGCGGCAATCTGCGCGGCGGTAAGGGAATCGAAGCTTAGCGCCATTACTCGCTCTCCCCCTCTCCCAAAATGGACGGCACGCGGAAGTAGCGGTCGCGCGCGCTGCCGGCGTTTTCGAGCGCGACGTCGAGCGGCAGGTCGCGCTCGGGCTCGCGCAGGTCGTCGCCCATCACGTTGGACAGGCTTCCGATGGGATGGAACGTGGGCTCCACGTCGGGCAAGTCATATTGCAAGACGGGCTCGAGCATCTGGACGGCATCGTTCATGTAGGACGTCATCTGGGTGAGCTCGTCATCGGTCAGTGCGATCTTTGCGTACTCGGCGATGCCGCGCACGTCTTTCTCGCTGAGTGCCATAGGCGCTCCCTTCCGCATAACAGATAAACCGCTCTAGTATACAAGGCAACGCCGCTTGGAGCAGGTGCTTTACCTAAATGCAGCGAAAACGTAACGAGGACGGCGGGCTGGCAGGCGGCGGGCCGGCGGTTCCGCAGCGAAACCGCACCGTCCATAGCGAAAACCGTCCCGCCTGCAACGAAGACCGTCTCGACCACAACGAAAACCGTCCCGCCCGAAACGAAAAGCATCACAACATTCGACGCTTTTCGCCAAAATCGCGATTTTCATCGAATGTTGTGATGGTTTGGAAGTCACGACCACCACAAAGGTGCCTGTCCCCATTGTGGTGGTTCTGAACGATGTCTTATGCCGAGGCTTTGGCCTTGCGGCGCTTGCGGACCGCGTGGATCACGATGTCCAGCAGCAACAGCACAATGGCCACGACCACGATGAGCACGGCGAACTCGCGCTTGCCCCAGTGGCGGCCGGCCAGCGACTTTTGCTTGTCGACGTCCTTCTTGTTGTACTTGGTGCGCACGCAATGCACCAGCAGGCGATGGTCGTTCACACCGTAGGGCGTGCAGGTGACGAGCGTCACCTTGTCGGCACCGGGCTCGATGGTCAGTGACTCCATCTCCTCGGGCAGCACGACCTCGGAGTCCACCATCTTGTAGGCGAGCGTCTTGTTCATGGTGTGCAGCAGTACCAGGTCGCCGGGCTCCAGCGAGTGGATGTCGTCGAACATGCTCAGGTTGCGCATGCCCGAGTGCGCGGTGAGCACGCAATGCGTCGATGTGCCGCCCACCGGCAGGCTCGTGCCCTCCAGGTGGCCGACGCCCGCCATAAGGACTTCTTCGCTCGTGCCGTGGTAGATGGGCATGCTCACGCCGATGGAGGGGATCTCGACCCAGCTCATCATGGGGTCGCGGTCAAAGATGAGCTGTTGAGCGTAGGGCTCGATCTGGTCGGCGGGAAGCTCGGTGGCCTCGCCCGCCAGCTGCTCGTTAAAGGAGCGCGCCTGGAGCAGGATGCGCTCGCGCTCCTCGGCAGACAGCGCGTCCACGGTGCTGGACACCGTGCTGATCTGGTTGAACACGCCCGAGGCCTCGAGCCGGTCCAAGATCCACGGCCAGGTCATAAGGCCCACGCCAATAAGGATGATGACGATGGTGATGAGACGGTCGGCCCAGCGCGGCAGTCGCTTACGGCGGCGCTTGGGCTTTGGTTGAGGTTTGGGCTGAGGGCTTGAGCCGCCGTTGTCCGCGGCGTTATTGCTCTTCATATGTTTGGCGCCCTGCACCATCGCCGGTCACTCCTCTACAACTCAAGTTGTCTAAACAAATAATAGCCGATTAGCGAGCTTCCGCGCCGGACAACGCCGCTAGGCTGCACCGTCCAGTCGAGGATAAGCCAGCATTTGCGTTTTCAAAATGTTCCGAATCGGCGGGGCGATTCGGGATACAATGTCAATAGAAAACGACGCACCCCGCGTAAGTGTACAAGAGCGCGGGCGGCCTAGTTTTCAGCTTTTGTTAAATGCCCGGGATCCGACCCCCGGGCATTCTTATTTGCGCTTTCGGCGCAAATGCCGTCCACCGTCCGCACCGCGCGTGCGCCTACGGACCTTAAACCGAACCTCATACGAGTCAAAAAACGCGATGACGAACGAGCCCACCGCCGCAAGGGCGGCGAGCACGTTAAGGAATTTCAGCATTTGGGGACCTCCGATCGAGTCGTCGGCCGCCCGCGCACGGAATGCGTCGCAAAGCCATTTTACCGCGAGTGCTCGCACTTACAGCTGGTATACGCGATTTTGACAAACATTTGTTCGATAGTCATACGCTTGACCCTTCGGACAGTGGAGCCCAACCGCATTGTCCGGCATATTTGCGTTTTCAAAACAGCCCGGATTGGCGGGGCGATCCGGGATACAATGTCTATAGAAAACGACGCACCCCGCGTAAGTGTACGAGAGCGCGGGCGGCCTAGTTTTCTAGTTTTGTTAAATGCCCGGGATCCGACCCCCGGGCATTCTTATTTGCGCTTATTGCGGCGCAAATGCCTTCTACCGTCCGCACCGCGCATGCGCCTACGGACCTTAAACCGAACCTCATACGAGTCAAGAAACGCGATGACGGATGAGTCCGCATCGGACGGTGGAGGCTGCCTGTGTTGTCCAAAAAAACGGGGCAAACTCCAGTGCGGAGTCTGCCCCGAAAAGAGAATGGCAAAGCAAGAACGTCGATGGACGAGAAAAGTGTCCGCAAGTCTCATGGCCATCACATCCCACCTGCCAAAGAGATGGGTGTGTGAGCGTTACTCTTGCTCGGACTCCTCAGCCTGCTTACGGCTGCGGATGAGGTGCGCCACGCCGATGCACAGCACCGCGCCACCAGCGATCCAAGTGAAGGTCACACCGTTAAGACCGGTCAACGGGAGGCCGGAGCCCTTCTTGTTCTGGATGGTGACGGGGATCCTGGTCGTGGTCGCGCCATCTTTAATATTGACAGCGACCATATCGGAACCAGGAGCCACGCTGAGCTTTTTAAGCGTGCCGTCTGTATTGTATTCAGGCGTCACCGTGATTTCGAAATCGGCGATGGTGTTGTAGCCCGCAGGTGTCTTGCTCTCAGAAATCAGATATGTGCCTGCAACAAGTCCAGGAATAAAGACCTTGTTGCCCGTCTCCGTGGTTTCAAACGTATATGCGTCATTTTTGTTATTGCTGAAGCTGCCGTCTTGCTTCAACCATTTTTCAACGTTTTTACCGGACCCTTCCTTGGTCATTTTGACCGTAAAGCCAGCAACGAGCTGCGCAGACGAGTTATCCGGGTCAGTCTTAGTGACATCGAAGCCGAAGACATAATCGGTGACCTTCTTCGGTTCGGAAGTGCCAGTACCGTTAGACATAGGGTCGTTGGAGTAGACAAGCTTGACTTCGTTGGTGTTACCAGCGGTCGTGTATTTGGCATCACTGGTTAACGTAGCCTGATAGGTCACAACGACCTTAGAGGTCCCATCAAGAGTCACGTTCACGGAATTTGCAGCAGCCTTGAGATCATCGAAGGAGACCTTCAAATCTTGACCCGTCTTATTGTTTAAGTCGTCCGTAGTATCCGTAACCGTTGCAGTGTAATAATTGCCAGATTTGTCAATCTTTTTGCCATTGATAGTAACGACAATAGAGTTCTCATCGGCCTTCAGTCCAACAGAGAGGTGATCTTGGAACACATACTGGTACTTATCATACGAGGCAATGTTATCAGCAACGGTACCGGTCAGCCTGTAGTCGATTTTCTGTCCTATCCGAGCGTCGCCGTAGTTTTTCCAGTCCTTCTCTTCAGCATTGGCGACATCCTTACCCACAGTGTCGTCGAGAATCTTCTTGTCGACCTTGGGGATACTAGTCTTCTCGGTAACGGTCACGGGGCCGCCGCCAACGATAGCGAAAATCGGGGAGGTGCCAGTGTTCTGCTTGGTCGTATCCGTAAGGCCGTCAGATACGAACAGGTAATAACCGTCGCCATAAGTGCCCGGGCGCGTCCACGGGGTGTCTGCCGTAAGGGTTCCCGCAGCGGTCTCCGCCTGAACACCTTGCTTCATGCCTGAAACCGCAGCTGCAATTTCATAAAGCACGTCACCGGGAGCAACGCGCGTGCCATCGCTGCTATCTGCCGAGCTGGCATGAGTACGATTCACATTTTGAGAAAGCCACTCGGCCACATCCGAAGCAGAGGCACCCTTCTTGAGCTCCTTGGCGGGGTCTTTCTTCACAAGTGCCTTATACTCAGCTGATTCCGTAATGGCAGTGGTCACCTTGGAGCCGATAGCATTATTTGCCCACTCAATATCGGAAGCAACCTTGCCTTTGTTGTCTTTCTCGTCAACGACTTTTGCCTTAAAGATCTGATAAGCCTTGAACGTATTGTCCTTGTTGTCCTCAGCGACCTTATTGATCGTGATGCTGCCCGGCACACCCTCAGCTGCAAACGCCATCGTAACCGGAGCCATCACGCCACCGAAGCTCAACGCTGCCGTGAGGCCTGCCGTTACTGCCAGGCGGGCGATGTTCTTGCTCATGCTCATCTTCTTTTCCTCTGCTTTCTGCTCGAATTCCATTTGATCTAGATCTGTCTGTCTGTGTCTTAGCATCTGCTTCGCTACGTCTCGCCCCGCTCTCTGTGGGGCTGCCAGCTACTCTTTATGGCTGCCACCTCCCCGCTTGACCAGGAGCGCGACCACGATGAGCGCGGCTCCGGCGACCGCTGCGGCGGCCGCGGCGTACATTGCCATATCGCCAGTCGAGGGCATAAAGCCTCCGGTGGTAATGCTAGGGGGTGTGCCGGTGGGCGTGTTGATGAGCGACGCCTCCAGGCTGCCCGTCGACCCGTCCGCGCTGTCGGCGCGCAGGGGCGACTCGGCCGTGATGGTGAGCTTGGGCTTGGCGGCGGCCACCTGGTCGACGTCCAGGCCCTCGGCCTTGACCGTCACGGAGCGCGCGCCCTCAAAGGCGGTGTAGCCCTTGGGCGCCTTGAGCTCGCGGACCTCCAGCTTGCCCGAGTCCACGCCCGAGACGGTCACGCGGCCGTCCTCGCCCGTAGTGACGGTGGCCTTGCCCTCTGCATCCCACGTACCGTCGGCCGCCAGTGTGCGACCGCGATCGTCGGCGATGCTCAGGACCGCCCCGGCAAGCGGCTTGTCGCCGTCGCTGCCGCGCTTGGTAAGCGCGAGATCCCAGGTGTAGGCGCACGCGTCGTCGCTCGGCGTGCGGGTGAAGCCGGCGTCGCCGGACTGGTCGGCAAAGGGAGAGCGCGGGTAGCGCAGGTAGACCTCGTTGGGGTTGCCCTTCGCGATGCCGTGGTTGCACGCGCTGTTGAGCGGCGCGTTGTACACGGCGACCACGCGGGCGCCCGCGGTGAAGGCGTCGGCCCCGCCGAGCGCGGCGATGAGGTCGCCGGTGCGCACGGTGAAGGTCTTACCGTCGGCCGCTACCTTGGTAGCGCACTGGGCCGTGATGTCGGTCCAGCCCTTCGCGGGCTCGGTGCCGACGCGCCCGTCCTTGCCGGTCGAGACGGCGTCAAAGCCGCCGTCCGCGCCCGCCGCCACGTACACGCGCATGCTCGCGGCCACCTTGGAGGGGTCGAGCCCCGCGCTCATGGTGTCAACGAACCGCACCGTATAGGCGTCGTAGGCCGTGAGGCCCGCCGGGACCGTGGCAGAGAGGCGCCAGTACAGGTCGTCGGCGACCGTGGCGTCGGCGGCCTTCTGCCATGCGGCGGTGCTGTCCTCCAGCACGTGCTTTTGGACCTTGGGCGTCGCCGCCTTGGGCTTGACGGTGACGGCGCTGCCGCCGACCAGCGCCATGATCGGCGCGGTGCCGGCCTCGCCTTGGGCGATGGCGTCGTCGTCGGCGACGATGAGCCAGTAGCCGCAGGGCAGCTCGGCCGTCGTGCCCGCGTTAAGGGCCACGGGCACGGCGCCAGAGCTCTGGAGGGAACGAGCGAGCTGTGCGCTCAGCGCGCTCGTAAGGTGGGAATCGGTGTTGAGCCACTCGGCAGCTTCCTGCGCGGTGGTCTGGGATTTGGACATGCCGGCGCTGTGCAGTACAGGCAGCGCGGCGTCGCGCACGGCATCGCTTGCCCAGGCGAGGTCGGTGGCGATTTTAGCGTCTTTGTCGCCATCGATGACGTTGGCGCTAAAGATCTGGTAGGCGTCGTAGCTGCTCGCCACGGTGCCGCTCACCGTGATGGAACCGGTCGAGGTCGGCGCAGCCTGCGCGGATGCGGGGAACACAACCGCGCAGGTGCCGACCACGAGGGCAAGCAGCGCAAACAAGATCGGGAAGGAGCAAACTTTCTTATTCACGACGCTCACCTCCCTTCGCATTCGCCTTGCGACGAATGTGCATCCAGGCTGCAGCAGCGCAAAGCACCGCCGCGCCGGCAAGGTACGTCAGAGTGACGCCCGACATACCAGAAAGGGGCAAAGAGGTGGAGTAGGTGTTGGTGAAGGTGGGGGTGGAGTCGGTGAACGTATGCTCAGTGTCGTCGGTCACCGAATTACCATTACGATCTTGAATCTGCTTGTAGGTTGCAGAGATGTCTATCTTGCCTTTAGAGTTATCAGCCGCCTTGACCGTAATTTGATAGACCGACTGGTCATACTCGTAGTTCGTGAACGGCGTCGTCGGCCGCTGTTCACGGACGTAATAGGTGAAGGTCTTGCTTGCACCACGACCGGTAGGGTCAGATTCGAGCTTTTCGAGTTGATTGAGTTTGTACTCAATCTCGTCGAAGTCCAAGGTCTGGGACTTGGAGCCGTCAGCCTTGGTCGACTTATCGTTGACGATGCTCGTGAACTCCTTGTCGGTCGCGAGCTGAAGCGTAAACTTCTTCATCTCGCCACCCTTGACAACCTTCGTAGCCGCCGGAGTCCAGGAACCCTTGGAGTCGTACGGCGTGTATGTGTTGGTGAAAGTCTTTGAGCTTGTTAGCGCGACGTTTGCAACGTCACCTTCGGGTATTGGATAAACCGTAGCAACAGACGTAGTACCATTAGCGGCGATTGTGGTGATTGCCACACTACTGACCGTATAGTACGTGTACTCGATATCAAGCACCTTATGCGACTTTTTTTCATCCTTTACGACCTTAGGATCTATCTTGTAGATAGTCTCGTCGCAAGTCACGCCAGAAACGGGATTGTCACCGGGGTCTTCAACGAGGTAGTAGACGATCGAGTCATCGGAATAGACCTCGCCCAGATTAAAGGCAAAGTTGCCGCCGCCATCATTCGTGACCCCATTGCCAACTTTTGTGCAGCCATTGAGTCGCAGCTTGTGATCGGCAAACGAGGGGTCCTGCTTGTTTGTACCCTGTTTGAGCAGCTGGAACTTGAACTCTCCGTCTTTAAGCGCACGACCCATTAGCGCCTTAGTGCCATTGAGCTTCATCTTGGGGTACACGCTCACCTGCATGGTGGAACCAGCGACAACGTCACCATTGGTCATGATTCCGCCACCGTGGACGTTGGATTTGTTGCCCGTAATGAAGAGCGTGGCATTATCACGGGCAAGCCCTTGATCACCATCGGAAGGATCTGCATCGAGGCCAATCATGTACTTAGCCTGGGCGCCCTCGTACTTGCCGATGGTCGTAGGCGGCTGACCGTCGATCGTGCCCTTCCAGTTGGCAGCGCCGCCACCAAGCATCTGACCAGTTACGGCAGCGATGTAGTCGCTATTATCTGACTTGCGAATCAGGAATAGATCCTTATGGCCGTTTTGCTTGAAGGTATCAGTGATTTCGCCACCCTTAACGGTTGTGGGCTGATCTTCATTCTTACCATTAGTACCACCCGATAGGTGGGCGCCGTTTTCATCGCAGTTTCCGAAAATCGCAATACCATTGGTATCGGTAATAGCCGTTTTGCCGGTCGGGCAGGCAGCGAAGCCACCGCCATAGCCCTCGGCCGAATTGTTAGTAATCAGCGCGTTGTAAATCTTAAGAGTCGCTGAATTAACGTTTTCATCACTGTTGCCGCCCTGGACGAACACGCCGCCACCGCCCCAGTCATTAGTGGTATTGGTCGTATTGTTGGTGATATAAGCGTGTGAACCATTCGCAACTTCAAACACACCAACGGTAGGCGCAGCAATGCGGATACCGCCACCCTCTGAGTTTTGCGCCACATTGCTGGCGATGGTTCCACCAGAGAACGTAAACGTGGAAAGAGCCTGCTTCCAAGCGCCAGCATAAATACCGCCACCGGCCTCGGCAGAATAGTTACCGGTGATGTAGCCACCGTTAATCTTCAGGCTACCGCCATTAAAAGCAGCAATACCACCACCACCGTGGCAACCGCCGCCCTTGTGCACCCAATTAGTCGAATCGGTATCTTGGTAGAACTGATACTTGTTATTGGTGATGTAGCCGCTCGTAACGTTAACGGTTGATTCGAACGCACAGATACCTGCGCCGTAGCCAGACTGGCTACCAAACGTACCGTTGCCGGAGATAATGCTGCCATCCACGTTGACCATTGAGCCCTTAGCGTACACGCCGCCGCCATTGGGAGCGTAGTTACCTGCGATAACGCCACCGGTTAGATTAAGGGTCGAAGCAGCACCCTTTTCATTAGACACCATAATGCCAGCGCCGGTGCCCGAGGTTCCCGTAGAGGCACCGCAAACGTAGCCACCGCTCATATTGACGGTAGAACCGTTCTCGGCGTAGACCAAGTTGGCAACTTTACAGCCCTGTCCTTGCGTCAGCACGCCACTTTCAAGATTGAACGTACCGCCCTTACCATTAGTGCCATAAAGATTGATGAGCTTCAATTGGTCGTTACCACTGCACGCCACGATGGCGCCGCCGATGGTAGCTTCGTGTTTATAAAGAGCCTCGGTAGTGCTAATGCCATCTGGATTTACGTACGATCCGGTTACATAGTAGGTGAGATTTGTAGGAATATTAGAAGTCTCATCAGGGGCCACAGAGGCAAGGTTGCCATTTTTGCTAGATGTGTTGTCGGAGCATACATATTTGTCGCCCGTTGGATCATCCACTTCAGCTTGCTGACTATCCATGACGGTTAACGTCGCGCCCCCCGTAATGTTGAACAGGGGCTGGCTCGAGCTCTCGTGTTTAATTTTGTGACCGTTTAGATCCAGCGTGATCTTGCTGCCGTCCTTGCCAAGCTGGATTGTCCCGCCGGTATCGACATCATTCATAAGCTTGAAGCTAGCGACACCGCTTGCATTCTCCAACTTGTTTTTCAAATCGTCAGCGCTATTTATCTCGACGGGCGCCGCTTCGGTTTGCCCACCTTCCGCAGCTGCCATAACGGCGCCGTCATCCGACGACTCGCCGTCTTCGACCTGCAACTCGCCCTCAGGCTGATCCTCAGACTGACCCTGCTCAACACCATTTGAAGAGTCGGCCTCGCCGCCGTCGACCTCGTCGCTATTCTGGTTTTCGGTATCCCCGTTGGTAGTGTTGTCTACACCAGTAGACTCACTTGAGGAACCCCCCCCATTACAGTTTCCTCGGTAGGAGCTGCCTGGGCATCATTGGCAATGGCCTGCGAGATCGGGGGCATGACGAGCGACAGTACCAAGCTCAAGACAGAAGCTCCGCACAAAACACCCGCTACCACACGATGCGCTGCTTTATTACCTTGCTTAGCTTTATTTGAATTTGCTGTCATCGATGCCTCCTCCCCAAGAGACCGCGATCCTGCTCTTTCACTATCAAACGTATCTGCGCAATCTGTAATTGCGCACGCTTAGTAATGCATATTGTAACGATTGTTTGAACATCTAAGCAAAAAAGCCGATAGTTTTGTAGCGAATTCTCAATTCTCTTGACATTTGCTCGGATTTACCTTCGTTTATTCGCTATGAAATATCTATTTCTACTGGTAATTAAGCTAGTTATCATTTTTTAAGGCTCTGTTAGACCAGGATTGACATGCCGACCTGCCGGCTAACTCGCCGTCTCCC
>CABUDI010000014.1 GCA_902490305.1 uncultured Collinsella sp.
GGGAGACGGCGAGTTAGCCGGCAGGTCGGCATGTCAATCCTGGTCTAACAGAGCCATCTTTTTTGGCTGGTGTGGTGAGAGTCATGGTTGCTCCATTTCTATCGGCAATACATCCTATATGCCTACCGATAGGTATATAAACCAGAGGACTCTTCGTCAAGCATTAAGCGGGGAGAGGGAGTTCTTAACCTGCCGAACGGTAATTAGACCCCGTTTTCGCAAGGGTCTCAATGTGACAAAGGGACTGTCCCTTTGTCACATTATTCGGAGCGCAGGGCTTCGACGGGGTCCTTCTTGGATGCGCTGCGGGCCGGCAGCAGGCCGGCAACGACCGTCAGCAGCACTGAAATTGCGATGAGCACCAGCGCATCCTGCACGGGCAGGCTCATCAGATTGGGCACCTGTTTGGCCGCAAGCGCCCAGGTATTAACCGGAAAGCTCACGAGCACCACGACGACAATGGCAAAGACGCCGGCGATGAGGCCCTCGATAAAGGTCTCGGCATTGAATACGTTGGCCACGTTGCGCTTCGACGCGCCGATCGCGCGCAGGATGCCAATCTCCTTTTTGCGCTCCAGCACGCTGATGTAGGTGATGATGCCGATCATAATGGAGCTCACCACTAGGCTGATGCTCACGAATGCGATGAGCACCAAGCTGATGGTATTCACAATGTCGGTCACCGAGCCCATAATGATTCCCATATAGTCGGTGTACGAAATCGCCTGCTCATCGTGGCCAGCAGCTTTGACCTGCTTGTTATACGCATCGATATGGTCGAGCACGCGCTCCTTCGCCTCAAAGTCGCGCGGGAAAATCTTGACCGAGATGGGGTCTGCCTCGTCCGCATAACCCAGTGTGGTCAGGTTGTTGTCATAGGTAAGCTGCGATGCCTTGGCATAACTCATCATAAGCGAACTCAGGTCCTCGGCGTCCATGTTGAAGTGGATGGCGCGGGCAAAGGCGCTCGCATCCACACGCATAGCGCTCGCCAGGTTGGCAAAACTCGATGACATCTGCGTCGCCATCTGGCCCATGAGCCCTGCCGCGCCTGCCTTGAGCTGAGTTGACACCGTCGTCGCAATCTGGTCGCTGATCGACTTCATCATCTGATCCAGAGCCTGCTGCAGATACGGAGCCAGCTGCTTTTGTACATAGTCGGTCATCGCCTGCTGCAGGCGCTCGGCCAGGGCATCGCCGCCGAGTGCCTTGAGCTGAGCCAGGATTTGCTGGGCTGCCGTATCACTCTCAAGATACGTCGAGAACGCGGCGGCAAGCTTTGACGCGTCCTTAAGATCTTCGGGCGTCAGCGCCTTAAACTGTTCCGACTGCATAAAGCCCGTGAACAGTTGGTTGGCGAGCGCCCCCACTTGCTGCATCTGCTCGGGTGTAAGCTCCAACCCATCGAAGACACCCGAGAAATCGGGGGCTGGCGCCTTAGACATGATGTCGCTGAAGTCGATATCCTTCCCTACGCCCGAAAGGTCAATGTCCAGCTCGGACAAGTCAAGACACGACGGGTCCATACCGCCGGCAACACCCGAGAGCACGGAGGTATCGAACGAGAACGCGCTCTTGAGCGCCGCCTCGTCCACACTGAACATGCTGCCCAGATCCACGCCTTGTTTGGCCTCGCCTTGCAGTTCGTCGAAGGTTTTGCCCGTAAAGACATCCGTCTCGGGGTGGGCGAGTTGCTCCCGCACAATCTGCGAATCGGCGGCGCGCTCCATAAGCTGGCGAGTCAGCGCATGTGTATAGGCAATGCCCGGAGACAACGCACTCGCATTGGCCGTCTCGTTAGGGCGCACCACACCCACGATGTGTACGTCGATGCCATCGGCAACCTTGGCGGCCATAAAGTCGGCGTCACCAGACATGTCGGTCCACATGCCGGTCTCTTCGTTTTTGCGATAGGCATCGGCCGGCGACAGCACCTTAAACGTCGTGGACAGCGCATCGTCGTAGGTAAAGTCGGTGCCGGTCTCGGGTGCTTTGACCCCACCGTCGGCCGTCATGGCACTGTTTACCAGATCGTTGAGCTCATCGATATCCAGCGCACCGATGCTGTAGAGCGTATAGTCGCCCACCGTACCGCGGCTCGAAAGCACCATCACGGCTTCGTTGGCAGACGTGGGCCAATGACCGGCGACGACATCGTACTGGCTGTCGAGCAGGCTCTGGTCGTCAATCATCTCGTTAAAGACCGAGGTTCCCATGGATTCCATGCTCACCGTTGCCGCCGAACTCGCGCCTCCGCTCATAGCCTCGGTCATTGCGTTGGGAACAAGCCGAACGGGCTTCTCATCGCCCTTGCCGGCACGATAGACAACCGGCGATACACCGTAGCCGTACTGAATGGCGTTGACCTCTTTGTCGATACCGTCGCCGCCGTCGTCAAGCCATGCCTTAAAGCTCGTCATGTCGTTGGACTTAACGCTCGCAAACATATCCTTTACGGCCGTGACCACGGGAATCTTATCGGTTTCGGCACTGTCGTCGGACGAATCCACGTTTTCAGGCGAGTCATCATCCGCAGCCCCCTGTCCGCCCATCATGGACGACAGGTCGTAATCCTGCTTGGAAATGGTGAGTGGGTAGCTCGAGAGCGTATCCTCCTCGACCTTTTTGATGTAGCCGTTTACGCCGTTGGACAGCGCCAGAATCGCCGCGATACCGATAATGCCAATCGAGCCCGCAAAGGCCGTCATGGCCGTGCGGCCCTTCTTGGTCATGAGGTTTCGGGCAGAAAGCCCCAGCGCCGTCACAAAGCTCATCGAGGTTTTGCGCGTAGGCTTGGCCTCGCGGCGCGTGGCGTCAGCGACATCGAAAGGATCGGAATCATCGGTGATCTTGCCGTCCGCCAGGTTGACGATGCGCGTGGCGTATTGGTATGCCAGGTCGGGATTGTGCGTGACCATGATGACCAGACGGTCGCGCGCAACTTCTTTGAGCAAATCCATAACCTGCACGGATGTCGTTGAATCCAAAGCGCCAGTCGGCTCGTCGGCAAGGACGATCTCAGGGTCATTGATCAGGGCGCGGGCAATGGCCACGCGCTGCATCTGCCCGCCCGATAGCTGGCTCGGGCGCTTGTTAACGTGCTCGCCCAAGCCGACTTTCTCCAACGCCTCGCGCGCACGCTGGCGACGCTCGGCATGCCCCACGCCCGTGAGCGTGAGCGCCAGCTCCACGTTTTCCAAAATGGTCTGATGCGGAATGAGGTTATAGCTTTGGAACACAAAGCCGATACGGTTGTTGCGGTAGGCATCCCAATCGCGATCGTGAAAGTCTTTGGTCGAAATACCGTCGATCAGCAGGTCGCCAGAATCGAAATGATCGAGCCCACCGATAACGTTGAGCATCGTAGTTTTGCCCGACCCCGAAGGTCCCAGAATGGCCACGAACTCGTTATCGCGAAAAGACAGGCTCACGCTGTCGAGCGCTACCTGCGTAAACGACTGCGTAACGTACCTTTTGCAAGTACCTTTGAGCTCCAGCATGGACGGCAACCTCTCCTGCGCAGGCACCCTGCCCGCTCTCCTCCGCCGTTCGTATTCGACGCTTTTGTCCTACTCTATCCCCATTTTTTGCCGACACCAGTGGGGAATGTAACGAATCGCGCCAAAAACGAACGGGACGGCACGCCACACAGCGCACCGTCCCGCACACAACATCGACAATGTGACAAAGGGACTGTCCCTTTGTCACATTACGTGTACTCAGCCTTTACTGCTCGCTATTCGCAATCGCCTGGTCGATAAGCTTGTCGAGTGCTGCGCGCTGCTCGGCGGAGCTGATGGCTCCCACGATTGGATCCCCTACGATGTTGCCATTCTGATCGATGACATACGTTGTCGGGAACGAGAACAAATTTGACGTAAACTTACCGGCCTCGCTATCCGACTTGAACCAGATGTTCTTATATGTCACGCCCTTCTTGCTCAGCACGTCCTTGGCATCTGCAATCTCGCCCTTGTTGCCATCGAGCGTAAAGGAATTGACGCCCACGACCTGGCCGCCCTTCTCGGCAAGCTCCTGATTCAGTTTCTCAAGATCGCCCAACTCACCCATGCACGGCTTGCAAGTGGTGAACCAGAAATTCATGACGGTAACCTTGTTCTTAGAGAACAGCTCGTCGCTGCTCACGTCGTTGCCGTCCAGGTCCTTGCCCGTAAAGCTGGGGAACTTCGTCGCCTCGCTCGAAGCATTGGCACCAGCCGTCATGCCAGCGGTCGAAGCGTCGACGCTCTCGCCTGCGCTCGGCGTGCTTCCACAGCCGGGGAACTCCTTCTCCAAGCTCTCGAGCTTGTCCTCGATTTCCTTGATCTGCTGCGCACCGGCCTTGAGCGTCTTAAGCTCATCCGCCGTAAACTCATCCTTGGCGCCGTCGATGGTCTTGAGCAAGAAATCGCCGTAATTGCTGCCGTCCTCAATCATTGTCGAGTCTTTATTTGCCGCATTGAATACCTTTTCCCACAGCGCGTTATCACTCGAAAAGATCTCGTTCTCCTTCTGCATGAGTTTTGCATACAACTCGGCGGCCTCGTCGGCATTGGCCGGCTTCTGCGCAGTGAGTTCTGCGATCTTAGGATCGGAGCTCGCAGATTCGCTCGCATTGCCACCGGGCGCCGAACATGCCACAAGGCACAAGGCCAATACCGGCACCATAAACAGGGCCGCAATCTTAGAAAGCTTCATAGTCATTCCTCCGTTTTGTCGAAGCTTGTTTACTTTTTATCGGCGGTCAAGGGAAGCTTTTCCGCCGACACATCCAGGCCATAGCGATAGCTGATGGCATCGACAGGACAGGCCCCGATGCACTTTCCGCACCGGATACATTCGGCATGATTGGGCGCGCGGACCACATCAACGTCCATCTGACAAACCCTTGAGCACTTGCCGCACGAGACACATTTGCACGCGTCAACCTGAATCCCCAACAAGGACACCCTATTCATGAGCGCATAGAATGCGCCGAGCGGGCAAATCCATTTGCAGAAGGGGCGGTAGAACAAAACACTCAGCACTACCACGGCAATGAGAACGACAAGTTTCCAAGTAAAGAGATGTCCCAACGCAGATCGAATGCCGGCATTGGCAATGGCCAGCGGAATGGCGCCCTCGAGCACACCCTGTGGACAGATGTACTTGCAAAAGAACGGGTCCCCCATCCCCACATCGTTAACCACCAAGACGGGCAGCAGCACCACGGCAAACAGCAGCACGACGTATTTGATGTACGTGAGCGGCTTAAGCTTTTTCGTGGAAAGCTTTTTGCCGGGAATCTTATGAAGCAGCTCCTGCAGCCAGCCAAACGGGCACAGAAAGCCGCATACAAAGCGTCCCAGCAGCACGCCGAGCAAAATGAGCGTACCGGTGACGTAGTAAGAAAAGTTGAACTTGGATGAACCTACCACCGACTGGAACGACCCGATGGGGCACGCACCCGATGCCGCGGGGCACGAATAGCAATTAAGTCCAGGTACGCAGACTGTTTTCCCCGCGCCCTGATAGATGCCGCCTTTGGCAAAGTTTGACAGGTGAATATTGGTGACCAGCGTCGCCGCCGCCTGAATGAATCCGCGAAATCGGGCCAAAACATGCGACGCAGTGTTTTCTCTTTTATCCAATTCCGATACACTCCAAGCACAGCCTAATCGCTTTGGCCAGCACGGCATCCGCCTCGCCACGCATAACACCAAAGCACACCATGGCAATTCCGACGATCAACAAAGCGACCTGTACCACGGGTTTTACCGCTTTGAACAACCTGACCACTCCTTTCGTTACGCGACCATTGGACCATATCGGCTATAAAATCCGTGTTAAGCGCGATTTGGAATGTGCAAGGAGACTGTTATGCGTATTTTGATCGTCGAAGACGAGCGAGCACTGTGCGATGCAATCGCGCGCAGCTTGCGAAACTTGGCGTACAGCGTCGACTGCTGTCACGATGGACGGGAGGCGCTCGACCTGCTGGGCATCGAAGTCTTTGACCTCGTGGTACTCGACCTCAATCTTCCCCATGTCGACGGCATGACCGTGCTCAGGGAACTTAGGAAAACCGATTGCGAGACCAAGGTACTGATTCTGTCCGCGCGTGGCGAAGTATCCGATAAAGTCGCCGGACTCGATGCCGGCGCCAACGATTACCTTACCAAGCCGTTTCATCTGGACGAACTTGCGGCAAGGATCCGCAGCCTTACCCTCAGGCGCTTCGCACAAAGCGACATAGTATTAACCTGCAGAAAGCTCAGCTTTGACACCAAGGCGCGCATCGCTTCCGTGGACAGTGAAGCTCTATCTCTTACACGCAAGGAAACGGGAATCTTGGAATACCTGATGCTTAATCAGGGGCGACCGGTAAGCCAAGAGGAGCTTATCGAGCACGTTTGGGATAGCAGCGTGAACAGCTTTAGCAACGCAACCCGCGTTCATATCTCGTCGCTCCGAAAAAAGTTGCGCAGCGCTTTGGGATACGACCCGATTCGCAATCGGATTGGAGAGGGCTACGTTATGGAGGACAGTGAATGAAAAGGCTTTCGCTGCAATGGCGCATAACGATTATGACGGCACTGCTCACGTGTGCGGCATGCGTGCTGACGAACTGCCTGGTCGGCTATACGGGCATGCGCTACATGGATGCCATCGGCAGTGACATCTCGGCCTTTACCGCAACCGGCGAAGATTCGCCCCAGGCGTTCGACCCAACGAAAGCGACCCTCGATAACGAGGTTACGATCGTCGTAAACGACGCACAGGAGTCTTTTGGCACGACAGCCTGGTGCATCACGGCTGGAATCACACTCCTTGGCGGCGTGCTGGCATACTTTGTGAGCGGCCGTGCACTCAAACCGCTACGGGCTTTTGCAGCCCAGGTTGAGCGTGTGCAGCCTGACAACCTAAGCGAAATCAGGCTCAGTGAAGATGTGCCCACCGAGTTACAACGATGCAGCGCCTCTTTCAACGACATGATCGCCCGTCTTGGCGAAGGGTTCTCTGCACAGCGTCAGTTTACCGGCAACGCCGCACACGAGCTGCGCACCCCGCTCGCCCTTATGCAAGCACAGATTGAACTATTCATCTCCGAGCACTCCGGTTTGCAACCCGAAACAGCCGAGCTGCTCGGCCTGCTACAAGAACAAACCGAGCGCATGTCGCGGATGACCAAGGTATTGCTCGAGATGAGTGAGCTCCACAGCGTTCCTTGCGAGGACGATGTTGAACTTGGTCCCTTGTCCGAAGAGGTCCTCACCGACCTTGCGCCACTTGCCGAAAATAAGGGCATAGCCCTCAATTGTGCTGGAGACGCTTTAGTAATCGGGAGCGACACGCTCCTCTATCGGCTGGTGTTTAACCTGGTCGAAAATGCCATCCATTACAGCCGCCCCGGCTCGACTGTCAACGTCTCCATCTGCGACAACGACAGCCACGTGTTCCTGAGAGTCGAGGACCAGGGCCCGGGAATACCCAAGCAGTACCGTGAGAGCATCTTCCAGCCGTTCTTTCGTCTAGACAAATCCCGCAGCAGGGCATACGGCGGCGCAGGACTCGGGCTAGCGCTTGTTTGGGAGATTGCAGCGCTTCACGGTGGCGCGGTAGAGGTCGAAGCAAGTTCCGAGAGCGGGACCACCATGCTCGTAAGCCTTCCAAAACGATCCGTAGCGTTAACCGAACAGTAAAACGAAAGGGGTCCCGAGCAACAGGAGTACAATTGCTGCATTGTTGCCAGCTGTTGGGAGATGGAAGATGGACTGCGATGGCTACCCATGCGTTCCCATGCCGTTGATGTGCACCGCCTTTGTGCCGGGGCAGATTGACGCTGCGGTTGCAGGCATTTCCGACCCCGATTCACGCACCATCGCCATGGCAGAAGCGCTGTACTTTCGCGGACAGGCCGCCCTCGCTGCCAAGACGGCGCGCCCCTATCTTGACGCCACCGATTCCGCACTGCGCTATTCCGCATGCTTTATCTGCGGATACGCCAGTCTGTCGCTCAACCGTATCGCCGACGCCCGCCGTTGTCTTGCGGGCATCCTCGATACGCCAACTGACGAGGAATCACCCGCCGTCCACGCCACGCATATCCTGTTCGCCTCGGCCGCGAGCGTCCTGCTGCACTTGCCTTCCCCGTATTCCGCCGAAGAGTTTTATCCGCTTGCGGCGCATCTGCCCGAAGGTCTGCGCCTGTTCGCCAGCTACGTGATGGCGCATGCCCTGTACCTGCGCGGCGAATATGGCCGCAGCCTGGGCATGGCGGAAAACGCCCTGATCATGAAACAGGGAAGTTATCCCATCTCGGAGCTGTTCCTGCACTTGGCAGCTTCCATGGCATGCATGAGCCTCAAGGACATCGACGCCGCAAAAACGCACTTCGGAGTTGCTTGGAACATTGCGCGCCCCGACGGCCTTATTGAGCTCATTGGCGAGCATCACGGCCTTTTACAGGGGCTTATCGAGGCATGCCTAAAAACGCAATACCCTGACGACTTCGCGCGCATCATCGAGATCACGTACCGCTTCAGCTACGGCTGGCGGCGCATCCACAACCCCGATTCGGGCGAGGACGTGGCCGACGATTTAACGACCACGGAGTTCACCATGGCCATGCTCGCCTGCCGCGGATGGACCAACGCCGAAATCGCACGCCACATGGGAGTATCGCCGGGCACCGTTAAAAATCGACTGTCCAACGTGTATGCAAAGCTTGGCATCGGCACGCGCACCGAACTGGTCGCGCATATGCTGCGTTAGCGGCCAGACTGCCTAGCGCGGCACATGCGCCCCGGAGCCCCGGCGCTTCGCTCGCTCAAATTGGACATTTTGGCCCTCGGACGGCACTACCGTGACAGGATGCCTTCTCGCAAAATTGGATTATTTCCACCGATACCTGCGGGATGGGAGCCAAAGATGCTTGATCGCCGTTCGTTACTTGTTGCCGGAGCGTCCTCGCTGGCGAGCATTATGTTGCCGCGCGTGCCGGGAAGCGCAAACGCCTTCATATTGCCGTTCGCCCCCGCCGAGGCATACGCCGACGAAGATGATCCCTTCAAGGTCTTGGTGCTCTCGCGCACCATGTTTGGTGTGGTCGTGGTCGACGTCGCCAACAAGAATACGCCCATCACGGGTGCCCAGGTCACGCTCATATCGCGCTATGCCGCAGGCAAGCAGCTCACCGCCACGACCGATGACGAAGGCACGGCCATCTTTGAGGTCGCGCCGCTTTCGGAAGGCTACGTGGACGAGGCGACGTTTCTCGACGCGTATGACTTTAACGGCGGCATCTCCATTAGCATGGCGGGCTACCGCGATGTCGAGATTCCCCTCGCGCGTGTCCAAGGCGGCACCGCCATTACCGCACCTACACGTCCGCTCTCCGATGGCGAGCCGTACTTTCGACAGCTCACGTTCGACGAATGGGACATCCAGTACGCCGACGCCACGTTTATGGCAATGCCAGCGGACGAAGCAGCAAACGAGCAGCCCGATACGCACGCCTTTACCGTTCAGGCACATCTGCCACAGGGCGGACAGGCAACGCTGCGCATCAACAAAGTGACGCCTGCCGCAGGCAGCTCACCCGAAACCGTCACGCAGATCGGCCAGATCAAGGCCAGCGCATCGGGCGCGGATAATCTGGCGACGTTCACACTCGAAGACAAGTTCCTCGATGCAGCGTCGGCCTTCTGGAAGAAGGATGCAAGTTGCGCTTTGTCCTCGACTACCAGGGCAAGACCTACACACTCTCCTCCCCCATGGCCGTTGTCACTGCGCCGGCCGCAAAGGCAGAATCGGGCTCGACCACTATCGTCCCCACTACCATGGACCAAGAGATCACTCCGTTTGATTTCCCCGCGGCGTTTCCCGGCATCGGCGGCAATAAGTTCACGTGCTGGATGCCCACATTTCCGATCCTCTTCGATTTCTCGTTTGCTGGATACGTGCTGTTTGGCGGAGGATACAAACCAGCCAGCTATATGAACGATTCGGGCAACCCTGATCCGGAATACTGGAAGAAGTCACCGCGCGAGTCGGGCGCCAAGCAGGCAAACCGCTACCTCGACGAGATGGAGGGGAAGTGGAATCAGTACAAGAGTATGAGTGCCGGTTCGGGCACCGATCCAAGAAACACCAAGCTCCTTCGCCACCATTGCACGCCGCTGTTCACGATGGATATCGCCACACAGCTGTACGGCTCGCTCGCCTACGATTGGGTGGGCAAAGCCTGGGGTAACAACAACGACCCCGCATACGGCAATATTAAGGCCCTCTTCCAGGTAAGAACCGACCTCAATTGGACCGAGCAGTTTACCCTAGGACCGGTGCCATTTTTCCTAAACGTCAACCCCTGGGTGCTGGCAAAACTGGCACTCGCTGTGGGTGCCCACACGCACGGCAGCGGCGCGGCGTTTTTCAAGAACATTTCGCTCGACTATTCCAACACGTCGGGCTCGTTCACCATCCAGATCGGGCTTGCCGTCACCTTTGGAGCCGGCGTTGCAGGCGTCGCTTCGTCCGCCGTGCGTGGCGCCGCATCTCTCACACTGTTCATTGGGTACGAGAAGGCAGATGGACACCAACTTCCGCGGCTGCGCGTGGGCGCAGACGTCGATGTCGACGTGATACTCCAGTTCGTGATGTTCAAATGGACCACCAAGGCTTGGTCGGGGTCGTGGCCCACACTCCTCGATTCGTGGAATATGTCGGTGAACAATGGCAACCAGTATGTGCTCCAGCGCTCTGAGCTCGCATTGGGTGGAGATACGCCTTACACGTTGGATATCCGCTTCGGCACGCCCGGCAACATCAAGGCGGGCGGCGTGCCGCAATTTATCGCATCGGCCACCATCGTCACCAACGCCGAGCTGCTCGCACGCGCCGAGGTTGCAGCCGCCGCGATAAACATCGCGCCTACCGTACGCGATTGGGACCGGGCAGTCACGCGCATTGAGCTCGAGGCGGACGCGGAGAGCGACGACACGGGACAGGTCGAACATTTCGTCCACGCGCTGATGGAGAACGACGAAAATGCCGCACCGATGTATAAGTACACCTACATCGGGCAGGCAACGAACGCCGTTGCGGACCCCAACGCCAATTCTACCGGTGTATCGGAGGACGAGCGTGGCGGCATCAAGCCCTCGAGCGACAACGTGCTGTTTTCCGGCGTACTCAGCGAAGCTCACATGAAGCTGGCAATGATTGCCAGCGTAGAATGCCTGTTCCGTATCGCCTCGGTGCGCTACGGCGACAATGGACGCTCGCGCCTAGTGGTGCACACAAAGGCAAACGGCACGTGGTCCGCTCCCACGCCCGTGGACTTTCCCCTTGGGTTTGGCGAGAACGACGTGGAGCGCGACGGCATATTCGATTACGACTTCGACGTGGTGGAATATACGGACGGAAGAGGAAACCAGGACGCCTACGTGCTGCTGGTCTCGGGCGAGCGACGCGACGGCGACAACACCCTTTTCGATACGGCGAGCACATCCGGCATACTGTCCGTTGTGCGCCTGCGCATAAGCAACGACGGAGTTCGCGTGATATCGCATACGTCATGGCGCAGCATTTCGCGCGGCCGCCTGCAAGAGGATGGCTACCATTGCCTGCAGTGCCCGCGCATCACGGTGGGCAAGACGCTGGTCGACGGACGCCTGTCGGGTGCCTACCTCCACCGCCGCGGAACCACCGCAGAGAAGGCGCTCGGCAGCGAGGCCGAGGCTGCGCTGGAATGCTTTACCCTGTGGTCGGATGATTTGCGCGACAGCCTGACGTTCCGCCAAGCTCTTCGCTTTCCGCAGGCACCGTCGAGTATCGAGCTGAGCGAGCCCGAGAATATCAACGGCAAAATGGTGGTGCCCGTTGCGTACGAGACCGCAGACGGTTGCGGCTGCGCATCGTACGCCGTGATCGGCCAGTCCATTGCGGGCTGGGGCGTTATGCCACCAGACGCCACGGTGCCCCATGCGGTGCCGTGGCCACAACATTCGGGCTTTTTGGCCACCGTCAACGAGCAGCTGCAGCATATTACTTGGACGCGAGGCGCATCGGCATTTACAACGCAGCCCGTGGGCGCCGCAGGCTGTGGCCCGGCATCGTTTAGCGTAAGCAACAACGGCAGGTGCGCGCTCTATGTAGAGAACACCGATGGCAAGGTGGGGCAAACCTACGACGAAGAAGGCAACCCGGTAGCAGTGATGGGCAAGCACTTCCGCATCTTCGCCAGCACCTTGGCAGGCGATCTGTTCACGGAGCCGTTCGTGATGTGCGAGCTGGACCATCCCGTCGATCAGATAACGACATTTTTGACGTCGGGAAGCATGCTCTCCGCGCTCGCCACGCACATTGTGAGCGCGGAGAAGAGCGAGGCAGAGCTGCACGGCATCGAAGTGCCTCTGGTGGCGTGTGCCACTCCGACGGGCGCGGTCGCTACCTCAGGCGCGGTGGTGCCCGGAGCAGCAGGCGAATCCTTCATGGTCACGGTGCGAAACGACGGCAACACTTTGCTGCCTGCCGGCACGATCGATCTGTGCCGAGAGGGCTCCAGCCAACCGTTCTCCAGCGCATCCATCGGATTCGGAGCGAACGCACGCACGGCATCAATCTACGATCCGGAGCTTGCCGAAGATGCTTCGGCCAACGACACGGCACACGTGAAGTACGCGCTCGAGACGCTGGGCGCACGTTTTGCAACGCACCCGCTGGTTGCCGACAACGGCAACGCTGTGCTGGCACCGGGTTGCACGGCACAGTTCCGCATGAGCTTTGCCATCCCGGAGAGCTGGGGCGACGAAGTGGGCAAACGCGTAACGCTGTATGCGAAGGCGCGTGACCTGGTGGCGCTCGATCCCGTAACGCTCGAGGAAATTCGACCGGGCGCAAACTCGGCGCTGGGTGCCGTACTGCACGAGCTTCATGTGCCCGACGCGGCATGCGAACGCTCAGAAGTTCAGGTCGGCGTATGCGACAGCGCGGATACGACGGGGCTTCACGATGCACCGATGACGGCGGACGGCGGTGGTGGCTCGAGTGGCGGTGGTACTGACAAGGACGGCGACTCCGGCGGAAGCAGCTCCAGCAGTGGCAAGGACCACGGCACTAACAAGCGCTCCGGAAAAGCGGGCACGCTTGCGGGCACGGGCGATGTCAACGCTCCCCTTACGGCAGCCGCAGCAGCACTCGCCGCAGCAGGCGCCGGCCTCGTCGCCTACAGCGCCCGCCGCACGGCGCTCGAAACCGACACCGCCGATGAGGTTAATTCTGATAAGCCTCACTAGCTCCTAGTTACTTTTGTGAGAGACGCCGACTCGGCTCATCGAACACCAAAAGGGGCTGGTTCTGGATACCCAGAGCCAGCCCATTGCGCATTAGATGTCGTCAGAGGAGTTGAGTTCTGCCTCGAGCTTGGCACGGCGTCTTTTCGCCAACAATCCGCACGACATGTCTTCGACAGCGTATCCAACCGCAAACGCAGCAAGACACATTCGGCCGTCTTCAAACTTACTCGGACAGAGCCGACTCGGTTTTGTCCGAGTAAACGAATCTCCATCGAACTCCGAACGATTGTTCGATGGATTTCGTGTTGGGTGGAATCGTCTGTGGGCTGGGCTATGCTACCTTGACTATCTATATGACTTAAACGCAGCAAAGGAGCACCGAGAGAGCGAGTATGGCAAAAAACACCGCAAACTATGGTAACGACAGTATCCGCCAGCTCAAGGACGAGGAGCGCGTACGCCTGCGCCCCGCCGTCATCTTTGGCTCGGACGGACTCGACGGCTGCGCGCATGCCGCCTTCGAGATCCTGTCCAACGCCGTTGACGAGGCGCGCCAGGGCTACGGCAAGCTCATCACCCTTACCGCCTTTCGCGATGGTTCCATTCAGGTAGAGGACAACGGCCGCGGCTGCCCGCTCGACTGGAACCCCTCCGAGAAGCGCTTTAACTGGGAACTCGTCTTTTGCGAGCTCTACGCCGGCGGCAAATACAATAACAACCAGGGCGGCGACTACGACTTCTCGCTCGGTACCAACGGCCTGGGCTCGTGCGCGACCCAGTACGCCTCCGAGTACATGGACGTCACGGTTTGGCGCGATGGCAACAAGTACTCCCTGCACTTTAAGAAGGGCAAGGTCGTCGGCGCCAAAAAGAAGGCACTCGAGATTGAGCCCAGCGACGAGGACCGTACCGGCACCACCATCAAGTGGCGCCCCGATCTTGAGGTCTTTACCTCCATCAGCATCCCCCACGATTGGTATCGCGAAACCATGCGCCGCCAGGCCGTGGTCAACGCCAACGTGACCTTCCGCCTGCGCATCGAGGGCGACGACGGCGAATTTACCGAAGAGGACTTTTGCTATCCCAAGGGCATCGAAGACTACGTGCTCGAGAAGGTCGGTACCGACTACCTCACCGAGCCCTTCTTTATCGAGGCCGACCGTCGCGGTCGCGATCGCGAGGACCTGCCCGACTACAACGTCAAGATTACCGCGTGCATGTGCTTCTCGCGCACCTTCATGATGCAGGAGTACTACCACAACTCGTCATGGCTCGAGAACGGCGGCTCGCCCGAGAAGGCGGCCCGTAGCGCTCTGACCAGCGCCATCGATGCCTACATTAAGCAACAGGGCAAATACAACAAAAACGAGAGCGGCATTAAGTGGCAGGACGTCCAGGACTGTCTGGTGCTGGTGACCAACTGCTTCTCCACCCAGACGTCCTACGAAAACCAGACCAAAAAGGCCATCAATAACCGCTTTATCCAGCAGGCCATGACGGCCTTCTTTAAGGAGCGCCTCTCGACCTACCTGATCGAGAACAAAGACGCCGCCAACAAGATCATGGAACAGGTGCTCATCAACAAGCGCTCGCGCGAGAACGCCGAGAAGACGCGCCAGAGCATCAAAACCAACTTGCAGCAGAAGACCGACATGGCCAACCGCGTGCAGAAGTTCATCGACTGCCGCTCCAAAGATAAGAACCGTCGCGAGATCTACATCGTAGAGGGCGACTCGGCAGCAGGCGCCATTCGCACCTCGCGCGATGCCGAGTTCCAGGGCGTTATGCCCGTTCGCGGTAAGATCCTCAACTGCCTGAAGGAAGACTATCCGCGCATCTTTAAGTCCGACATCATCATGGATCTCATGCGCGTGCTGGGCTGCGGCGTGGAGATCAAGGACAAGCGCATCAAGAACCTTGGCGCCTTCAACCTGGACAACCTCAACTGGAACAAGGTCATCATCTGTACGGACGCCGACGTCGACGGTTATCACATCCGCACGCTCGTACTCACCATGCTCTACCGCCTGGTGCCCACGCTTATCGACGAGGGCTACGTGTATATCGCCGAGTCGCCGCTCTACGAGATCAACTGCAAAGAGAAGACCTACTTTGCCTACACCGAGCTCGAGAAGAACGGCATCCTTAAGGAGATCGGCGACCAAAAGTGCTCGATCAACCGCTCCAAGGGTCTTGGTGAGAACGACCCGGACATGATGTGGCTCACCACCATGAACCCCGAGACGCGTCGCCTGATCAAGGTTGAGCCCGAGGACGTCACCAAGATGGAAACCATGTTCAACCTGTTGCTGGGCAACGACGAGGCGGGCCGCAAGCGCCATATCTCCGAGCACGGCAAGGAATACCTGGACCAGCTGGACCTGCAATAGCAGTAAATCGATAACGACGGCCCATAAGAAGTTCAAGAGGAAATCGTGGCAAAGAAGAAGACGAAGAACCAGCCCAAGAAAAAGCAGGTCAACGCCGAGAACGTCATCGGCCTGCACTCCGAGGTCACCGATCAGCCGATCACGCAGACGCTCGAGGTCAACTACATGCCCTACGCTATGAGCGTCAACGTCTCGCGTGCATTCCCCGAGATCGACGGCTTTAAGCCCTCGCACCGCAAGCTGCTCTACACCATGTACAAGATGGGTCTGCTCAAGGGCGAGCGCCAGAAGAGCGCCAACATCGTGGGCCAGACCATGAAGCTCAACCCGCACGGCGATGCCGCGATCTACGAGACGATGGTGCGTCTGGCAACCGGCAACGAGGCGTTGCTCGCACCGTTCGTTGAGTCGAAGGGCAACTTTGGCAAGTATTATTCGGGCGACTTGAGCTACGCCGCTTCGCGTTACACCGAAGCCAAGCTCTCCCCCATCAGCGCCGAGATCTTCAAGGACATCGACAAGGACCCGGTCGACTTCGTTGACAGCTACGACGGCGCCATGAAGGAGCCGCGCCTGCTGCCCACCACGTTCCCTAACATCCTTGTCTCGGCCAACAAGGGCATCGGCGTCGCCATGGCGTCCGACATCTGCGGTTTCAACCTCAACGAGGTCTGCACTGCCACGATGCGCTACCTCAAGGATCCCGACTGCGACCTGCTCGAATATATGCCCATGCCCGACTTCTCGACCGGCGGCGAAATTATCTACCGCCGCGAGGAGATGGAAAAGATTATCGAGACCGGCCTTGGCAGCTTCCAGATTCGCTCCCGTTGGCGCTGGATTCCCGAAGAGCGCATTATCGAGGTCTACGAGATCCCCTACACCACCAAGACCGATGTCATTATCGAGCGCATCGTCAAGCTCTCCAAAGAGGGCAAGGTCAAGGAGATTGCCGACATCCGCGACGAAACCGACCTCTCGGGTTTGCGCATCGCCATCGACCTTAAGCGCGGCGTCGACCCCGACAAGCTCATGGCCAAGCTCTATCGCTCGACCACGCTGCAGGATTCGTTCTCATGCAACTTCAACGTGCTGGTCGACGGCTATCCCCGTGTTATGGGCGTGCGCCAGATCTTGCACGAGTGGGTCAAGTGGCGTATTGAATCCACGCGTCGCCGCATTAACTTTGACCTGGGCAAAAAGTCCGAGCGCCTGCACCTGCTGCACGGCCTCGAGGCGATCTTGCTCGATATCGACAAGGCCATCGCCATCATCCGCGGCACCAAGCTCGAAGCCGAGGTCGTGCCCAACCTTATGAAGGGTTTCGACATCGACGAAACCCAGGCCGAGTTTGTCGCCGAGCTTAAGCTGCGCAACATCAACGAGGAATACATCCTCAACCGCACCAAGGACATCGCGAAGCTCGAGGGCGAGATTGCCGAGCTTGAGGAGATCCTCTCCAGCGAGGAGAACATCAAGAAGGTCATCAGCGACGAGCTGGCAGCCGTCAACAAGAAGTACGTGATGCCGCGCCGCACGGGCAGGATCGAGCCCCACGAGGTTATTGAGGTGAGCCTGGAGCCCGAGGTCGAGGAGTACCCGGTTACCATCATGCTCTCGCGCGACGGCTACCTCAAGAAGATGACTGACCGCGTGCTCAAAAAGGCTGCCACGCTCAAGTACAAGGACGGCGATAAGCCCTTTATCGAGTTCCCGTCCTCCAACACGCACGAGCTGCTGGTCTTTACCAACAAGAGCCAGGTGTACAAGTGCAAGGTCGCGCAGTTTGAGGACACCAAGTCGGCCCAGCTGGGCTCGTACCTGCCGACCGATCTTGAGATGGAACCCGACGAGAGCGTCATCTGGGTCATCGATCCCGAGGACTACAAGGCCGACGTGCTGTTTGTCTTTGAGAACGGCCGCGTGGTGCGCGTCGCACTCTCCGGATACGTCACCAAGACCAACCGCAAGCGCCTGAAGAACGCCATTTACGGCGGCAGCAAACTGCTGTATGCCCAAGTGCTCAAGGAAGATCGCGACATCGCGCTGGTCTCGAGCGACTACCGCCTAATGAACTTCAACACGTCGCTGCTTAAGACCAAGACGACCACCAACACGCAGGGCGTCCAGGCCTTCACGGCCAAGAAGGGCCGCTCGGTCACCACCGTCGGCACAACCGAAGAGATCCTTGGCGCCGGCGTCTCGGCCGAGAAGTTCACCGCGCAGAGTCTGCCCTCCGCCGGTGCCCTCATGAAAGAAAACGACATGCCGAGTCTGTTTGACTAGGACGACGGCAGCCAAACCGTCATGGTTTTTCAATGCAGCGGGGCCCGGAGCGCAGCAACATCGCGCTCCGGGCCCCGCTCGTTGCAACGTAGTCGGAATAATAGGAATCCCCGTTTTTCACTCCTGCAATCCCGCGGCACAAGACATGTTAAACCGTTAGCAAAACTTGCAAAAATTATCAAAAGTTGCAAAAACTAGCAAAACCTGCAAAGGGGCCACCATGGATCGCAGCAAATGTCTCCGCCATGCCAGGCATGCTCGAAGATATTATCGAGCGAACCAAAGAAGCGGCAGATAGCCGCCTCTCATAGTCTCGCGCGTGCATAAGCGGCGTTCAGATTGAGCCAGTCGGCATCGATTGGACATATGCTCAGGAGACTCAGGGTAACTGGCGCACGGGCATGAATGGCGTCTTCAGACAACTCGAGAAGCATGACGTCGGGCTTCTCTCGAAACGACCTATCGGAAGCTTTCCGATAAAGACATTGAGTTTTTGCTCGCGATGCTGCCCGATTCTGGCCCCAGCAGGGTCTCGGAGATAGCCAAACGCATGGGCGTCGCCAGCAACTACGCAAGCCAATACAAACGCCGCCTCCTGGAGGACGGCGTCATTGGAGAGCGCGGGCGTGGTCTCGTTGGCTTTGACATTCCCGCGTTCAGGGAATTCTTGAACGAGAAGGCGTTTTAGCACGCCGGAATTGTCCGCGGAAGCATCAACGCATGGCAATCAGCATTCCTCTTGGTAAGGATAGCAAGCATTTTCCACCAACACCGATTGCCATGCGTTCTTCTTGCCCTTAGGCGAGCTTGCGAGCGAGCTCTCGCACCTCTTCCAACTTGGGTGAGGATGCCATGCTGTCGCGCTTGGTCATACCGCTGATGGTGACAATGCCCTGGTCCTCCCACTTGCAGTATGCGCAAGCTGACTTGTACATAGCGATCGCCGCATCATAGACGCCTTCGCTGTGGCTATCGAGCAAAAGGGCCGTCTTGGTGAACGGGAAGCCCGTGGCACCGAAGGCGTACAGGCGGTCAATAGCGGCTTTCTCCTGCGCAGTAATATCAAACCAGTAGATAGGCGAAGCGAAGACAACCATATCGGCGTCTTTCAGCGACTCGATCACGTTGGCCATGTCGTCCTTCTGCACGCAAGTGCCCTCGTGGGCGAAGCAATACTGACACCCCAGGCAACCAGCGATTTTCTTGCTGGCAACGCGGACGACCTCGACCGTATGGCCGGCCTCGCGCGCGGTCTCGGCAAACGCCTCGACCATGGTATCGGTGTTGGCGCCCTTACGCGGGCTGCCGCTCAATACAACGATTTTCATAGAAATCTCCCTCCTTCATGCCGCAGGCGCGCGGCACACATTTCGTTGTAACCAAAACAGATGGAGTTATTCAATCGTCCGCAGACCACATCTCTTGTTGAAGTTCCCTTAAGAAGCTCAAGACAATTGCGATTGCCTTATACAACGTCGAAAATCAAAGAGGGGGCCATAGCAGCGTCGCATGTCTGAAATGGCACGCGGTCAAGATGAGCTACGGGAATCGTAAGGATGATTCGTAACAGGTTTTCGTCAGCACCCTCGTAGCGGTACTCCGCCTCCTAAGCGATGTGTCCGCTACGAAACGACCGTCTTGTAATAAGCGCCGAAGTCTGCGAGCGAGTCCATGATGGGCATCATCTGGCGGCCGAGCTCGGTAAGGCCATACTCAACGCGGGGAGGATTCTCGCCATAGTCATGGCGAAAGACCAGCCCATCATCCTCCATCTGCCGCAGGCTGTCGGTAAGCACCTTCTGAGAGATCCCCTCAAGGCTGCGGCGCAACTCGTTGAAACGCCAGGGGCGTACGCGCAAGTTACGGATAATGAGCAGCTTCCACTTGCCACCAATGAGCGCTACCGCCGTTGCGACCGGACACTCCGGAAGTTCCTCTTTCGCCATCACGGGAGACCCAACCTCCTTGACCATACCGGTTTCACAAAAAAGTACGCAGTTACAAATATGTGCGTACTCGTATTTGCATGCGCCTTCGCGTTGAATATAGCTCACGCAGGAGATGCCTGCAAGGTACATCAACCTCAAAGAGAGGAGCCATTATGGCCAATTATGCAAAGACCCACATCGGCGACGAGAACCGCGTCGAGCTGCACGAGGTGCTCGGACTTACCGGAGCAGAGGTGAGCGTCAACAACCTTCCCGCCGGCGCTGGCATTCCGTTCGTCCATACACACAAGGAAAACGAGGAGATCTATGGCGTGCTCGAGGGCGCGGGCTCGGTCACGATCGACGGTGAGGAAATCGAGCTTGCAGCCGGCGACTGGCTGCGCATTTCCCCCGCCGCACACCGTCAGTTCCGCGCCGCATCCGACTCGGGCATCACATACGTCTGCATTCAGGTCAAGCAGGGATCCCTTGATGCCTTCACGGCCGACGACGCTATCATGTTCTAATTCGCGATCGGTGTGCAAGGGGCCGATACCGCCCGCATGCCCCCTTCGGAATAGGCGCTGAGCAGCTCCTGGGCGCGGGCGAACTCGGGCCCTCGCCTCCAACCGAGCAGGCGGTTTACCGCGAGATTTCCCTGGACGTTGTGGACGAAGAGCAGATAGGCGTCCTCGCGCGAAAGCCCAGTTTCCTCCATGATCGAGGGAACCATCTGCTCGGCGCCGCGCTCGACGACGCGCTGTGCCACCCGGGCGTATGCGTCGTCATCCGAGTAGAGCAGATAATAGTCATCGTTTGCCGGCGGGCGCTGGCAGAGGGCCCCCGCCCCCGTTCCCTCGAGTGGGGGCGCCGCCGCCAGGGCCTCGTCAATAAGCGCGTCGAGCAGCGCGAACTTGTCCTCGTAGTGCAAATAGAACGTGCCGCGGTTGATATCGGCGCAGCGGCAGATATCCGCCACCGTCATCTTCGCGAAGCCGACTTCGGCCAGCAGCGCAAAGAACGCCTCCCGTATGACCGAGAGCGTATAGCGTCGGCGACGATCGATCTTCCCCGATTCCATGGCCCCTCCAATTGCAGCGCTCAACAATATCCTGAAGCCGCCCGTTTATCGACAGCAGCTCGAAACTGTTCATTGCTCTGACGCAAATCAACATTGATACTTTTTATAGACACCTGTTCATTGTAGTTGAAAGAGAGTATCAAGTGACTCTATACGAGCAGCTCGTTGTCGAGCTCACCAACCAATCGTTTTCCCATCAGGCCGCCTACCGCACCGGCGGCACGCCCTATGAGCTGAGCGCCCGCGAGCCCGAGCCCTACGACCAGCAAATCGAAACGTTCGCCCGCATGATCGAGGAAGCCGATTGCGTGCTGGTGGGCGGGGCCTCCGGGCTCTCCGCGGCAGGCGGCGGCGACTTCTACTACGAGGACAACGCGACCTATCGCAGGCATTTCGGCAAATTCGCCGAGCGCTACGGTTTCAGGGGCGCTTTCGAGGGGTCGTTCTACCGCTGGCCCACTGCCGAGGCGCGCTGGGGATACCTCGCCACCTTCCTCGATACCACGCTCAACGCCCCGCTGCGCAAGCCCTACAAGGACCTCGACGCCATTCTTACCGAAAAAGACTTCTTCGTTCTCACCACCAACCAGGACACGCAGTTCATGAAAATCTACCCCTGGGAGAAGGTGGCCGAGATCCAAGGCGACCACCGCTTCTTCCAGTGCTCCCATTGTTGCACCGACGAGGTGTGGGACGCGGTCGAGCCGGTCTCCCGCATGGCAGAGGCCATGGGAGACGGCCTTGAGGTTCCGACAGAGCTCGTGCCGCGCTGCCCGCACTGCGGGGCAGAGGCGTTCCCCTGGGTTCGCGGCTACGGCAACTTCCTGCAGGGCGCGCTCTACGAGGAGCAGTACCACAAGGTGTCCGACTGGCTCGACGCGCACGCGCGGCAGAAGATTCTCTTCTTTGAGCTGGGCGTGGGCCGCATGACACCCGCGTTTATCCAGGAGCCGTTCTGGGCCCTCACGGCGCAGTTGCCGCAGGCTAGCTACATCGCCGTGAACAACAAGACGCAGTTTCTCCCCCGCGCGATCGAGGATCGAGGGCTCGCCGTTCGCGCCGACATCGCCAACGTGCTCGCCGACGTGCACAAGACGCTGGGGAGGTAGCGCATGGAAACGGTAAAAGCGGTTCGTATCGGCCAGGTACTTGTCGAGGCTGATCTTGTCATCATCGGCGCCAGCAACGGGCTCGACATGGCGGAGGGGCTCAACCTCTTCCGCGCCGACGCTCATTTCCGAGAGACGTACGGGGACCTCGCTCAGGCCGACGGCATCGGCTGCATACTGCAGGGGCTCGCCTCTCCGGATGCAAACGTGCGACGCCGATGGGTCGAGCGGTTCCATCAAAAGGAGTATGTCGAGTATGAGCCCAGCCCGCTCATGAACGGGCTGTGGCATCTTACGGAGCACGCCGACACCTTCGTGATCACATGCAATATTGATGGGCACTTCGCACGTGCAGGGTTCAACGAGAACCGCGTACTCGAGACGGAGGGAAGCACGCGCACGTCAATCGACGAGCGGCGTCTCGCCCATCCAGATGCCCTCGCCATGGCACAGCTCGAAGAGCTCGAGCGCCTCGTGTGCACCCATCTCAATGGCAGGGTCGCCATCCTCGAACTTGGCGTGGGACCGCGCAACGGCGTCATAAAGCGCATGCTCGCCCAGATCGCGAGCGCCTGCGAGCACGTCACCTACATCGTGTTCAACTACAACCAGGCCCTGGCGCCCGATGCATCGTGCGAGACGATTCTCGTTGACGGCGATATGGCCCCGGCTTTCGAGGAGATCGCCCGATGCCGTCTCTAGAAAGAAAAGCAATGAGGCTTCGAGGCCTTATCGCCGATGCCGACGCCATCATTGTCGGCATCGGCTCGGGCATGTCGAGCGCCGCCGGGTTCAACCATTACAACCATGCGGGTATGACGCGTGCCGGAATGGCGGACTGGCAGCAAGCCTTTGGCTTCAAGAGTCTTTTTGACGGCTTTTACCACCTCTACCCCAGCCTCGAGCAGCAATGGGCCTACTACGCGCGATACATCGACTTCATGCTACGCGAGCCGGCCTCGCAGCCCTATCTCGACCTGCGATCGCTCATCAGCCATAAGGACTACTTCATCCTGAGCACCAATGTGGACACCCAGGTCGAAAAGACGTTTCCCACCGAGAGGACCTGCAACTATCAGGGAAGCTTCGCGCACCTTCAGTGCAAGCAGCCATGCTGCGACGAGCTCTTCGACGCGAGTCCCTACGTCGAGCGTATGCTCGTGGGCATGACGGGGTTCGAGATCCGCAGCGAGGATGTCCCCCGATGCCCGCACTGCGGCTGGCAGCTTGTGCCGTGGGTGCGCGATGACACATTTCTGCAGGGCGCGGCCTGGCGCGAGAGCATCGAACGATATGAGCGCTTCGTGCGCGAGCGCAGCGATTGCCGCGTGCTGTTGCTGGAACTTGGCGTGGGCGAAATGACCCCCGGTATCATCACGCTCCCATTCTGGAGCATGACCGCAAAGCTGCCGGATGCGCACCTGCTGAGCGTAAACATCTCGGGCGACTCGGCCCCGTTGCAGCTTGGAAGCAAGGCAGAGGCGATCCAGGCAGACTTGGGCGCCTTGCTCTCGGCGGCGCGGACAGGTAACGAGTAACGTGGCGAGGCTTTTGCGCTTTCATCAGCCCGGACATCACGCCCATAAAAGCGATGGCTCTGATTCGGGTGTCAAAGTTTAAGCCTCCTTGTCAGTCGCAGTAAGGTATTCCTCGTCGTCCACGGGCTCCAACCACTCGTTGGAGGTCTCCTCACCCGGAACCTCCAGCGCGAGATGGGAGAACCAGCTGTCGGGCGCGGCTCCGTGCCAATGCTTTACGCCCGCGGGAATATTTACTACATCGCCAGGGCACAGCTCCTGTGCCGGTTTGCCCCATTCCTGATAAAACCCTCGACCAGCCACGCAGACGAGGATCTGCCCGCCGTCGCTTTTGGCGCAATGGACGTGCCAGTTGTTGCGGCAGCCGGGCTCAAACGTCACGTTGTAGACGCCGACCTGAGCGGTGGAAAGGGGCGCGAGGTAGCTTTGCCCGATAAAGTACTTCGCAAATGCGTCGTTGGGGGCGCCGATAGGAAAGGCCATCTCGTTTTGGTGCTCAGCTCTTGCGTCGGCGGCGTCGCCATCCGCCCAAACCTCCTTCGCCATGCGAAAGGCCGCCCACGCCTTGGGCCATCCCGCGTAAAACGCCGCATGCGTAAGGATCTCCGCTATCTCCATCCTGGTCACGCCGTTGTTCTTCGCGGACATCAGATGATATTGGAACGAAGAGTCCGTCAGTCCCTGCGACATCAGGGCCACCACTGTCACGATGCTACGGTCCCGCAGGGAGAGCTCGCCCTCCCGGCTCCACACCTCGCCGAACAGCACATCGTCGTTGAGCTGTGCGAACTTGGGGGCGAACTCCCCCAGGGCATCTCTGCCTGCCGTCTGCTTAATTGCCATGATCGATTTCCTCCTATCGATGGTTCTGGACACGAATCCGTCTCCACGCGGCTAAGTAGCCCGCCTAGATTTCCATGCCCATTCGTCGCACCTGTTCCAGAGCGGGATACCCGGCGATATCGCCCACACCGTTCACGCCGCCGGCGAAAACCGTTTTGCCCATTACGGACCACCCCTTGCGCTACCGATTTGTATTGACGAGAATGAAGGTAATACCTAAACCTGACTTTAGGTCAAGGAATGAATTCGAGATTTATTCGGAGGGGCCATGTACACAATCGGACAGGTGGCGGAAATGTTCGGCTTGCCCGCCTCAACGCTGCGGTATTACGACAAGCAGGGATTGTTCCCGGGGCTGGAGCGGACGTCCGGCATTCGCCGATTCGGCGATACGGAACTCGAGGCGCTTCGGGTCATCGAATGCCTGAAGAAGGCGGGAATGGAGATCAAGGACATCCGGCTGTTCATGGAATGGTGTGCAGAGGGTCCATCAACATACCCCCAGCGCAAGGCCATGTTCGAGGAGCGGAAGGCCCATATGGAGTCGGAGATCGAGAACATGAACCGCGCGCTAGACATGCTGAAGTTCAAATGCTGGTACTACGAGCAGGCGATTCAAGATGGCAACGAGGATAGGCTGGAGGCGCTGATTCCCGACAATTTGCCGGAAGAAATCAAAGGCGCCTACGAGAACGCGCACGCTCGATAAAGCCGTTCGCTATCCATGGGACTCTGGCAAGGAGCTCCTTCCGAACAGAACGAAAAAGAAAGCCTCCGAACCAAAGGTCCGGAGGCCGTTATTTCCGCTATTCCCACTCGACAATAGGAGCCACTGGCCAAAAGCCTGTCAACATCAAAACAAGTTCTCAATCTGTCGATTCTACGTGAGGCAATGATCATCATTTGATACCCGCGCTGTTTGCGCACTAGGAAGCAAAGGAATCTGGCCACCACTCAAATAAGATCACCGCCATCTTGCATAAACGACGCCATGTTAAGGTGCCTGACGCCATCCCTCTCCTGCAATAGAGGATCAAGCGTGAACAAGTAGCGCGGATACCCATCCCTGATGTGACCGAACGGCCTGTACTCGCGCTCCTCGACGTCTGTGTCGGCAATCGACATAGAGACCTGGATGTAGGCGTAAGCATTGCGCCTACGAGCGATGAAGTCACACTCGAGCTTCCCAATACGGCCCACAGAAAGCTCGTACCCGCGCGATGCAAGATAGAGGTAGATCTTCACGTCGGTATATACGCAAGATGCACCCCTTTTTCTCAGCGTCCATTTCAGCAGTTATGGGGGTACTTTTTTACATTTTATAAAAAAGCGTACCGATAACTTATTCCCACTTAGTTTCGAAAGTCGAATAGTTTTGAAGTTTCGAAAGCGGCGTCCCAACATGCGTAAGGGCATGTTGGGATCCGCACCAGTAAAACAGGAATTGACTCACGCGAGGAGGCGCCGCCCCGTCGCCTCGATGCGTGCGACAGGCAGATTAGGTTTGGGGAGTAGAACGGCCCTTGCGCGAGGCGTGAATTGTAATCGATAAAGCCGAGCTTTGAGAACATGCGGTTTATCTCGTCGAACGTTGAGTCAACAGGGGCTTGCGCCCCGTCGGCCGACTTGGCGACGCCCATGCCCATGATGCCGGGCACAAGTGTGAATGCGCCACGTGGAGGCGAAGGGGTCACCCGAAAGGTTGATGGTAAGCGAGCACCAGAGGTCAAGGTGGTCCTCGCCTTCCGGGTTTGTGAGGTCGAGGGCGAGTGCCCCTCCCTCGGTCGCGTACAGCGGCGGCAGGCACTCGGCCAGCTCCTCAGTCATAAGCGCTTGCATGTCCGTCTCCCCTCCAGGCCACGTCGGACCCCTAGAATCTTCGCCCCGCGGGCAAAGCCTCGGCGCGCCCCATGACATCTCGGCTTTGCCCCCTGCAATGTCGCGCAGCGGAGACACCACCTGAGACGGATGTCGATGCATCGAACCCGAGACCGGGCGCGGCGGCGGGGAGCCTCTCGTGCGAACAATCTGCTCGATCCTGCCGCACCCATCTTAAAAAAGTTCGAAAACCGTTCAATCGTACGACATCCGTCGAACAGTCGGGGGTACACACCACTACAGAAGGCCCACGGAACGGGGGGCGAGATGGTCGGCGACGGGTTCAAGGCACTCTCCGGCCCCACGCTCCGCTAGGGAGGGCGTCGGGAGGGAGGCCGTAATGGGTGAGAAGGGCGAGCGGCCGGAGCGGGTGTTCCCCGGCAGGACAGACCCGTGGTTCATAGCGGCCATGGTGATTGTGGCGGGCGGTTTATCCGCGGCGTGTATCGCGTGTTTCCTGAGCTCGAGTCCCGCGCTCCTATGGGGCTGGCTCGCGCTGCTACCCGTCCCGGCCCTCGTGGCCCTGGCCGCCCTTCCCGTCCGCAGCAACCGCCTCGAGCTCTACGGCGACCGCCTCGTCGTCGTGTACGCTGGGATGCGTTCGGTGATACCCTACGCCCACGTGCGGGGCGTCCGGCGCACCAGGACGCTCTGGGCGGGGACGGCCAACTCGCTCGACCGCGTCTATATCGAGGCGCCCTACGACGGCGACGCCATCGTCTCGGTGACCGACAACGATGCCCTCGTGGCAGAGCTCGAGCGTAGGTGCGGCCTGCGGCCCGGCTGCGAACAAGGCAACTAGCTTCGCAGGGCGGCTATCAGCGACTTGCTGCTCATCGTCATATCACGACGGTCAATTCTGGGTCGGGCTGGCGGAGCACGTCGAGGGCGGAAGGTATGGCGTCGCCCGCATCGTCTTCGGCGCGGAGCCGTCCGATGAGGAGATTCTGCGATTCGTTACAAGCAAATGGGAGAAGCTCTCGTTCTTCGGTGGCGAACCGGCTGAGGCAAGCAAGCCCGCGAAGAACCCCAAGCGGCGCGCTCGCGAGGCGGCGAAAGCCCTCAAGCAGCCAGCGATGAACACCAAGGCGCAGCAGGCTCTCGCGGCACAGCGGGAAGCGATGAAGCGGGAGTCGGCTCAAGCAAGAAGCCAGCGTCGCGCGGATGAGGCGGAGGCGCGCTTCGAGCAGCGAAAGCTGAAGCGCAAGCAGAAGCATCGTGGGCATTGATCGCCATTTGCAGCAAAGCAAACCATATACAGCAGCGGCGCCAGTTCCACTTGAAGCCGACGCCGCGTAGACGCTGATGGTGACGGCTATGCACGGGCACGGTCGCGCCACCGCACTTCACAGCTTGTTTCTCAAGTATTTGGGACGCACACGCGGCGTTCAAAAATGCGGAGCGACTCCGCATGGCTCGAGACTGAGCCGAGGTGCCCTACTTCTCGCCCTCCAGCAGCCCCACGATGCGGTCGATGTCGACGGCAAAGCGAGGCCTTCCCTCGCGCTCGTAGCGGTCGAGGTATGCCTGGCACTCGGAGACAATGCGCTTGGTGTTGACGTCGATGATGCGCTGGAGCGTCTCGTAGTAGGCCGAGCCCTCGGTCCTGAAGCGGCGCTGGTAGGCCTTGGTTATGGGGAACATCTTGATGTAGTGGATGCCGTGGCGGCAGCCGGGGCGCGTCGTGGGGCGGGGTGGCAACGCAAAGTACTGGTCTTTGGGCACGTTAGGGGCGACGTTGGAACGCAGCGGCACAGCGAAGTCCCTGCGCTTCCCGCGGAAACGCAGCCTCACCACCACGATACAGGGGCGATTGTGCTTAAGCATAAGTTCGCGGTCGCCCTCGACGAGGTCGAAGAAGTCCTGGGAGATGGATACGATCTTCATCGGTTACGCCCCCTTCATACGAAGCGGGGCCCGCATCGCTGCAGGCCCCTACAGGTGGGCGATATTCTACGCCTTGCGGCACCCCGTCGCCCACGGAGGTTAAACGTACACGTAAGCCGTACTCTGAAAGCCGCGGCTTCCGGCAAGTAGTTTATACCACGAAAGGTCGCTTTCAATGCGCATAGCTCGCAAAATAGCACGCGCTGGGCCGTCACCCCTGGCCGTTACCCTCCAATCTTCATTGGAGTCAGCAGGTCAATTCATATAGTTATGGGGGTATATCCTAAAGGGAATCAAATTTATACCCCATAACTAAGGAATTTTCTATTCCCACTCGATGGCTAGAGCCCTGGTGTAATTGACTGGATCACCGTTCCGGGAACCGGTATCGACCTACCTGTCCGCCAAACTCCTTCTTCAGCTCCAGCCTAGTATCTGACTCGCGCTGTTATAAGCGAAAACCGAAGAGATGCATCTTTGCCAAGAAAATAAGGTTAGCCTTATCTTACTGCATGATTCGTGTGTTATGGTTAGATGGCTCTAACTTTTTGGGGGCGATAGCCATGCACGAACGCAAGGACTTCTGGGACAAGAATGCCGGTCGGTACGACCGTTTCATGCGAAACGACCGGGCGGCGTATGAGAAGATGTATGGGCTGATCCGGCCGGTGGTGAAAGAAAAAACCGTACTGGAGGTTGCCACCGGCACGGGGCTTATCGCAAAGAGCATCGTGAATACAGCGGCGCATATCGAGGCTACGGACGCTTCTGCACAGATGATCCTTGAAGCAAAACGGGACAATCAATCCGCAAAGCTGCACTTTTCCGTACAAGATATGTTCCGCCTGCCCTATGCACAGAAGTCCTTCGAAGTGGTGATCGTGTCCAACGCGCTTCACATAGTGCCGCATCCGGAAAAGGCCCTGCAAGAAATCAGGCGGGTGCTGAAGGACGACGGCGTGCTCATCGCGCCAACCTTCACCCACGCGGGGAACTCGGTTTCCGGCAAAGCAAAAGCCCTTTTCATGAGCATGGCGGGATTCCCCCTCCACAGCAGGTGGACAAGCGAGGAATACCTGCGTTTCCTGCGTCAAAACGGCTGGGCGGTGCAGAAAAGCGCGGTGCTGAAGGCCTCGTTCCAGTTGACCTATACGGAATGCACGAAATCGGAGGGGCCAGATGTCGTTCTTTGAAAACACCCGCAAGCCCGTGGGCCTCGGCGGAAAACTTATGGTTGCCATGATGAATCTGGGCCACGGCCCTGTGGCGCGGTGGGGACTTCAATTTCTACGACTTGCGCCAAACGCCAAAGTGCTAGATTGCGGCTGCGGCGGCGGGGCAAACATAAAACGACTGCTGAAAAAATGCCCGCATGGCGTCGTCAAGGGCATCGACTATTCGCCCGTCAGCCTGGAGAAGGCTAGAAAGCTCAACCGAACTGCAATTCAGGAGGGACGTTGCGCCGTTCTGCAAGGCAGTGTGGCGGATATGGCGTTTGAGGACGCCATGCGGGCATTTTTGCATCCATCCCGCACATGGCGATAGGCATGACGGCCATAGCGGCTGTGCTGGCGGCAATTACGACAGTTTTTATTCACTGAGGAAGGAACCTATGAAATGTAAAATCGAGAAAAACACCGTGCAGGAGACGCTGATCCTCCCGCTGTATTCCCGGAAGCTGTGTACGGAGCTGTACCCGAACCTTTACAGGGATGAAACAGCGGTTCGTCTGCTCGACCAGATCGACTACGACTTTTCAAAGGCAGAGAAAAACTCCCGCAGCCTGATACAGCGCTTTGGTGCGCTGGAGGTGGCAATGCGGCAGGGTGATCTTGCTTTCGAGGTACAGGATTACCTGAAAGGCCACCCCAATGCGGCGGTGGTCAATCTGGGCTGCGGACTGAACAACACCGGCAGAACCTGCGACAACGGTAGATGCAAAATTTACAATCTGGACTTCCCGGATGTGATTGCCTTGCGGCAGCAGCTACTGCCCGCCGGGGATCGAGAACAAAATATCCCCTGCGACCTGAAAGACACCACATGGTTTAGCAAAATCGATGCCTCCGGCGGGGCGGTGTTCTTTGCCTCCGGGGTGTTCTATTACTTTCTGACCCAGCAGGTCCGGGAACTGGTGCGGGAGATGGCGGACGCTTTCCCCGGCGGTGTGCTGGTCTTTGATGCTGCCAATCGGACAGCAGTAAAGATGATCGCAAAAACATGGCTTAAGACTGCAAAAATCAAGGATGTGGGGGCATATTTTGCGGTTTCGGATGCCGCCAAGGAAATCGGCACGTGGGACAGCCGTCTGCAGGTCACAAGTCGCGGCTATATGCTGGGCTACAACGATTTGAGAGACCCTTCTGTCAGCGGCTTTTTCCGGTTTCTCGCAAGGGTCGGTGACAACGGGATGAAAATGCAAATCGTGAAAATAAGATTTTAAGAGGCAAAAACGAAGCGCATTCACTTTGACGTCGAAGAAGACGGCTTTTACGGCGCATATTGGGCATGCAAGGACACGCATACAGCAGCGGGCACGGATTCAATTGAAACCGTGCCCGCTATCTGATACTATATTATTTTATCGAACGTCTGTTCTATTCCCATTCAATGGTCGCGGGCGGCTTGGACGTGATGTCGTAGCACACGCGGTTGGCGCCGGGAACCTCGGCAACGATGCGGCCGGAGATGCGGGCCAAGACGTCGTAGGGCAGCTTGGCCCAGTCGGCGGTCATGGCGTCGCTGGACTCGACGGCGCGCAGGATGATCGGGCGCTGATAGGTGCGCTCGTCGCCCATAACGCCAACGGACTTGATGTCGGGCAGGACCGCGAAATACTGCCAGCAGCTGTGCTCGGAGTTGCGCTCACCAGTCTGCTCAAACAGACGCTGGTTGTAGGCGTCGAGCTCCTCGCGCACGATAGCGTCGGCGTTCTTGAGGATCTCGAGCTTCTCCTTATCGACCGCGCCGATGATGCGGATGGCCAGACCAGGGCCCGGGAAAGGCTGGCGGAACACGATATGACTCGGCAGTCCGAGCGCCAGACCAAGCGCGCGGACCTCGTCCTTAAAGAAGTGGTCGAGCGGCTCAATGAGGTCGAAGTGCACGCCTTCGGGGAACGGGATCAGGTTGTGATGGCTCTTGATGGTGGCCGTCTTGCCGCCCGTCTTGCGAGCGCCGGACTCGATGATGTCGGGGTAGATGGTGCCCTGAGCCAGGTACTTCACGGGTTTACCATCGGTCTCAAGCTGCTGAGCAACCGCGAAGAACTCTTTCCAGAACTGCGTACCGATGATGCGGCGCTTCTCCTCGGGCTCGGTCACACCGGCCAGAAGCTCGGCATAGCGGTCCTCGGCGTGGACGTGGATAAAGTCGACGTCAAACTGCTTGGTGAAGACCTCCTCCACCTGCTCGGGCTCGCCCTTGCGCAGCAGGCCATGGTTGATGAACACGCAGGTCATCTGCTTGCCCACGGCGCGAGCGCCCAGCGCAGCCACGACGGAGGAGTCGACGCCACCGGACAGGGCCAGAATCACGCGGTCGTCGCCGACCTTCTCGCGGAACTCAGCCGTCATGGTCTCGACCAGGTTGTCCATGCTCCAGTTGGGCTCCAGGCCGCAGATCTCAAACAGGAAGTTGCTCAGCAGCTGCTGACCGTACTCGGAGTGCTTGACCTCGGGGTGGAACTGCGTGGTGAAAATCTTGCGCTCGACGCACTCCATGGCGGCAACCGGGCACACGTCGGTGCTAGCGGT
The DNA here is from genome assembly GCA_902490305.1 of uncultured Collinsella sp. GTDB lineage: Bacteria > Actinomycetota > Coriobacteriia > Coriobacteriales > Coriobacteriaceae > Collinsella. The sequence continues at coordinate 31,973 of CABUDI010000014.1, forward strand.
AACGGTAAAGCCCTCGGGCACCTCGGAAACGGCGTCGCGATGGCTCATCCACACGGTCTGCTCCATGGGCGTGGAGTTAAAGAGCTTGGCGCCGGCCGTGCGCGTGATGGTGGCGCGGCCGTACTCGCCCACCTCGGAGTGACCGACCTTGCCGCCGAGCGTCACCGCCGTGATCTGATGGCCGTAGCAGAAGCCCAAGACGGGAAGGCCCAGGTCAAAGATGGCGGGGTCGATGGACGGAGCGTCCTCGGCGTACACGGAGGCCGGACCGCCAGAAAGGATGAGCGCAGAGGCGTTCATCTCGCGAATCTCGTCGGCCGATATGTCGCAGGGAACAATCTCGGAATACACGTTGAGGTCGCGGACGCGACGGGCAATGAGCTGACCGTACTGCGCACCAAAGTCGAGTACGAGGACCTTTGCGGAAGCCTTTTGATCCATGGTATCCCCCTCTTGTTGGCGGGGAGCCGGTGCCCACCCGCGTGAATGAACGAAAATAACCTCCATAGTGTACACGTTATATGGGGTTTCTCGTCCCTCGCAGCCATCAGCGCACGGCAAACGCACGACCAGGCCCCAATTTGACGGCAATTGAAGTGTTACCAAACGTTACGGATGATGTAATACGTTTGAACATTGGACGCCCTGTGCCACAATACTGCCGAACGACTCCGCCTCTGCGGCGGCAAATACGATAGGAATACCAGCATGAAGCGCATCCTTCTCATCGCCACGGGCGGCACCATCGCATCGACCGAGGACGGCAACGGCCTCTCCCCCGCCCTGACCGGTGAGGAGCTCGCCCAGAGCGTCCCAGAGATCTCGGGCCTCTGCGAGCTCGACGTCGTGCAGCCCATGAACATCGACAGCACCAATATGCGCCCGAGCGACTGGATGCGTATCCGCGATGTCATCGTCGAGGGTTATGCCGACCACGACGGCTTCGTGATTCTGCACGGCACCGACACCATGAGCTACACCGCGGCAGCGCTTTCCTACCTGATTCAGGACAGCCCCAAGCCCATCGTGCTCACCGGCTCGCAAAAGCCCATGGGCAATCCCTTTACCGACGCCAAGCTCAACCTGTACCAGAGCCTGCTCTATGCGCTCGACGAACACTCGCACGACGTCTCAATCGTGTTTGGCGGCGTAGCCATTGCCGGCACGCGCGCCCGCAAACAGCGCACCATGAGCTTTAACGCGTTCATTAGCGTCAACTATCCGCCCATCGCCTATATCCGCAACGACCGCATCGTGCGCAACGGGCTTCACGGCACGCATCAGGGCGAAAACCCGGTGCGTTTCTACGACAGCATCGACCCGCGCGTGTTTGTCCTTAAGCTCACGCCCGGCGTAAACCCGGGCATCCTCGACGCCCTTGCCGATAGCTACGACGCCGTGATTTTGGAGACCTTTGGCATTGGCGGTATCCCCGAGTTTGGTGAGTCGGGCGAGTCATTCCAAGAGGCAATTTTCCGCTGGGTCGATTCGGGCCGCACTGTCGTTATGACCACGCAGGTCCCCGAAGAGGGCCTCGATCTGGGCGTTTATGAGGTCGGCCGTGCTTACGCCGATCATCCGGGTATTTTGCGCGGCGACGACATGACCACCGAGACGCTCGTGGCCAAGACCATGTGGGCGCTCGGCCAGTCACGCGATGCGGCAGAGATTCAGCGCCTGTTCTACAGCCAAGTCAACCACGACCGTATCCCGATGGTGTAACCACCGGTCAATAGGCATCTTCTATTCAATGCCCTCGAGAAGCTCTGACACCGTCATACCGAGTGCGGGCGCAATCTTAAATAGAACCTTGAGCGTGAAATTTGCCGTTCCATCTTCGATTCGGTCGAGGTAGGGTCGGCTGATTCCTGTCGCCACACAAAAATCAACCTTGGAGATACCAAGGTCCCTGCGTGTCTCTTCGACCCGCCTGCCAAGAATCTGTTTCGCACGTTCGTCCATGCAGCCGAGTTTGAAATGGAGCCGAACATAAACGTAAACTATAGTTTACGTTTTGCCGAATACACAGGAGTTTTCTATGTCGGGTTCTTCGGTCCGTACGTACCGAGCCACGCTTCGCACAAACAGCGCACCGCCCAAGCTCGTCGTCGTTGAAGCAGAATGCCTTTCGCCCGATGAGCGCACAGCATTTGCATTGCTATCAAGTCGCGTCGCCGCCGTTCTGGTCCCTTGCCCGACGCAAGGTGAACTTGCCATCCGATGCCAAGTGCACGGCTGCTCGCTCAATCAGGCTGCCGTAATCGCAACCAGCCAACGAGGCCTGCCGCTCCTTTTAGAAGCCGGTATCGCACTCGCCCTTCGCGGCGCCGGATACGAAAACGAGGCCGCCGCCGATGTAGTCTTTCGACCACGATCGAGCGGCGGCCTCGCAGCAGCCATTGAATATGCGTGCAGGCTCGTTGCTTAAAAGGACAAGCTAGAAACCAAAGCCAAAGCCAGTTCCGGTAATCGCCGAGTACATAAAGTAAACGTTGATCACGTTGAGGAACACACCCGTGATGCAACCGTTGCGCAGGTAGCGCTCGCACACGATGCGCGCCATGGCGGCGGAGTCATCATTGTTCTTGGCCTGGCGTCCCGCCGTAAAGTACGTTGCCACGCTCAGCAGCAAATTGAGCACCGGAAGCGCCAGCAGCTCGTAGCTCTTGCCCCAGCGCGCCACCTCGCCGGCTGCGTTAAACTTCGTTGCCACCTCGGGGCCAATGTTGGGGATTACAAACGCTGCGACCACCAGCGGAAGCACCGCAAGCACCAGCAGCGCGATGCCCATGTAGCCGGCTTTTTTGCCATATTTGAACATGCGCGTCGTCCTTACACGTTAAAGCGGAAGTGCACGACGTCGCCATCGGCCATGACATAGTCCTTGCCCTCGATGCGTAGCTTGCCGGCGGCCTTGGCGCCCTGCTCACCGCCGAGCTCGATGTAGTCGTCGTAGCCAATGACCTCGGCCTTAATAAAGCCGCGCTCAAAGTCGGTATGGATGACGCCGGCGGCCTGCGGGGCGGTCGCGCCCTGACGCACCGTCCAGGCCTTGACCTCCATCTCGCCGGCCGTAAAGAACGACTGCAGGCCGAGCAGCTTGTAGGCAGCCTGAGCGAGCACGTCCAGGCCGGGCTGCTCCAGGCCCAGGCTTTCCAGGTAGTCGGCGGCGTCCTCGGGATCGAGCTCGGAAAGCTCGGCCTCGATCTTGGCGCAGATGGGCAGTGGCTTGACACCATCGATGGGCGCCAGGTCGTCGTTGAGCATATCCTCGTCCACGTTGGCCACATACAGGATGGGCTTCATGGTGAGCAGGAACAGGCCCTTGGCAGCGGCGCGCTCCTCGTCGGTCATCTCCATGGACGCGGCGCGCTTGCCCTCGTTGAGCCAGGCAAGCAGGCGCTTGGCCACCTCGAACTTGGGCATGAGCTCCTTGTCGCGCTTGGCCTCCTTCTCGAGCTTGGGCAGCTGCTTCTCGAGCGTGCCCATGTCGGCCAGGATGAGCTCGGTCATGATGGTGTCGGCATCGCCGGCGGGATCGACGAACTCGCCCGTGCGGCCCACCTCGCGCATAACGTTGGGGTCCTTAAAGTAGCGCACGACCTCGCAGATGGCATCGGTCTCGCGGATGTTTGCCAAGAACTGGTTGCCCAGGCCCTCGCCCTCGTTGGCACCCTTCACCAGGCCCGCGATGTCGACAAACTCGACCGTAGCCGGCACAATGCGGCCCGGGTTGACGATGTCGGCAAGCTTTTGCAGGCGGCTATCGGGCACGTCGACGATACCCACGTTGGGGTCGATCGTGGCAAACGGGTAGTTGGCGGCAAGGCCGGTCTTTTTGGTAAGCGCGGTGAACAGCGTCGACTTGCCCACGTTGGGCAGGCCCACGATACCGATGGAAAGGGACACGACAGCTCCTTTTAGTACAGGTACTTCAAACTGTATAAGTATAGCGCCGCCGCAGCATCCGGGCGAATCCGGACACCGCGGCGGCGCAAATGAAGCAGAGATAGAGCTCGCTGACTAGTCCGCGAGCTTCTCCACCTGATCGAGCATCTTGTCAAGCTTGGCCTTTGCCTCGGCCTTGGCCTTCTGGGCCTCTTCGTGGGCCTTGGCCTTCTGAGCGGCCTTTTCCTCGGCCTCGGGGTCGACAACGACCAGATTGGACGCATCGTGCTCGACCAGCTTGAGCGCATGCTCGGGGCACACCTTAACGCAGGCTCCGCAACCTAGGCAATACGTGGACTCCAGTGCAAAGCGACCGCTTCCCACCAAATCGCAGGCAAACGTGGGGCACACGTTGACGCACTCGCCGCATGACGTGCACTTGTCAAAATCGCATTCCGGTGTGCTCACCTGCATATTCTGGGCAAGCTCGGGGTGGTTCTGCAGCGTCGAGAGCACCAGCTGCCGCCCGTGCGTGAGCGAACGGCGACGCTTGGTCGTCGTGGTGCCGCACATGGTGTTGAGCGTGCGCTCGAGCTGCGTGATCTGGTGACGGTGAGCCTTCAACTTCTGCGTCACCGAGGCCAGCGCCGCCGTCGCCGGATTGAGCTTGGTCACCGTCAGGCCCGTGGTGCGGGCAATCTTATCCATGTACTCCTTGCGCTCGTACTCGCGGCGCTTATGGCATTTGAGGCTCTTGGGGTCGACCTCCAGGCCCATGCCCGTACCCGCCCACTCCTCGGCGGTAGCAATGGCCTCGCCCAAAATGTCCTCGCCACCGGTGTTGCGGCACTTATCGCACACGCCCAGTGGCAGGTAGACGCTCACGTTGGGATAGTCCGCCAGTACCGAGAACCAGGTCTCGGCCGTAATATCGCCCACGCAGGCAACGACGACCTCGTTTTCGCGCGGCATGCGCTTGAGGGCGCGTGTGCAGGTGACGTAGGCGGTCTCGTGGCTCGTAGCAGCGGAGACGATATCGTCATACAGGTTTTTAGGCGCCAGGCGCGGCGAGATGATCGCCTCGGTCGGACAGGCAGCGGCGCACAGGCCGCACTTGCGACAGGAGTCGAGGATCTCGATGGCGTCTTCCTCGACCTCGATAGCGTTGACCGGGCACACGTCCATGCACGCGGCGCAACCGCTCTTTTCGTTTTTGCAGGTCAAGCACGGAATGGTGTTGCCGCGCGGACGCTCCTTGTAGTCGGCAGGATTCCACTGCGGTGCCGACGGATCGAGCGCATCGGTCACGCCGCCAAGCGGGTTTTTAAGAAAGTCGAAACCCTTGCTGATCTCGATAATGTCATCAAACAGATCGTGTTCCTGCGCCATGCGCGGCCCCTCCCTGAGCAGTGCAAACAAGCAAGAGATAATGATACGCTATCGGCCCACACCTCGGGCAAATTACACGCGGCGCACCTTTGAGGCAAATAGCCTATGCCTATCGCCGCCTCGATTGCACAAGGTCGATCAAGCGCCTAGCTATGCCTCGCGCATGAGCTGCACGAGCTTTTGTCTGGTCACCTTGGCCTGTTCGTTAGCCATATTGCGTTCGTTTCTAAAGGCCGCATCCGCAACGCTCATCAGGTCGGCATCGGAAATCTCGTCAAGGCCCAGCTCCTCGAGCGTCGTCGGCAGACCGACGCGCTGGCAAAACTCGAGCACCTGATTAAGCTCGGGCGCACGCTCCAGGCGCAGCTGCACCACCAGACCAAACGCTACGGCCTCGCCGTGCATAGCTTTGCACTCGGGCAAAATCGTCAGGCCGTTGGCGATGGCATGGGCAAGCGCCAAGCCACCGCTCTCAAAGCCGACGCCCGAAAGCAGAATATTGCACTCGATCAGGCGCTCAACCGCTGGCGATGTACGGCCCTTTTTGAGATCGCGCTTGGCAGCGACGCCGCACTCCATGAGTGTGTCATAGCAGGCACGAGCCGCAACCAAGGCCAAGTGTCCCGGCGCGCCACCGTGCTCGTTGGCGCCGTGCGCCGCGGCGCACGAACGCGCCTCGAAGTACGTTGCCAGCGCATCGCCCATACCAGCGACCGTCATACGCAGCGGGGCCGCCGCGACCACGTTGGTATCGACCACGACCAAGTCTGGATTCTTCTCGAGCATCAGGTAGCGGTCGAACGACCCATCCTCGTGATACAGCACCGAAATCGCGCTGCACGGACCGTCCATCGACGCCGCCGTGGGACATACGCACAACGGCAACTCGGCATAAAACGCAACGGCCTTGGCGATATCGAGCATCTTGCCGCCGCCAATGCCCACCACCATGTCGCAATACTCGGCCCGGGCTTCCTTGGCCATTTCGACAACGGCATCTTCCGTACACGGACCGTTGTAAATCTTAAAGAACGGCTCGCTTAGATCTTCATCCAGAAATCCATCGACGATCTGCTTGCACAGCCGATCCTCGGTGCCCTGGTCAAACAGGACATAGGCAGCGCAGCCCAACCATGACAAATACCTGCCCTGACGCGAAAGTTCGCCCGGCCCCTGAACATACCGGCCGGGACCGCCATAAACCATGGGAAGCGCCATACGAGAATCCGCCCTTCATCAAACAACGATTGGTACAAAGTAACCTTCCCCCTGCACCAACTTGTGCATTGGAGACAGGCCACTTTGCACCATAGCAAAAAGGGGCAAAGCCATCTGTCGGCTTTGCCCCTTCCTTAGCTTAATTTACTCATCCATGAGATAGTAGTGGCCCAGCGCGTCGGCACCCAGGATGGCGTTTGCGACCGTCTCGGGCGTCACCTCAAACGGCATGTTGCACATGGTGTCATCGGGCGCGCAGGCGGCCTCGGCAACAATCATGGCCTGCTCGCGCGTAAGCTCGGCAACGCCAAGTTCCTTCATCGTAACCGGCAGGCCCAGCTCAATGCAGAAGCCCAAGACTTCCTCAAGCTTCTCGGTCGGGGCATCCTCGAGTACCAGCTGGACGATGGTGCCAAAGGCGACCTTCTCGCCGTGATACATGCCGTGGCACTCGGGCAGCATCGTCAGGCCATTGTGGATGGCATGAGCAGCAGCAAGGCCCGAGCTCTCAAAGCCAATGCCGGAGAGCAGCGTGTTTGCCTCGATGATGTGCTCCACGGCAGGCGTCAGCGCACCTTTCTCCAACGCGACCTTGGCCTTCACACCATCGGCCATAAGCGTCTCGTAGCAGAGCTTGGCAAGTGCCAGACCAGCCATACCGCCCTTGCCGCCGGCGCAAGTGCCACCGTCGGCATCATGCGTCGCCTGAGCCTCAAAGTAGGTTGCGAGCGCATCGCCCATACCGGAAACCGTCAGGCGCACCGGGCTCGCCGCGATAACCGTCGTATCCATCAGGACAATGTTGGGGTTTGCCTTAAGGAACAGATACTTATCGAACTGGCCGTCATCGGTGTAGAGCACCGAAAGTGCTGAGCACGGTGCATCGGTCGAGGCGATGGTGGGGCAAATGATAACCGGGGACTCCAGGTAGTAGGCAACGGCCTTGGCGGTGTCGAGGATCTTACCGCCACCGACGCCGACGATGATATCGCAACCGTTGTCGCGCGCGAGCGCCACCAAACGGTCGACCTCGCCCTTGGAGCACTCGCCATTAAAGTCCTCAAACAGCAGCTCGGCCTTAGCCTCGGCAAAGCCGCCCTCGATCTTGGCACCGACGCGCTTCTTGCCCGAAGGCGTCACAATAACGAGGGCCTTAGCGCCGAGCGGCTCGACATAGGAGCCGAGCTTGGCGAGCTCGTCCGGACCCTGGATGTACTTGCTGGGGCTATTGAAAATTGCAGCCATAACTATCCCATTCTCTAAAAGAAAAAAGAAAGGGGCTCCGTACGGATACGTGCGGAGCCCCTCGTTACGATGACAAGAGTCGATTAGAAATCGATGTCGGTGTCGTAGTAGCAGGCCTTGAGGATCTTCTCGAAGTCGGCAGCCTTGGTCTCACGCGGGTTCTCGGGCGTGCAGGCGTCCTGCTCGGCGTTCGCGGCGATCTCGGGCAGCTTGGCGAGGAACTCCTCCTCGGAAACCATCTGCGGGTTCTCGGCGTCGACCTTCACGCCACCATTCGCGTAATCCTTGATGGACTGCGGAATGTTGAGCTGGTCGTTGAGGTCGCGGATCTTCTGGACGAGCGCAGCGATGAGCTCCTCGTTGGTCTCGCCGGGAAGGTGCAGGATCTCCTTGGCCACGTAAGCATAACGCTCGGCAGCACGCGGGTCCTTGGAGTTCCACTGGATGACCTTGCCCAGGTACATGGCGTTAGCAGCACCGTGGATGATGTGGCCGTTCTCGAAGGCAGCACCGGTCTTGTGAGCCATGGAGTGAACGATGCCGAGCAGGCCCGAGGAGAAGGCGATACCGGCGATGCACTGAGCCTCGTGCATGTGCTGACGGGCCTCATGGTCGCCAGCATAGGACTTGGGCAGCCACTCGACGATCTCGCGGATGCCGTGCAGGGCGTTGGCATCGGTGAACATAGAGGCGCAGGTGGAAACGTAGGCCTCCATGCAGTGGGTCAGAGCGTCCATGCCGGTATGAGCGCACAGCTTGGCGGGCATGGTGTAGGTGAGCTCCGGGTCGACGATGGCGACATCAGGGGTGATGTTGAAGTCGGCCAGCGGGTACTTGATGCCCTTGGCGTAGTCGGTAATGACGGAGAACGCGGTGACCTCGGTAGCGGTGCCGGAGGTAGAGGAGATGGCGCAGAAATGAGCCTTCTGACGCAGCTCGGGGAAGCTGAACGGCTGGATGATGTTATCGAAGGACTCCTCGGGATACTCGTAGAAGACCCACATGGCCTTAGCGGCATCGATGGGCGAGCCGCCGCCGATGGCGATAATCCAGTCGGGCTCGAACTCGCGCATGGCCTCGGCGCCCTTCATGACCGTCTCGATGGACGGGTCGGACTCGACGCCCTCGAACAGCTTGACCTCGAAACCGCCCTCTTTGAGGTCGGCCTCAACGTCCTGCAGGAACCCGCCGCGGCGCATAGAGCTGCCGCCAGAAACGATGATGGCCTTCTTGCCCTTGAGGTTCTTCACCTCGTGGCGAGCGCCCTCACCAAAGTACAGATCGCGAGGATTGGTAAAACGTCCCATACTGTGCCTCCTAAACAAGCCCCTCTTAGACTTGCGTATATAACGGAGCACCCAATTGGCTCCGTTAGGACCGGTTTGCGCGTTGTCGGCGATGGCAATGCACGATGTCTTAACGTCTCAACGCTCAGACAAACATTATTTTACCGTTCTGGTTGGTCAGTTATTCACCTAAAGCCAACAATGATGAAACGTTTTTTCTATCCCTGAAGACCCTTGTGGGGCATTCATACTCCCAAGCTGGGCAAACGTTTTATCAGGGTTGACTACATATCCCGGGCAGGGCTGTGCCCCTCCAAAATGTGCCCCGTTCGCCGCCAAAAATCGACCGTTTACGGCACTGTGATACCACTCGGTCGTCCAAGGTGCCGACATTTGTGCGGCATCCGTCTTCGTGGTGCAAAGGTGCAAGTCCAAGCGCGGCACCCCCGGTGTGCCACATGCGGGTAAACTAGAACTTTATATAGAGACATTTGAACCCTAACCGCAGCAAAGGAGGCCCCATGGCATTCGATCCCATTCAAGAGGATTGCCATCGCCTCGTTCTTGAGGCCTTGCGCCGCGACAATATCCCGCTCACTGACGGCCCCGCCGTCGAGCGTCTAATGGAGCAATTCACCCGCAACCCCGCGCCGCTCATCGTGCACGACCGCGACCGAGCTGGGCATCTGATTGCCAAGGTCGTCGAGGCTGTCGACTACCGCATCCCCTTTATCCCCGACGACGCCCAGGCAGAGCAAGAAGAAGCCTCAGCCGAGAACATGCTCCGCGAGGCAGCCGCGCTCGATCCGGCCAACTGGGATGCCCAGCGCATGCTGACGGCGCTCACCGCCGAATCCAACGAGGAATACGTACAGTATCTGGTGTCCAAGTGCGACGAGGTGGAGCACGATCTGGCGCTCAAGATTGCCTCGGCGCAGGACCCCTACGAGCGTGAGGCCGCAGGCGACCTGACCCGCCGTCCCTACCTGCGTTGGCTTGCCGCCTTGGCATCGCGCGCGCTCATTAGCGGCCGCTACCGCATGTCGCTGGATGCCGCGAATCGCAGCCTGGACTTTGCGCCCAACGACCCCGCCGGCGTCCGCCATACCGCGATGCTTGCCATGGCAAAGCTCGAATACCCTTCCGAGGAGCTCAAGCGTTTTCGTTCCGCCCACTCCGTGCCCTATCTTGCCAACACGCCGCTGCGCCGCCGTCCCAAGGACGCAGAGCGCGACCTGGACCCGTGGACGCTCATCGCGCTGATGAGCGCTGCTTGGCGCGAGCTGGATTACGAGGGCGCCGAGCACTACCTGCGCATCCTTGCGCACTCGTGTCCGCACGCGGCCGAGGCGCTCTACTTCCAAACCGAGTTTCCCGATGGCGTCTATGCTCGCGTCAACGTAGGTCCGGGCTCCACCGATGAGCTTGTCCTTGCCCTGTCCGAGGCGACGCCGGTGCTGCAGGAGGGCCTAGGCGCGCCCGACAACGCCAGCTTTGCCGCCTGGGTCGCCACCAACGACATCGTGCGCTCCCAGATCGACGAACGAATCCTGCGCGCGGCCGAACAGGGATTGCCGTTTAAGGGAGGAGACCTCTAATGGATCCGAGCGTCTACATCCCCGCCTATCTGGAGCGCACCTATCTGGCGTCGCACCCCGAACTCACCGATGCAGCACGCGAGCTTGTCCATAACGACATCAGCGCAAACCCTCACAAGTATGCGCAGACCGAGCATGCCCAAGCGCTGCTGTCCTATGCCGGCGTTCATCGTCATTTGCTCGACGAGCTTCGTCGCATCGAGGACATGGGCAGCGACGAGGAGTTTGAGCAGACGCGCAACCGCCTGTTCGACGACATGCGTGACGAGCTGCTCAAGATCGTCCGCGTCGATGCGCTGACCGTCGACGCCCAGTTGCTCGCCATCATCCTGGCGGACACGCCCGTCGATGCCTGCCTGGGTGACTTGATGAAGCTCGAGACGAGTACGGCCGACTACCTGCAGCAGAGCGTGCCTGGGTTCGACATGGAGGCCCCGCACTACTGGGCCAATAATGTTTTGGCCGACGGTGTCACCGCAGCAGACCTTACCCTGAGCGAGCCGGCGCTTATTGGCTGGCTTCACACGCTCGAGGCCATCTCGCAGTTGTGCATGGCGAGCGCTCGTTACCGTGCTGCCGCCAACTATTCTCGCCGCGTCCTTAAGGCGGAGGGCTATCCCACCCGGGCCGCCGGCACCGTGTTGCTTGCCCTCGCCCGCTTGGAAGACCAGGACGGTTTTTTTGCCCTGGCACATCAGCTCGAGGAACAGATGGGCGCAGACGCACTCGAGAACTCCCCCTGGTACCTGCTCGCCCGCACGATTCTGCTGTTCAAAACAAACAAGATGCGCCCGGCGACGCGCGCGCTGCGTGAGTTCGCCAACCGTTGCGAGGGCGGCGCGTTCTTCTTGCTGAACCCCATGTACCAGACGCCGTATCTTCCCTGCCGACCCGAGCCGCGCGACCCCTGGGACCTCTCGCACCAGGCGGTTTGGGAAGCCGACGGCATTATCTCGGACACCCCCGACTTTGCCCCCTGGGCCAACGCCTGCGAAGACGTATCGCAGCTTGCCCAGGAATTTGCGCGCCGCTACGGCTTTTAGCGACGCGATCGCCCCGACCATGTCATCTATGTTAGGAACGGCTTCATGAACCTCCGCTCATCTCTCGCCTGCACCTCGAGCGATATCGCCCGCTGGGGACTGCGCTCTGTCCTCAACCGCCAGGGTGGCGTGCTTCCCGGCCGCATCGCCATGAAGATCGACCCCGAGCTGCTAAGCGACCTCGCAAGCCTAGTCGACCGCAGCGTGGTGATCACCGGCACCAACGGCAAGACCACGACCTCCAACCTCATCGCCGACGCAGTTGCTGCCAGCGGCGCTACCGTGGTGTGCAACCGCGCCGGCAACAATATGGAGCCTGGTGTGGTGGGTGCTCTGCTCGAGGCCCGCGGCGGCCTTAAGCACACCAGCAGCGGCAAGCGCGTGGGCGTTTTTGAGTGCGACGAGCTCTACACCGTACGCGTTCTGCCCAAGCTCAAGCCGACGTACTTTGTGCTGCTCAACCTGTTCCGCGACCAGCTGGACCGTTACGGCGAGATCGACCATACCCAGGACGTCATCGCCCACGCGCTGGAGCTTTCACCGGCAACGACGCTCATCTACAACGCAGACGACCCGCTATGTGCCGCAATCGCCGCGCGCGTTCCCAATGCAAGCATCGCCTTTGGCATCGACGGCGCCACCGACACCGAATCCGACCGCATTAGCGACTCGCGTTTTTGCTCACAGTGCAACGCGCCGTTGGAGTACGACTATGTGCAGTACGGACAGCTTGGCGCATACCATTGCCCCTCGTGCGGCTGGGTCCGCCCTGGGCTTGTCCGTCGCGTGACGGGCGTGAAGCTCGGCTGCGACGGCTACGGCTTTGACCTGGTCTTTGGATCTGCGCCCGACGCGGCTGCCGCACACATCGCCACACGCTACAACGGCCTGTATATGGTCTACAACGTAGCCGCAGCCTTCTTCGCCGCCCACGAGCTGGGCGTAGACGCGGCGCATCTGCAGCCCACGCTCGATGCCTATGTCCCCGCCGGCGGACGCATGGGCCGCTGGGAGATCGCCGGCCGTACCGTCGAGGCAAACCTGGCCAAAAATCCCGTGGGCTTCGATCGCCAGATCCAGTCCATTAAAACGGCAGGCGGCAGGCTCTGTGCCTTCTTCCTGAACGACAACGACGCCGACGGTCACGATGTCTCGTGGATCTACGACGTCGACTTCGAGCGCATCGCCGATACCCCAGGGCTTGTCGCCTTTGTCGGAGGTACGCGCGCGCACGATATGCAGGTACGCCTGAAGTACGCCGGCATCGACGCCGCCATCATCTCGAATATCGAGCAGGCGATCGGCGCCGTGGCAGACGAGGAGGCTGGCGATACTTTCTACGCCGTCGCCAACTACACGGCCTTCCCACCACTGGTCAAGGAGCTCGACGAGCTTAAGGGCGCCGATGCGAGCTCGGTCACCTCCCACGCCGTAACACGCGCCAATGGCAGCGCTGTCCCCACCGATATTGCGCCGGTCGAGCTTTCGCGCCCGCTGCGCATCGTCTACCTGTATCCCGATGCCCTCAACCTCTATGGCGACGGCGGCAACGTCATTGCCCTCGAGCGCCGCTGCGCCTGGCGCGGCATTCCCGCGCGCGTGGACGAGGTCCGCATGGGCGAGACGCTCGATCTCACCGACGCCGACATCGTCATGATGGGCGGTGGCTCCGACCGCGACCAGCTGGCCGTGGCACACGAGCTGTTCGCTCAAAAAGACAAGGTCGCGGCCTATGTTGAGGATGGCGGATCGCTGCTTGCTATCTGCGGCAGCTATCAGCTGCTCGGCCGTTCGTACTATATGGGCGAGAATCGCATCGAGGGCCTGGGCGTCATTGCCGCCGAGACTGTGCGCGGCTCCGACCGCCTGATCGGCAACGTCGCCGTCAAGACCGACCTGGCACCCGAGCCCTTTGTGGGATTTGAGAACCACGGCGGCCGCACCCTGCTCGATGCAGAGGCCACGCCGCTCGGAACGTCCGTTGTCACGGGCACCGGCAACAACGGCGACGATGGCTTTGAGGGCCTCATCTACAAGGGCGTCATCGGCACGTACCTACACGGACCGGCGCTACCCAAGAACCCCGAGCTCGCCGACTGGCTCATTACCCACGCCCTCGAGCGCCGCGGCGATGCGCAGGCCACAGCTCTGCTGCCGCCCAAGCCCCTCGACGATACCTACGAGCACGCCGCCCACGACGCCGCCATGAAGCTCCTCCCCTAACCACCCCACCACCACAAAGGGGACAGGCACCTTTGTGGTGGGTTGATTTCCGATCTCAGCCGAACACATTGAGCAAATAGGCCATTCCCGCAGTT